>JAJPHT010000043.1 GCA_021325135.1 Pseudomonadota bacterium | reverse complement strand
CCAGCAGGCGCTCCTGCGTGGCCAATGCAACCAGTCTCCTTCGCGGCCGGGGCCTGGAGGCTCGGTCGGCCACGCGCAAAGCGCGGGGCGGCTTCACCGTGCCCTGGCGGCGAACGGCCTACACGAGGCCGCTACATCAAGGTTCCGCGGCGCGCGGCGGGCTCCGAGCGTGCGCCTTGCGGGGACGCGTCCGGGTAAAGCCGGGTTTCGGGACTCCGCGGCGCAGGCGCGCGCATCCGCCCCGGTCCGACCATGGAGGATGCGGCAAACCCGCCGCGCTTTGCCCGAAGGCGGCATGCGCGTCTGGTGCCAAGGCCCAGGATCCAGGGAACCGGACGCAAGGTGAAGGTCGGCGTGTCGCCGGACCCCGACCTCTACGCATAGGTCGTCGAGCGGACCGGACCGGGCAAGGAGTTCTCGACCATCACGCACGCCCTGGAGCGCGGCATCGCCTCGCTGCGTGACAAGGAATCCGCCCATACCCGATCGATCCCGGCCAAGGATCATGCGGCCCAGGCCGCTCCGGCCCGACGTGTCCACAAATGAGGCCGAGGAGAGCCTCCTGAGGTTCACCCTCGCGCTGGCGAGCGTGTGCCCCGACGCGGCCGCGTTCCGCGCGACCTACGGCACGCGCGCGGGCGCGCAGACACCCATCCGCCTGCCCGCCGCCGGCTGCGTGGCCGTGCGCGAGGAGGATGGGCCGCGCTTCCTGCTGCTGGACGCCACGGGCGCGCTCGTCGCGGAGCTCAGCCCGCCCGCGGCGCCGGGCCGTCCGTGGCGCCTGAGGCTCGCGCGCTAGAACTGCGCCTTCGCGCCCGTGAGCGCGACGCGCGCCGAGGGCACGCTGATGCCCGCGCCAGCCTCCACACGCCCCACGCGCTGGGCTGGGAAGTGCTTCGCGAGGATCTCGACCGCACGGCTTTCGTGCTCGGGCGCGACGAGGACGCAGAGCCCCATGCCCATGTTGAACGTGCGCCACATCTCGTCCTCGGCCACGCCGCCCCAGCGCTGCACCGCGCGCAGGATCTCGGGTACCGGCAGCGGCGCGTCGATCACGTAGCGCACGTCCTTCTTGAGGCGCGGCACGTTGAGGAGGCCCGAGCCTGTGATGTGCGCGATGCCGTGCACCGCGCCGTGCGGGAGCGCCTCGAGCAGCTCGAGGACGGCGCGCACGTAGATCCGCGTCGGGACGAGCAGCGCGTCGCCGACGCGGGCGCCGGAGGGGAGCTTGTCGTCGAGCTTGACGCCCGCCTTCTCCATGGCGCGGCGGATCAGCGTGTAGCCGTTGCTGTGCGCGCCGCTGGACGCGGCGCCCACCATGATATCACCTGGAGCGATGCGCTCGCCCGAGACGATGCGGTCCTTCCGCACGACGCCCAGCACGGTGCCCGCGAGGTCGAACCCTTTGACCAGCGAGGGAAGCACCGCCGTCTCGCCGCCCACGATGGTCATGTTGCTCTGGCGCGCGCCTTCGTTCAAGCCCTTTGCGAGCTCCGCGACGAGGAGCGGGTCTGGCGTGTCGATCGCGAGGTAATCCACGAACGCGATGGGCTCCGCGCCGACGCACACGGCGTCGTTCACGTTCATCGCGACGCAGTCGATGCCCACGGTGTCCCACCTGCGCATCGCGTTGGCGATCTCCAGCTTCGTGCCCACGCCGTCGGTCGCGAGGACCAGCGCGTGCTCGCCGAACTCCACCATCCCGGCGAAGTGCCCCGCGCCGCCCAGGGGCCGGCCCATGCCGGTGCGCGCGTAGGAGAGAAGGCCCACCATGGCCTTGGCCGCCTCGTCCTTGGCTTGGATATCAACGCCCGCGCCGGCGTACGTCAGCGGCTCGTCCTTCACGCGGCGGCGATGGCGGGCCCTCCCGTTCAAGCCTTGCGGGGAGGTTACGCGGGGTGATCCCCGCATCCAAGGACGATCCTGAGGCCTCGCCGGCCGGAATCCCGGCTTGGCGACGCTCGTCCAGCATCGACGCTCCGTTCCCGTCGCAGGCAGCATCCCCACCTTCCCTCGCGGGATTGCGCCCGCGGCGCGCGCCGATCCGTGAGGCGCCGCGATGGAGCGGGCCAGGAGAAAGCCATCCACCGCGGTGCTCCCTCAATTCCCCCAGGGGAGCACCGCGGGGCTTTGGATGGCGGCTTCAGGCGCAGGAGGCCTGTCGAGATCACGCTGGCATTCCCCTCGAAAGTTGGAGCGAGAATGCTTCCGAAGCGGGGATGCCGTCGCAGTCTCGGCGAGTCAAGATCGCGGGCAGCCGGATAGGATTGTTCGTCCAACGGTGAATGTGGACGGCCCTTCCGTCACGGCCGACGCTCCGAGCTGGAGCCGGCCACGCCGCCATCGGACGCGGCTCGCGCGCGGGGCCACGCGATCCATGCGAGGGCTGCCAGGCCGACCATCGTCAGGCCGAACGTCACGAGGGTGAGCCCCGTCTCCGGCGCCCCGGGCATGCACGGCACCGTGATGGGGCGCATGCCGCAGGGCTCCGTCAGCCGGTAGAAGCTCGGGCCGAAGTAGTCCAAGGCATCGTTGACGAGGTAATAGGCGCCCGCGATCCCCATGGCCCAGAGCACGCGGCGGGGGCGGATGCGCGACTCGTCGCGGAGCCCCTGGAGGAAGATCAGCCCCAAGAGCGCCATGCCGAAGTGGCCGGCCAGGAGCACGAGATTGAGGGGGATCCCCTCGGAGAAGTCGAACGTCCCCATGTAGGGCGCGTAGGCGACGAGGACATAGCAGGTCCAGAGCCCGACCTGGACGTTGCCCACGAACGCCAACGCGTCCAACCATCCCGGGCGCCGCTTCAGCCAATAGGCCATCAGCGCCAGCTCGGCCCACAGGACGGCGAGCGGGCTGTCGGGCACGAAAATCCAGAGCGACAGGGGCGTCTGCTGGAACTGCTGGTACTTCCAGTAATAGTAGAAGCCGTAGACGATGCCCACGAGGTTGATGGCGCCGATGAGCCAGGCCCAGCCCGGCGTCCGCTTGAACCACCCCAT
>JAJPHT010000004.1 GCA_021325135.1 Pseudomonadota bacterium | reverse complement strand
GAACTCCGGAGTGACGATCTCCTACACCGGCGGCGGCTCGGGCAAGGGCCGCGGCGACATCACCAAGAACCTCGTGGACTTCGCGGGCAGCGACGCGCCCATGAGCGACGCGGAGCTGGCCAACGCCACCGACGTCATCGAGCTCCCCGCCGCCGCGGGCGCCGTCACCATCGCCTACAACGTCCCCGAGCTGGGCTCCACGCCCCTGAAGCTCGACGGTGACGCCATCGCCAAGATGTTCATGGGCAACATCACCAAGTGGAACGACCCTGCGCTCCAGGCGCTCAACCCCGGCGTCAGCCTGCCCGCCCAGGACATCAGCATCGTCCACCGCAGCGACGGCAGCGGCACGACGAGCACCTTCACCGACTACCTCGTGAAGGTCAGCCCCGCGTGGGCCGCCGCGATCGGCAAGGGCAGCACCGTCAACTGGCCCGTGGGCACCGGCGCCGCGGGCAACAACGGCGTGGGCAGCCAGGTCCAGCAGCTCCCCTACAGCGTGGGCTACCTGGGCGCCGAGTGGGCCAACATCAGCAAGGTCCAGACGGCCCTCATCAAGAACTCCGCCGGCAACTTCGAGGGCCCCACCGCCGACGCCGTCGCCAAGGCCGTCGACACCGCCGTCGCGGCCGGCGCCTTCGACGCGAAGCTCCGCGGCAGCGTGACCAACCAGGGCTGCGACGGCTGCTACCCCATCAGCCTCGTCTCGTGGCTCCTGGTCCACCAGCACCAGGCCGACGCCGCCAAGGGCAAGGCCGTCGCGGCGTTCCTGTGGTACGCCGTGCACGAGGGCCAGCAGCTCAACGCCGGGCTCAACTACGTGCCCATCCCGGCCAGCGTCGTCCAGAAGGAGGAGACGTTCATCAACGCCATGGACGCCAACGGCCAGCCCCTGCGCTGAGGCGAGCTTCCGAGGGCTCCGGAGCGCGCCGAGGACTCCCTCCGAAGCCGTCATCGCGGGCTGCATCGCTGGGCGCGGCGATGCCCCGCAAAATCCTTCTTCTTCTCGCTCTTCTCGTGGCCCTCCCCGCCTTCGCGCTCCCCGCCGCGGGCGCGCCGCCGGCGGCGCCGCGCATCGGCCACGTCTTCGTCATCGTGCTGGAGAACGAAGGGTACGACAACAGCTTCGGCGCGAGCCCCGGCTCGCCCTACCTGGCCCACACGCTCCCCAGCATGGGCCGGCTGCTCACGCAGTACTACGGCACGGGCCACGCGAGCCTGGACAACTACGTCTCCATGGTGAGCGGCCAGGCGCCGAATCCCCAGACGCAGGGCGACTGCCCCGTGTACGGCGAGTTCGTCGGCGTCGCGTCGCCCCTGGCGGCGGGCCCCACCGACGGCCAGGCCATCGGGCAGGGGTGCGTCTACCCCGCGGGCGTCAAGACCATCGGCGACCAGATGCAGGCCGCGGGCCTCCCGTGGCGCGCCTACGCGGAGAGCATGGCGGCCTCGCCTGGGAGCGCGCCCACCTCGTGCCGCCACCAGCCGCTGGGCTCCCAGGACACGTGGCAGGGCGAGAGCGCGAGCGACCAGTACGCGACGCGCCACGAGCCGTTCGTCTACTTCCACAGCGTCATCGACGACGAGGCCTCCTGCTCGCAGCACGTGGTCGACCTCGGCCTCCTCGCCACCGACCTCCAGAGCGTGGCCACGACGCCCAGCCTCGCGTTCATCACGCCCGACGTGTGCAGCGATGGCCACGACGCGGTTTGCGCCAACGCCTCGCGCCCCGGCGGCTACGCGGGCATCGAGGCGTTCCTTCGCGAGTGGGTCCCGCGCATCGTCGCCTCGCCCGCCTACCAGCAGGACGGGCTCCTGGTGATCAACTTCGACGAGGCCGGCGTGAGCGACGCCACCGCGTGCTGCAACGAGCCGGCCGGCTTCAACACGCCCGCGCCGGGCCTCGCAGGCCCCGGCGGCGGCCGCGTCGGCGCGGTGCTCCTCGCGCCCTGCCTCGCGCCGGGCGTCGACGACACGCCCCACAACCACTACTCGCTCCTGCGCACGCTGGAGGACCTCCACGGGCTCGCCCACCTGGGGTACGCCGGGCAGGCGGGCCTGGAGCCCATCGCGCTGCCGGGCTGCGGGTGAGAAACAAGCCGCGGGGCGGCCCCGAAGGACCGCCCCGGCTGGCGCGATTTCACCCTGCCGGTCGAGGGGGCCCCGTATCCGATCTTCCTGCGGAATCTGCGAACCTTGACGCACCCGGAAGGCCAAACCATGCCCTCGTGGACCCCGCCGTCCTCCCCCTGCTTCACACGGCCCTCATCGTGCTGGGCACCGTCGCGGTCCTCCTGGCGATGCTGGGCGATGCCTGGGACGCGCTTGCGTTCGGCGTCCTCGGCGTGGGCGCGGCGCTCCTGGACCGTTGAAGCGCGAGGCCTCAGGCGGCGGAGCCCTTTCCGGCACGCGCGGTGAGGAGCGCCCGCGTCGTGCCCAGGAGCGTGGAGAAGTCGGGCTTGATGACGACGGCCACGGCGCGCCCTTCCTTCATCGCGCGCTCCACGGTCTCGGGGTAGGCGGTGAACATCATGCCCGAGGCGCCAGGGGCGATCTCGTGGAGCTGCGCGAGGAGCTGGACGCCGCTCATGCGGGGCATGCGCTCATCGGTGATGACGAGATCGAAGGGGCGTCCGCGGGCGGCCTCGGCGCGCAAGGTCTCCAGCGCTTCGTGGGCGCTCGTCGCGACGTCGACCTTCGCTCCGGGCATCTGGGTCTCCAGGAGGTAGCGGAGCCCTTCCGCCAGGACTCGTTCGTCTTCCACGACCAGGATCCGCGGCGCCGCCATGCTCCCCCTTCTGCCCGGAGGACGTATTTGAGGGGCCAGGACTCCCGGCGCGCCGGACGCGTCCTGGGGTCAGCGCCTGACGGTGCCGCCGTCCACGACGAGCACCTGGCCGGTGACGAAGCTGGCGAGGTCGCTCAGGAGGAACGCGACGGCGTTGGCGACCTCCTCCGGCTCGCCCCAGCGCTGGAGGGGCGCCTCGGCCGCGGCGGCGGAGCGCTCGTCCTCGGTCATGCTCTCGTACGTGGCGGGCGTGCGGATGTTGCCGGGGGCGATGGCGTTGGCGCGGATGCCGTGGGGGCCGTACTCCACGACGATGTCGCGCATGAAGCCGAGGATGGCGGCCTTGGCGCTGGTGTAGGGCGCGCCGCGGTAGCCGGTGATGGCGGGCGTGCTGCTGGTGAAGACGAGGGCGCCGCGCTTCTGGCGCATCATGTGGGGCAGCGCGGCGCGGGTGGTGTGGACGCCGCCGAGGAAGTCGGCGTGCCAGACCTCCTCGAACCAGCGCGTGACGTTCTCGGGGCTCACGCTGTGGAGGGGCGTGTCCCACATCTCGCGGGAGAAGGGGTAGCCGGCGATGTTGGCGACGGCGTCGACGCGGCCGCCCCAGCGGTGGGCCTCGTCGACGACGCGCAGCGCGTCCTCCATGCGGGTGACGTCGGCCGCGACGCCCAGGGCCTCGACGCCGTGCGCCTGGCGCAGCTCCTCGGCGGTCTTCGCGACGTGCTCCTGGCGGCGGCTGGTGACGACGACGCGGGCACCTTGGCGGGCGAGGGCGTCGGCGCACGCGCGTCCGATGCCCCCCGTGCCGCCGGTGACGATGACGACCTGCCCCTCGAGCCCGAGGGGTCCCGCGCTCTCACGCATGGGGGACGCGGAGGCTCCCGGGCCGCATCAGGCCTCCGGAGGAAAGGGTCTGCAAGAACGGTTAAGACCTCCCTCGGGTGCTCGCGGCCGAGGCTGCCCCCGTGCTCCCCGTCTCCCGCAGGGTCCTCGCCATCGCCCTCCTCGTCGCCGCGCCCGCCGTGCTGGCCGGATGCCTCGGCGCGCCCGCCGGCTCGGTCCAGACGGTGTCGACGCCCTCCGCGGGCCTGCCGCAGGACTGGTACGCCAAGGCGCTGGAGCACGATGAGGGGCACGACCACCACGACATCGCGCAGCACCAGAACGTCTCGACGCCCAACTTCCACGTGCTGGGGCACGATCCGCTGCTCACGGACCACTACGGCGGCAAGCCTGCCTACGGCTACGGCTGCGGCGGCTGGGCGCAGCGCGCGGACGGGCGCGTGCTGGACGTCGTGAACGCCTTCCAGAACGACCTCACCTTCGCGCTCGTGGACGTGACCGACCCGGCGCACCCGCAGAAGGTGGGCGAGTTCTACGCCAAGGGGATGGGCTCCTACGACGCGGACATCACGCCCGACGGCAAGTACGTCGTGCTCGCCTTCGACCAGCAGACGCGCACGCCCGTGGCCTCCCTCGACCTGCCCGAGGTGGGCTTCCGGAGCCTCTGCGCGGACAAGGCGACCACGCGCTTCGCGCTCCCCGAGGAGGCCGTGCTCGCGCCGGGCATCGTCCTCATCGACGTGAGCGACCCCGCGCACCCGCAGTTCGCCGACTGGGACCCCATGCCCGAGCGCAACCTGCACAGCGTCAGCACGGCCCGCGTCGACAACGTGACGTGGGTCATCGGCTCCGAGCTTGGCGGCCCCCCGCGCCCGCCCGGCTCCCCCGTCTCCACCAGCGTCCACGCGCTGGGCTACTTCGCCTTCGACCAGATCGAGGACACGCCGCTGGGCGCCAAGCTCGTGCGCATGTCCACCTACTTCACGCCGCCCGCCAGCATGGGCCCCGACGGCAACGCCACGGTCCCCGTGCGCAACGGCCACACCGACGTCGCCGTGATGAAGCACCCCAAGGACGGCAAGACCTACGCCTACGTCGCGGACTGGGAGGGCGGCGTGCTCGTCCTCGACATGAGCGACCCGCAGATGCCGCAGCTCGTCGCCCAGTGGACGCCACCGCACCCCTTCGGCGTGAACCCCAACGGCGATGGACCCTGCTATCACAGCGCGGTCCACGAGGTGCTCCCCGCGCCGACGCTCTGGGACGGCCATCACTACCTCTTCGCGGGCCAGGAGTGCCCCATGAAGACCGACACCAAGACGCCCGGCGGCCAGGTGTTCGTCCTGGACGACACCGACGTCGCGTCGCTGAAGATGGTGGGCGAGTGGCACCTCCCCGAGGACACCGGCGTCTGGACCGTGGAGTACCAGGCCAGCCCCCACTACCTCGCGCTGGTGAACCGCACCCTCTTCATCAGCGACTATCATGCCGGCATCTGGGCCGCGGACGTGAGCAACGCCTCGCTCCTCAAGTCGCCCCCGAGCATCGGCGTCTTCCTCCCCGCGATCCCCGGCCCCGTCATGCCCGAGAAGACGGACACCCTGCCCTTCGACGAGCAGGTGGACGCGCTCCCCGACGGGACCCTCGTGGTGAACGAGGACACGACGGGCCTCTACACCCTGCGCTTCGACGCCAGCGACCCCGCCCCGCCCGCACCGCCGTTCCCCTACGGCTGAGGGGCCCCTTCAGCCGCGCTTGTGCACCTGAATGGCCCTCTCATGGGCCTCGGCCTCCGTCTTCGTCGCGTGGCGGCCGAGCACCTTCTTCCCGTCGTGGCTGTAGAGCACCCACTCGCTCGCTTCGTGCCGGATGACCATGCCGGACCCTTCGCGGCCCCCTGCAAGGCGCTTGCGGCCGCTTTGCCACCACCCCCGGGCTCCGCCCATGAATCCCCTCGTGATTCGGAGATTCGGGTCTCCCCGGGGCGGAGCCCCTGGAAAGACAAGAGAAAAAAAGACGGGAACCCCAACCGCCCCTCACATCGTCATGCCCAGCATCGAGTCCGCGCCCTTGTGGGCGATGATCTTGATGTGGTACTCGATGTCGTAGGACGTGCTGTCGCTGAACGCGCCCGTCACGGCCGCCAGGTGTAAGCCCCAGCGGCTCGCGGGCTGGTAGGGGCCGTCCATGCCGTCGGGCGTCACGTTGAGGTGGAAGTGGTACGTCTTGAGGTCGTTCTTCCCCTCGGCGTCCTGCGCGAGGTCGCCGTCGCAGCACCCGATGCCCAGCCGCGTCGCGTTGTGGAAGTAGAGCTCGTAGAGCGTCGCGGGGATGGGGGGCGTCGAGCTGAACGAGGAGACGTTCACGAACACGTCGAGGCTGCCCGTGCCGTAGCTGATGAGCTTGCTGGGGGCGAACCACGCCTCGGTCCCTTCGTAGAAGCCGTCCTGGGGGAAGCCGTAGACGTGCGTCTTCATGTCGCCGTCGTACACGACGCGCTCGGTCTTGTTGTCGGGGTAGAAGTCGGGGTGGCCGGGCCAGTTGACGATGTCGCCGCCGCGGTACGCGGTGACGGTGACGTTCACGGCCTCGTCGAAGGCGGGGCGGTCGAAGAGGATGCGGAAGTTCCAGAGGCTCTGGGTGGAGTGCGGCATGTCCGTCTCGGCCGCCTTCACGGGGATGTCGATGGCCTTGTCGTAGGTCAGCTCGCCCCCGGAGCGCCACGCGTTGTCCGCCGCGGTGCGGTAGGAGAAGGTGAGCTTGGGGGGCGAAGGCTCCGCGGTGCCCTTCACGGTGGGCGTCTTGGCGAGGATGGAGACCTTCGTCGCGCCCTCGTAGACCAGCGACGTGTTGGGGAGGATGACGTAGGAGACGCCCTTGGGGGTGGAGCCCTGCCCCTCGGGGAAGAAGGGGAAGATCTCGGGGACGACGTCGCCCTGGAAGACGACGACCTGCTCGCGCCCCTTCCAGTAGTCGTGCTTGTGCTCGACGCCGCCCGCGCCCTTCTCCGTGATGTTCGTCTCGGTCGCCGCGTTGGACTTGCCGCGCTGGTCGGGGAGGTCGAAGCTGGTCTGGTTCACGGTGGTGGGCGTCGTGGCGACGGGCTTCTGGCCGCCCCCCGGCTTGCCGATGCATCCGCCGAGCACGACGGCGAGGGCGAGAAGAAGGACGGGCGCAAGGCGGGCGCCCCGGGGCGTGGACAAGGACTTCGAGCCTCCTGCCGGCCAGATGCCCGTGAGCCGGACTTAACCGTTCTGGGCGCGACGTAGACTTGTGGAGCGCGGCGCCGAGAGGCTCTCCGGGGCTGCCGCGTTCGTCCATCCCCCCGCGAGGACTCGCGGGGGGCCTGGGAGCGGCAGCCCCCGGGCTGGGGCAAGAAAAGAAGAAAAAAGAGAGCGGGCCGCAGCCCGCGGACGGGGCTCAGTAGTTCGTGATGAGGTTGCCCTCGTTGATGGAGCCGATGCCGGTGACGCGGTCGTAGCCCGCGCCGGCCGAGAAGCCGCCGTTGGAGCCCGACGTCACGTCGTGGAACGAGTTGCCGGCGCAGAGCGCGTAGAGGCGCGTGCCGGGGTTGCCCAGGCCGCTGCCGCCCTTCGCGGCGTTGAGGGCCGCGAAGATGCCCGCCATCTGGGGCGCGGCGTCGGAGGTGCCGCCCACCGCGTACCAGCCGCCGTTGTAGGCGACGAGGTTGCCGGGGGTCGTGTCGGCCTCCAGGCTCACGTCGGGGACGTGGCGGTTGCCCGAGGGGACGCTGCAGCCCGTCTGCCAGGAGGGCTTCGCGTAGTAGACGGAGTCGCCGCCGCCCGAGCCGCTCCAGCCCGTCTCGCTGCCGTAGCCGCTGCAGACGGGGTTGCTGGCGATGAAGCTGCCCGAGGGGCAGGTGGGGTGCGTGCCGCCGACGCCCATGACGTTGGTCGTGGACGCGGGGTAGTCGACGCCCGTCGCGCCGCTGCAGTCCGTCGAGCCCGAGTCGCCCGAGGCGGAGAACCAGGACTGGCCGATGGAGACGGCGTTGGCGAAGATGCTGTCGTCCGAGGAGCGGGTCGCCGCGGCCATGGACTGCTCGCAGAGGCCCCAGCTCGTGGAGACCGAGTGGCCGTAGTTGTTCGTCACGACGTTGTTGTACGCCGTCGTGAAGTCGGTGAGGGCCGTGGACTTCGCCATGACGGAGACGAGGCCCGCGCTGGGCGCCGTGCCGTGGGCGTACTCGATGTCGAGGCTGATCTCGATGGAGTTCGAGCCGACGCTGCTGAACTTGCAGCCGGCCGAGACGCCCAGCGTGCCGCCCGCGCAGACGCGGGTGACGGAGGGGTTCGAGAGGGCCATCTGCGTGTTGAACGCGGAGAAGTCCGTGGTCTTGAAGTCGTACGCGCCGACGATGACCACCGTCTGGCCGGAGCCCGTGTGGGCGCCGTTGTGGTCCTCGTTGTAGAAGTTGTTCAGGTCGCGGGGCGAGAAGTAGCAGCAGTTGGTGCCGAGGTTGTCCATGTGGTGGACGCGGCCGAGGTTGTCAAGGCCGAGGATGCCCACGGTGGCCGCGGCGAGGTCGCCGGGGACGGTGGGCTCGTTGAGGGCCGCGTAGCCCAGCTCGCCGTTGAGGAGCACCGAGTCGATCTGCACGTTGAACGTCTTCTCCACCGTGGCGACGGGCGCCTGGGCGGCCACCAGCAGGTGGTTGGAGAACGTCTGCGTGATGGTGAAGCCCTGGGCCTGGAGGTAGGCGATGACGGCCTGCTCCGTGTCCGCTGCGGGCGCGAAGCGCGCGTTGAACTGGTCCTGGGTGAGGAACTGGTGGTAGACGGGGCTCTCGGGGTTCTGGACGTCCGCGAGGAACTGGTCCAGGCCGGCCTGGTCGCGCAGCTGGAGCGACCAGACGATCTCGATGACGCCGGCGCCAGGCGCGGGGCCAAGGTCGACCGCGCTTGCGAGCAGCGGCGAGAGGTTTCCGTTGAGCGTGACGGTCGCGGAGGGCGCGGCGCCTCCCAGCGAGGAGAGCACGAGCGCAGCTACGATCCCGATCGGGAAGACGATTCTCAGATTCATTCTCTAACACTCCCCTGGGGACCCTTCGCCCACGGTCGCGAAGGGTCCAGCCTCCAGGTGCCCTCGCAATCCGCTCCAAGTGCATAAGACGAGTGGGCAGGCATCCAATCCCTGATCTGATGCACACTTCCGAACGATAGCTTCTGGCGGGTCCAGTCGAGTCGAGGAGAATCGGACATTCCGCCCCAATCGGACTCGTCAAGACGAGCCACGATCCGTAGAGGCCTCCTCAACGTGTTGTGAGATCGAACAAAGCCAAGACTAACAGTGACAATCCGTGTCACGAGCGGGCCTGCGCGAGGTGCGATCCCGCGATCCAGCCCGTGGTCCACGCGCACTGGAGGTTGTAGCCCCCCGTCAGCGCGTCCACGTCCAGCGCCTCGCCCGCGACGTGGAAGCCCGGCGCCACGCGGCTCTCCATCGTGCGCCAGTCCACCTCGCGCCGGTCGACGCCGCCCGCGGTGACGAACTCCTCGCGGAAGGGCCCCTTGCCGGTCACCTCGAAGGCGCTCCGCTTGAGCTGGTCCAGGAGCGCCTGCACGCCGCGGTTGGGCACCTCGCCCCAGCGCAGCGACGGGTCCCCTCCGGCCGCCTCGACGAGGCGATCCCACAGGCGGCGCGGGATCTCCGTCGCCACCGGGTGCGCGCCCAGCGTGCCGCGCGCCTCGTGCTCGCGCAGCCTCAGGACGCGGTCGCGCAGCGCCGGCTCCGGCAGGTCCGGCAGCCAGTCGACGACGAGCTTCGCGCGATAGCCCGCGTCGTGGAACGCCCGCGCGCCCCACGCCGAGAGCCTCAGCACCGCGTGCGCGGAGAGCCCCCAGTGCGTGACGAGGAGCGGCCCCTCCTGCTCGAACGTCTCGCTCCCCACGAGGGCCTTCGCTCGCACGCGCTCCACCGAGACGCCCGCGAGCCCGTCGAGGCGAGGGTCCTTCACCTCGAACGTGAAGAGGCTGGGCACGGGCGGCACGAGCTTGTGCCCCAGGCTCGCCGCGAGGGCGAGGCCGTTGGGGTTGCTGCCGCTGGCGAGGAGCACGGCGCGCGCGTCCAGGGGGCCCTCCTTCAACGCGAGCCGGTAGCCCTCCTGCGTGCGCGCGATCCCCGAGGGCCGCGCGCCGGTGCGCACCTCGACGCCCAGGCGCCGCGCCTCCGAGAGGAGGCAGTCCACGATGGTCGCCGAGTCGTCCGTCGTCGGGAACACGCGCCCGTCGGGCTCGGCCTTGAGCCTGACGCCCCGCGCCTCGAACCACGCCATGGTCTCCCGCGGCCCGAAGCGCGAGAGCGCGCCGCGCATCTCCTTGCCCCCGCGCGGGTACTTCGTGGCCAGCACGGCGGGGTCCGTCGCGGCGTTGGTCACGTTGCAGCGTCCTCCCCCGGAGATGCGCACCTTCTGGAGCGGCGACTGCGTGGCCTCCAGCAGGACGACGCGCGCTCCCCCCTCCGCGGCGCGCAGGGCGCCGAAGAAGCCCGCCGCGCCGCCGCCGATGACCACCACGTCCACGCGGCGCGAAAGGGGGGATGGCGGAAAAGGGCGCGCAAGGAGGTGAGTCACCTTCATCATGGGACGCCCCATAGGCGAAGCCGATGAAGCTCCCCGACGTGCAGGCCCACCGGGCGCCGCGACCCTTCCGCCTCACCCGCGTGGGCGTGACGGGCGTCGTGAAGCCCCTGCGCGTGGCGCGCCACGGCCGCGCCAACCACCTCGTGGGCACGTTCGACGTCTTCGTGGACCTCCCCGCCGAGCAGCGCGGCACGCACATGAGCCGCAACATCGAGGTCGTGAACCGCGTCATCGACGAGCACGTCCGCAAGGAGACGGCCTCCCTGGAGGACCTGGCCAGCGGCATCGTGCACGCCCTCCTGGAGCGCCACGAGTACGCCGCCGAGGCCGAGGCGCACGTCAGCGCGGACTACTTCCGCGAGCGCCGCACGCCGCAGAACCAGGCCCCCACGCTGGAGCGCTATCAGCTGGTCGCCAGCGCCACCGCGACGCGCGAGGGCGCCGAGCGTCGCACCATCGGCGTGGAGGTCATCGGCATGAGCGCCTGCCCGTGCGCGATGGAGGGCAGCCGCGCCATCCTCGCCAGCAAGGGGCACGCGGTCGAGGGCTTCCCCACCATCACGCACAACCAGCGCAACGTGGCGACGCTCATCGTGGAGACGCCCGCGGGCCACAGCGTGGAGGCGGACGAGCTCATCGACATCGCCGAGGCCTCGCTCTCCGCGCCCACCTACGAGCTTCTCAAGCGCGGCGACGAGACCGCCCTCGTGATGCACGCCCACGAGAACCCGCGATTCGTGGAGGACGTGGTGCGCGAGATGCTGCACGCCGTGACGACGCGGTACGCCCGCCTGCCCGGCGACACGCTGGTCGTCGCCCGCAGCGAGGCCGAGGAGAGCATCCACAAGCACAACGCCTTCGCGGAGCGCACGACGACGCTGGACGAGCTCCGCTCCTGAGCCATCGGGCGAGAAGCTTCTTCCGTTGCCGCCCCCGCACGGGGGGTCCCATGGCCAGCGCCGCGCGCGTCGCACCCGCATGGGCGAGCGGGCTGGCCTTCCTTCTCCTGCTCCTGGCGCCCGCGTCCCTCGCCTCCCCGCTGGCGCTCCCCGCGGACCCGCTGGCCACCGAGGTCCGCGCTCACGAGCCCACCGGCATCCCTGCGGGAGGCGCCCTTGACGCGCTCTCCGACGCGCATCGCGCCTACTCGCGGGACGCCACCTCGGCCCAGAACGTGTCCCTGGACCAGACCACGGTGGAGAACGCCCTCGCGCTCTCCCGCGCCAGCGGGGTCCCCTTCAACGTGAGCGACCTCGCGCAGAGCGACTCCTCGCGGGCGCGCACGACCGTCTCGTCGCAGCGCGTCGACGTGCCGGTGGAGAACGTCCTGAGCGCGCTCACGCTGGGCGTCGCGCCGACGCAGGGCGCGCTTTCGGACCTGCTCACGCGCGACGTGACGTACACGACCTCCGACGCGCTCTCGCGCCGCGCGTCGCTCCCCGACGAGACGGCCGCGGGCGGCCTCGCGCTCCTGGCCAACGGCTTCGCCCTCGATCCCCACGCCCTCGTCTCGTACCGGGACGTGGCGACCGGGAGCAGCGCGACGCGGGACCTCGCCGCCGCGCACCCGGACCCGCGCGTCGTCCAGTCGGTCTCCCTCACCCCGGCGACCGCGAAGGCCGCCCTGCCCCTGCTCCGCGCCAACGGCAGCGCGTCCGTGGGAGACCTCGCCAACTCGACGCTGCGCTCCAGCGACAGCGGCTCCGACTCCCGCGACGTGCGCCTGCCCGTGGACCACGCCCTGCTGGCCATCGCCATGAAGGACAACGGCATGCCCACGCGGGCGGAGGACGTCCTGGACGTGGACGAGCGCACGACGGTGGCCCGCACCGACCAGTCCACCGTGCATCTGGACCGCGGAACGGTCCTCTCGGCGCTGCTCCTTGGGGCGGGGCCGGGTTAGCGTTTCGGCGGCCGCGCCAAAAGCGGGGGGTTCGAGGGGCGCAGCCCCCTGACGTCTCGGTCGTCTGCTGGGACGGGGCGTTCACGTCAGGGGGCTGCGCCCCCTGAAACCCCCTCGGGTAGCGGCGCTGCGGCGCCGCCGACGACCTGCTACACGGGCCCGCGCACGTCGCGCTGCACGTTGGCGAAGTGCAGCCGCGCATCCGCCACCGATCGGGGGTCCGTGGTGAGGATGGCCACCTCGCGCGAGTAGCCCACCGTGGGGCCCGGGATGCTGGCGGCGCCCAGGAGGAGCGTCTGCGCGTCGACGATGACCATGCGCGTGTGGACGTAGGGCGAGACGGCGACGTCCACGCCGCGGCGGCGCAGGTCCGCCAGCGCGCGGTGGTACGCGGGGTCGTCGGGCTGCGGCGCGCGCGTGATGAGCCGGATGGCGACCGCGGGCGGGACGGCCACGAGGTCGTTGAGCAGCGTGTCCATGCCGCCGCGCCAGGGCGAGAGGACGAGGATCTCCTGCTTGGCGCCGCGGATCATGCCCTGCACGGCGGAGCCCAGGTCGCGGTCCGCCACGAGGCGCACGAGGTCGCTGGCCGCGGGCGCGGGCTTGACGTAGGTGACGGGCGGGGGCGCCGCGGCGGCGGGCGCCTTGGGCGTCTCCCACGAGAGGCCCGTCGCGAGGGAGGGTGCCTGCGGCGTCGGCGCGGGCGCGGCGACGGGCTGCCCGGAGAGGATGCCGCGGATCTCGGCGGCGAGGCCGCGCGCGGCGTCGGCGCCAGCAAGGGGCAGCTTCGCGCTGAGCCCCTGGAGCGACTCGCCCCACGTCCAGAGCTGGTGGCGCGAGAGGGCGACCTTCCCGTCGGGGCCGGCCTTCTGCGCGGCGCCCTCCATCTCGCGGAGCACCTCGTCCACGGACTTCTGGCCGCGGAAGCCCGCGACGCGCGACGCCCACGAGGCGAGGGTCTCGGCGGGCAGGTTGAACGTGTTGGGCGCGGCCATCGCTACGCCTTCTCGAAGAGGTAGACCGATTTGTACGACGGCGCGTGCTTGACCTTGCTGCCGGGGGGCAGGTCGCGCTCCGAGTTCACGTCCAGCACCATGCCGGAGACGTGCGTGCCGTCGTCCAGGCGCACCACGACGAACGCGAAGGGGATGTCGTTGAGGAACTCCTCGGGCGCGATGAGCTTCTGGATGGTGTACGCCTCGACGACGCCCGTGCTGGGAAGCTGCGCGGTGGTGATGTCGCGGCCCTTGTCCAGGGGGCAGACGTACATGGGCGTGATGCTCTTGTGGCCGCACCGGGCGCACTGCCACGCCAGGAGCCTGCCCTCCTTGGCGGCGTCCTTCTGCTCCTTCTGCGTCATGACGTGGCGCGTCGCCGCCTCCGCCATTCAGTTCTCCCCCTGGAGGATCGTGACCGCGACGCTGCCGCCTGTGGCGCCCACGTTGTGGGAGAGGCCGGTCTTCACGCCGCGAAGCTGGCGCTCGCCCCCGACCTTGCCCGTGATCTGGTTGTAGAGCTCGTAGACCTGCCCGAGGCCCGTGGCCGCGACGGGGTGCCCCTTGGCCTTGAGGCCGCCGGAGGCGTTGATGGGGACGTCGCCGTGGCGCGCGGTCTGCCCGTCGCGCACCATGGCGGCCGCCTTGCCCGGCGCCGCGAGGCCCAGGTCCTCCATGGCGACCAGCTCCGCGATGGTGAAGCAGTCGTGCAGCTCGAAGAAGTCCACGTCGGCGACGCCCAGCTTGGCCTGCTTGAGCGCCTGCGCCGCGGCAACCTTGGTGCCCGTGAGGCTCGTGAGGTCGCTGCGGTCGGGGAGCGCCGCGAGGCTGCCCGCGCGGCCGACGCCCGCGACGCGGACCATGGGGCCGCCCAGGCGCTGCGCGATCTCCTTGGTTGTGACGATGGCTGCCGCCGCGCCGTCGCTGAACGGGCACGCGTCGAACATCTTCAGCGGCGTCGAGACGACGGTGCTCTTGAGCACGTCCTCCACGCTGATCTTCTTCTTGAGGTGCGCCTTGGGGTTCAGGAGCGCGTTCTCGTGGTTCTTCACCGCGACGCGGGCCAGGTCCTCCTCCGTCGTGCCGAAGCGCTTCATGTGCGCCCGCGCGATGGTGGCGTAGAGGCCCGGGAAGGAGGCGCCGCAGCTTCCCTCGTACACGTAGTCGGACGCGTAGGCGAAGTAGCCCGTCGCGGTGATGCTGTCGATGCCGCTGACCTTCTCCACGCCCACGGCGAGGTAGGCGTCGGCGAAGCCGCCCGCGACGTTGACGTAGGCCTCGCGGAAGGCCGACGCGCCCGACGCGCACGCCGCCTCGATGGTGGAGGCCGGCTTCTCGGGGATGCCCAGGCTCGTCATGACCAGGGGGCCCAGGTGGCCCTGCCGCTCGGCCATGCCCAGGGCGTTGGCCACGAACGCGCCCTCCAGCAGGCCCGGATCGATCCCCGCCTGGTCGATGGCCTCCAGGGCGGCGAGCACCGCGGACTCGCGCAGGGTGGTGTCGAGCTTGCCGAAGGGCGTGGCGCCCACGCCGACGACGTACGCGTCGCGCATGGTCGTCCCACCGGGCGGCCTCGAAAAGAAGGTTTGGGCTCCCGTTTCACTTTCCGGGGAAGAAACGGCCGCCTGGACGGGTCCGGTCCCTCCCGGCGGGGAAGGCGACGCCTTCATGGGCGCTCCTCCCGTTCCCTCGCCGCCGGCCCCCGCCGGCTTGGAGTGCAGGACATGCCCAAGACGCTGAAGGCTTCCGAGATCGAGAGCATCGAGACCATGCCCGTCAACCGGGCGATCCCGCCCCTCACGGGCTGCTACTTCGGCAGCGCGTGCTTCACCTACAGCCTGCACTAAGAAAAAAATGGGGGGCGCCGGCCCCCGGCGTTTTTGCCTACTTGCTCAGCGAGTAGAGGAAGCAGCCGGTGCCGAAGTAGCAGCCGGTGGGCGTCGCCTGGCTCGGGCGGGGGGCGCGGTTCTCGATGGCGTCGATGTCCTGGGTGGTGAGCTTCACGTCTCAGGCCTCCACGCCAAGATGACCAGGGCGGAGCATCAAGGCTTCCGCTTCACCGCGGTTTCCTCGTGGATGGGTTCATCTCCCGCCCCCGCCCTCGCGCGCCCGTGGAGCTGACGCTCTCCGGCGCCGTGCCCTGGCTCATCGGCCGGAAGCTCGTGCCGGCGCGCGCCGTGGTGGACGCGCAGGGCGACCGCGTCGAGGCGAGGGACTACACGCGCCGCAACCGCAACGTGAAGGTCCTCGTGCCCGGCCGCGAGGGGGTCCTCCTCAAGCAAGCCATGGACCCCGCGAGCCCGGAGCTGGCGGACGGGCTCGCCCGCGAGGCCGCCGTGCTGCGCGCCATCGCGCGCGAGCCGACGCTGGCCCCGCTGCGCCGCGTCACGCCGCGCTTCCTCCGCTTCGAGCGCCGCCACGCGCTCCTCGCCACGGGGCTCGTCCACCCCGCGACGACGCTGCTGCGCTACGCCCAGACGCGCGAGCCGGGCGTCTTCCCCCTGGAGCCCGCCCGCACCGTGGGCCACGTCCTCGCCCGCGTGCGCGTGGCCGGCGAGCGCGCCGCGCGGGAGGGCCGCCTGCGCTTCCTGCCGCGCGAAGGGCCCGCGGCGCTGGGCATCCCCGCCGCCCTGGAGCGCCGCGCGAAGGCCGACCCCCACGCGGCCGCCCTGCGCGACGCCCTGAAGGGCGAAGCCCTCTGGACCCACGCGCTGCCCGCGGGCAACGCGCTGGTCCACGGCGACGCGCGCTGGGACAACTTCCTCCTCACCGCGGGCGCGGGCCCGGGGGGCGACCTCAACGTGCGCCTCGTGGACTGGGAGATGGCGCGCCGCGGCGACCCCGCGTGGGACCTCGGCTACGCCCTGGCGGAGCACGTCCGCTTCTGGCTCGTGGAAGGCGCGGCGGAGGACGCGGACGACCCCGCGCGCTTCGCCGCCACCGCGCGCTTCGGCCCCGAGACCTGGCGCGCCGCCGCGGCGGAGATGGAGCGCGCCTACGCCACCCGCGCCCGCGTGCCGGTGGACGACCTCCGCCCCGCGGTGCTGCGCCTCCTGCCGCTCCTCCTGGCAGTCCACGCCTACGAGGCGCTCCCCGCGGCGGCGCAGCGGCCGCGCCTGCCCCTCCTGGCCGCGCGCCTCGCGTCGGAGGCCCACCGCGACCCGCAGGCCTCCGCGGCGCGCCTCCTGGGGTGGGACGCGTGAGCGCGCTCGCCGCGCTGGCCCAGGCCGCGGCCTTCGAGGACGCGACGACGTTCCGCTGGCTCGACGAGCGCATTCCCCTGGACGTCGCGGGCGCGGCGCGCCTCCTCTACGACCGCTTCTACGTGCGCGGCGGCGCGCCCGCGAAGGAGGGCGCGCCCGCGCGCGAGCGCCTCCTCTCCCACGCCATGGCCCGCGCGCTGGCGCAGGCGCGCCCCGCGCCGCGGCAGGACCCGGACCTGGGCTGGCACCACGCGCCGGGGGCGAAGCCCCACGCGCCCTCGACGCCCGGCACCGCGCGCGCCTACTGGCACCTCTGCCGCGAGGGCGCGCTGCCAGCCGTGCGCGCGCTGCGCCTTCTCGACGAGCAGGGCTTGAGCTATCATTTCAAGGTGCTCAACGACCCGGGCCAGTTCGTGCGCTGCGACGCGGCCGTGCTCTACGCGCCGCGCGAGTCCATGGGCGACCCCGCGCTGGCCGCGTTCTGCCGCGCGCTCGCCCCCTGGCTGCGCCCCGGGACGCCGGCCTTCGCGCGCCCCGTGGCCAAGGGCGTCGCGCTGGCGGACGACCCGGGCGGCGGCGAGAGCTTCGGCCTCCACCGCTGCCGCCTCGCGGCGCAGGGCCTTCTCGCGGCGCAGCGCGACGGGCGCGACCGCCTCGCCGCCATGGAGGAGGAGCTCCGCAAGGCCGGCCTCGACGCGCCGCACCTTGCGCCCGGCCGGAGCGAGATCCCCTGGGGTGGCGCCTGATGGGCGAGGAGGAGACGCTCCTCGCGGAAGCCAGCGCCATTGGCGATTGGCTCGCGGAGCGCGCGATCTGGCACGCAGAGCGCTGCACCTGGATCGCGGCGCACCGCGAGCCCGGTCCCCACGGCGGCCCCTTCGCCTTCACGCTGGAGTCCAGCGTCCACTCGGGGACGGCGGGCGTCGCCATGTTCCTTGCGCGCCTCGCCCGCGCAACCGGCGAGCGGCGCCACCGGCGCGCGGCGAAGGGCGCCCTCGCGCACGCGCTGAAGCACGCGTGGCACGAGGACCGCGCGAAGACCCTCGTGGCCGCGCAGACGGGCGGCGCGTGGCGCCTGGGCCCCTACCTGGGCGCCCTGGGCGTCGCGTGGGCCGCCGACGAGGTCGCCCTCGCGCTGGGCGAGCCCTCCCGCGGCCGCGCGCTGCGCCGCTCCGTGCTGGCGACGCGCCGGCGCGCCCACGGCTGGGACCTCATGCAGGGGAGCGCGGGCGCGGCCGGCCTCCTCGCGCGCTCCGAGCCCGACGTCGCCTTCTCGCTGGCGCGCGAGGTGGCGCGCCGCGCTCCGGAGGTCGAGGCCGCGGGGTTCAGCCACGGGCTCTCGGGCGCCGCGTGGGCGCTCTCCCTCTTCCCCGAGACGCGCGAGGCGGCGCGCGAGGCGTTCCTTCGCGAGGAGGCACTCCCCCGCGAGCGCGAGACGTGGTGCCACGGCGCGCCGGGCATGGGCCTCGCGCGGGCGCTGGCCGGCGAGCCCTCCCGCGCGCTGCGCGCGCAGGCCCAGGCGCGGCTCGACTGGCTGCTGGAGCGGCCCGGCGAGCTGTTCCACCTCTGCTGCGGCGTCGCGGGCGTGGCCGCCTGCCTCCACGCCATGGACGACGCCCTGGGCGAGCCGGGCGCCCTCGCGCGCTCCCGCGCCGTCGCGCGCTGGGGGATGGAACGATATCAGGCGGGCGAGCCGTGGCGCGGCTGGCCCACGGGCGCGCTCGTGGACGCGCACCCGGGCCTCATGCAGGGCGTCGCGGGGATCGGCCACTGGCTCCTGGAGTTGGCGCAGCCGGGCCGCGTGCCCTCCGCGCTGGCGCCTATCCCATCTGCGTGACGTTGACCTCGATGGAGCCGCTGAAGCCCGACAGGTCGAGGCGGACGTGCCAGGTGCTGGCGAAGTCGTTGGCCAGGATGGTCTCGTTGTTCAGCGTGCCGTCGCGCGTGGACGCGATGGTGGTGGGGTTCCCCGAGGGGTCGACGATGGTGACCGCCGCGTCGCCCGCCGCGCGCGTGATGTTGGCGTCGATGCAGAGCCAGCCCGCCTTGGGCACCTGGAAGTCCTGCGCGAAAGGCGCCGAGGCGGAGTCGAACGAACGGTTGAGGAGGAAGACGGGGGTCTCGGGCGATCCCTCCGGCGGAGCGCCGGTCGTGGGCTTCGCGGGGCTCGTCGTGGGCACGCCGCCGCTGGCCTCCTGGCCCGGCGCGGGAGCGGCCGGCGACGAGGCGCAGCCGGCGAGCGCCATGGCCGCCACCAGAAGAGCAAGGAGGGGCGTGGGTCGCATGCCTGCCGATGACGGCTGATCCCTCAAATCGCTTTCGGGCTCCCGCCGTTCCTTCGACGTCCGATCCATAACGTAGGTCGAATGACAGGGAGGCCGCGGCGCCGGATGGGACGGCAACTCCGCCTCGCGCTCCTGCTCATCGTCCTCGCCCTGGGCCTCCCCTTGCTCGCGACCGCCTCGGGGCGCGTCGCGCTGGCGGGCGTCGTCAGGCTCTCGCTGCGCGCGCTCGCGTGGCTGCTCCAGCGCCAGCTCCTGCCCGGCGGCGTGAGCCCCGGCCTCCTGCTGGTGCTTGGCGGAGTGCTGGTCATGACCGCCGTGGGGCTCGTCGCCCTCTTCGGCTCGGCCCTGGAGGCGCCCGCCCCCGACCCGCCCAAGGCGCGCAGCGTCCACACGCGCGTCCGCATGGAGGACGCGGCGCCCCGCGACGCGTACCGCGGGCCGCGCGACCTGGAGTTCGAGCGCGGGCGCGCCGCGGGCGCGCGGGCGGGGGCCGAGACGCTCGACCACGTCCTCGACCGCATGGTGGAGACCGAGATGGGCGATCCGCGCATCGTGCGCGCGCTCCCCGGCTTCCTCAAGGTCAACCTCTACTCCTGCCGCGGCTGCGGGCGCGAGGGCCCCTCGACGCAAGGCGTCGAAGGGTGCGCGTTCGAGTGCGGCTTCATCGAGACCGCGTTCACGCGCGCGCTGGGGCGCACCGCCATCGCGCACGAGGTCCACTGCCGCACGTCCGGCGCGCCAGCATGCGAGTTCGAGGTCTGGTTCTGATGCTCCGCCGCGCCTTCCAAATCCTGTTCGGCTCCATCGCAGGCGCCCTCATGGGCCTCTGCGTGTTCGTGCTGGGCTACATCATGGCCAGCTGGCCCGCGACGGCGCTCAACCGCCACGCCGTCGCCCTGCTGGCCTCGCGCGCGCTGGCGTCCCTGAGCTTCGCGGAGTTCGCATGCATCACGCTGGGCGCGTGCGCGGGCCTCCTCCTCGCGCGCTGCTCGTGGCGCTCCTACGGCGTCGCCTCCTACGTGGCCGTCGTCTCCGTCGTCGCGGGCTACGTCCTCCACGAGGCGACGGTGGCGCTCCCCCGCGTGCCGGCCCAGGGGCTCCCCTTCTCGGTCCTCCTCTTCGTCGCGGAGACGGCGAGCCTCGCCCTCGCCGCGGTGCACGCCTTCTACGCGCTGGACATCGCGTCGCGCAAGCGCTGGTCGCGGCGCAGCGACGACCAGCCTTTCTCCTCCTACTACGTGCCCCGCGTCGCGTTCCACGTCGCGGCGTTCAACGAGCCCCCCGAGCTCGTGGAGGACACGCTGCGCAGCATCCTCGCGGTGGACTACCCGCGCGAGCGGCTGACGATCATGCTCCTGGACGACTCCACGGACGAGGCCGCCGTCGCGCGCCTTGCGGGCTTCTGCGCGCAGCACGGCGTCCAGCACCTCCACCGCACGGACCGCCGC
This sequence comes from Pseudomonadota bacterium, assembly GCA_021325135.1. Taxonomy (GTDB): domain Archaea; phylum Thermoplasmatota; class SW-10-69-26; order JACQPN01; family JAJPHT01; genus JAJPHT01. The sequence goes on along the minus strand of JAJPHT010000004.1, from coordinate 62,460 downwards.
GGCTTCAAGGCCGGCGCGCTCAACGACGCGCTCAAGGCGACGCCCCCCGAGGTGGAGCTCATCGCCGTCGTGGACGCGGACTACCAGGTGGACCCGGCGTACCTGCGCGAGACGGTGGGCTACTTCGTCGACCCCAAGCTGGGCTTCCTCCAGACGCCCCAGGACTACCGCAACGCGGACGAGTCGTTCATCACCCGGAGATATCACGTCGCGGACGCGTTCTTCTACCGCGCCGTCATGCCCAGCCGCAACGAGGAGGGCGCCATCATCTTCTGCGGCACCATGGGCATCCTGCGCCGCGCCGCGCTGGAGGAGGCCGGCGCCTGGGGCGAGGCGTACCTCTGCGAGGACTCGGAGCTCTCCATCCGCGTCATCGGCATCAGCTATCATTCCCTCTACGTCAACCGCACCTACGGCCGCGGCCTCATCCCCGCGAGCTACGAGTCGTTCCGCAAGCAGCACCACCGCTGGGCCTACGGTGGCGGGCAGATCCTCCGCGGGCACGCGAAGCGCATGACGCGCTCCAAGATGACGTTCCGCCAGAAGGCGGACTTCCTCGTGGGGAGCCTGCACTGGTTCGACGGCGCGGTCATGCTCCTCATGGCCGCGATGCTCCTCATCCTGGGCGTCGCGGACCTCCTGGGCATGCACCTCATGACGCAGCACGCCGACGAGGTGCTGCTCCTCGCGCTCGTGCCGTTCTTCCTGCTCTTCGACGGCGTCGTGCGCCTCCACGTCGCGCTGCGCCGCTCGGTGGACCGCACGGCCCGCGCCACGCTGGGCGTCCTGGGCCTCTGGATGTCGGTGAAGCTGAGCAACGCGTGGGGCGCCACCAAGGGCGTCCTGCGCATCCCCATGGCGTTCACGCGCACCGAGAAGCGCCGCGGCGCCCGCGCGGGCTCGTGGCCCGTCTTCGAGACGCTGGCGAGCGGGGCGCTCCTCGCCGTCGCGTGCGGCCTCGCCTGGGACGAGTGGCTGGAGTTCGCGCAGACGGGCAAGCTCGCCGCGGCGCGCGCGCTCCTGGCCGCGTGGATCGCCTTCTACGGCGGCGCGTTCGGCGCGGCGCCCTGGTACGCGTTCCGCTCGCGCCTCTCCGCCTGGACCGACGCGAAGGCGCGCGAGGACGCGCACGCGGCGGAGACCTAAGGGAGAGGGCAGCTTCATGTGGGGGCCGCAGAGTCCGGCCCTCATGAGCGGCAAGAAGCGCTGGGAGGAGAAGACCTACGGGCCCGCCAAGCGCAAGGTCCCCGAGCGTCAGCCCGAGTTCCGCACGGGCGGCGGCATCCCCGTCCCGCCCCTGGCCACGCCCGAGGACGTGAAGGGCGAGGACCAACTGCGCGACGTGGGCTTCCCCGGCGAGCCCCCGTTCACGCGCGGCGTGCAGCCCACCATGTACCGCGGCCGCCTCTGGACGATGCGCCAGTACGCGGGGTTCGGCAGCGCGGCGGAGTCCAACAAGCGCTACCGCTACCTCCTCGCCCACGGCACGACGGGCCTCTCGGTGGCGTTCGACCTGCCCACGCAGATCGGCTACGACTCCGACGACCCCATCGCGGAGGGCGAGGTGGGCAAGGTGGGCGTCGCGGTGAGCAGCCTGGAGGACATGGAGACGCTCTTCGGCGGCATCCCGCTGGACAAGGTCACGACCTCCATGACCATCAACGCGCCCGCGGCGGTGCTCCTGGCGCTCTACGTCGCGGTGGCGGAGAAGAACGGCATCCCCCGCGCGAAGCTGGGCGGCACCGTGCAGAACGACATCCTGAAGGAGTACGTCGCGCGGGGCACCTACATCTTCCCGCCCGAGCAGTCGATGCGCCTCATCACCGACGTCTTCGAGTTCTGCGCGAAGGAGGTGCCGCGCTGGAACACCATCTCCATCTCGGGCTACCACATCCGCGAGGCCGGCGCCACCGCGGCGCAGGAATTGGCCTTCACGCTCATGGACGGCATCACCTACGTGGAGGCGGCGCGGCGGCGCGGCCTGGACGTGGACGAGTTCGCCGGGCAGCTCTCCTTCTTCTTCAACGCGCACAACGACCTCCTGGAGGAGGTCGCGAAGTTCCGCGCGGCGCGCCGCATGTGGACGAAGATCATGCGCGACCGCTTCCACGCCAAGGACCCGCGAAGCTGGATGCTGCGCTTCCACACGCAGACCGGCGGCAGCACGCTCACGGCGCAGCAGCCCGAGAACAACGTCGTGCGCGTCGCGGTGCAGGCCATGGCCGCCGTGCTGGGCGGCACGCAGAGCCTCCACACCAACAGCATGGACGAGGCGCTGGGCCTGCCCACCGAGAAGGCCGCGCGGATTGCCCTGCGCACGCAGCAGATCCTCGCCGAGGAGAGCGGCGTCGCCAACACCGTGGACCCCTTCGCGGGCTCCTACTACGTCGAGTGGCTCACCGACAAGCTGGAGCAGGAGGCGTGGCGGCTCATCGAGGAGATCGAGCGCATGGGCGGCATGCTGCGCGCCATCGAGCGCGGCTGGGTCCAGCGGGAGATCCACGAGAGCGCGTACCGCGCGCAGAAGGCGCTGGAGTCGCGCGAGAGCGTCGTCGTGGGCGTGAACGACTTCACGCAGGGCAACGACGAGACGGACGTGGAGATCCTCAAGGTCAACGCCGCCGTGGAGCGCGAGCAGGTCCAGCGCCTCAAGGCGTTCAAGGCGCGCCGCGACGCGGCCGCCGTGCAGAAGGCCCTCGCGCGCGTGCGCGAGGCCGCGCGGGGCGAGGAGAACCTCGTGCCCGTGATCGTCGACGCCGTGAAGGCCCACGCGACGGTGGGCGAGATCTGCCACGCGCTGCGCGCCGAGTGGGGCGAGTACCGCCCGCCCGCGGACGCGTGAGATGCGGGCCTTCGCCCACCGCTCCACAAGCGGCATCGTCCCCGCGCGCCGACGCCTAGACGATTGATCCGCGTCCTCGCCGCCCTCCTCGCGCTCTCGCTCCTCCCCGTGGCCGCGGCCTCGGGAGCGGGGCTCTCGCTGGAGGGGCCCGACGCGCTCGTCCACGCGCAGGGCGAGACGCGCGTCCCGCTGCGCGTGCACGTCGTCCTCGCGGACGCCGTGTGCAGCCAGGACGAGGAGCTGCGCGTGCGGCTCGCGGCCTACGGCCCCTCCGACGCCCAGGCGCAGGTCCCCGCGGAGGTCGTCGTCCGCGTCCCCGCGGGCGGCTACGTGGGGCGCCCCTTCGAGGCGGACGCGGACGCGCTCCTCGTGCTGGCGCCCGCCGCGGGCACGCAGGGGCAGGTCATGGTCGCGGCGGGCTACGACCTGCCCTCCTCGTGCGTGACGTCGGGCGACCCCAGCGCGGAGGCGTCGCTGGGCGTGCGCTACGTCGCGGGCGACGCACCCGCCCCGGAGCCCGCCCCGCCCGCGCCCGACGCGACGGCCTCGGCGGAGCCCCCCGCGCGCCACGGCGCTCCAGGCCTCCTGGCCATCGCGCTGGGCGGGGGCGTCGTGGCGACCCTCTTCTTCGTGGTCGGGCGGCTAGGCGAGCGCCGCGGGCGGGACGGGCTCCCCTGAGGCCGCGACCCGCTCCACCGCGGCGACCATGGCCTCGTTGGCCGGCGTCGGGACCCCGAGACGCCGCCCCCGCGCGACCACCTCCCCGTTGAGCCACGCGACCTCCACGCTGCGGCCCCTCAGGAGGCTCTGCTGGGTCGAGCCGCGCAGGGGGACGCTCCCCGCGTCGCGCCGCACCCGCGCGGCCAGGAGGCGGGCGGCCCACTCCTCGGGGAGCCGCGCGAGGAGCGCCACCTGCCGCGGGTCCGCCCACGGGATGCGCTCCAGGCGGACCCCCTCGGCCCGCGCGACGGCGAGCCCCTCCCTGACCAGCCGCACCGAGAGCCGCGGCAGGTCGCGCCGCGCGTAGGCCTCCTGCGCCGTGAGGCCCGTGGCGGCCAGGAGGGCGTTGTTGAGGTTGACCAGGAGCTTCGTCCAGCGCGCGCCCGCGAAGTTGGCGCTGACCCTCGTGGGGAAGCCAGCTTGGGAGAGGAGCGCCGCCACGTCGGGCGCGCCGGAGAGCACGAGCCCGCCCACGCGCCCCACGGTCACGACCCCCGGCTCCAGCATCTCGGCGTCCAGGGCCGTGACGCACCCCACCACGCGCTCCGCGGGGACGTGCCGGGCGGCGATCCCCTCGGCGGCCAGGCCGTTCTGGATCGTGAGGACGCGCGCCTGGCCCAGCGCCCCCCGGGAGGCCGCCAGGGCACCGTCCAGGTCCTGGGTCTTCACGGCCGCGATCACCAGGTTGGCCCCCGGCTCCAGGCGCTCCGCGGCCGGGAGGCGCACCCTCCGGCCGTCCAGGAGGAGGCCGTCCCGCTGGAGCGCCGCCAGGTGATCGCCCCGGGCCACCAGGCGGACCTCCGCCACGCGGGCCAGGCCGGCCCCCAGGGCGCAGCCCACGGCCCCTGCCCCTAGCACGGCGATCCGCACGGCCTGGCAGGGGGGCGGCCTGGCAAGGGCGTTTGGGCCATCGCTTTGACGACCGCACCGAAGGGGTTTTTGAAGGAGTTGATGGTCCCCGGTCATGCGCCTCCTGGCTGCTGGGCTGCTCATCGCGGCTCTGCTCGTCCTCCCGACCGCCGCTGCCGTCACGACCCACCTCAGCCTGTCGGGTCCCAACGCCATCGTCTACTTCACGGACTCCACCACGCAGTCCGTCCCCATCACCATCAACCTCCAGATCGACTCGGGCTTCTTCTGCCAGGCCCCCGGGACGGCCACCGTGGCGCTCGCGGTGACGCCCGATGGCCCCATCACGGCGAGCCTGAACGTCACCAGCGTGAAGTTCACCATCCCCGCCGACGTGGACCCCAACAACCCCACGGGCGCCACCAACAACCACGCCACCGCGGCGTGGAGCGGCCAGGCCCCCGTGAACCTCACCCTCGTGAGCAGCGGCCTGGGCAACGGCACGGCGAAGGTCACCGCCACCTTCGATGGGAACACCGGCTGCCAGCCGACTCCTGACGCCAACAACCCCCAGGGTACGTTCGACACCGCGACGGGCGTCGTCAACGTCTCGACGCAGGCCCTCACCGCGTCGACCGGCAACGTCACCCCCACGCCCACGACCCCCGTCTCCTCGACGCCCGTGAACACGACGCCCGAGACGTCGACCCCCGTCACGTCCACGCCCGTCTCCACCACCGTGGGCGACGAGAACCCCACGCCCACCGAGGCCTCCAAGGGGAAGTTCCTGGGCGTGCCCGGCCCCGAGATCCCCCTCGTGGTCGCCGCCGCGGTCGCGCTGGCCGTGCTCGTCCGCCGCAAGGATTGAGATCATCCGACCCCGCCCGCCGCCCTCACCCTGCGAGGACCCGGCGCTCCGGCTCACCCTGGAGCGCTGGCCGATGAGCGCAGGACGCTGGCGGGCGGGTCACGCTCCTTCTCTCAGAGCCCCAGCGCCTTCGCCGCCAGGATGGCGCGCTCGGCCTCGGCCGTGCCGGCGTAGACGCTGAGGGCCCGCGCGTCGCGGTTGAACCGCTCCACGGGAAGCTCGCGCATGAAGCCCGCGCCGCCGTGGATGCGGATGCTCTTCTGCGTCACGAGCTTGGCGGCCTCGCCGGCGTAGAGCTTGGCCGCGGCGATGGCGGCGGAGGCGTCCTCGCCGCGGTCGCGCAGGTCGGCGGCGGCCCACGCGAGGAGGCGCGAGGCGCGAAGCTCCACGTCCAGCTGCGAGACGAGGAACTGGATGGCCTGGAACTGCTTGAGCGGAAGGCGGAACTGCTCGCGCTGGCCCGCGTACTCGATGGCGTCCTCCAGCGAGGCCTGCATGACGCCCACCGCGATGGCGGCCGCGCCCAGGGAGGCCAGCTCGTTGCACTGCGCGGCGAGGGCCGTGCCGCTCCCCTCGTCGCCCAGGCGGAGCGCGGCGGGGACCTCCACGTCCTTAAGGAAGACCTGCGCCATGTCGCTGCCGCGCAGCGCCATGGTGCGCTCGGGGGGCGCGATCCGCACGCCCTTCGCGGAGGCGGGGACGACGAACGCCGTGAGGCCGTCCTTCTCCGAGGTCCGCGCGAAGACGAGGATCGCGCTGGCGTCGGAGGCGCCCACGACGAAGCTCTTGAGGCCGTTGAGCACGTAGGCGTCCCCCTTCTTCGCAGCGCGCGTCGCGACGCCGCCCAGGTCGGTGCCGGCCTGCGGCTCCGTGAGGGCCCACGCGAGGAAGGTCTCGCCGGCAAGGGCCTGGGGGAGGAAGCGGTCGCGCGCCTCCTGCGTGCCCCTGGTGGCCAGCGGGAACGTGCCCAGCGCGTTGAGGTTGTTGAGGACGAGCGCCACGACGCCGCTGGCGCGGGCCACCTCCTCCAGCGCGAGGACGAAGCTCACCGCGTCGGTGCCCGGGCCGCCCAGCTCCGCGGGGACGAGCATGCCCGCGAGGCCAAGCTGGCCGAGGGCCTTGATCTGCTCCTTGGGGAACGCGCGCTCGCGGTCGAGGTCGTCGGCGGGCTTCCCTTCGAACGCGCCGGCGATCTCGCGGACCGTCTTGCGGATGAGGTCCTGGTCGGCGGTCAGGTGGAAGGGCATGCCTCGGAGACGGGCCCCGGGCCCTTAGAGGATTGCGCCTCCGGGTTCACTCCGCGTGGGGGAATCCCTCGCGCGGCTCGCGCAGGCTCTCCCACTCCGCGAGCACGGGGTCGAGCATGCTCAGGACGAGGGGCCCCAGCAGGATGCCCGCCGGCCCGAAGAGCGCGACTCCGCCGACGGTGCCCACGAGCACGAGGATGGGGTGGACGCCCTCGGTCTTCCCCACGAAGACGGCGCGGATCGCGTTGCCCACCAGGGGCGAGAGCAGGAACGCCCATGCGAGGATCGCGACGCCCGCGACGACGCGCCCGTTGAGGATGGCGATGGCGCCGGCGGGGATGGCGACGAGGCCCATGCCCAGCGCGGGGATGAGGTTGAGCACGGTCATGACCGCGCCCCAGAAGACGGGGTCGGGGAAGCCCGCCAGCCACCAGGCGACCCCCGAGAGGATGCCCAGGCAGGTCGCGACGAGGAACGTGCCCAGGAAGAGGTTCCGCATGCGGTCGGCCACCGCCTCCACGAGATGCCTCGCGTGCCGCTCGGGAAGGGGCAGGGCGTCGAGGACCCACTTGACGAAGCGGGGCCCGCTCACGAGCGTGTAGTAGAGGACGAAAAGGAACACGCCCGCGTTCATGAGCAGCGCGCCCACGAAGCCCAGCGTGGGGAGCGTCGCGCCGTGCAGCCAGGCCATGGCGTCGGCGCTGGCCTGCTGCACGAAGGCGCCCGCTGCATCGGGCGGCACGCCCAGCCGCACGAGGCCGTGCGCGAGGGAGGGCCCGAAGCCGGGGTCGCGCGCCGCGTCCACGAAGCCGCGGATCTCGGTCACGAGCCGCCAGCCCAGCACGAAGAGGGGCACGTCGAGGGCGATGCAAAGCAGCGCGACGAACCCCACAGCCACCAGCCGGGGCGCGCGAAGCCGCCGCGAGACGCGCTGGTAGGGGCGCTGGAGGAGGAAGCCGACGACGAGGCCGAACGTGACGCCCGAGACGATGGGCTTCAGGAGCACGAACCCCGCGACGCCGATGAGCGCCACCAGCGCGACGAGGAAGCGCGAGGAGCGCCTGCGGTTTCGCTCGCCGTCGTCGGCCACGCCCCCCTTCGCCCGCTGCTGGACGGATGGCGTTTGCGGCTACGCGGGGGCTCGCCGCGGCCCGCCTTAGGGCTCCGGGCGGGCCAGCTTCGTCTCCAGCGCCGCGAGGGTCGCCGCGAACGCCTTGCCCGTGGCGCTGGACGCGTCGCTCCAGACGTAGGGGACGCCCTTCTGCGCGCTCTGCTGCACGCTGGGCTCCAGGGGGATGCTGCCCAGGAGGTCGACGCCGGCCTTCTGCGCGAGCGCCGCTGCGCCGCCCTCGCCGAAGATGGGCGTCGGCTCGCCGCAGTGCGGGCACACGAAGGTGCCCATGTTCTCCACGATCCCCAGCACGGGCAGCTCCATGCTGCGCGCGAACTGCAGGCTCTTGGTCACGTCCAGGATGGCGACCGCCTGGGGCGTCGTGACCAGCACCACGCCATCCGCGTCGCGCAGAAGCTGCGCGATGGTGAGCGGCTCGTCGCTGGTGCCCGGAGGCAGGTCGCACACCAGGAGGTCCAGCTCGCCCCAGTCGACGTTGCCCAGGAGCTGGTTGATGACGTTCATCTTGATGGGGCCGCGCCAGATGATCGCGCTCTCCTTGCCCTGGAGGAAGAACTCAGTGCTCATCACCCGCAGGAAGCCGCCGCTGCCATTGGGCGCGGGCACGTCCACGGGCTTGATGTCCTCGCTGTGGCCGCCGGGCTTCGCCCCCTCCAGGTCCAGCATGATGGGCACGTTGGGGTTGGTGAGGTCGAGGTCGAGGAGACCGACCTTCCACCCCTTCGCCGCGAAGGCCGCCGCGACGTTGACGGCGACGGTGGTCTTGCCCACGCCGCCCTTGCCCGACATCACGATGATCGTGTGCTTGATGCGCTTCAGGTTGTCCGCGATGGCCATGCGGAGACGGAACTGCTGCGCCATGCGGTCCTGCTGGAGGTTGGCCGCCTGCGCCTGCCCCGCGGTCTGGACGGGAAGCGAGCCGCCGCGCGCCGGGGCCGTGGGAAGGGGCATGGTGCGCCCAAGCCGGGTCCCCAAGTTAAGGGTTTGCCGCGCTCAGATGAGGTCGCGGACGCGGTTCTGGAGGTGGGCGGCCCGCGCGGCCTTGCGCTTCTGCTCCTCGGGGCCGTCGAGGCCCGGCCGCGGCGCGTGGCCCCCCTCGTCCGCGAGGCTCTCGATGCCCCAGCGGCGGCGCGCGAAGGGGGGCGGGAAGTAGGCCGCGGCCACGGCCAGGATGGAGACGAGGGTGACCAGGCGCCCGATCCCCTGCACGGCGTCGTCGTCCGCCAGCGGGCGGGCCCCCAGCACGACCGACGTCGCGAACCAGAGGAAGATGCCGCCCGAGACGAGGGCGATGCGATAGCGCCGCGTGGCGTCGCCGACGCGGGGCAGGAAGCTCCCGTAGGCCAGGGCGCCCAGGATGGGCGGCAGCAGGAACGCCAGGGAGAGGAAGAGGCCCGCGGCCGGCGTCGGCTGCGCGGCGTAGTCCACCTCCACGCCCCAGCGCGTGGGCTCCAGGCCGGTGGGCTCCCAGGAGGCGACGAGGACGACGCTGGTCGCGAACGCCAGCGCGTAGAACGCCGCCAGCGGCCAGAGCCACCCAGGGCGCCCCGTGAAGAGGAACAGCAGGTAGTGGAGCAGGCCCCACATCATGAGCGACACCGCCAGGAACGCCACGACGCTGAAGCCCAGGGCAAGCCCCGCCGACGCGAAGCCCGCGCCCACCAGCGCAAGCTCCAGGGCACCCAGCAGCGCGTCCGCCGCCAGGGCCAGCCAGAAGACCGCGAAGAGCCGCACCGCGCGCCGCGAGGCGGCGTCCGCCATCCGGCGCCGCGCCAGCGCCACGCCCACCGCGGCGCACAACGGGGCCACCGCGACGTAGAGCGCCGCCGTCACGCCCTGGAGCGCGCTGAGCATCGCAAGGGCCTCCCTCCACCTCCTATATACGCCCCACGCTGGGCCGCATTGGTTGAAATGCCAGGCCCGCCGTCCCCGCCACGGCGCGATGACCGGAAGAGGGTCACTCAGGCCCCGTTACCGGGCCGATGACGAGGAATGCCCTTGCGGAGCGCCTTCACGAGCATCCCTCCTGCACATCTCCGCCGGGACCCGGCCCGGCATCGCCCGCCCAAGGGATTTTTCCCCGGGGTTCCTGCCCGGTGGCGTGGCCCTCGGCGCGCGCGGGCGGGCCTTCTGGCGGGAGAATCCCATGGAGGGGCGAACCCGGGAGCGGGCATCCTCACCACGGACGCGCCATTCCCCTTTCCCCCTTCGCTCGCGTTGGACCGGTGAGCGAGTCCGCGCGAGAGAGCCCATCGGTTGCGCGGGCACGGGGCTCATCTGGGGTGGGGGCCGTCCCGCCGTGGAGATCACCTTGCGATCCACGCTGTTCCTCGTCGCCGCTTCCCTGGCTCTCACCACCGCGCTGCTCCCCGTTGTCGCGGCGTCGGGGGCCATCCCGCCGCTGGCGTGCACCAACGCGACCAGCCGGTGCGCGGGCGTCGTCTGCGCGCTCCCCTCGTCGGCGGACTCCGTCTGCGTCGAGACGGCCATCGGCGTGTGCATCGAGAACCACCCGCCCTGCGAGTGGGACCAGCTGGCGTGCGTCTACGACGCGGCCGGGTCCATCGCCTGCGTGCCCGACATCAGCTGAGGCCCCGCACCTCCGCGAGGCCGATGCTGCGCGCAAGACGGTCCGCCGCCCTGGCGAGGCCGTCTTCCGTCGCGGAGGTCCAGCGCGCGCCGGGCTCGCGGTGGACCGCCTTCACCCAAAGCGCGCCCGCCTCGCGGTCGGACTTCACGTCGGCGCGGCCCACGAGCCGGTCGCCCACCACCAGCGGCAGCACGTAGTAGCCGTATCGCCTCTGGTGCCCCTTCTTGTAGACCTCGATGAGGTGGTCGAACCCCAGCGCGCGCCGCGCGAAGGGCCGGTCCCAGAGCAGGTTGTCGAAGGGTGATAGCAGCACGGCGGCGCGCGGGGCTGGCGGGTCGAGGTCCGCCTCCGCGGGCGCCAGCACGTCGGGCCCTCCGTCCTCGACCGCGAGGCGGACGATCTCCCCCTCGCGCTCCAGCCGCCGCAGCGCGGGCTGCACGGCCTTGACGCCGCCGGCCATGCGCCAGTGCTCCACGACGCCGCGCTCGGTGAGGGCGCCCCGCGCGCGGATGGCCTTGAGCGCCAGCGCCCGCGTCGCCTCGGCCTCCGTGGGCACGGGCGCCTCGCGCCACCTGGCGGGGATGACGCGCTCGGGGAGGTCGTAGCGGCGCTGGAAGCCGTCCCGGCCGCTCACGACGAGCCTCCCCGCGGTCCAGAGGGCGTCGAGCATGCGCTTCTCGGGCTTGAGGTTCCACATGCCTCCCCCGCCCCGGCCTTCGAAGTCCGCGGAGCCCATGGGGCCGTTCCGCTCGATGGCGCGCAGCACGGAGCGCGCGAGGGCGGGGTCGCTCCCGATGACGTCGCCCCACCAGTGGTGGATCCGCCGCTCGCGCATCCGGCGGCGGAAGAGGGGCCAGTCCTCCACGGGCAGGATCGACGCCTCGTGGCCCCAGTGCTCGAAGACCTCGCCGCGCTCCAGCAGGCGCGTGAGCGTGGCCGCGTCGTGCGCGCCCGCGCGGGATGATAGCACGATGCGGTGGCTGCGCTCCACGGTCGCGATGCTGTCAAGCTGCACGCACGAGAGGCGCCGCGCCGCGGCCGCGACCTCGTCCGCGGAGGCGCGGCGGAAGCGCGCGGCGTAGCCCTGCGCGGCGATGGCCATGCGCCGGACCTGCTCCAGGCTCAGGGGCCGGTCGCTCACGCGGGCCCCAGCGCCCGGGCCACGAAAAGGGTTGGGCCGGCGTGCGCCGGGCTCGAAAGGGTCTTTCCTCCCGCGCCCGCTCCCCGCGCGATGGCCACGAAGAAGGCACCGGTGAAAAAAGAGCCGGCGAAGAAGGCCCCCGCGAAAAAAGCGCCCGCGAAGCAGGCCGCCCCCAAGAAGGCCGCCGCCCCGGCGAAGAAGGCGCCTGCGCAGAAGGCCGCCGCCAAAGGCCCCTCCTTTCCCGTGGAGAGCATCGTCATCCCCATGGACGTCTACGAGCCCAACAAGGACGCCATCAAGGCGCCCATCAAGGACCTCGGCATGAAGTGGTCCTACCTGGGCGAGGACACCGAGGGCAAGAAGGGCATCTACCGGCGCGACGACCTCAACGTCTTCGCCCACTTCAAGGACGACGGCGTGCACTACACGCTGCGCGGCCAGAACCACGACGAGGCGAAGAAGCTCCTCGCCGCGTGGCGCGGCATCCTGGGCTCGCGCGCCATGGCCGCCGCGAAGGAGGCGGGCGCCGAGGCCGCGGCGAAGCAGGAGGCCGCGCAGGAGTCGGAGGCGCTGCGCCTCTGGCGTCTCCAGGAGCCGCAGCCGAGGCCCGGCGAGCCCGACTTCTTCCTGCAGAAAAGGAAAGCAGAGTGGCAGGCGAAGAGGCCCAAGGGTTAAGTTGTTATTTTCACAATTATCCCCCGGAACTAACATGCTCGTGTAGCCCCTGGCTGGATCGCTGGCATGATAGCTAGCAGAGGCATGTTACGATGAACAAGACTTCGATCCTGATCGGGGCACTGCTGGCGATCGCGATGGCGCACGTCGTCGTCGTGAGCGCGAACAGCGTCTGCCCCGGCGCCAACCAGCCCGTTCACACCTACGGAGTGGCCGGCTCCATCGGCGCGAACTCCAACACGCTCTCCGAGCAGACCTCCGGCAGCCCCGCGGGCCCCGTCGGCGGCGCGGGCGCGGGCCTGACGACCGTCCAGGACACCAACACGGCGGACTGCAACGGCGACGGCGTGCCCGGCGACTTCGACGGCGACCTCGACGTCGGCGTCGGCGGCGCCTTCTTCGGCTCGTCCAACGAGTGGGACGTCACCGACAACTGCGGCTACGACCTCAACGTCCACGCCACCAGCGGCGTCGCGACCGACGTCACGGGTCTGCCCGTCAGCGGCGTTTGGGGCGTCGACGACACCGCGGGCCCCGTCGTGATCACGGATCCGACCACCGGCGCGGTCGTGGGCTGCCAGACCGACGGCTCGATTACGCCCGACACGGACTCGACCGACTGCGAAGTGGGCTGGGTTCACACCTGGGCTGGCGATGTCTGCCTCATCGGCTACCACAACGGCCACGGCGGCGACGACGGCTACTGGCTCTTCCTGAACACGGGCGTCACCGAGACCGGCGGCGCGGCCACCGCGGCCACGGCCACGACCGGCACCCTCGCGGCGGACTCCTAAGAAATCCAATGTGCCGATGACCGCACGCTCGCGAGGCACACCAATCTTTTCTATCGCTCAGGCCCCCCTTGCGGCATCCCCCGCACCTTCGGCCAGGGCTCCTTGGCGTCGCGCGCCATGGCCCCCACGAGGGAGGCAGGCGTCGAGGCCTCGCAGGAGTCGGAGGGACTACGCCTGTGGCGTCTCCAGGAACCGCAGCCGAGGCCCGGCGAGCCTGACTTCTTCCTCCAGAAACGGCGCGCGGAGTTAGGATCGAAGCGGCCTTAGGGTTGAATTGTTATCCTCACAGCAATCCTCCGCAATTGGCTTGCACGACGTCGCTTGTTACACCCCGCTGGCCTGTTGGGCTGGCGGAAGGCTAAACCCATGAACAAGACTTCGATTCTTCTCGGCGCTCTTGTCGCCGTGGCGATGGCGCACGCCGTCGTCGTCGTGAACGCGAACAGCGTGTGCGTTGGCGCGAACCAGCCGGTGCACACGTACAACGTGGCCGGCTCGCTGGGCGCGAACTCCAACACGCTCTCCGAGCAGACTTCCGGCGCCCCCACGGGCTCCGTTGGCGGCGCCAGCGCGGGCTTCGTGACCGTCCAGGACACGAACACGGTGGACTGCAACGGCGATCACGTCCCCGGCGACTTCGACGGCGACCTTGACGCGGGCGTCGGCGGCGGCTTCTTCGGCTCGTCCACCGAGTGGGACCTGGCGGACAACTGCGGCTACGACCTCAACGTCCACTCGACCTCCGGCGTCGCCACGGACACGGTGGTCCTGCACGTGGGCGGTACCTGGGGCGTCGACGACACCGGCGGTCCCATCGTCGTCCCCGTCAAGGGGGACATCTCGGACGCGGTCGGTGCCCTCCTGCCGGCGCCGGCGGGCTCCACGGCCGATGACGCGCTGGACGCGGCCGAAGGCATCGTCGAGACCCAGGCGCCCGCGGTCGAGGACGCGCTCGACCCCATCACCGACGGCCCCGACGGCGCGGTGTGCGAGACCGACGGCAGCATCACGCCCGACACGGATGCCCACGACTGCCTGCACGTGTGGGTCGACACCTGGAGCCCTGGCCCGGACCCCGTCTGCGCCATCGGCCACGGCGGCGACGACGGCTACTGGCTCTTCCTCCAGAGCGGCGTCTCCGAGGACAGCGGCGGCGCGATGTCCCAGGCGGCCACCATCGGCACCCTCGCGGCGAACTCCTAAGCCCCGCCAAAGCGCCGATGACCGCCCGCACGGGAGGCGCGCTTCTTCTTTCGATCCTCTCTACTGCATCCCCCGCACCTTCGGCCAGGGCTCCTTGGCGTCGCGCGCCGCCTTGGCCTCTCGCAGCAGGCGTCCGATCTCGGCCATGATCTCGTCGGTGACCTTGCGCGCGACGGCCTCGTCCTGCGCGTCGCCGCTGAAGCGCATGGGCGCGCCGATGTGGATGTAGACCGTCTCGCGCAAATCGGGGAGCGTCTTCTTCGGGGGCCAGAACCGGTCCGTCGCGAAGGCGGCGGGGATGACGGGGACGCCGGCCTCCAGCGCGAGGCGCGCGACGCCCGTCTTCGCGGGGCCGAGCTGGCCCACGTAGCGCGTGGCCTCGGGGAAGATGCCCACGATCTGGCCGTTCTTCAGCGCGGTGACCGCGGCGCGGTAGGCCTCGGGGTTGCGCGCGTTGCGGTCCACGGGGATGGCGCCGCCGCTCTGGAAGAAGAACCACTTGGAGATGGGGCCCTTGGCGACGCTGTGCTTGGCCAGGTAGTGCACGGGGCGCTCGAACGTGGCGGACATGAGGATGGGGTCCCACCACGAGGTGTGGTTGCCGGCGTAGAGGAAGCCGCCCGTGCGCGGCAGGTGCTCCAGTCCCTTGGTGCGCGCGAGCAGCTTGTTGTGCCACGAGTAGGCCAGGACGTGGAGCGTCTTGTGGTTGATGCCCACGGAGTCCCAGTCGCCGCCGCTGCGCCGGATCACGAGGCGCCGACGGCGAGGCGTGGTTGAATAGCTTGCGGAGCCGCCAGGGGCGCGGACGCGGGCGCGGCGGCAGCGGCCTCGGCCTCAAGGCGGGCCGCGAGGCCGGGCGCGGGGCGCAGGTCCTTCAGGCGCGTCGCGGAGCCGGAGGTCACGAGCCCCACCTGGATGAGGCGCCGGACGTGGTAGTAGGTCGCGCGCTCGGACTCGCCGGCCTCGAACGCGACGCCGGAGACGGAGGAGCCGGGGCGCGCGTGGATGGCCTCGGCGATGCGGCGCGCCGTCTTGCCGCGCAGGATCGCGTCGGCGCAGCTGGCTTCCGCGGCGCCGCGGGCCTCGATGGGGTAGACCAGGCGGCGGCGCCCGACGCGGACGACGCGGATGCGGCCCGCCTCGACGAGGCGCGGGAGGTGGTGGCAGAGCGTGCCCCACCCGATCTGGGCGCGCTGCTGCAGCTCGCCCACGAGGAGCCCGGGGGCCGCGCGCACGATGGCGACGATGCGCTCCTGCTGGGCAAGCCCGGCGCGCCGGGTGCGGGGAGCGGGCGTCAGGATCGGGCCGGAAGCAAGGGCCACCATCGAACCAGACCTCGTTGGGGATGACCCGTCAGGCCCGGGATGCCCGTTGTGGTTCGGTTGTTATCCAAGGGCGCCGCCGCTGGCCGAAGCTAGCGCCTCGACCGCGCCTCGCTCGCTTCGCTCGTTTCGGCCCCGCCCGAGAGCCTCCAAAGCTCCTCGACGCGCGCCACGGTATCGATCTCGGAGGGGGGCTTGTCGGTGCGCCAGCGCGCGATGCGGGGGAAGCGCAGCGCGTAGCCCGACTTGTGGCGCCTGCTGCGCGTCACGCTGTCGAAGGCGACCTCCAGGACGATCTCGGGGCGCACGACGTGGACGCTCCCGTAGCGCTCCAGCGTGATCTGCTTGAGGAGCGCGGTCATGCGGCGGATCTCCTCGTCGGTGAGGCCCGTGTACGCCTTGCCCACGTTCGCCAGGCCGCCCCCCTCGTCGCGCACGGCGAAGGTCACGTCGCTGAGGAGGCCCGCGCGCTTGCCGTGCCCCACCTCGGCGGCCGTGACGACGACGTCCAGCGTCGCGAAGGCGCGCTTCAGCTTCAGCCACTGGTTGCCGCGCTTGCCCAGCTCGTAGGGCGACTCGACGCGCTTGAACATGAGGCCCTCGTTGCCGCGGGCGCGCGACTCCTCGAAGGCTGCCTCGGCCTCGGCCTTCGTCGCCAGGCGCCGCCAGGGCGAGACGCCCAGGAGCCCCGAGAGGCCCAGGGACTCCAGCGCGGCGCGGCGCTCCGTCCACGGCTTGCGGTAGATGGGCTCGCCGTCCAGGAAGAGCACGTCGTAGGCGACGTAGCGCACGGGCACCTCGGCGCGCAGGGCGGCGCTCACGAGCTTGCGGCCCAGCCTCCTCTGGAGCAGCGCGAAGGGCGCCACCCTTCCGTCGGCCCTCACCGCGATCACCTCGCCGTCGAGCACGACCTCGTGGCCGATGCGCTTCGCGGCGTCCACGATCTCGGGGAACTCGCCCGCCTCCTCCAGGGTGCGCGTGTAGACCTCGGCGCGGCCGGGCGTCGCGTGGAGCTGCGCGCGGATGCCGTCCAGCTTGTCCTCCACCGCGTAGGGTGTGGGGTCGTCCGGCGCCTCGTCCAGGGGGTTCGCCAGCATGAAGCCCAGGGGGTGGAACATGCGGAAGACGGCCTCGCCCAGGCGGCCGCGCCTCGCCTGGAGCGCGGTCTCGCCCACGTCGCCTGATATCATGTTGGCCTGGCGCACCGCGGCGACGTCGCGGCCGAAGGCCTTGGCGATGGCCTCCTCCACGAGCGATTCCGCGAGGCCGATGCGCATGCCGCCGGTCATGACCTTGGTGAAGTACTTCACCTCGATGGCGCTCATGCGGCGCCAGGCGTCCTCCAGCAGCTTCGGCTTCGCGGCGGCGGTCGCGGCGGCGAGGCGCGCGTAGGTCTGCGCCGCCTCCTCCACGCTCATCTCCTCCGCGCCGCCCAGGTCGACGAGGGTGCGCTGCGCGCTCTGCCGCTTGGGCGGGTACGCGCCCACGAGGAGGCCCAGCGTCTCGCCCGTGTCGCCCGTCGCGCGGTGGCACGCGTGCCAGACCGTCTCGTCGAAGGGGACGATCGCCAGGGCCGCGCGCTGGAGCGTGGCCCACCCCACCTGGAGGACGCGGTCGTCGGCCCGCGCGAAGGGCGAGCCGGAGAGGAAGCGCGCGGCGTGGGGCAGGCTCGCGTCGTCCGCCCGGACGAGGAGCGCCGCGACGACGTCCCGCTTGGCGTGCGTGCCGCGGACGTTGCCCACCGCCTCCGCGGCCTCCGCCACGTCGCGGAACCTCACGCGGAGCGCCCCTCCAGCGTCGTCTGCCCCGTCCCGCCCTCGTCCTCGTCCACGTGCCCGACGCTCAGGGGCGCCGCGTCGAGGCCGCGCTTGCGCAGGAGGTGGGCCAGCACGTCGGCGTAGCCGTGGTTCGCGTAGACCTTCCGCGGCCGCACCTTCTCCACGATCTCCAGGAGGCCCGGATAGTCGGCGTGGTCCGAGAGCGGCAGCAGGAGGTCGGCATCCATCTGGACGCGCGATTTCGATAGCATCGCCCAGCCGGAGCAGTAGGCGAGGCGCGCGTCGAGCTTCGTCACCATGGGGTGCTCGCGGAAGCTGCCGGGCACGACCAGCGCGGCGCCTTCGACCTTGCCCGGCTCGTAGGGGCGCGTCGTGGGGAAGCTCACGCCGTGGCGCTCGTAGGCCTGGCACATGGCCCACACCGCGCCGTGCGCGACGGTGGGGACGCCCCCCTCGTGGAGGATCGCGAGAAGCTCCTGCCCCTTGCCCAGCGCGTAGCCCAGGAAGACGGGCACCTCGCCCGCGGCGATCGTCTCCTTCGCCCAGCGCGCCGCGGTCGCGCGCAGCGCCTCCGTGGGCGGGAAATGATAGATGGGAAGCCCGAAGGTGGACTCCACCACGAGCGCGTCCGCCTCGGGGAACTCCGCGGTGGGCGTCGTGAGCGCGGGGCGCGTCTTGGTGTCGGCCGTGTAGAGGAGGCGCTCCCCCTCGGGCGACTCCACCAGCGTGAGCGCGGAGCCCAGGATGTGGCCCGCCGGGAGGAGCGTCACCTTCGCGCGGCCCACCTTCGCGGGCTCGCGCCAGGGGAGCGTCGTCACGCGCAGGTCGGGCTTGCGGATCGCGAGCAGGTCGGCTGTCTCGGGCGAGGCCCACGCGTGGCGCGCGTCCCACGGGATGTGGTCGCCGTGGGCGTGGCTCACGACGCTCTCGAAGCCAGGGGCCGAGGTGTCCAGCGCGAGCTTGAGGTCGGGGAGCAGCACGCCGCGGCCGCGGGTCTCGACCTTCACGCGCTCCCTATGGGGCCCCATGGCAGATGAGCCTGCGCGCCTCGCGGATAGGCCTCTCCCTGGTCAAGGGTCCAGAGAACGCGATGAGCGCGAAGAGCGCCAAGGACGCGACGAAAGGAGACTTCGCCTCCTTGGCGCTCTTCGCGCTCGTCGCGTTCTTTGGACCCCTGACCAAGGGAGCCGTCACCGTCGCCGGTTCGACCAGTCCACGACGACCTCGCCCAGCTTGAGCACGCGCCAGACCGGGTTCATGCCGAAGCGGTACGGAAGATAGCGATGGGAGGGCGCGTCCAGGATCACGAGGTCCGCGAGCGAGCCCTCCTCGATGGTGCCGCGGTCCTCGCGCCCCACGGCGGCGGCGGCGTTCACGGTGGCGGCCACCAGCGCCTCGGCGGGGCTCATGCGCATGCCGTGGCATGCGAGCGCCATGACGAAGGGCATGCTCTCGGTGTAGCAGTTGGGGTTGTTGTCGGTGCCCAGCGCCACGAGGGCGCCCGAGTCGATGAGCGCCCGCGCGTTGGCGTAGGGGGCGTTGAGGGAGAGCGCGGTGGCGGGAAGCAGCACGCACGCCACGTCCGCGTCGGCCAGCGCCTCGCGCTCCTTGGGGCCCGCGTGCAGGAGGTGGTCCGCGCTCACGGCGCCCAGGTCCGCGGCCAGGAGCGAGCCGCCCGAGGTGGCAAGCTCGTCCGCGTGCACCTTCACGCGCATGCCCTGCTGCGCGCCGGCCTCCAGCACGAGGCGCGAGTCGTCGGGGTCGAAGACGCCCTTCTCGCAGAAGACGTCCACGAACTCCGCGAGGTCGGAGACCTCGGGCACCATCTTCTCCGCGACGTGGCGCGCGTACTCGTGGCTGCTGGAGAACTCGGGCGGGACCGCGTGCGCGCCCAGGAAGGTGGGGATGACGTCCATGGGGTGGCGCTCGTCCGCGGCGCGGCAGACCTCCAGCAGGCGCTTCTCCGTCTCCAGGTCGAGGCCGTAGCCGCTCTTCACCTCGACGGTGGTCGTGCCGTACTCCATCATGCTGGAGAGGCGCGAGAGCAGGCCCTTGAGAAGCTCGGCGCGGCTCGCCTCGCGCGTCAGGCGCACCGTGTGGAGGATGCCGCCGCCCCGCGCCAGGATGTCGGCGTAGGACGCGCCCTGGAGCTTCATCTCGAACTCGTCGACGCGGTCGCCCGCGAACACGGCGTGCGTGTGCGCGTCCACGAAGCCGGGCACGACGGCGCGCCCCCCGCAGTGGATCTTCCCCGCGCCGGTGGGCGCGGCGCGCAGCATCTTCTCGCTGGGGCCCACCTCCTCGACGACGCCGTCCTCCACGAGCACCGCGGCGTCCTTCACGATGCCCAGGTCGTTCATCTCCTGGCGGCCGCGGCGCGCGCCGCCTTCGAGGGTGACCAACTCCCCGATGTGGTGGAGCAGGAGGGTGTCGGTCACTTCATCGCCCCCAGCAGCGTCATCACCGCGAACGCCGCCGCGCGGGAGGTCGTCCCGTCGCGGTCCAGGGGCGGCGCCACCTCCATGAAGTCGGCGCCTATGAGGGGCGCGCGCTGCGCGATGAGGCGGATGGCGGCGTTGAGCTGCGCGCTGCTGACGCCGCCGGGGGTGGGCGCGCTGACGCCGGGCGCCTCCGCCTGGTCGAGCACGTCGAGGTCCACGCTGAGGTAGACGCCCTCCGCGTCGCGGCTGGCGATCTCGATGGCGTGCAGCAGGACGCCGCGCGGGTCCTCGATCCACTCCTGCGCGCCGAAGAGCGTGGCGCCCGCCTTGCGCGCCTTCCGCGCGTAGGCGTCCGCGTTGGCGAAGTCCCTCAGGCCGACCTCCACGAGGTTCGGGCCGGGCACGAGGCCCAGGTCCAGCAGGCGGCCGAAGGAGGTGCCGCTGTTGGGGACGCCCGAGACGTCCCGCACGTCGAGGTGCGCGTCCAGGTTGATGACGCCCAGCTTGCGGACGCGCCCCTCGTGGGCCTTCGCCAGGGGGAACGTCAGCGAGTGGTCGCCCCCCAGCGCGACGGGGAAGTGGCCCCCCTGGAGGATGGCGAGCGCCGCGCTCTCCGTCGCCTGGTGCGCCGCCGCGACGTCGCCGTGGGGGACGCGCACGTTGCCGAAGTCGTAGATCGTGCGGTCCATGGCGCCGCCGTCTAGGGTCCACGGCTTGAGGCGCGCCATGTGGTGACGGATCGCGTCGGGCCCCTCCCGCGCGCCGGGGCGTCCCAGCACCGCGCCGTCGAAGGGGACGCCGAAAAGGGCGACCGCGGGCGGGGCGTCCGGCCGTGCGGGGCCCTTCTCGACGACCTGGGCGAAGAACACGTCGTGGGGATCGGAGGGGCGGGCCGACCAGGCCGCCGCGGTGCTCGCGAAGAGGTCGCCCGGCATGCGCGGAGCCGCCACCGAGGCCCCAGCGGGAAAGGGTTTCGACATGCCTCGTTGCCGGCGAGCCGGACCGATGCCCCTAACGGGAGGGGCGGCCGAGGCCTCGTCCCGATGGATGCACGTCGAACGTTCCCGATGCCCGCCGACCTGGGCGTCCGCATGCGGACCCTGTCGAACGATCTCCAGCGCGCGAGGGTGAACCTCGCCAGCGGCCGGCTCAAGCCCGAGCACTACGGCCTCCTGGCCCGCGAGCTGGAGACGCGCATGAAGGCCTTGGAGGCGGAGATCCACAGCCGCGTCCTGGAGCACGCGCGGACGCCCAAGGCGTGGAGCGGGCCGCGCCTGAACTGAGCTACCGGCGCGCCGCGCGCACGACGCCCTGGTCGAACGAGAGGGGGGAGGCGCCCTCGGCGCGGCACCAGGCGACGACGAACGCGTCGGGCAGGCTCAGGCGGCCGCCCGCGCGCTCGAACTCGGCCCACGCCGCGTTGGCGAGGCTGGGGGAGGCGCCATCGAGGCGGACGTGGGGGAGCGCGCGCAGCGCGGCGCCGGCCTGGCGCGCGGGCTCGAACCCCAGGCGCCGCTGCAGCAGGGCGATGGTCTCGGCGAGGATCTCCGTGGGCACGAGCACGGGCTCCGGGTCCTCCAGCGCGGCGCGCGAGCGCGCGTGGTGCGCGTCCTCGGCGACGAAGGCGGCGTAGAGGGCGGAGGTGTCGCCGATCCTCATTCGCGGCCACCGTAGAGGTAGTCGTCGTGCCGCGCGCTGACGTCCGTGGCCGTGTCGTGGAACACGGGAAGGCCCGCGAGGGAGACCTTCGGGCTGCGGCGGCCCGCGGCCTTGCGAAGCTCGACCTCGACGCGGTCCCCCTCGTGCAGGCCCAGGCGTTCGATCTCCGGCTTGGGGACCCGGATGGCGTAGCTGTTGCCCCACTTCCTGATCTCGGAGTTCATTGTATCTACAAGCATGGTAGATACCCCATGAGCATATAGGTTGGCTTAAAGCTCCTCCGGGAATCACTCGATGGAGGGCATGTCGAGCCCCCGCTCGCGGGCGACGCGCTTGGCGATCTCGTAGCCCGCGTCGGCGTGGCGCACGACGCCCATGCCCGGGTCGGTGAGGAACGCGGCGCGCGCCTTCTCCTCGGCGAGCTTGCTCCCGTCGAGGACGACGTGCATGTTGGCGTGGAGCGAGAGCCCCATGCCGACGCCGCCCCCGTGGTGGAAGGATACGATGTCGGCACCCGCGGCGACGTTCACCAGCGCGTTGAGGATGGGCCAGTCGGCCACGGCGTCGCTGCCGTCCTGCATGGCCTCCGTCTCGCGGTAGGGCGAGGCGACGCTGCCCGCGTCCAGGTGGTCGCGCGTGATGACGATGGGGGCGGAGAGCTCGCCGGAGCGCACCATCTCGTTGAACCGCAGCGCGGCGCGGTCGCGCTCGCCGTAGCCCAGCCAGCACACGCGGGCGGGGAGCCCCTGGAACGCGACGTCGCGCTGCGCGAGGGTGAGCCAGCGGCGCAGCCCTTCGTCGTGGGGGAAAAGCTCCAGCAGCGCGGCGTCGGTCTTGTAGATGTCCTCCTTGTCGCCGCTGAGGGCAAGCCAGCGGAAGGGGCCGCGGCCTTCGCAGAACTGCGGGCGGATGTAGAGGGGCACGAAGCCGCCCACGGCGAAGGCCTCGGAGACGCCCGCCTTCACGGCCTGCCCGCGGAGGTTGTTGCCGTAGTCGAACGCGCGGGCGCCGCGGCGCTGCATCTCCAGGATCGCGCTCATGTGGCGCCCCATGCTGCGGATCGCGGCGACGGCGTGTTCCTTGGGGTCGCGGGCGCGCAGCGCGAGCGCGCTGGCGAGGCCCATGCCGCCGGGCACGTAGCCGTTGTACTCGTCGTGGGCGCTGGTCTGGTCCGTGACGACGTCGGGCGTCCAGCCGCGACGCACGAGGTCGGGCAGGACGTCGCTGGCGTTGCCTTCGAGGCCGACGCTCAGGGCGCGCCCCTCCTTCTTCGCCCGCGCGACGCGCTCCAGGGCGTCGTCCAGGTCGCGCGCCTTCTCCATGAGGTAGCGCGTCTCCAGCCGCTTCTGGATGCGCGTGGGGTCGACCTCGACGGCGAGGCAGACGCCCTCGTTCATGGTGACGGCCAGGGGCTGCGCGCCGCCCATGCCGCCCAGGCCCGCGGTGAGGACGACGCGGCCCTTCAGCGAGCCCCCGAAGTGCTGGCGCGCGCACTCGGCGAACGTCTCGTAGGTCCCCTGGATGATGCCCTGCGTGCCGATGTAGGCCCAGCTTCCCGCGGTCATCTGGCCGTACATCATGAGCCCCTCGGCCTCCAGGCGGCGGAACTCCTCCCACGTCGCCCAGCGGGGCACGAGGTTGCTGTTGGCGATGAGCACGCGCGGCGCGCGCTCGTGGGTGCGGAACACGGCGACGGGCCGCCCGCTCTGGACGAGCATCGTCTCGTCGTTGCCCAGGCGCTGGAGCGTCTCGACGATGCGCTCGTAGTCCTTCCACGTCCGCGCCGCGCGGCCGATGCCGCCGTAGACGACGAGCTCCTCGGGGCGCTCCGCGACGGCGGGGTCGAGGTTGTTGTTCAGCAGGCGCAGCGCGGCCTCCTGGCGCCACCCCTTGCAGCGGAGGCGCTTGCCCGTGGGCGCGGCCTGGCCGAACTCGTCGGTCCACAGCGGGCTGGGCTCGCCCACGTCGAAGGGGATGCTATCGCCCCCTCGCGTAGCGCTCCAATTCCAGGATGTCCGACTTCATGATGATGGTCACGTCGTCGTACTGGACCTTCCCCTTCTCGCCGTCCGTGCTGCGCTCCTTGGCGAGGGTGATGAACTTCTCCGTCTCGGTGAGGAGGAAGCCCGTCTCCTCGACGACGAAGGGCTTGGCGACCTCGATCTTCTTGAGCTCCCTCGCCTCCAGCCAGCAGTGGTCGTGGTACTTCACGTAGACGATGGGGAACTTGGGCTGGGGCTCCGACTTGGCGCGGGGCGCCTTGCGCGGGCCGCGCTTGGGGGCGGGCACGCGCCGCGCAGGGCGCGGCTGGGGCAAGAGCGTTCCTCCGTTCCGTCACCTGTCCGGGACCCCGTGCGACTCCCTCGCAAGGTTCTTGCATGCGCAGGGTGGAGGAATGGCCCCATGGACAAGGAGTCGATCCGCCTCGACGCGGCGCTCGCCTACGTCAAGGGCGACAGCAGCGAGCCCGTGCTCCTGAGCGCGTTCCGCGACGTGAGCGTGGAGGATCGCACCCGGCTCCTCAGCCGGCACCACCGCGAGCTCGAGGCGATCGACGAGCCGCGCCTGGCCATCCTGGAGTCGATGCTGCTTCCCTTGGAGCAGCGGCACCGCTGAGGCGCGCGGGCTCCACGCGCACCGGAGGCGCGTCGGCCCGCATCACGAGGTAGCGGCAAGGTCCCGAGCGGCCCGCGCACTGCGCGTGCTCCACGCGCACGTCGATGGCCCACACGGACTCGAAGAGGCCCGCCAGGAAGCCGGACACCTGCTCGCAAGGGTGGCCGCGCGTGCGCTCGACGAGGATGCGCGCGCCGCCCGCGATGGGCGCAGCCTCCAGCAGCGCGCCCAGGCGCGCCTCGGCCAGCTGCACGAACGCCTGGTCGACGGTGCGGGGGGCCAGCGCCCGGGCCTTCATGCGCCCCCCTTCCCGCGTGCGCTTGGGCGCGCGGACGGGCTTGGCGCGGCGCGCCCGGGACGCCACCACGAGCCCCAGGGCCAGGAGTCCCAGCGACGCGGCCCCGATCCCCATGAGCCCCACCCAGTCGCCTGCGGTCCCTCCCGGGGCCCCGGGGGCCGGGGTCGTGGGTGACACCGACTGGCCGGGCACGGCGGGGGCCGGTTGCAGAGGGAGCTTGGGCGGCAGGGCGGGGAGCCTGGAGGGCTGCCCCTTCGCGGCGAGCGCCACCGGGCTTGCCGCCGCCAGGAGGAGCGCCGCAGCGAGAATCGAAGCGAGCCCTCGCCGCATGGAACCCATATCCTCTTCGCGCACCCGGACACCGTTTGTGGTTCAAGGATCGAAGCTCTCTTGCCCGATCCTTGCGTCGCTTATGCGTGAACGTCGTCCTGCGCTTCGAGCCCGAGCGCGCGGAGGAGCTTCGCGCCTTCCTGCGCCGCGGCGGGTTCGAGGTGGGCAGCCGCCCGCACGCCCTCCTCTTTGCGCAGCGCCCTGGCGTCAGCCTCACGGCCTACGCCAGCGGGAAGCTCCTCGTCAACGGGGAGCAGGCGGAGGAGTACGCGGGCGTCCTCGCGGGCAATCGCCTGGCGCAGCGCGAGGAGACGGCGGCGCGCCCGGCCCTCGCGAGCTTCGCGCCCCACGCCGGCGCGGACGAGTCGGGGAAGGGCGACTACTTCGGGCCCCTCTGCGTCGCCGCGGTCCTCGTGCCCGACGCGGCCACCGCGCGCCTGCTGGTGGAGAAGGGCGTGCGCGACTCCAAGCTCGTGGCCGACGCCGAGGCGGCCCTCCTGGCGAGCCTCGTCCGCGCGCGCTGCCCCCACGTCGCGGAGGCGCTGGCGCCCCCCGCTTACAACGAGGCCTACGAGCGGGTGGGCAACCTCAACGTGCTACTGGCGTCCATGCACGCCGCCGCGCTGGAGCGGCTCCTCGACCAGGCCGGGCCCGCCGACGTGCTGGTGGACCAGTTCGCGCACCCGGGCGTCCTGGAGCGGCAGCTTCGCGACCGCGGCGTGCAGGCGACGGTGCGGCAGGCCACCCACGCCGAGTCGGACGTGGCGGTCGCGGCGGCCTCGCTGGTCGCGCGCGCGGAGTTCCTGGCGGGCCTTGCAGCCTTGGAGGTGCGCCACGGCGTGCGCCTGCCCAAGGGGGCGGGGCCGCAGGTCGTGAAGGCAGCGCGCGAGGTCGTCGCCCGCGGGGGGCCGCCCCTCCTTCGGGAGGTCGCCAAGGTCCACTTCGCGACGACGCGGGCGGCGCTGGGGGGTTCGGGGGGCGAAGCCCCCTGACGTTTTCGCCCACACCGATTTGATTTCACTTCAGGGGGCTGCGCCCCCTGAAACCCCCTTGGGTCGCCGCGCTGCGGCGCGGCGGAGACGACGAACGACTCCGGGGGGCTGCGCCCCCCGAACCCCCCGCACTTACTCCCAGGTCCGCGAGCCCAGGATGTCCTCCAGCTCGCGGGCCGCGTGCTCCAGCATCCGCACGCGGTAGAGGAGGTCGGGATCGCCCGGCGCGCGCCGGACGGCCTCGTCGGCCAGCGGCCTCAGGACGCCGATGAGGCGCTGAATGCGGGCGTGGGCGTCGGCGGCCTCCACGCGAAGCGCGGGCTGGGCCTCCAGGGCGGCGTCCAGGGCCTCGCGCGACATCGGACACCGTATGCTCCTGCTCGCCAACTTGAACGTGTCGCGCTTGCAAGCTGCAATGCGCTCGCTGCAGGGCACGGCGAAGCAGTCCACGCGTTAGCACGCCGCTCGGGGGGCCGGACTGCTCATTTGCGATCATTCGACGTAGCGCACGGCCTCCGCGGGCGGCACGCGGCTGCCCTGGCGCGCGGGGACGATGGTGGCCAGGAACACCGCCGCGTACACGAGGAGGAGGATCTCAGCGAGGTCCAGCCAGGGGATGGTGAACTTGACGCCAAGCTCGCTGAGGCCCGGCGTGCTGGCGACGACGCCGTAGCTGGTGAGGACGCCGATGAGGCCCCCCACGAGGACGCCCAGCGTGGTGGTGAAGTAGATCTCGATGTAGAGCATGCGCAGCACGTCGGCCTTGCCGTAACCGACGGCGCGAAGCATGCCGATCTCCTGCCGGCGCTCCAGGACGCTGCGCGCGGTCACGATGCCCAGGCTCGCGATGCCCACGACGAGGCCGAAGCCCAGGAAGAGCTGGAAGAGCGTCAGGAACTGCTTGGTCTGCTGCGCCTGCTTCTGGGCGATCTCCTGGATGCTCTGCGCGTCCATGCCGGCCTTCTCGAAGGCGGCCTCCAACTCCTTCGCCGCGACGCCCGCGTCCTCGCCGGGCTTCAGCTGGAAGAGGTAGTCGCCGCGGATGACGGGGAAGTTGGCCTTGAGCACCTGCGGGTTGACGAACACGCCGCCCAGGTAGAGCTGCTTCTGGAACGCGATGATGCGGAAGGAGACGGTGCCCGAGGGCGTCTCCATGGTGAGCGTGTCCCCGACGTGGTGCGCGCCCGGCTGGCCCTGCGAGTCGAGGTTGTCCGCGACGCTCACGATGACCAGCGTGGGGTCCTTCAGCACGGCCTCGTAGGCCTCCCGGGGGGAATGATAGCTCGGGTCCACGCTTTGCAGCTCGTAGCGGTTGTTCTGGGCGAACGCCTCGTCGTAGGCGTAGACGTAGTCCACGGGCGGGCCCTGGTAGTTGATGGGCTGCCCGTTGATCTTGAGGAGCCCTCCGCCGTAGGCGATGGCGTATTGCAGCGCGTCGTAGCGCGCCACGCGCTGGAACGGGTCGGGGAGCGAGGCGTCCTTGTTGGCCAGCGCGAAGGCGTGGAGATCGCCCGAGACGGGGACCGTGGTGTCGCCCTCCACGTCGTAGCCGCCGCTCTGCTTGCGGAGGTCGACGTTGAACGTGGAGCCGAAGATGCTGAACGCCACGACGACCAGCATGACCAGCGCGAACATCGTGATGGTCAGGCCCGTGCGCGTCTTCTTCCCCAGGGGATACGCGACGCCCGGCCGCACGGCGGGCACGAGGCGCCGGAAGCGCAGCAGGAGCGCCGCGGTGAGGCTCACCATCTGCGGGAGGTGGACGACGATGAGCACGACCGCCAGCACGATGAAGAGGCCGCGGACGGGCCCCATGACGGCGTTCACGAGCCCTTGCGGGTTGCCGTAGGTGAAGATGGTGTAGAGGCAGAAGGCCGCGATGCCCGCGCCGGCGATGGGATAGGCGAGGCGCGGCCGCACGAGGCGGCTGGCCAGGAGCCCCGCACCCAGCATGGCGAGGCAGGGGCCGAGGATCTTGCCGGGGAAGTCGTTGGAGAGCCAGCCTTCGGCCGCGTAGGCGACGCCGCCCAGGGCGAGGAGCGCGCCCACGAGGAGCGCCGCGCGGCCGGGCGTCTTCGGGGGCTCCTCGACGTGGCGGATGGCGCGCACGACGTTGAGCCGGCTCACCCGCCACGAGGCGACGGCGACGGTGACCAGCGTGATGAGGAAGCCCGCCGCGCCGGAGATGGCGAGGCTCGAAGGCTCGACGTGGAAGGGGATGGTGAACGCGGGCCCGTTGTCGGTGCGGTTGGCGAGGATGCCGTTGAAGCCGAAGATGAGGCCGTAGGCGAGCGCCACGCCCAGGAGCACGCCCACCGCGGTCGCGAGGAGCGCGTAGAGCATGCCCTCGAACCCGAAGAGGTAGACCAGCTGCCGGCGCGAGAGGCCCACGGCGCGCGCCATGCCAAGCTCGCTCTTGCGCTCCTCGGCGAGCATGACGAAGATGTTGACGATGAGCATGATCCCCGCGATCACGGTGAAGGAGCCGATGCTGGTGAGGAACTCCTTGAACAGCGTGCCGGCGCGGTCCGCGGCGTCCAGGAAGCGCTCCTTCACGGGCGTCACGTGCACGCTGCGGATGGCGGGCTGGTCGGGGTGGAGCGCGGCGCTGGCGTTCACGGCCTTGGGCAGCGCGTCGAGGAGGAGCGCCGTCCGCTGGGGGCCCTTCACGGGATCGAGGTCCGCGCTGGCCAGGGCGAGGTTCGTCTTCCCCTCGACGCCGTAGAGGCGGCCCACGGTGTCGAGGCGCGCGAAGGCGTTCTCCCCCAGGAGGAAGCCGCCGAACCCCTCCTTGGTCACGACGGCCTTCACGGTGAGGCTCGCGCTCTGCCCCTCGCCCGGCGCGGTGGAGGCGCCCAATTGCGCGGGGTCGAAGCCGGCGGCCTGCGCCTGCTTCGCGAACTGCTGGAGCGCGGTGAGGTTGTACTCCTCGTAGAACACCATGGCGACCGCGCGGAAGGGCTGCTGCGCGGCGGCCTTGGCGCCCACCTGGAGCGTCCAGTTGCCCGGCGCGAGCTTTCCCGTGACGTTGAGCACGCTGGGGTCGTCGGGAGCCGCGGGCGTGCCGTTGGTGTTGGCGTACGTGGTCCCGTCAGGGGCCTTGACGATCTGGTCGAGGTCCGCGCCCCCCTGCCACGCGACGAGGGTGGTCAGCCCCACGGCGCCGGGCTGCACGGGCACCTGGAAGGAGGTGGCGTCCGTGGGCGGCGAGACGAACGCGCACGCGGGC
Organism: Pseudomonadota bacterium; assembly: GCA_021325135.1. Taxonomy (GTDB): domain Archaea; phylum Thermoplasmatota; class SW-10-69-26; order JACQPN01; family JAJPHT01; genus JAJPHT01. Next base: position 33,734 of record JAJPHT010000004.1, on the reverse strand, counting down.
GTGCCGGGGACGGGGCACGCGCCCGCGGAAGCGGTGACGCTGCCGTTGAAGAGGAACAGCTTGGGGATGCGCGGCACGGGGGCCGGGGCGTAGTGGAGCGAGACGGAGTCGCCCGCCTTGACGCCCAGCTTGTCGGCGACCTCGTCCTGGAGCGCCACGTCGTCCGGCCCCAGGGTCGCGGGGTCGAAGACGCCGCCGCCCCTCAGGTGGAGCGCGCCGAAGGGCCGCTGCGTCGCGGGGTCGAGGCCGATGAGCGACACGCGCGGCTCGCTCTGGTGCGTCGCGGGCGCCGAGAGCGCGGCCTCCTCGTAGAGAAGCGGCGCCAGGGCCTTCACGTCCTTCATCGCGGTGGCGTTCGCGCGGATGTCGTCCAGCAGCGCCGCGGGGTAGTGGAGCTGCCCCTCCGTCTGGAGGAAGACGTCCGCGGGGCCCAGCGCGTCGTAGGCGCCCTTGCGGATGCCGAAGGAGAGGGAGTCGCCCGAGGCGAAGCTGCCCGCGATGATGGCGGTGCCCACCATGAGGCCCGCGACGACGACCGCGCTCTGCCACTTGCGGCGCATCGCGTTGCGCACGCCCATGCGCGCGAGCACCTGGTGGCGCCACGCCAGCGCGCCGAACCCCAGCAGCACGACGCCCACGATCGCCAGCGGCCACGCGACGTAGGGGTCCATGGCTCACGCCTTCGCGGGGATCTCCTCGCGCTCCATGAGGCCGCTCTCCATGTGGATGATGCGGTCGCACGTCGCGGCGAGCGCTGGGTCGTGCGTGACGATGACGTAGGTCTGCCCGCGCTCGCGGTTGAGCCGGTGCATGATGTCGAGGACCTCGCGGCCGGTCTTGGTGTCGAGGTTGCCCGTGGGCTCGTCGGCCCACACGATGGCGGGATCGTTCACCAGCGAGCGCGCGATGGTGACGCGCTGCTGCTGGCCGCCGGAAAGCTCCGTGGGCTTGTGGTCCGCGCGCTCGCGCAGGCCCACGGAGGCCAACGCCTCCAGCGCGCGCTTGCGGGCGCTGCGCGGGTCGACGCCGCCCACGAGGAGGGGAAGCTCGACGTTCTCCGCCGCGGTGAGCACGGGGAGCAGGTTGTAGGACTGGAAGATGAAGCCCATGCTGCGGGCGCGGAACGCGGTGCGCTCGGCGTCCTTCATGGAGGTGATCTCGCGCCCCGCGACGTGGACGCTCCCCCGGTCGATGTCGTCGAGCCCCGAGAGGCAGTTGAGGAGCGTCGTCTTCCCGCAGCCGGAGGGGCCCATGACGGCGACCATCTCGCCGCGGTGGATGACGAGGTCCACGCCCTGGAGCGCGGGCACCTCCAGCGCGCCGGTGCGGTAGACCTTGACGACGCCCCGCGCCTCCACCATAGGGACGCTCTCGTGGCCGGGCTGCAACGGACGCGCGCTTAGGGGGCGTCGGCTTTAACGGTTGCGGAAACCCCGCTGCCTGGACCGGTCTTGACCCGGGAAACCGTCCTGTGAAAATCCCCTAACGCCGCGCGTAGGGGACCGGGTCCGCGGCCCCCGCCTCGCGGAAGCCCTTCAGGCGCAGGACGCACGAGTCGCAGACCCCGCAGGCGACCTCGCCCCCCTGATAGCACGACCACGTCAGGTCCAGAGGGGCCTTGAGGCGGAGGCCCTCGCGCACGATGTCCGCCTTGGTCATGCTCTGGAGGGGCACCTCGATGCGCACGGGGCGCCCCTCGACGCCGCGCTTCGTGCCGCGGCGGGCCATCTCCTCGAAGGCCGCGAAGAACTCGGGCCGGCAGTCGGGGTAGCCCGAGTAGTCCAGGGCGTTCGCGCCGATGTAGATGGCCTCCGCGTCCTTGACCTCCGCGACGCCCAGCGCCAGCGAGAGGAAGACGATGTTGCGCGCGGGGACGTAGGTCACCGGGATGTCGGCGCCCATGTCCTTCTCGGAGCGCCCGGTGGGCACGGCGATCCCGTGGTCGGTCAGCGCGCTGCCGCCGTAGTCTCCCACGGGCACCTTGAGGACGGAGTGCGAGCGCGCGCCCAGCGCCTTGGCGACGGCCTTCGCGCTCTCCAGCTCGCGCCTGTGGCGCTGCCCGTAGTCGAACGACACGGCGTGGACCTCGTGGCCCGCGGCCTTGGCCATGGCGCAGGCGACGGTGGAGTCGAGGCCGCCCGAGAGGAGCACGACGGCGCGCGTCATGGGAGGGCCGAGGCGGGCGCCCGGCATGAGGATTTCGCGCTTCAGATGGACGCGTTGGCGAGGTCCGTGTCGTTGCAGACGCGGCTCGTCGCGGCAGGGCCGGGGCCCGCGCAGCCCGTGGGGGTCCCCGCGGGGGGCTGCGCGACGGTCGGGCTGCTGGGCGCCGTCGACTCGCTCCCCTCGGGGGCGAAGCAGCCGGACAGGAGCGCGACGCAGAGCCCCAGCAGCAGAAGGGACCGCATGGGCCCTCTTGGCGCGCGGGCTGCATCCGGCTTCCGGCCGCTTTCCAGGGAAGGAGAGCCGGGCTCACCAAAGCGTTCAAGCCGGCGGGGAGGGGTCGGCGCGCGATGCCGCTTCGTCTCCGCGCGGTCGCCCTCGTGGCCCTCCTCCTGGTGGCCGGGTGCCTCTCCGGCGCCGCCTCCTCGACCCCTTCCGCGCCCTCGGGCTACGTGGAGAAGCGTGGCTACCTCGCGACGCGCGACGGCACGCTCCTCGCCTACGATCTCCTCCTGCCCGGCGACGGCTCGGGCCGCTTCCCCACGCTCATGGAGTACAGCGGCTACAGCCCGGGCTATCAATTCGACTCGGGCCCCGGCGCGGGCTACGCGCCCACGTACCTCGCCAAGGGGTACGCGCTCATCGGCGTGAACGTGCGCGGGACCGGGTGCAGCGGCGGCGTGTTCGACTTCTTCGCGCCCGTGCAGGCCGACGACGGCTACGACGCCGTCGAGTGGGTGGCGAACCAGACGTGGAGCGACGGCAAGGTGGGCATGATCGGCAAGTCCTACCCGGGCATCACGCAGCTCTTCGTCGCCGCCAAGCGTCCTCCGCACCTCCTGGCCGCCGCGCCGGGGCATGTCTATGGCGACATCTACCGCGACGTGGCCTACCCGGGCGGCATCTTCAACGACGGCTTCGCGGGCCTCTGGAGCTTCCTCGCCCAGCCCGAGCCCGGCTACGAGGCCGAGGGGCGGCAGATCGCGGCGGGCGACACCCTCTGCGCGCAAAACGTCGCCCAGCGGCAGGCGCTCAACGCGCGCTACAACCCCTTCGTGCAGGCGCAGGAGCACATGTGGGACGACGACCTCATCAAGGAGCGGAGCCCGCTCTACCTCGTGAGCAACATCACCGTGCCCCTCTATCTCTTCCAGAGCTGGCAGGACGAGCAGGTGGGCGTGCGGGGCGTGGACGTGGTCGAGCGGCTGAACACCACGTACTTCCTGACGCTGAGCAACGGCGACCACGGCATGTACCGCACGCCGCAGAGCCTCGACCGGCTGGCGCGCTTCTTCGACCACTACGTCAAGGGCGAGGACAACGGCTTCGAGCGCGAGCCCCGCGTCACCGTGTGGTGGGACGCCCTCGCCGCGACGCGCGCGCCCTCGTGGACGACGACGTACCCCTCGTGGCCCGTGGAGAACGTCACGCCGCTGCGCCTCTACCTCCACCAGGGCGGCGCCCTCTCCCCGGAGCCGCCCCAGGGCGCCGAGCCCGCGGACAGCTACGCCTACGGCGGCTCCTCCTCCAACGACGCGGGGTACGGCTACTGGCCCACCAGCAGCCCGCCCACCAACCTCGCCACGCCCGGCCCCACGCGCCTCGTCTACGACACCGCGCCGCTGGACCACGACGTGGTCGCCCTGGGCCCCGCGAACCTCACCTTCTGGGCCAGCAGCACCGCGCCCGACACCGACTTCCAGGTCACGGTGAGCTATCTCACGCCCGACACGGCCGGACCCCGGTCCGACCTATCCTCCCCTGGCGGGTCGGACGGGCACGAGACCTACGTCCAGAAGGGCTGGCTGCGCGCGAGCCACCGCGCGCTGGACCCCGCGCAGAGCACCCTCTACCGCCCCTACCAGACGCACCAGCAGGCGGACCAGCGCCTGCTCACGCCGGGCGCCCCGGAGGAATTCAGCGTCGAGGTCTTCCCGCTCGGGCAGGCCTTCCGCGCTGGCACGCAGATCCGCCTCGCCATCGAGGCCCCCACCACGATCCCCGAGCTGTGGGCCCTGGCCCCCACGCCCCTCCCCGCGGTGGACACGGTGCTCCACGACGCGCAGCACCCCAGCGTCCTCACGCTGCCCGTGCTGCCCGGGGCGCGCGCCCAGGCACCCGAGCCGCCCTGCGGGGCGCTCATCCGGCAATCGTGCAGGTGAAAGCGGGGGGTTCGGGGGGCGAGCCCCTCCTGAACCTCCCATTTCCCCCTCATTCCCGTACCACAAGCCTTCACCGCAGGAACGTCCCATATCCTGCGCCCGGTGAGCGAGCAGGACGTGCGCGCGGAGCATGCGCGCCTCACGGGATTCCTCCAGCGGATGCGCCCCGAGCCGCGCATGGCGTTCCTCGCCGTGCGCGCGCTGGCGCTTTCGCTGGGCCCCGACGTCGTCGAGCGGGTGGAGAGCGGCGAGGTCGCGTACCTTCGCCGGACCCGCCCCTTCGTGTCGGTGCGCTCGGCGCGCGGGCCGCCCACGTTGGCGTTCCCCGAGGACGTGCCGCTGGAGGACCCCATGGGACGCCTGCTGCGCCGCGGCGTCGACCGCTACGTGGCGCTGGACTCCTCCGACGCCCTGGACGGGCACGTGCAGGAGTTCATCCGGAAGGCGTACGCCGCGCGGCGCTGATCAGGGCCCCACGACCGGCGTCTGGCCGCTTCCCGCCGTCGTGTTGAACCCCGGGAAGGGCGACGTGGGCGTCTCGTTCGTCGAATTGCTGAGGTTGCCCGATCCGTTCGCGGTCGTGTTGGGCGCGACGCTCTCCTGCGTGGAGGCGCACCCCGCGACGAGGATCGCCACGAGGAGGACCATGCCGAGGGTCGCGAACGGTCGGGGCTCGCGGCGGACCATGCGCTTCCGTGGCCGAAGCCGCGTTTCCCGGTTGCCGCCCATTCGACGAACGGCTGGATGCCGGCGTTCGGCGAGCCGGCCCAGGAGGGCACGCGCGGCGGATCAGGTCATGCGCTTGAACGCCCACGTGCCCGCCGCGAGGAAGGCGAGCCCGAAGCCCAGGAGCACGGCCGCGTCGGTGGCGTAGCCGAACGCGGTGGGGCCCAGGAGCGCGCCGCGCAGGCCGTCCACGGCGTAGGTCGCGGGGTTGAGCCGCGTGACGACCGTGAGCCAGGTGGGCAGGTTCTCCACGGGGTAGAGCGCGCCCGAGAGGAAGAAGAGCGGGAAGACGACGAAGCTCACGATGAGCTGGAAGCCTTCGAAGCTCTCGAAGAAGCTGCCCAGGAAGAGGCCGATGCTCACGAAGAGGATGGCCAGGAGCAGCGCGAAGAGGAGGGCGAGGAGCGAGCCCGCGAGCGAGGTGTGGAACAGGAAGAGGCCCGCCACGAGGAGGATGGCGCTCTGCGCGACGGCCTGCGTGCTGCCGCCGATGACCTTGCCGAAGAAGATCGTCGTGCGCGAGACGGGCGCCACGAGCACCTCCTTGAGCACGTCGAGGCGCTTGTCCCAGACGATGTTGAGCCCGTAGAACACGGTGCCGAAGAGGACGCCCATGGCGAGGACGCCGGGGAACATGAACGACTCGTAGGAGATGCCCTGATAGCGCGGGTCGATGAACTGCGTCGTGGCGGCGAAGCCCGTGCCGATGGCGCCGATGAGCAGGAGCGGCGTGACGATGGCGCTCACGATGCGCGGCTTCTCCCGCAGGAAGACCTTCATCTCGCGCAGCCAGAGCGCGTACATCGCCTGCCCTTCGTGGCCCATTGGCCAGGGGAGGCGGGGGCGGCCTATGAAGGTCGCGGGTCCCCGCCCCCCGTGGCCCGGTTCAGCAGTACGAGTAGAGCCCGACGGTGAAGCCCCACTGGAGCGCCGCGACGTTCGCCGCGTTGTCCTGCACGTTGACCGTCGCGCGGTAGTCGCCCACGGCCATGGGCCCGGTGGAGGTCCACGTAATCGACGATCCGTCCTTGTGGATCGTTCCCGCGGAGGTCACGTCGACCCAGCGGTCCGCCGGCGCGGTGCCGACGTGCTGCTCGACGCGCAGGGTCGTGCCGTTCGCGTCGACGCCGCTCGTCGCGTCGTGGTAGAGCGCCGCGACGATGTCCGAGGGGCACGCCGTGGCGTTGGGCGAGTACGAGTCGACCACCGGGCGCGTCTTGTCGACGCCGAAGCTGTACGTGCGCGTGGAAAGCGCGTTCCCCGCGTTGTCCACGGCGTATCCTTCGACGTTGTACCAGCCGTCGGTGGCGAACGAGAGGGTGGTGGTGCCGTTGGCGGTGGTCGTCCAGGCGCCTCCATTGACGCGGTACGAAACGTTCGCGAGGCCGCTGGCTCCGTCGCTCGCGCTGATGGCCAGGGTGACGTTGCCGTTGCACCAGCCGTTGGGGAAGCACGTGCCCGTGGAGGTGCGCGTGTAGCCGAAGTTGGGCGCGTTCCGGTCTTGGCGCACGACGATGGACTGGTGCGTTTCCTGGTTGCCCGCGTAGTCGTAGCCCCAGTACGAAACGGTGTAGGCGCCGTCGGAGGCGGGGATGAGGACGTAGCCGGGGCAGTTCATGAGCGAGCCGCCATTGATCGTGCAGCGGGTGCTCTGGTAGCCGCTGAGGGCGTCGGAGCCGTTGAAGAGGACCTTGGTGGAGCTGACGTACCAGCCGTTCTGGCCCAGCGTGCCGTTGATGCTGGCATTGGTGGTGGGGGCCGTCATGTCGACGCGGACGTGGACGTCCGCCGCGTCGGTGGAGCCCGCGGAGTCGTTCACGCGGACGTGCCAGAGGTGGTCGCCCTCGGAGGACTCCACGAGGTCCGCCTTGGCGAAGGCGCGGAAGCCGTCGAGGTTGAACCACTGCGTCTCGGAGGAGGTGAGCGCGTAGGTGGCGCGGGGGGAGTCGATGTCCACCTCGATGGCGGTCACGTTGGGCGAGGTCATGGCCGAGAGGTTCAGCGTGACCTGGTTCCAGACGCCCGGCGAGAGCTCGATGGTCTGGCTGAGCGTGGTCTGCGCGCCGTCGAAGAGCTTCAGGGTCACGTTGCCGTCGCGGCCGACGTAGACGCCGCCCACGAGGTAGCCCGAGTGGGACGTGTCGTAGCGGATGGCCAGCTTGGCAGTGTCGTAGGCAGAGAGGTTGAGGCTCGCGGCCCGGGTGACCTTCGCCTGGTGGTCGTGAGCGTCGGCGGGCTGCACGGCGGTCACGTTGAGGGAGGCGAAGCCCTGCTGGACGAGCGTGCCGTCCGCGTGAAGCGTGGGGTCCGCAGCGCCCTGGAGGCTGGAGCCGTTCCAGGCGGCCGCCGTCTCGAACTCGTCCACGTACGTGGCGTGGCCATGCGCGGCGCCGTCGCGCACGACGTCCAGGGACTGGATGGGAGCGTACGATCCGTTGGCGACGCGGCCGTGGGCGTTGAAGTCCATCCCGACGGGCGTGCGGTACCAGCCGTAGCCGCCGCTTGTGCCCGAGACGATGGTCAGGGTGGCGTCGGCGGGGCCATCCGGGGTGGCGACGACGACGTTGAGGAGAAGCAAAGAGGCCAGGATAAGCAGGGCTGGGACTCGCACAACCATCGGCGCCTCCGACGCGACCCGGGGTGAAAAAGTTTCCCCTGTCCAAACGGATTCACGTCGTCGGTCAGCCCTGCCCCCGGGACGCCATGTTGGCGTACTGGTCGAACCAGTCCTCGCCCCCCTCCTCGCGCAGGCCGCGGCCGGTGTGGTGGAGGAACACGTCCTCCAGGCGCGGCGTGCGCACCTCGACGCTCTCCACCTGGCCCGCGGCGGCGAGGATCTTGGGGAGGTTGTGCCCCGCGTTCTCCACGGTGAGGATGAGGGCGTCGCCCTTCTCCTCGACCTTCTTCACGAAGGGGAGCGCCTCCACGGCCTTGCGCGCCTTGCGCGCGCCCTGGAGCGTCACGAGGTCGCCGCCAAGCTCCGCCTTCAGCTCGCGGGGCGTGCCCAGGGTCGCGATCTTCCCCTTGTCGATGATGGCGATGCGGTCGCAGAGCGAGTCCGCCTCCTCCATGTAGTGCGTCGTGAGGACGACGGTGGTGCCCATCGTGTCGCGCAGCTTGCGGATGTAGTCCCAGATGTGCTCGCGCGTCGCGGGATCGAGGCCCAGGGTGGGCTCGTCGAGGAAGATCACCTCGGGGCGGTGGAAGAGGCCGCGCGCGATCTCCAGGCGGCGCTTCATGCCGCCGCTGTACTTCTTCACGAGGTCGTCCGCGCGGTCCGCGAGGCCGACCAGCTCCAGCATCTCCTTGGCGCGGCCGGGAAGCTCGCGGGGCGGGACGCCGTAGAGGCGGCCGTGGAGGAGGAGGTTCTCGCGGGCGGAGAGGAGCGTGTCGAGGCTGGGCTCCTGGAAGACGATGCCCACGTGGCGCCGCACCTCGTCGGGGTCCTTGGCGACGTCGAAGCCCGCGACGCGCGCCCAGCCGCCCGTGGGGCGCTTGATGGTGACGAGCATCGAGAGCGTGGTCGTCTTCCCCGCGCCGTTGGGGCCCAGGAGGCCGAAGATCTCGCCCTTGCGGATGGAGAGGTCGATGCCGTCGACGGCCTTGACCCCTTTGGGCTTCCCCTTGGAGTCCTTCTGCTCGGGCTTGCCGAACCACATGCGCAGGTCCTTGGCCTCGATGATGGCGCTCATGGGTGCACGACCTCGGGCGTCGCGGGCGCGCCGCGGCGGCGCGCGTAGTGGGCCGCGACCAGCGCCAGGATGGCCAGCGCGAGCGCGGCGTAGAAGAGGACGATGAGGCGGCCCCCCATGGAGTAGCTCGCGTCCAGCGTCGCGATCTCGCCCACGACGGGGGGCCCGACGATGAAGCCCAGGGAGAGCGTGAGGGCGTAGGCGCTCATGGCGCCGCCCTGCGCCTCGCCCTGCGCCTGGTCCGCGATGGCGGCGAGCCCCGCGGGCGCGAACGCGAGGGCGGCGAAGAGGAAGACGGCGATGAGGACGCGGTGCCCCATCACGGCGTCGAAGACCACCTTGGGATCGGTGCTCTGCGTGGCGAAGAAGGCGTAGACGACGGTGCCCATGAGGAGCGCCAGCCCGACAGCGCCCACGAGCATGACGACGTCGTGGCCCAAGCGGTCCGCGAGCCAGCCCCACAGGAGCATCGCGAAGACGAGGAGCGCACCCACGGCGAGGACGGAGAGCGCGGTGCGCACGCCGCCGATCTGGAGCGTGTCGGTGATGCGCGGGAAGAAGGTGAGGAACGCCGCGACGAGGGTCCACACGATGAGCCAGGGCAGCGTGAGGAGGAGGATGCGGCCGTTGGTCATGCTGCGCACCGCGGCGCGGAAGCGGGGGCGCTCCCGCGCGGCGACGTCCTCCTCGTCGGGGGGGAGCTGGATGACGCGGTTCGCGTAGAGGAGCCCCAGCGTGGCCAGGGCGCCCGCGATGACGAACGTGTACTCCAGGTCGTCGCGGAACGCCTCCGAGAGGAGGAAGCCCACGACGATGCCGCCCACGAGGCCAAAGATGTTGACGAAGTTGAAGATGCCCATCTCGCGGCCGCGGTGCTGGGGCTGCGCGTACTTCGCGATGACGGCCAGCGTCGTGACGAGGATGAATCCCGACGCGACGCCGTGCACCGCGTAGATGGCGCCCAGGAGGAGCGGCGCGCGCGTGAGGGCGAGCCCGTAGAGCGCGACGGCGCCCAGGGCGAGGCCGGTGAGGAGGATGCCCTTGCGGCCGTAGCGCGCGATGAACACGGGCGCGAAGAAGATGGTGATCAGCTCCAGCAGGGGCGAGGCCGCGGAGAGCCAGCCCAGCGTGTCGGAGCCGCCGGGCACGTACTTGGGGAACGTGACCAGAACGACGCCGAACGCGATGCGGATAAGGAAGAGCGCGGCGTAGACGGCGGCGAGCATGCGCACGTAGGCGCCACGCCCCATCGCCACCGGCATGGGCACGCCGAACCCTGGGTCTCGCTTCAACGTTCGCTTCCTTGGTGGTCGCGCGCGTGTGGTGCGCGGGGGCGCGCCCCCGCGCACCACGCGCGCGACCACCGCGCCTACGGCAACCCCCGAAGCCACTCACGGCAGCTTTTTATCGGCACGCGCCGATGGGCGCGCGTGACGATCAAGGACAGGATGGCCGAGAAGATGGCCGGCGAGATCACCCTCTCGCGCGAGCCCGGCCCCACCATCCGCAAGTGGCGGGAGATCTTCCAGGCCTCCCAGACGGAGCTCGCCGAGTTCCTGGGCGTCTCCCCCTCGGTCATCAGCGACTACGAGTCCGGCCGCCGCAAGAGCCCGGGCACCTTGACCGTCCAGCGCATCGTCAAGGGGCTGCTGGCCATCGACGAGGAGCGAGGCAACCGCGTCCTGCGCAACTACCAGTCGATGATGGAGACCAACGAGGCGATCCTGGACATCCGCGAGCTTCTCATCCCCGTGCCCATGACGAAGTTCGTCCAGGCCATCGAGGGCGAGACGCTGGCCAACGAGGAGAACCTCCACCACGAGCTCAAGGGCTACACCATCATCGACTCCGTGAAGGCGATCACCTCGCTCACCGCCTTCGAGTACATGAAGATCTACGGGTGGACCAGCGAGCGCGCGCTCATCTTCACCGGCATCAGCACCGGCCGCAGCCCCATGGTCGCCATCCGCGTCCACCCCATGAAGCCGGCCCTCATCGTCTACCACCGCCCCGAGAAGATGGACGACCTCGCCCTGCGCCTCGCCAAGACCGAGACGATCCCCCTGGTGGTCACGCGCATGCCGCTGGACAAGATGATCGAAGTGCTGCGCGACATCGGGTGACCCCGGCTCCACAACGCTTTTCTCCGGGCCGGGCGCCTCCGGCCCTCGTGAGGCTTCAGACGGCTTGGGCCATCGTCCTCGCGAGCGCGCTCCTGCTGCCCCTCGCGCAGGCGGGCGACGAGGCGAACCCCGACATCACGGACACGGCGGACGCCACGTCCAGCCCCGACCTGGACTTCCTCGCCGCCTGGTTCGAGCCCGACCCCTCGGGCGTCGTCTTCACGTTCAAGGTCCGCGAGATGGACAACCTCACGCCCGACCACGGCATGGCCATCGGGTTCGACTTCAACGGCGCGCGCTGGATCGCCATGGTCGCCGTCACCTCGTCGGGCAAGCTCGCGACGAGCCTGCGCACCACGCAGCAGTTCGCGGCCAGCAACTCCCCCGAGAAGATGCAGGGCGGCCTCGACCGCGTCTCGGCGAAGACCGGAAAGCCCGGCTCCTACACCGCGCGCATCCCCTACGCCAGCGTCCCCGGGCTTGGCCCCGGCTCGGTGCTCCAGAACGTGGGCGCCTCCACCATCGTCTACACGCCCGGCAACGGCTGGAAGGAGGCGGACGGCACCCGCGCGCTGGACGGCTACGCGGTGCAGCGGGCCCTCCTCCCTCCCGCCCTCGCGCACGCGCTCCCCTACGTGGCGGGCGGCGCCCTCCTGGTCGCGGCGGGCGCGGCCGGCGCGTGGGCCCTCCTGCGGCGGCGCGCCGCGCCCCCCGGGCAGCCCCCCGCGGAGGGCGTCCGCGCGCCCCTCCCGGAGAGCCCCCCGGGGCGCATGTCGCTCAAGCCGCCCCCGTAGGCTGGATGTCGACGCTTGCCGATGCAACGCGACATCGGTCCCGTCATCTATAATACCGGGACGGGCGTAGCGCCGCGCATGTCGGACCCCGTGGTGGGGATCGTCTCCTACGGAGCGTCGATCCCCCGCTACCGCATCCGCAGCGAGGAGATCGCGCGGGTGTGGGGCGAGGATCCCGAGAGCATCAAGAAGGGGCTGGGCGTCTTCGAGAAGTCCGTCCCCTCGCCCGACCAGGACACCACCACCCTCTCGGTGGACGCCGCGCGGCAGGCCCTCGCGCGCGGGCGCGTCGACCCCGCCACCATCGGCGCCATCTACGTGGGCTCCGAGAGCCACGTCTACGCGGTGAAGCCCACGGCCACCATCGTGAGCGAGGCCATCGACTGCGACCCGCGCATGACGGCCGCGGACTTCGAGTTCGCCTGCAAGGCGGGCACCGCCGCGATGCAGGCCGCCATGGGGCTCGTGAAGGCGGGCTACATCCAGAACGCGCTGGCCATCGGCGCGGACACCTCCCAGGGGGCGCCCGGCGACGCGCTGGAGTACTCCGCCAGCGCGGGCGCGGCCGCCTTCGTCATCGGCACCAAGGACGTCGTCGCGCGCATCGACCACACGACCTCGTACACCACCGACACGCCCGACTTCTGGCGCCGCGAGGGGCAGCGCTACCCCACGCACGGCGGCCGCTTCACCGGCGAGCCCGCCTACTTCCGCCACGTCCGCGAGGCCAGCGAGGGGCTCTTTCGGAAGGCTGGCACCAGCGCGAAGGACTACCGCTACGCGGTGGTCCACCAGCCCAACGGCAAGTTCCCCGTGCGCATCTGCGAGAAGATGGGCTTCACCAGCGAGCAGTACAAGACCGGCCTGCTGACGCCCATCATCGGCAACACCTACTCGGGCTCCAGCGTGCTGGGCCTGTGCGCCATCCTCGACGAGGCCGCGCCGGGCGACCGCATCTTCCTGTGCGCCTACGGCAGCGGCGCCGGCGCCGACGCCTTCGACATCACCGTCACCGACGCCATCTCGCGCCTCGACCGCGCCCGCACGCCCACCGTGCAGGACCTCGTGGCCGACAAGGAGTACGTCGACTACGCCACCTACGCCAAGTACCGTGGAAAGATCCAGAAGGGGGCCTCCGCCTGACCGAGTTCACTCCCAACGTCCCGTTCCCGGCCCCCAAGAAGGGCCCCAAGACTCCCGAGCCCCACGACGCCGTCCTCTCCAAGGGCGCCTTCTTCGCGGAAGGCCGCGCCATGGTGGACGCGCGCCGCGAGCACCTCGCCCGGATGGGCATGGACCCGCGCCACGTGAGCGCGCTCCAGATGCCGCAGCCCGAGCGCGTCGCCGCGCCGCCCGTCCACGCGGACGCCATCCCCGAGCCGAACAACGCCGCGCCCAGGAAGCTCCCGCCGCTCGCGGGCGTGGATTTTGATATCGGTGACGACAAGTGAGCACGCACAAGGGCCGCGGCGTCCACGTCCTCGGGGCGGGCGTCACGAAGTTCGGCGAGCTCTGGGAGGACTCCTTCCGCACGCTCATCGGCCAGGCGGGCCTCGCGGCCGTGAAGGACGCGGGCATCGCGGGCGACGACATCGACTGCCTCTACGTGGGCTCCATGAGCGCGGGCCGCTTCATCGGGCAGGAGCACGTGGGCGCGCTGGTGGTGGACGAGGCGGGCCTCGCGGACAACCGCATCCCGGCCACGCGCATCGAGGCGGCCGACGCCTCCGGCGCGGTGGCGCTCCGGCAGGGCTACCTCGCCATCCGCAGCGGCGAGGCGGACGTGGTCGTGGTGGGCGGCGTCGAGAAGATGACCGACGTCATGGACCAGGAGCAGACCAACACCCTCGCGGCGGCGCTGGACCAGGAGTGGGAGGCCTTCTACGGCGCGACCTTCCCCGGCGTCCACGCCCTCATGGCGCAGGAGCACATGCGCCGCCACGGCACCACGCGGGAGATGCTCGCGGCCGTCGCCGTGAAGAACCACGAGGCGGGCGCGCGCAACAAGAAGGCGGCCTACCCGTTCACCATCACCATGGACCAGGTGCTCCGCAGCCCCATGGTGGCGGACCCGCTGCGCATGCTCGACTGCGCGGCGAACGTCGACGGCGCGGCCGCGGTCGTGCTTTGCAGCGACGAGATCGCGGCCTCCTCCAGCGCGAAGCCCGTGCGCATCCTCGCCAGCGCGCAGGCCTCGGACCGCTTCGCCCTGGCGGACCGGGCTGACATCACGAGCTTCGCGGCGACGCGCGCCGCGGCCGACCTCGCCTACCGCAAGGCGGGCGTCGCGCCCGCGGACGTGGACGTCGCGGAGGTCCACGACGCGTTCACCATCGCGGAGATCATGGCGCTGGAGGACCTGGGCCTCTACGAGAAGGGCGCGGGCGGCAAGGCCGCGCAGAACGGCCTCACCTCGCTCTCGGGCGAGATGCCCGTCAACACCAGCGGCGGCCTCAAGGCGCGCGGCCACCCGCCGGGCGCCACGGGCCTCGCGCAGGTCGCCGAGATCGTGGCCCAGCTTCGCGGCGCCGCGGGCGAGCGCCAGGTGCGCGACGCGCGCATCGGCCTCGCGCACAACGTGGGCGGCAGCGGCGCCACCGCCGTCGTGTCCATCTTCGGGAGGGAGTGAGCATGCAGACCCCACGCTTCTGGCGCGAGATCGACGAGCGCTACGCCATGAAGGGCGTCAAGTGCGGCAACTGCGGCAGCGTCCTCTTCCCCAGCCGGACGCTCTGCCCCAAGTGCCGCCACGCCAGCTACGGCAAGCTCACGCCGTTCAAGCTCAGCGGCAAGGGCGCCGTCGAGGCGGTCACCACCGTCCACGCGCCCCCCGCCGGCTTCGAGCTCCAAGCGCCCTACCTCCTGGCCCTCGTGCGCCTGGAGGAGGGGCCCCGCGTCACGGCGCAGATCGTGGACGCCAAGCCCGACCAGGTGGGCGTCGGCACGCCCGTCCACGCCGTCTTCCGGCGCATCAACACCGAGGGCGAGAGCGGCGTCATCCAGTACGGCTACAAGTTCGTGCCCGAGCGGGCGACGTTGTAACAAGCCCCTCTCTTTTCTTTTCCCTCGGGCTCCGCCCCCTCGAACGGGGCAGGGCGATCGTCCCCCTTGGTGACAACCGCCACGCCAGGCAACCAGTTGGATGCGCGGGTTTAAGGCTCGCTTGCTTGTCCCGGATGCGCCGGGTCCGCCCGGCGGAGCGAGGAGACATGACCCGCAGCCGGCTCTACGCCGTCACCCTAGTTCTGGCGAGCCTCACGGCGCTCGCCGTGCCGATGCTCACGACCGCCAGCCCGACCCCCCTCGTCCACGAGACGTGGGACCAGGGCTTCCAGGACTGGAACGTCACGGGCGACGGCGCCTCGGTGGACTGCTCCAGCGGCGACTGCCTGCTGCGCCTGGCGCCCCCCTGCTGCGGCGAGTGGCTGACGGTCGAGCATGACATGGCGCAGCCCCTGGGCGGGGCTCCGCTCAAGGCGACCTTCGACCTGCGCCCCGACCAGGGGACGGGCGACACCGACACCGGCTTCCACGTCCGCCTGGACACCGAGACGATCACCTTCCAGCTCACGGGCAACACCAACGGCAACAGCGGCCTCTTCCTCGTGACCTCCCAGGGCGAGAGCAGCGAGTTCGCCGCCACGACGCCCGGCTCGTGGAACCACCTCCTGCTGGAGATCGACCCCGTCGCCAACGCGGCCACGGCCTCGCTCCTGGACGACTCGGGCTCCATCGTCGCCTCCTCCGGCGCGGTGCCCCTCTCGGGACCCACCACGCTCTACGGCGTCGACTTCTACGCCGTGACGTGGACCGACCCCACCGCGGTGGGCTTCGGCTTCGACAACCTCGACGTCTCCCTGGGCGACCCGGGCCAGCCCCCCGTCGACGCGGACGGCGACGGCTACGCGGCCTCGTCGGACTGCAACGACAACGACGCCTCCATCCACCCCGGCGCCTACGACGCGCCCTACGACGGGATCGACCAGGACTGCAACGGCGTGGACGCCACGCTCAACGGCTTCCGCGGCTATCTCTACGCCAGCGTCGGCGACGCGTTCGACGGCGCGACCTACGGCGTGGAGGGCGACGCGACGCCCGGCTACGACGACGCCTACGACGCGCCGCAGCCCCCGGCCTCGCCCGCCAACGACACGGTGCAGGCCTTCTTCGAGTACCCGGACAACGCCGCGGACCAGCAGCAGCTCTCCACCTCCATCGTGAACGGCAGCGCGACGGTCTCCTTCCCGCTGCGCGTGACGTGGAACCTGCCCGACTGCGGCTGCTCCACGACGGGCAGCTTCAGCTCGTACTTCTCCGACTGGGCGCTCCCCCCGGAGTTCAACCTCTACCTCGTCGATGGCGCGACGATCCACGACCTGCGCCAGGAGTCCTCGTTCTCCTTCGACGCCAGCGGGACCACGGGCTCGCGCGACTTCACGGTCCTCGTGACCTCCGAGCCGCTCAGCTACGTCTGGCTCAACCCGGGCTGGAGCCTCGTGAGCATCCCCGTGCAGACCTCCGACATGAGCCTCTCCGGCCTCTTCCGCGGCGCCGCGGACGCCGCCTACTCGTGGGACGGCTCGCAGTACCAGCCCGTGGCCGGCGACCTCGCGCCGGGCGTCGGCTACTGGGTCCACAGCACGACGTGGGGCGCCTTCCCCCTGGTGGGCACCCCGGTGCGCAGCCTGGACCTGGACCTCCACGCGGGCTGGAACCTCGTGGGCGCCCCCAAGGGCGGCGCGGGCCTCTGGAACGCCCCCAGCCAGGTGAGCCGGACCGCGTTCCTGTGGTCCTGCTGCGGCTACTACGACACGTCCTACGTCTACGAGGGCTACGGCGCCTGGGTCTACGTCGACGGCCAGCCCGCCTCGCTGCACTTGGGCGACGCGGCGATCCGTGCGCCTGCGCTCCCCTCCTCGTCGGGCCCCTCCGACGCGCCGACGTTCGTCCTCCCCTTCACGGCGAAGGACGAGAGCGGCGCGCGCGACAACGCGACGCTCCAGGCCGCCCAGGGCGCCTCGGACGGCTTCGACGCCTCCGACGTCATGGAGCCGCCCACCCCCGCCGCGACGGCGTGGACCTCCGCGTCGTTCCAGGCGCAGGGCCGCTCCCTGGACCGCTCCGTGGTGGCTCCCGCCGGCAAGGCCGCGTACTCGCTGGTCGTCTCGCGCGACGCCCCCGCGGGCTCCGAGACGCTGACGTGGGACGCCAGCGCGCTGCCCCAGGGCTACGCCTTCGAGCTGGTGGATGGCGCGACGCGCGTCGACCTGCGCGAGGCGTCGTCCTACTCGTGGAGCGCGCCCTCGGGCCTCTCCGCGAAGACCTTCGAGGTCGTCGTGCGCCAGCAGGACGCGCCCGTGTGCGTCCTCGCGCTGGGCGAGGGCTGCGCGGCGCAGCTGCCCTTCGACCCCGCGTCGCTCCTCTGAGGCGAGCCCCATGGGATGGCGTGCCCTCGCGCTGACGCTGGCCCTCCTCGCGCCCCTGGCGGGCGCGGAGCCCAGCGGAGCGCAGGCCGCCATCCCGCCCTTCCTCCTCACCGCCTCCGTGGGCGCGCCCGGCGCGCTCCACGACGAGGCCACGCTGGGCGTGTCGCCCGACGCCACCTCGGGCTACGACCGCGGCCTCGACGCTCCGGAGCCGCCGCCTCCCCCGGGCGGCGCGTGGCTCTCGGCGTACCTCCTGGCCCCCAACGCGTCGGAGCGCCTCTCCCGCAGCCTGGAGGCTCCTGCGCCCAGCGCCACCTGGACGCTGCGCGTGGACGCGGACGGCCCCGCGGGCGCGCTCCGCGTCGCGTGGAACGCCAGCGAGCTGGCCGCGTTCCCCGAGACGTTCACCCTCAACGCGACGTGGCAGGGCGAGACGTTCGACCTGCGCGACGAGCCCACCCTTGACGCGCAGAAGGGGGACGGCCCCGCGAGCCTGGAAATCGCCATCGCCATCGAGCCCATGTGGGGCTCGGCGCCCGGCGCGCCCGCGAACCTGAGCGCGCTTCCGGGCCCCTCGCTGGGGCAGGTCTCGCTCTCGTGGACGCCGCCCGCCGACGACGGGGGCCACCCGCTGCGCGGCTACGTCGTGTACCGCGGCGACGACGGCTCCCCGCTGCGCCCCGTGGCCCGCGTCTCGTCCCCCGCGTGGACCGACTCGGGCCTGCCCCTGGGAGGACGCTATCAATATGCGGTGGCCGCCGCGAACCGGCTTGGCGAGGGCAACCTCTCCGCGGCTGCCTTCGCGCTGGGCACCGGCAAGCCCACGCTCCTCGACCCGCGCCCCGCGGGCCCCGGCGAGCGCGACGCGCCCGTGCTGGAGGTGGACGCGCCGCTGCCCAGCGGGGGCGCCTGGCTCCCGCTCCCCGACGCGCCCCTCGCAGAGGTCCACGGCCACCCGGACGTCATCGACCCGCGCGAGTACCGCGTGGACGCGGCCGCGCTGGGGCTGCCCCTCCCGGAGGCGACCGTCTTCACCGGGGCCCCCCTCGTCCCCGTGGACCTCGCGGTGCCCCTGCCGGCCTCCGGCGTGGACCTGCCCCCTGGCGGCGCGCACGTGGAGGTCGACCTGCGCGAGGCCGGCGGCTCGCCCGAGGCCGTGATCCTCCGCACGTCCGCGCAGGCAGGGCCCCTCGCGTGGGACGACGCGACGGCGCTGCCCTGACCGGGAGGCTCCGCGTGGGCAGGCCGCCCACCACAACGCTTTTCCAGCCTAGACAGGCCTGCGCGTGGCATGGTCCGCCCAGCCCTGCTTGCCGCCCTCGCCCTCCTCGCCGTCCCGGTGCTGGCGGGCTGCGTGAACCCCACGGGGGTCCTCCAGCAGGCCTCGGCCCCCGAGAGCACGGGGCTCATGGCGCAGGCGGCCTCCCTCTGGCCGGACCACGAGAACGAGCCGCACCCCGCGTTCGGCTGGCCCACCCTCACCCACCCGGCCGTCAACGGCACGGTCCCCGAGTGGTGGCAGCCCATCGCGAACGCCACGGTCCCCGCCGACATCAAGGGGCTCAGCCACCTGGCCAAGTCCCCCGACGCCGTGAAGTCCGGCGCGGGCATCGCCCTCTTCGGCCGCCTCGCGCTGGTGCCCAGCGACGGCCCCGACGCCTACGTCCTCGACATCACGAACCCCGCCTCGCCCCAGATCCTCAGCCACTACCCGGGAGGGGGCGAGCGCGGCGCGGCCATCATGGCCTTCCCCGACGGCCGGCTCTACGGCGTCGTCTCCACCACGCCCGGCTTCGACGTCGTGAACATCACCGACCCGCACAACGCCAGCATCGTCGCGCAGGTGAAGGCGCCCCGCGACGGCCACAAGCTGGGCATCGTGCCGGGCACGCCCTTCGTCTACAACGCCAACAGCAAGGGCGGCGACGGCGACCCCCTCTTCGGCACCACCGGCGACGTGCAGGGCGTCGGCGACAAGGGCGAGACGGAGATCTACAACCTCTCCGACCCCGAGCACCCGCAGCTCGTCCAGGAGTTCAAGAACGGCTACGGCTGCCACCACATCTTCTTCTGGATCGACGCGACCCAGGACAAGGAGCGCGCCATCTGCGCGGGCATCGAGTACACGCAGATCTGGGACATCAAGGACCCCGCGAAGCCCAAGGTCATCGTGAGCGTCCCCGTCCACCACGGCAACCCCGCCCTCCCCGCCACCAGCGTCCCGCCCCTGGTGTTCAGCCACTTCAGCATCCTCAGCCAGGACGGCACCGAGCTGATCGTGGGCGACGAGTTCATGGGCGGCGCCACCGCCGAATGCGACGGCGTCCACACGCCCGTCAAGGACGCCAGCGGCCCCCTGGGCAACGTCTGGTTCTACGACGTGAAGGACGAGAAGAACCCCAAGCTCCTGGGCTTCTTCAGCCCGCCCCCCAAGATGATCTCCAACCCCGACGTCACCGCGGGCTGCACCGCGCACCACGGCCGCCTCGTCCCCGACCCCTCCGGCAAGCGGCAGCTCCTCGCCATCGCATGGTACGCCGACGGCACGGTGCTCATCGACTTCACCGACCCCACCAACCCGCAGATGGTCGACATGTGGAACCAGGGCACCAACACGTGGGAATCCTGGTACTACAACGGCTACATCTTCACCGGCGACCTCAACCGCGGGCTGGACGTGCTGACGCTGAAGTAGGGCTCACCCCACGCGCGGCACGGGCTGCCCCGCCGCGTCGCCCAGCGCCTTGAGCCAGGCCTCCGCCAGGGCGGTGCGCACCTGCGAGCGGTGGCGCGCGTCGACGAGGTAGCGCAGCCTCAGCTCGACGGCGGCGGGCTGGAGGGCGACGATGACCGTGGGCGAGCGGGGGAACGTCGTGCCGATGGGCAGGCCGTGCGCGACGCGCTCGTACTCCTGCGCCATGGCGGACTGCTGCGCAGGATCGAGGACCTCGGCCCCCACGGCGCGCAGCAGCGCCTCGGCCGCGCGCAGGTCGCTGCCGTAGGCGACGACGACCGCGAACTCGTCGAACGTCTGCGGCACGTCCAGCGTCGCGTTCGCGACGGGCTTCTCCAGGAAGAGGGCGTTGCTCACGGTGAGCGCGCGACCCGTGGCGCGGCCGGTCGTCGCGTCCACCTCCCAGAGGCGCGTGCTGAAGAGGCGGATCTCCAGCACGTCGCCCATCATCTTGTCCACCTCGATGCGGTCGCCCACGCGGAAGAGGCGCGAGAAGAGGATGGCGCACCAGCCGCCCACGGCGAGGATGGGGCGCTGGAGCGCGAGGGTGAGGCCGAAGCCCACGAGGCCCAGGGAGAGGATCGTTCCCGTGAAGCTCCCGAAGCTCTCCGCCACGAGGAAGACGACCACGAGGACGACGGTCACCGTCTCCAGCGCGGAGAGCGATTGCAGGTCGCGCACGTGCGCGCCGCGCAGGAGGTGGCGCGAGCCCGCGCGGAAGAGGACGAAGAGGGCCAGCGTCACGGCGGCCGCGACGCTGAGGGATGGCAGGAGCGCGCCCAGCGCCTGCGTGGCCTCCGAGTCGGGGAGGCGCCCCTCGCGCAGGCCCGCCCACGCGATGGCCGAGACGCCCAGCGCGAAGAGGAGGGCCGCCAGGAGGAAGCCCAGGGGACGCAGGCTCGCCACGCGGGGGACGCGGCGTCCCGAGGGAGGAGCTTTTCGGCTCAGAGCGGGCCGCGCTCAAGCTCCGCGACGTGGTCGCGCCGCTCGGCCGAGACGGGCTGCGGGCCTCCGAAGGGGGGCGCGCGAACCTCGCAGACGCCGTCCGCGCCCATGCTCTGGAGGCAGCGGCGCACGTCGTCCATGAGGCGCAGCGCGTCGTTGTCCTCGGGCGAGGCCATGGGGCCGATCATGAACGTGCCCGTGCCCCACGCGCCGCACTTGGGGCAGCGCAGGGCCGCGACGACGGACATGTCCGCGGGGTCGGAGACGCCCTCGATGCGGCGCAGGCTGTCCAGCTCCACCGCCTTGGGGTCGTTGCGCGTCTGGCAGGTGAAGCACATCACGCGGCCGCCTTCCCGCGCGCCGAACTGCCCCTTGTACCCGCGGCTCTCGTAGTCCTGGATGGCGTCCCGGATGGTCAGGCCGCCGGTCTCACCGCCGCGTGACTTCATGGTGGAAGAAGGTGGCGCGCCAGGGGGCTAACCCCCTTCTGGCAGGTTCGTCGGTGCCCCGCGGCGGGGGCGAGGCGCGTTCGCCTGCGCCCCCGTCGTGGGAACGACCCATGAGGACCCATGATGGCGATTCAACTCAGGTGAGCCCGAGGCCCGTGGATTCCTCCAGCGCCGAGCGCTCCAGCGAGCGCGCGTGGGCCTGGCAGGCCTCGATGGCGGGCTGGTTGCCCTGGAGGAAGTCGAGCATGAGCTGGAGAAGCTCCTGGCTCTTGAGCGGCTTCTGGATGTACGCGTCGATCTGCGCGCGCTGGATGCGCGCGACCTCGGTGGGCACCTCGTTGTAGCCCGTCATGAGGATGCGGCGCCCGGCGGGGTTCGCGTCCCTGGCGGCCTGGAGCACCTCGATGCCATCCACCTGCCGCATGCGGAAGTCGGAGAGGACGAGGTCGAACGGCTGCTGGGACGCAAGCAGCTTCGCCCGCGCGCTGTTGACCTCCGTGACGAGCTCGACCTGCACCACGCGCATCCGGCGGACGAGCCCCTTGACGAGGTCGAGGATCTCAGGGACGTCGTCCACGACGAGGACCCGGCGACGGTCAGAACCCATGAGGCATCGCTCCAGGTGTCTGCGCGCCGGCCTACTTGACCTCCTGCCACCCGAGGGCGGACGGACACCGCGCCGGGCGCCCAGCCGGCCAGGCCTGCCGCCGGGCGGCTCCGGGCAGGCGCGCGGTTGATGCACGATCGCCCGCTAGCGAAGGCGCATGACGCCTCCGCCCAACCCCTCAAGCCAGCAGATGCAGCGCGACCAGCGGACCGCCGAGAGCGCCACCTGGCACCGCACCGCGAAGGTCATCGAGCTCATCGGCAACTCCCAGGAGAGCTTCGAGGACGCCGTGAAGAACGCCCTGGAGGACGCCAGCAAGACCGTGCGGCACATCAGCGGCGCGGACGTCGTCCGGACCTCGGTGAAGTGCGAGGAGGGGCGGGTCATCGAGTACCGCGTCGACCTGCGCGTGGCCTTCGGCATCGAGAACGAGGCGCGCTGAGGGCGGCCTGGCGAACGGGCGTACCACAGGGGGAATGACCCCCCGGGACGTCCCTTCGCCGAGGACAGGCTGTGGCACGGACCAAGACGCCCCGCTATCCCGCCCTCCGGCCGCACACGGCGCGGATCCTGAAGCTGGCGGAATACCCGATGCACGTCAACGGGGCCTACCTGGACAACCCGGAGCGCATCCCCCTCCTCGAACGCCAGGAAGCTGGCAAGAAGAAGGCTTGAGTCAAGAAAACTTGGGGGCTCGCGCCCCCTCTTCCCTGTTCTTCGCGCCCCCAAAAAGGGCGCTCCCCCCGAGACAGGGCGCTCCCCCCGAGACGCCGGGCCGGCCCGCCCCCGAGGAGGGGCCCTTCTGCGGGTGGCCACGAGAGGGCCGGACGGGTCCGGTGCCCCCCGGGAGCGGCGTCGCCAGGTATTTGCCCCCCATCGCAAGTTGCGCGGTCATGCGCGACTACGAGCTTCGCCGCGGCCACTGGAAGAACATCGACGGCGAGAAGCTCCTCCACCTCATGCAGGACGTCTTCGGCGAGACGAAGAAGGTCGGGGCCGGCTTCCAGGTGGAGGACTGGGGCGCGCTCACCAAGCTCTACTGCGAGCAGCTGGGCAAGACCCACCTGCGCGTCGACACCACCATGAACCCCAAGGTGGCCAACGAGGACGCCCAGAAGACGCTGCGCGCCTACAACGACTTCCTGGAGCTCGCCACCGGCTACAACGCCAAGGAGCGCTCCAAGCGCGCCCAGGCCGAGGCCAAGAAGGGCGCCGAGGACGTGCCGGACGTCTGAGCCGTGGACCTTCCCCTCCTCCTCCTCTTCGCGTTCGCCCTGGGCGCCAACGCCTTCTTCTCGCCCTGCGGCTTCCCCATGCTCCCCGCGTACCTCGCGTACTACCTGCCCCGCGAGGGCGAGGGCCCCTCGGGGCTGGGGCGCGGCGTCGCGCGGGGGCTCCTGGGCGGCGCCCTCGCGGCGCTGGGCGCCTTCGCGGTCCTCGCGGCGGTGGGCGGCCTTGCAGCGCTCCTGGGCGCGCCGTTCAAGGCCCACGTCGCGGACCTGGAGCTGGCGGGCGCCCTGGTCACGCTGGCGCTGGGCGTCCTCACGCTCGCGGGAAAGGGCCCCTCCCTCGCGGTCGCGCTGCGCCCTTCGCAGCGCCGCAGCGCGTGGGCCCTCGTGGGCTTCGGCGCGCTCTACGCCGCCGTCGCCGCCTCATGCGTGGCGCCCCCCTTCCTCGCGGTCCTCGTCCAGGCCTTCGCGGCGCCGGACGCGGCGCAGGGCGCCTTGGTGGTGCTGGCCTATGCGGCGGGCCTCTGCGCGCTCCTCGTCGCGGTGACCGTGCTGGTGGCCACGGCGCAGGAGACGATCCTCCGGGGGCTGCGCCGCGCGATGCCCTTCGTCGAGCGCGCGGGGGGCGTCGTCCTCGTGGCCGTGGGGCTCTACCTGCTGTGGTACTGGCGCGTGCAGGTCGCGGCGGCGTGAGGTCAGAAGTCCGCCGCGAGGGTGCCGGTCGTGGCGATCTGGGCCGTAAGGCGGCCGCCGTTCTCGCTCACTTGAGCACCCACGAAGAGCCAGTAGCCGTCGTCGCCGCCGGTGCCGGCGCAGGCGCCCTGGGACCAGAAGCCGGTCCAGTCGTTGAGGCAGTCGTTGCCGTCCGTCTCGGGCGTGATGCCGCCGTCGGTCTGGCACGAGACGGTCGCGCCGGTGGTGGGGTCCGTCACGACGACGGGGCCCGCGGTGTCGTCGACGCCGTAGCTGCCGCTGGCGGGCAGGCGGGTGACGTCGGTCGCCGTGCCGCTGGTGGCGTGGACGTTCAGGTCGTAGCCGCAGCCCTCCGCGGCGTCCCACGCGTTGGAGGAGCCGAAGAAGGCGCCGCCGATGCCAAGGTCGTAATCCCCATCGAAGTCGCCGGGGGCACCGTCACCGTTGCAGTCGTCGGTGTTGGTGTCCATGACAATCGCGAAGCCCGCGCTGGCGCCACCGATGGAGCCCACGGGGCTGCTGCCGGTCTGCTCAGAGAGCGTGTTGGAGCTCATCCCTGCGAAACCCCCGAGGACATAGGTGTGGACAGGCTGGTCGACCCCGCAGACCCGAGGGCCGGGGGGAACCTGGATGCCGATGAACGTCTGCGCGGCCACGAGGGGGAGGGCCGTCGCTGCGAGGACGACCGTGAGGACAAAGAGCCTGGACATGGGATGCCTCCGTCCCGGCCCGAGGACCGGGGGTCGCCCGATCCCCTGCACCATGGAAGCCGCTTGCGGAGGAAAATCGTGAGGAAAACTCGACCCTTCGACGTCCGCCCGAGGATTCTTCGAGGTTTGCCGGAACTCCTTGATATGGCCGGCACCCGTCCTTGCGGCCATGCGACCATTCCTGATCGCTGCCATCCTCGCCCTCGGACTCCTCGCCGCGCCCGTCGCCTTCGCCGCCCGCGGCGGCGAGAAGGGCGCGCCCTCCGACGTCGCCGCCAAGGCGCAGGACGGGGGCAACCGCACCTCGGAGCGCCACGACGCGCTGGAGGGCCTCCTCGCCGCCATGAAGGGCGTGCGCGACGGGTGCCACGACACCACCCTCGACCACCAGAACGCGACCCACGACGAGCAGCGCTCGTGGGCGCACTGCATCCGCGACGGCTTCCACGCCCTCTTCGAGGCCATTCACTGGCGCCACCACGACGCCAAGGCGCTCCGCCTCGATGCGAAGGCCGGCAAGCCCGATGCCTAATTGACGCTGAACCGTCATGGAGGAACCAACAGGTCCTGCGGAGGGTTCGCTCCCTCCGCGGGGCCCTATGCGCGCCGCGCCCCTGATCGCCCTGGCCTTCGCCCTTCTCCTCGCGGGCTGCTCCACGCAGGCCCCCGGCGCGACCGGGCCCACGGACCCCGCGGCGGGGTCGGGCTACGCCTACGGCGCCACCGCGCACCACGGCCCCGGCACCGTGACCGGCCCGCGCGCGTTCGTGCTCAACGGCGCCTACGCGCCCGGCGGCAAGGCCACGCTCCTCACCTACGTCCACGGCCCCGTGGACAACGCGTGGAGCCTCATCCTGCGCGACGGCTGGCACGTCGGCCGCGACGGCCCCAACTGGCGCATCAACGGCACCGCGCTGGAGCAGCGCCTCGCGCCGCAGAGCTTCCAGACCAGCCCCGCCTCGGTGGACCTCGTCGTGACCGGCACGCTCCCCGACGGCCACTACGTCGTCTCCCTCCTGTGCGTCATCGACGACCACGGCCGCGACGCGCCCTGCACCTCGCCCGCGCCGCTGGAGTTCGACCTGCGCGGCGGCGCGATCGCGTCGTCTTGATATCCTTGGGTCGTGGGTGCGAGTCGCTTTTTGGGCCGCCAAGACGCCACGGCGCCAGGAACGCCGCGGGTGAACGGGTCACGTGACCGGTCACGTGATACAGCGCAGCGCGTCACGTGACCGGTCACGTGACCCCCCGTCGTCTGGCCTCCAAGGAGGCCTGGCGTCTTGCCGGGCGGAGGGCGGGACCCGCCCCGCGGGACGTCACTCGATGAGCGGCTGGCTCCGGAGCCAGTCCACGTCGCTGACGTACAGCTCGCGCAGGTCCTTGAGGCCCAGCATGAGCATGCCGAGCCTCTCAAGCCCGAGGCCCCACGCCAGCACGCGGTTGGGGGGCTTGATGCCCCAGGGCTCGACGACCTCGGGGCGGAAGATGCCCGCGCCGCCAAGCTCCAGCCAGCGGTTGTTGTACCACACGGCCACGTCCAGCGAGGGCTCGGTGTAGGGGTAGTACGAGGCGCGCACCTGCACGTCGTCGAAGCCCATCTTGCTGTAGAACTGCTTGAGGAGGCCGATGAGCTGGCGCAGGTTCGCGCCCTCCTCCATGACGATGCCCTCCACCTGGTGGAACTCGGGCAGGTGCGTGGCGTCGATGGCCTCGTTGCGGAACACGCGGTCCACGGAGAAGACCTTCACCGGGGGCGCGGGGTGGCGCGCGAGCCACTGGATGGTGTCGACGGTGGTGTGCGTGCGCAGGAGGGGCTGCTCGCCGATCTCGCGGCTCCACGCGTTGCGCCAGCCGCGGCTGCCGGTCTCGCCGCCGTGCTCGTGGATGGCCTTCACCAGCGCGACCTCGGAGTCCTTCAACTGGAAGCGCGCGGGCGTGTTGAGGTAGAACGTGTCCTGCATCGCGCGGGCGGGGTGGTCCTGCGGCGTGAAGAGCGCGTCCATGTTCCAGAACGCGCTGCGCACCGTGGGGCCTTCGATCTCGCTGAAGCCCATCTCCAGGAACGCCTGGCGGATCTTGTCGATGATCTGGCGGAGCGGGTGCTTGCGGCCCCCGATGGCGGTGGGCGCGAAGGAGGTCACGTCGTAGGGGCGGATGTCCACGTCGCGCCACTTGCCGGAGCCCACGAGGTCGGTGGTCAGCTCGTTGACCTCGGGCTTGACCTCGATGCCCTTCTCCAGGAGGAGGTGCCCCTTCTTCGTGAGGTGGATGAGGCGCGTGATCTCCTCGCGGCGGCGCACGACGTTCTGCCGCTGGAGGAGGAGCTTGAGCCCCTCGGGGTCGATCTCGCCCTCGGGGCGCTCGCCGCCGGCCAGCTGCGCGAGGACCTCCTCGTCGGGGCCGTGGACCTCGTGGCGCCCCTTGTCGGTGAGCGAGAGGACGTTCCCCTCGGGGCGGCGCTCCACCAGGGCGAGCCCCTTGCGGCGCAGCCAGCCCGTGGCGACGTTGACCTCGGCGGCGTCCATGGCCTGCTGGAGGTCGGCGAGGGGCATCGCGCCGCCGGCGCGCTGGAGGAGCTTCACGACCTTGCGCTCGGGCAGGCCGTCGCGCACCGCGTCCTCGCCCTCCCGGCCCAGGCCCACGAAGACGCGCATCGTCTCCTCGTGGCGCACGAGCCCCTTGGCCTGGAGCCAGGAGGAGCCGTTCATGACCTGGACGAGCTCGCCGAAGCCGCCGGCCTGCTGGATCTGCTCCGGGGTCGCGTGCTCGCCCAGCGTGCCCAGGGCGAGGAGGACGCGCTTCTCGATGGGGGAGAGCTCCTGCATGGCGGGTCGGGCGGGGATGCCGGGGAGCGCCCTAAATCGTTTTCCCCCGGCGCGACCGCCGGCGGGGCGTCCCCCGAGGCCGCTCCCGGAGCAGCCTGACAAGTCGCGGGAAAGCGAATGGACTAGCAGAATGCGGCCAGGAAGGCGGGCCCACGCCCGTCAGATTCACGACTCGGTTCGGAATTCTGGAGCGGTCTTGTGAAAATCACGAGGGGTGACCGGCAAGGCAAAACCATGGCCGCGCATGGGGGCCTTGCCTTCGCGCTCTTGTTGGGCACGGGGCCGGGGCCGCCCTCGAAGCTTCCCCCGAGTGTCTGACAGGGCGGCCTCGCATCCTCTCACCGCGCGTCCACGTCGACGTGCGCGCACTCGTGGTTGCCGTACCCCAGGGCATTCCACGGCGCCTCCAGGGGCTGCGCGTTCCCGGCGGCGTCCGTCGCCCGGGCGAGCAGCGCGATCCGCCCCGGCCGGGCGGGCGTCCAGTCGAACGTCCAGGGCGTCCACGCGTAGGGCGAGGCGGGCGACTCCAGCCGCGCTGCGCTCCAGGTGCGGCCCCCGTCGTCCGAGACCTCCACCTTGCGGATGGCCGCGGCGCCGCTCCAGGCGTGCCCCGCGACGCGGACGCGCGCGCCCACGCGGACCTGCGCGCCCTCCCGGGGCTCGGCGATGAGGGACTTCACGCGCGTCGTCGTGACGGGCGCGTCGGGCGCGCCGCCGCGCTGCTCCCGGTAGACGTAGTGCTCCGCCTGGTAGAAGCCGCGGAACGGCTCGCGCAGGGCGCGCACCTCCACGAGCCACTTCACGCTGGCCATGCCGTACCAGCCGGGGACGAGGAGCCGCGCGGGCGCGCCGTGCTCGGGCGTCAGCGGCTCGCCGTTCATGGCCAGGACGACCAGCGTGTCGGGATGCAGAGCGCGCTCCACGGGGAGGCTGCGCTCGTAGGCCATGCTCTTGCCGTGCGCCTCGCCCTCGTCCGCGCCCACGAAGAGAAGCTCCCGCGTGCCGGGCGGCAGCGGCGGAAGAAGGTCGCGCAGCGGCACGCCCGAGAACCCCGCGCACGCCACCGCGCGCTCGCCCCACGGCGTGCCCGGCGGCAGCGGGCTCATGCGCGTGCGGCCGTTGCCGGCGCACTCCAGCACGACCTCCAGCGAGCGCTGCGGCATCGCGCGCAGGTCGGCCAGCGCGACCTCGCGCCCCGGCAGGCGCAGGCGCCACGAGGCGGCGTCGACCTTCGGCATGGGGAAGTGGTTGCGCACGTAGAACGCCCGCGTGGGCGTCACGCGCTCCGCCAGCGCGGCGGCCGGCGTGTGGGCGTTGAGCGGCTCGCGCGTCACGGGCTCGGCGTCATTCGTCATAGGTGCGGGCGCCCCGGAGGCAAGGGGCGTACGCGTGCAGGGTGATGAGTACGTTGCTCCCCGCGTTGGCCACGCGGTGGACCTGGTCGGGGCGCTCCTCCAGCAGGGCGCCCGCCTCGAAGCCCGTCCGCTCCACGAGCACGGCGCGCCCGCCCTCCAAGGCGAAGGAGTCGTCCACGCCCTCGCCGGCGAGCACCTTCACGAAGCCGTGGCTGACGCCGTGGTCGTGGACGAGGGAGCGCTGGCCCGGCAGCCAGCCCAGGATGAGGATCTCGGCCCCCTCCGAGCGGGCGAGAAGCACCCGCGCGTACCCTTCGCGGGAGAAGCGCGCGGCGTCCGCCACCTCCTCAAGCGTCACGGCGTCGAGGGCGGCGCGCAGGTCCGCGAGGCGCGTCGCGCGCCCCAGGAGGGCGGCCATGCGGACGCCGGCGTCGGTCTCCGTCGCGTCGGGCAGGTTCACCGAGCCGGGCGCCGCCAGGCCGGGCGCGGCGAGGCGCGGGCGCACCACGGGAGCGTCCATGGCCAAGGGCCCGCAGGGGGCCCGTTTCGCCGTTGAGGTACAGGGGGCGAAGGCTCAGGCCTCGCGCACGATTTCCTTGACCAGGTGCTCGCGCGCCGCCTTCTTCTCGTGGACGTCCTTCATGAACGCGCGGATCTTCTCCTTGGCGATGCCCTTGCACTCGCCGCAGAGCATCCGCCCGCTCTTGCAGTCCTCGTAGAGCTTCGCCAGCTCCTTCTGCTCGGGGACGAGGTGGTAGACGTAGGTCTCGTAGACCATGCACTCCTCGGCGCGGCCGCCCAGCCGGCGCTGCTCCTCCGCGGTCTCGCGCCCGCCGGTCATCGCGGCGCCCATCTTCTTGGCGGCCTCGTCGGGCGAGTCCTCCAGGGAGATGTGGCTCTCGGGCTTGCTGCTGCTCATCTTGCCGCCCTGGAGCCCCTGCATGAAGCGGTGGTACGTCGCGGCGGGGGGCAGGAAGCCGAAGGCGCCCTTGCGCATCTCCAGCTGCGCCAGCGCCTCGTCCACCGCGGGCACGTCCGCCGCGCTGCCGCTGGGGATGTAGAGCGCCTTGTAGGGCGCGTTGAGCTTGAGGTCGCTGTAGCCGATCTTCTCCAGCGCGGCCTTGGCGGCGGCGAGCCACGCCTCGACCTTCTCGTCGGTCTTCACGAAGACGCCCAGCACGTCGCCCAGCTTGTCGTCCTTGTGCGGCTGCACGTTGAAGGTGCGGTTGGCCTGCGCGAGGTCGCGCGTGAGGCGGATGTGCGGGTCCTGGTCGACGCCGACGGGCACCACCACGGGGCGCGGGCCGCCGTTCTCGGGGAGCTGCACGTGGAGGATGTCGCCCACCTGCACGAGGGGCGCCACGGCGTGCGCCATGTTGGTCGTCCCGCCGAAGCCGTAGATGGCCTCCATGGTGCTCCAGTTGACCTTGCGGCCCAGCTTCCACGAGAGGTCCTTCACCGACGCGCGCTTGCTCTGGAAGTAGATCTGCGCGCCCTTGGGCTCCAACCCCAGCGCGAGGTAGTAGGGGAGGTAGTAGCGCTCCGCGTACTCGCGCGCCTTCTCCAGGCTCATGTTGCGCGTGGCCCACGCCTCCACGTCCGCCACGGTAATGGTCACGTCCGCGCCGAGGCGCTGGTACCAGATGACCTGGTCCATGACCAGCTTGTGCCCCAGGTGCATGGGGCCGCTGGGCATGAGGCCCGTGAGGACGCCGAAGGGCTCGCCGCGGCGGATGGCGCGCGCCACGAGGTCGAAGCCGCGCTGGCCGAAGATGACGCCGCGCTGCATGAGCGCGCTGGGCTCGGGCACGGTCTCCGGGTCGAAGGCCTGGATGCCGAACTCGTTGCGCAGCCTCGCGTAGTCGGTGCTCTGCTGCGAGGCCCAGGGGTCGATCCTCACAAGGGGCCCGAACCCCTCCCCGCCTTATAACCCTCGACGCGCGGGAAGCTTCCGGCGAAGAGGGAAGCCTCCGCAAGGCGCGCGGGTCGCATGCGGGTCCGCCTGCTGCTCGCGCTCGCCTTCGCGGTCGCCCTCGCGGGCTGCCTCGCCGCGTGGCCCCTGGACGTGGGCTCCGTCGGGGTGGGTCCCAGCTTCGGCAACGCCTCGCTGCGCGAAAGCGCTCCCCGCGTGGACTACGACCTCCTCACGGGCGCGCTGCGCGTGTTCGCCAACGCCACTGGCACCACCAGCGGCCTCCAGCACGCTACGCTCACGGCCTTCCTCGTGGCCGGGCCGTGCCCCTACAGCCCAGGCCCCGGCGCGCCCGCCGTCGCCTCCGCCATCGACCGGCGCGAGACGTTCCTCCCCGACTCGGGGAGCTTCGGGGTCGACGTGGCCTTCGAGACGCACGCCGCGCCGGGGGAGGAGGAGCACGTCGCCTGGGTGCTGCGTGCGGGCAACCTCCTCTTCGACGAGTACGGCTGCGGCTCGTTCCGCGCGCTGCCGGTTCAGGGCGCGTCGCCCACGGCGGGCGGGACGGGGAGCTGGTACACGGCGTCGGCCGCGGCGTCCCAGTCCACGAGGGCGCCCTGCTCCGCGTCCACCTGCACGCGGTAGCGCCCCGCGGGGAGGTCGGAGAGGCGAAGCTCCTGGCTCGTGGCGCTGGAGGCCGACGCGACGGGCTCGCCCTCGCGCAGGAGCGTCACGCGCACGGAGGCGGGGACGGGCGCGCGGCTTGTGGCGTGATAGCTCACCACCAGCGAGCGCACGGGGTAGCTCGCGTTGAAGCTGAACGCCGCGCCGGGGAGGACCGCGTTGGCCGCGCCCGGCTGCTCGAACGTGCCGGAGTAGGGGCCGAAGCGCGTCTCCGCGTCGGGCCGGTCGAAGTCCACGAGGAAGCGCCCGCGAAGCTCCGCCTGGGCGCCGCTCCCGTCGCGCACGACCGCCAGCAGGTCGTAGAGCCCCTCGTCCACGCCCGTGACGCGCAGCGTGGGCCCCGTCTCGGGGAGGAGGACGAGGAAGGACGTGCCCGTGGCGTCGCCCACGGTCTGCGCCTCGTTGAGGAAGGTGAGGAGGCCCTCGGGGCGCACCTCGACGGCGTCGGGGACGAAGCGCTCGGCGCAGGGCTCGCCCACGAGGAACGCCCGCGCCTCGGGGGGCGCGTCGGGGCGCACGGTGACGACGAGCGAGGCGCCCGGGTGGTGCGTGGAGACGAAGGTCATCCTCCCGGCCTCGTGCAGGCGCATCGCGGCGGCGGCGCCGGGGGGCAGGTCGCCCGTGGCGGGGTACGTCGCGACGCGGTTCACGTGGTCCGCGGTGACGTAGATGCCGTCGTTCCACACCAGGAGGTGCGAGGTGATGCCGCGGATGCTGGCGAACCACGAGACGGAGGTCCCGGCGGGCGCGGCCAGCGTCGCCGTCTCCTCGCCCAGGGGCTTCAGCCACAGCTCTGAGAGGGAGAGGCTCGCCTGGAGCGTGGGCGGGGGAGGCCGGGGCGCGGGCGGCGGGGCAAGCGCAAGGGGCGCCACGGGCTCCACGGCGCGAGGTCGCGGCGTGGGCGGCGCGGGGGCGTGGCTCACGCAGCCGGCGCACACGAGGGCGAGCAGCAGGAGCGCGGCGAGCCTCACGAGCCTCGCCCTGGCCACGCGGTGCGAGGGGGATAAGGATTCTGGCGCCAGCCTGCGGCTTCGCTGGGCCAAAGAAGGAAGAGAAGAGGGCGCCGGCGCGCGGGCCGGCGGGGTTCGCCTACTGCGCGGCCGCGGCGGGCTCGATCACTTTTCCGCCCGCCTCGGTGATCTTCGCCTTCGCCTGC
The DNA here is from genome assembly GCA_021325135.1 of Pseudomonadota bacterium. GTDB lineage: Archaea > Thermoplasmatota > SW-10-69-26 > JACQPN01 > JAJPHT01 > JAJPHT01. Next base: position 1,349 of record JAJPHT010000004.1, on the reverse strand, counting down.
TCGGTGGCCGAGCCGACGGTGACGTTGATCTTGCTGCGGACCTGGCCGGAGCCGAGGAGCTTGTCCACGCCCATCGCCGCGAGGTCGATGGTGTAGACGCCGTTGGCCATGGTGGCCTCGCCCATCTCGACGAGGCGGGGAAGCACGGTGTCCAGCTCGCTCACGTTCACGCCGATCGTGACCTTCTGGGCCTCGTCGGGGATCTTGAAGCCGTAGTTGTTGTAGCCGAACTCCTGGCCGAGCTTCGCGTAGTGCACGCGCTTGTGCTTGTGCTTGCCCGCGTTGCCCTTGCCGCCGCGCAGACCCGCGCCGCGGCCCTTCTTGCGGCCGCGGCCCATCTCACGGTCGCCGCGGCGCTTGGAGGACTTGCGCTTCTTGCTGAAGCCGACCATGTTACATCATCCTCTTGACGAGCTCGTTGATCTCCTTGCCGCGGTAGCCCAGCTCGCCCTTGACGGCGAAGTGCTTCTTGGTGGAGCCCTTGTGGCCGCCCTCGGGGGGGTGGAGACGGAAGACGGGCTTCGCGTCCTCGCCCAGGTCCTTGAGCGTCGCCTTGCCGTCCGCGACGGCCTTGGCGAACGCCTGCACGGAGGCGTACTTGTTCTCGGTCGCGGCCTTCACGAACGCGTCGTCGATGGGCTTGTCGCCCATGACGCGGCCGCGGGCCTTGATGAGGGCCTCCAGGGTCTGCGCGTCGATGTCGCCGTAGGCCACGAAGTCCTTCACGCGGTTGACCATGCCGAGGTAGCTCTCCGTCTTGGGGATGACCACGGCGTGGTTGGGGCGCGAGAGGTGGAGCATGTCCAGCGTGTCGGCGATCTTGCCGGTCACGTTCACGGTGCCGCGGATGCGGACGAGGATGAGGCTCACTGGACCACGCTCCCCTCGACCATGGACAGCTTCTCCTTGTGGTGCTCCTGGATGCGCATGGCGCTGGCGACCTCGAGCGCGTTGAAGACGGCCTTCGCATAGTTGATGGTCGTCTTCGTCTGGCCGCGCGCGAAGCTCCAGACGTCCTGGACGCCCGCGAGCCTGAGCACCTGCTTCGCGACGTCTCCCGTCGCGAGGCCCGTGCCCTGGGGCGCCGGCATGAGCGTCACTTCGGTGGCGCCGCACTTGCCGATGACCTTGAACGGCACGGAGGTGGGCGGGGCGCCCTTGCCGGACTCCCAGCTGCCGGCGCCGCGGCGGACCTCGATGATGTTCAGCTTGGCGGCGTCGATCGCGCGCCGGATTGCCGGGCCCACTTCCTTGCCGCGGGCCTGGCCGATGCCGACGTAGCCGTCGCTGTTGCCCACGACCGCGGTGATGCGGAAGCGGACGCGGCGGCCCGAGTCGGTCATGCGCTG
>JAJPHT010000026.1 GCA_021325135.1 Pseudomonadota bacterium | reverse complement strand
GACCAGTACCTCTCGTGCGGCGTCCACATCGGCACGCAGCAGAAGAACGCGGACATGGAGGAGTACATCTACCGCGTCCGCAACGACGGCCTCTTCGTCCTCGACGTCAAGAAGACCGACGAGCGCCTGCGCGCCGCGGCGAAGATGATCGCCCGCTACCCCGCGGAGAAGGTCCTCTTCGTCTCCGCCCGCCAGTACGGCCAGAAGCCCATCCGCGTCCTGGCCAAGCAGACCGGCGCCATCGCCATCGCGGGCCGCTTCATGCCCGGCACGCTCACGAACCCCAACACGAGCCAGTTCATGGAGCCCGAGCTCATCGTGCTCACGGACCCTGCGGGCGACGCCCAGGCCATGCGCGAGGCGCTCAACATCGGCATCCCCATCATCGCGCTGGCGGACACCAACAACGAGACGCGCAACGTGGACGTCATCATCCCCACGAACAACAAGGGCCGCCGCTCCCTGGCGCTCGTCTACTGGATCCTCGCCCGCGAGGTCCTCAAGGCCCAGGGCAAGCTCGCCTCCGACAGCGACTTCACGCTGACGGTGGACGACTTCGAGGCGCAGCTGTAACGCGCTCCACGAACGCGGGGCTTCGGCCCCTCTCTTCCTTCTCGCCTTCTTTTTTTTCCCTGCGCGGGCGCTGCGCCTCCGGCGAGGAAAAACCCGAATCGCCGAATCTCCGGTGATTCTGAGATTCGGAGATTCGGGGGTTCCCCGCCGGAGGCGGCGCGCACCCGTGGGGATCACCACTCGTGAGCCGCGTCACCGAAAAGGGGAAATCCCACCGCCCGATGGCGCGCGCCGATGAAGGACCGCCTCCGGGACTTCACGGCCGACCGCCGCATGCTCCTCCTCGCGGCCATGGCGCTCGTGGTGGGCGCCGTGGGCACGCTTCTCGCCTATGCGCTCTCGTGGCTCATCGGCACCATCACGAACCTCGTCTTCTACCAGAGGTGGGACCACCGCCTCGTCTCGCCCGCCGACGCGCACCTGGGCCTCTGGATCGTGCTGATCCCCGTGGCGGGCGGCCTGGTCATCGGTCTCATGGCGCGCTACGGCAGCGAGAAGATCCGCGGCCACGGCATCCCCGAGGCGCTGGAGTCGATCCTCCTGCGCGGCAGCCGCGTCGAGCCCAAGGTCACCGTGCTCAAGCCCGCCAGCGCGGCCATCAGCATCGGCACCGGCGGCCCCTTCGGCGCGGAGGGCCCCATCATCATGACGGGCGGCGCCTTCGGCTCGCTCTTCGCCCAGTTCTTCCGCCTCTCCGCCTCCGAGCGCAAGATCCTCCTCGTCGCGGGCGCCGCCGCCGGCATGAGCGCCACCTTCGGCGCCCCCATGGCCGCCATCCTCCTCGCCGTCGAGCTTCTCCTCTTCGAATGGAAGCCGCGCAGCCTGCTCCCGGTGGCCATCGCGTCGGTGGAGGCGGCGCTCCTGCGCGTGCCGCTCATGGGCGAGGGGCCCCTCTTCCCCGTGCCCGCCCACGCGCCCCTCCCGTGGCAGGGCGTCCTCGTCGCCGCCGCGCTGGGCGTCGCCGCCGGATTGCTATCAGGCCTCCTCACGCGTCTCGTCTACCTCTTCGAGGACGCCTTCGCGCTCCTGCCCATCCACTGGATGTGGTGGCCCGCCATCGGCGGCCTCGCCATCGGGCTGGGCGGCCTCCTGGAGCCCAAGGCGCTGGGTGTGGGCTACGACGTCATCGGCGGCATGCTCGCCGGCAACCTCGTGGGCACGGCGCTCCTGGCGCTCCTCCTCACCAAGGCGCTCATCTGGAGCTTCTCCCTGGGCAGCGGCACCTCGGGCGGCGTCCTCGCGCCGCTCCTCATGATGGGCGCCGCGCTGGGCGCGGTCCTCGGCCCCGCCATCCCCCTGGGCACGCCCGCCATCTGGGCCCTCGTGGGCATGGCCGGTATCCTGGGCGGCGCGATGCGCGTGCCCTTCACCGGCGTCTTCTTCGCGCTGGAGCTCACGCGCGACTGGTCGCTGGCGGTGCCCGTCCTCGTCGCGTGCCTCGCCGCGTACGGCCTCACGGTCCTGCTCTTGCGCCGCAGCATCCTCACCGAGAAGCTCGCCCGCCGCGGCCACCACGTCGTGCGCGAGTACGTCGTCGACCCCCTGGACATGCTGCGCGTGAAGGAGGTGATGACGCCCGAGGTCGAGGCGCTTCCCGCAAGCATGCCTGTCGCGGACGCCATCGCGTTCTTCCGCGACGCCGAGAAGATCCCCGGCCGCCGCCCCCGCCGCCACCAGGGCTACCCCGTGGTGGACGTGCAGGGCCGGCTCGTGAGCATCGTCACGCGCCGCGACGCGCTGGAGTGGGCGCTCCAGCCCGTCGTCGAGGGCGAGACCCTGGGCGACCGCCGCCCCGCCACGCTCCACGTCGCGGCGCCCGACGACCCCGCCAGCGAGGCCGCGAAGCGCATGGCGCGCGCCGGCGTGGGCCGCCTCCCCGTCGTGGACGAGGGCGGCGCGCTGGTGGGCGTGCTCACCCGCAGCGACCTCCTGGAGGGGCGCCTGAAGCGCATCCTCGAGGAGGAGGACCGCGAGCGCGTGCTCCGGACGGGCGTCTCGGTCTTGCGGGACCGTTACCTCAAGCCCCTGGTGGGGCCCGAGGCGCCCTGAGCCAAGCGGAGGCGCGAACGCCGCGAGGATCGGCCCCAACGCTTTTGACCCCCCCGCCGGTGGGGAGTCCATGAGCCCGCCCCCCGCGAAGCGCTTCCCCGCCGCGACCCGCCTGCGCCACATGGAGGCGCCCATCCGCGACGTGCTGGGCCCCGCGCGCGAGCTGGAGCGGCAGGGGCACAAGGTCCTCAAGCTCAACATCGGCGACCCCGACGCCTACGACTTCGAGCCCCCCGCGCCCCTCGCGCACGCGCTGGCGGAGGCCTCGAAGCTGGGCCGCTACGCCGACAGCGAGGGGCAGCCCGACGTGCGGCAGGCCATCGCGAAGTACGAGAAGGAGATGCGCGGCCTCGACCTGAAGCCCGAGGACATCATCTTCACCGCGGGCGTCTCGGAGGCGCTCTCGTTCCTCTTCGGCGCGCTGCTGGAACCCGGCGACGAGATCCTCGTCCCCGGCCCGGCGTACCCGCAGTACCTCGGCGTCACGTCGTTCTACGGCGCGGTGCCCGTGGAGTACCCCAGCCGCCCCGAGGACGGATGGATCCCCCGGATCGAGGAGATCGCCGCGCGCGTCACGCCGCGCACCAAGGCCATCGCCGTCATCTCGCCCAACAACCCCACGGGCGCCGTCTACCCCAAGCCCATCCTCAAGGCCATCGCGAAGCTCGCCCACGAGCGCGGCCTCGTCCTCATCGCGGACGACATCTACAGCGAATTGGTCTTCGAGGGCGACGTCGCCCCCAGCCTCGCGCAGGAGCCCGGCCCCTGCGTCGTCCTCAACGGCTTCAGCAAGAACTGGCTCGTCCCGGGCTGGCGCGCGGGCTACGTCGCGTTCAAGCACGACAACGGCGAGCTGGCTGATATCAAGGAAGGGGTCCTCAAGCAGGCGCGCTCCCGCCTCTCGGCGAGCTACCCCATCCAGATCGCCCTCGCCCGCGCCCTCCAGGCGCACGCGCCCCACGTCCCCGACCTGCGCCGCCGCCTGCGCCAGCGCGCGGAGATCGTGGCCAAGCGCGTCGCCGAGACGGAGAACCTCACCCTGGCGCCCCCCTCCGGCGCGTTCTACGCCCTCGTGGGCGTGCCCCACAACCCGTGGCCCACCGACAAGGAGTGGGTCCTCAACCTGCTCCAGGAGGAGAAGGTCCTCGTCGTGCACGGCAGCGGCTTCGGCCAGAGCGCCGCGGGGCACTTCCGCACCGTGATCCTGCCGCCGCCGGAGACGTTGAACGAGGCGTTCGACCGGATCATCCGGTTCGCCAACAAGACGGCGAAGAAGGCGTGAGGAATAGGCTCTCCCGAGAACCCTGATCCCTGCGGCCTGCGGTGCGCGGGCGATGAAGGCCCTCGCCCTCCTCGCCCTGCTTCTGCTATCACCCCTCGCGCTGGCCAACCAGAACCTCAGCGCGGGCCCCGCGTCGGTGGTCACCATGACGTCGGACAACGGCGACGGGTGCGGCGGCGCCAACGGCAGCCACGTCCGCGACGCGCGCGTCGTCGTGCCGATCGACTCGCGCAACAGCCTCGTGGTCGACGCGTCCCAGAGCTGCTACGACTCCACGGACACGACCTACGGGTACGAGTCCCACGGCAACAACACCGGCGTCAGCGTCGCCCGCATGGGCCCCGGCCAGAGCAGCGGCCCCTCCGCGGGCGCCGGGTGGGGGACCTTCCACTACTCCGACCGGTACGGCGGCGAGCTGGACCAGTGCTACAGCGGCGTCTACGCCCTCGGAACGGGCGTGAGCCCCGGCTGCCCCACCCTGGACGGCAGCGGCGCGCCCATGCTCCCCTACCTGCCGTAGGGCATCGACGAGGCAGCCACACCGTTCATCGCCGCCCCGCCGAACGGCCTTCGCATGGACGAGAAGGACGAATCCGGAGCCTGGCAGGGCATCAAGGGCAAGATCAACGAGGCCGTCGGCGACGCGACGGACAACCCTGAGAAGAAGGAGAAGGGGCGCCTCCAGCAGGAGGCCGCCCGGGGCAAGGAGGCCGACACGCGCCTCCAGGACCGGGAGCGGCGCCGCCTCTAGGCCGCACCGGCCGCATCGGAAACGGACCCGACGGCTTGGGCCAAGGCGATTCCCTTTAGGGCCTTGCCCGCCTCATGATGGGCCGTGCCCCCGGCGAAGAAGGCTCCCCCGAAGCGCAAGGAACCCGCGTCCGTCGTCCCGGACACCAGCGTCCTCGTGGACGGGCGCCTCACCGCGCGCATCCAGCGGGGCGAGCTGGAGGGGGCGCGCATCCTCATCGCCAACGCCAGCGTCGCCGAGCTGGAGTTCCAGGCGAACCGCGGACGCGAGAGCGGCTTCAGCGGCCTGGACGAGGTGGTGAAGCTCCAGGAGCTGAAGGACGCCGCGGACATCCACCTGGAGTTCGTGGGGGACCGCCCCGGCTTCGAGGCCATCGAGATGGCCAAGGCGGGCGAGATCGACGCCATGATCCGCCAGGTGGCGGTGGACCACAAGGCCACGCTCCTCACCAGCGACCGCGTGCAGGCGCACGTCGCCCGCGCGCTGGGCCTCGACGTGGAGTGGATCCGCCCCGTCACGGACCCCAAGGAGTGGGAGGCCGACATCGGGAGCCTGCGCATCATGGAGTTCTTCGACAAGGAGACCATGAGCGTCCACCTCAAGCAGAACGTCGTCCCCATGGCGAAGAAGGGCACGCCGGCCGGGAAGAAGCTGGTCAAGCTCTCCGAGAAGCCCATGGAGCTTCGCGAGCTGACGCGCATGCGCCGCGAGATCATCGAGGCCGCCAAGCGCGACGCGGACTCCTTCATCGAGATCGAACGCGAGGGCGCGACGGTGGTGCAGCTGGGCAACATGCGCATCGCCATCGCGCAGCCCCCCTTCAGCGACGCCGTGGAGATCACCGCGGTGAGGCCCGTCGCGCAACTGACGCTGGAGCAGTACCACATCGCGGACGAGCTTCGCGACCGCCTCGCGGACTACCAGCGAGGCGTCTTCGTCTCGGGCGCGCCCGGCAGCGGCAAATCCACCTTCGTCACCGCCGTCGCCGAGTGGCTGCGCCAGAAGCAGGTCATCATCAAGACCATGGAAAGCCCCCGCGACCTCCAGGTCAGCGACGAGATCACGCAATACGCCCCGCTGGAGCGCGACATGGAGCTGACCAGCGACGTGCTCCTCCTGGTGCGCCCCGACTACGTCATCTACGATGAAGTGCGCAAGACCGAGGACTTCGAAATCTTCGCCGACATGCGCCTCGCCGGCGTCGGCCTCGTGGGCGTCACGCACGCGAACCGCGCCATCGACGCCGTGCAGCGCCTCATCGGCCGCGTCGAGCTTGGCATGATCCCACAGGTCGTGGACACCGTCATCCACATCGAGAAGGGCAAGGTCCAGCAGGTCCTGGAGATGAACTTCACCGTGAAGGTGCCCGCCGGCATGGTGGAGGCCGACCTCGCGCGCCCCGTCATCGTCGTGCGCGACTTCCTCACCAAGCAGGCCTGCTTCGAGATCTACACCTACGGCGAGCAGGTCGTCGTCATGCCCCTGGACGCCGCCAGCGGCGGGAAGACCAGCGCCAAGGACAAGTTCGCCGCCGAAGGGCTCCGCAGCAGCCTGCGCCGCTGGGTGGACGGCCCCTTCGACGTGGAGATGAGCAGCGACGGGAGCGCCACGCTCTACGTACCCGAGCGCGACGTGCCCGCCCTCATCGGCAAGGGGGGCAGCAACGTCAAGCAGATCGAGGAGGCCGTGGGCGTGAAGCTCGACATCAGGCCCATGACCAGCCGCAGCGGATGGGACGCGGGCCGCGGGAAGAGCCCGAAGGAATATGGTGGTGGCGGCAAGGGAAAAGGGCGTTTCGATCCTGACCGCCCCCTGAGGCGCGAGGCGCCCGCGGACGCCGAGGCCGAGGACGACGAGGAGATGGCCGCCGAGGAGGAGCGCATCGCCTCGCGCGGGAAGGAGCGCCGCTACGCGGAGATCGTGCCCGAGCTTCGCCGCAGCAAGAAGAACGTCGTCCTCCTGGTGGACCGCGGCCTCGTGGGCACGCGCGCCGAGGTCGTGATCGAGGACGAGCCCGTCATGACCGCCACCATCGGCGGCAAGGGGGAGATCCGCATCAGCCGCGGCAGCGACGCGGGCGAGCGCGTGATGGACGCCGTCGCGCGCGGCGAGCTGGTGCGCCTGCGCGTCTGAGGCCGCGAAAGCGGTTGATCCCTAGAAGGCTTCCCTCGCCTGCCGGCTGCTGCCCTGCCCGATCCGGGCAAGAGGCTTCCCCCATGCGCAAGACGATCCCCACCCTCCTCCTGCTGGCGTCCGCCCTCCTGGCGCTCCTGCCCACCGCGGCCGCGATCCCGCCCACGCCCACCGTGTGCGACCTTGAGCAGTTCCTCTGCAACGAGTACGTCATCCCCGAGCACGAGCACGTCACGACCAACCCCGACGGCAGCCACACCGTGACCTACGACGAGTGCAGCATCAACGGCTGGTGCTCGTGGCCCTCCCGCAGCGTCACGATCCCCGCCCCCGCGAGCCTCGTGCCCTCCACCTGCTTCGCGTACAACCCCGACGCGCTCACCAACGCGTGCGTGCAGACGACGGGCGGGTCGGTGTCGGCCCCCGTGGGCGTCGGCCTCGCGACGGAGAACGTCTGCGTCGTCGGCCCCGAGTGCGTGAGCGCCCCCGTGCCCTCCGTCACGAGCGGCCCCACCACCGAGCCCGCCCCTTCGGGCTACGTCGAGATCACCGCGCTCTGCCCCACCCCGTGCCGCGTGACCCTCTGAGGATCGCCCCCGAAAGCGGTTGATCCCTAGAGGACATCTCCAGCCCCTCGGTTGGGCCTCTTGCCCGGTCTCCGGGCAAGAGGCTTCCAACATGCACAAGCTGATCCCCGCCGCGCTGCTCGTCGCCATGGCGCTGACGGCGCTCGTCCCCGCCGCCTCCGCCGACACCTGCGACGTCGAAAGCAAGCTCTGCACCATCTACGTCTTCCCCGGCAACATGGGCGCGCAGAAGAACGCCGACGGCAGCTACACCATCACCTTCGACACGTGCAACGTCGACGGCTGGTGCCGCACCAACACCCGCACCGTGAACCCGCCCGTGCCCGTCCCCGACGGCACCTGCATCCCGTACAACCCCGACGCGCTGACCAACGCGTGCGTCCAGACCACGGGCAGCTCCGTCGCGGTCCCCGTGGGCTACGGCGGCCTCGTGAGCAAGCCCGTCTGCGTCGTCGGCACCGAGTGCGTCACGGCCATCGAGCCCGTCATCACCTCGGGCCCCACCTACGTCCCCCTCCCCTCCGGCTACGTCGAGCCGACGGCCGTCTGCAGCAGCGGCGTCTGCCACGTGACGTTCTGAGGCCACCGCAGAAGAGGAGGTTCCAGGGGGCTCGCCTCCTGGAACCTCATTTTTTTTGCTGCGCCGCAGCGCCGCCTCGCGGCAAGGCGCTTCTTTTCTGGTCTCCTGCGAAAGCGTTCGATCCCCAGAAGCCATCTCCCGGACCGGGCTTCTCTGCTCGCCCGATCCGGGCAAGAGGCTTCCACCATGACCAAGCTCGCTCCCCCTGCGCTCCTTCTCGCGTCCCTGCTCCTCGCGCTGGCGCCCTCCGCGGCGGCTCTCTCCCCCCACCTGCCCCCCGCGGTGTGCAACGCCATCCAGGACGGCGTGTGCGAGGCGTACCTCGTCCCCAACGGCATCCACGAATCGCCCAACGCGAACGGCGGCGAGACCGTGACGCTGGAGACGTGCAACTTCCAGGGCGGCTGCCAGGACGACTCCATCAACGTCCCCGCCGTGCCCTCCACCTGCTTCGCGTACAACCCCTCGGCGCTCACCAACGCCTGCGTGCAGACGACGGGCGGCTCGGTCTCCGCGCCCGTGGGCCTCGGCCCCCTCTCCAGCACCACCGTCTGCGTCGTGGGCCCCGTGTGCGAGACCGTGCCCACGCCCGTCGTGACCGGCGGCCCGACCACGGTCCCCGCGCCCTCGGGCTACGTCGAGCCCACCGCCGTGTGCAGCAGCAGCCTCTGCCACGTGAGCTTCTGAGCGCGCCGGGCCTGCCGCCGCGCAACGCCCGGCGGCAGGCCCTCCTTTCCTGCAAGCAGTTGATCCCCTGAAGTCATCCCCTCGGGGCGACATCGCGGCCTCGCCCGACAAGGGCAAGAGGCTTCCAACCATGACCAAGATCCTTCTGGCCACCCTCCTCGTCGCCTCGGCGATGCTGGCGATTGTCCCCGCCGCCTCCGCGGCCGACCCGTGCGGCTCGCTGGGCAACGCGTGCGACACGCCCCTCATCCCGACCATCGACGAGCGCTCGAACCCCGACGGCAGCACGACCTACACGGTGGAGAAGTGCAGCATCGACGGCAGCTGGTGCACGACGGTCCGGAGCGTCACCATCGGGAAGGCCACGGTTCCCCCCGTCGGCCCCGTCAGCACGTGCTTCGACTACAACCCCGACGCGCTCACCAACGCGTGCGTCTCCCTCAACGGCGGCTCGCAGCAGGTCCCCGTCGGATACGGCGGCCTCGTGAGCAAGCAGGTCTGCGTCGTGGGCACGGAGTGCGTCACGGCCATCGAGCCGGTCATCACCTCGGGCCCCACCACCGTGGGCGTGCCCTCGGGCTACGTCGAGCCCACGGCGGTCTGCAGCAGCGGCATCTGCCACGTCACGTTCTGAGCCGCGGGCTCACTCGCGGGGCCCGTAGGCCCCGCGCTTCATCATCTCTCCGCGCTTCGCCAGGATCTCCGGCGTGCGGCACACGCCCGGCGCTCCGGTGACCTGGGGGATCGTGCAGTTGTTGCACGACTCGCAGAGGAGGCGCGCGTCCTCGTCTTCGTGCAGCAGGCGCCACGCGAGGCGCGGCTCCGCGTAGAAGGGGCGCGCCATCCCCACCATGTCGCAGGCGCCGCTCCCCAGCAGGCGCTCCATCTCGGCCTTCTCGCGGAGGCCCCCCTCGCAGAGCACGGGGATGGAGACCTCGCGCTTCACGGCACGGCAGAAGGCGGCGTTCCACGCGGGCTCGAAGGGGATCGCCTTCGCCGCGACGCGGTTCGCGGCCTTGACCGCGTGCTTCCTCGCGCGGCCGAACGCGGCGTCGTACCCCTTCTGCCAGCGCGGGTCGCTCCACGCGATCTCGGGAAACGCGCCCCTTGCGGTGGCCTGGTCGCGCGTCACGCCCACGCGCACGGGCGCCACGGCGTCGACGCCCGCGTCCTGCGCGATGCGCGCGATCTGCGCGCCCTCGTCGAGGCTGAGCGCATCGCGCACGAAGAAGGGCGCCTCCGTCTCGGCGGGCACCTTCGTCGTGAGGAGGAAATCCCGCGGCGTGCGCCGGCGGATGGCCTCCACCACCAGGCGGAAGAACGTGGAGCGGTCGCGCAGCGTGGGCCCGCCGAAGGCGTCCGTCCGTTTGTTGAACACGGGGCTCCAGCACTGCTGGAAGACGCTGCCGTTGGCGCCGGCAAGATGCACGCCGTCGTAGCCCGCCTCCGCCGCGTGGGACGCCGCCGCGCCGAACGCCTCGGCCAGCGCGCGAAGCTCGTCGTCCGTCATCACCCGCACGCGCGAGAGGTCGAGGAGAGGCGAGAGCGCCTTCATCCACCAGGGGGGCTCGCTCACGGCCAGCGTCGCGAGGTCCGGATGCTCCTGGCGGTAGGCGTGGTGCCACAGCTCCATGGTCTGGAGCCCGCCGTGGCCCAGTTGCATGAGGAGCAGGGCGCCGTGGGCCTTCACCGCCTCCACCGCGGGGCGCAGCGAGAGGACGAACGCGCGGTCGTGGACCCGGGAGAGCCCCGGCGCGCTGCGGCCCCCTTCGGGCGTGACGAGGCACGCGCCCTGGAAGACGAGGCCGCACCCGGAGGCGGCGCTGGGCTCCAATTCGCGGCGGAGGATGCGCGCGGCGTCGGGCCCGTTCCCGGCGACCTCCAGCACGGGGGCGCGGTAGAGGCGGTTCTTGGCCTCCCGCGCGCCGAGGCGAAGGGGGCTCGCCAGGAGGGACACGCGCATGGGAAGGTGGGGATGTGCTATAGGCTTCCCCCCTGGGAATCAACTTACCAATTCGTGAGTGGGAAGGTCGATCGTAAGGGAACCTTCATATCCGGGTCGACCCTCGCCCAACCCGTGAGCGAGTCCCCGGTGCGGACGCCGGCCGCGCAGCTTCCCACGCGGTTCGGCCGCTTCGAGGCGGTCGCCTTCCGCTTCCCTTCGGGGGCGGAGCACCTGGCCATCGTCAAGGGCGACGTCCGCGGCGCCGACGTCCTCGCCCGCGTCCACTCCTCCTGCCTCACCGGCGACGTGCTGGGCAGCGAGCGGTGCGACTGCGGCCCCCAGCTGGCCAAGGCCCTGGAGGCCCTGGAAGCCGAGGGGCGCGGCGTCGTCGTCTACCTCCAGCAGGAGGGGCGCGGCGTGGGCCTGTTCAACAAGGTCCGCGCGTACCACGAGCAGGACCGCGGCGCGAACACGCTGGAGGCCAACGTCAAGCTGGGCCTCCCCGCCGACGCGCGCACCTACGACGAGGCGGCGGCGATCCTGCGCGCGCTGGGCGTGCAGAGCGTGCGCCTCATGACCAACAACCCCGCCAAGGTCGCGGCGCTGGAGTCCCACGGCGTCGCCGTCACGGAGCGCCTTGCGCACCAGGTGGGCGAGAACGACATCAACCGCTTCTACCTCGCCACCAAGCGCGACCTCATGGGGCACCTGCTGAAGGCCTAGAGAGGCGTCGTCCGGCCGCGCTTCGCCGCCCCCGAACCCCCGCTTCAGGCGTGCCCCGCGCGCTCCAGTCCCAGCGTCGCGCAGGGGCAGCGGAGCAGGCCGCAGTGGGGGCAGGTGCCGTGGGCGGGCAGCAGGAGGCCGGCCGCGAGGAAGGCGTGGGTCATGGCCCGGACCACGCGGAAAGGTGGCTTCAACTTCCATCGCCCACCGCAGGGGGAGGTAGGCCGAGGGCTGCGCCCGTCTCGTCCGCCTGCACGGCGATCTGGCGGGCGTGGGGGAGCCGGACGACGAAGGTCGTGCCCTTGCCTGGCGCGGTCTCGAAGCGGATGCTGCCGCCGTGGGCCTCCACGATGCGGCGCGTGATGGCGAGGCCCAGCCCCGTGCCTTCGGCCTTGGTGGTGAAGAACGGGTCGAAGATCCGCCCCTGCACCTCGGGCGGGATGCCGGGGCCGTCGTCCGCGACCTCCACCTCCGCGCCCGCGGGCACGCACCGCGTCGTGACGTGGACCGTGCCGCCCGCGGGCATCGCCTCGGCGGCGTTCACGAGGAGGTTGATGATGACGCGCTGCACCTGCCCCTTGTCCACGAGCACGGGGCCCGTGGGGTCGAAGCGCGCGACGACCTCCACTTGCCCGCGGGACGTCGCGCGGTAGAGCTCCACCGCGCCCGCGACGATGCCCTCCAGCCCGTCCAGGTGGCGCCGCCCCATCTCCCCCTTGGCGAAGGGGCGCAGGTCCTTCACCAGGGCGTTGATGCGCTCGACGCCCTCCATGGCGGCGCCGCTGTGGTGGGCGATCTCGTCCATGAGCGGGCGAAGCGACTCGTCCTGCGCCGCGGCCAATTCCAGGCGCCGGTGGAGGAGGAAGATGTTGTTGGAGAGGTACGTGAGGGGCGTGCGAAGCTCGTGCGCGACGCCGGAGACCAGCGTGCCCAGCGCGCTGAGCTTCTCGCTCTGCGCGAGCGCCAGGCGCGACGCCTCCAGCTCCTCCTCCGCGCGCAGGCGGCCGGCGATGTCGTGGAACGCCAGCACGGCGCCCCGCGGCGCGCCCTTCTCCAGGATGGGCGAGACGGCCAGCGAGATCTCCAGCCGCTCGCCGCCGGGGCGCCCGAAGGTCGCCCGGTCGAAGCGGGCCGCGCGCCCCTCGGCCAGCGCGCGGCGCAGCGCGACGTGGTCCCTCGCGGAGGCCCCCTCGGCGGGCAGGAGCACGCGGTCCACCGGCGCGCCCACGGGGGAGCCCAGGAGCGCCACGGCCGCGGGGTTGGCGAACGTGACGACGCCCGAGGCGTCCAGGGCCACGACGCCCTCCGCGAGGCTGTTGGCGACCGCGGTCGTGAACTCCAGCTGGCGCCGGAGCCCCTCCTCCGCGGCGAGGGCCTGCTGGTAGAGGCGGCCGTTCTCCAGCCCCTGCGCGACGCGGCGCGCCAGCTCCTCGGCGAAGGCGAGGTCCGCGTCGTCGTAGGGGCGCCGGCCGGCGCAGGCGAGGAAGGTGATGGCCCCCAGCGTGCCGCTGCGGGCGACGAGGGGCACGACCATGGCGCTGCGGATGCCGATGCGGCGCAGCGCGTCGAGGTGCTCGGCGTCGCGGGCGGCGGAGACGAGCACCCAGTCGGGGACCTCGGAGAGGACCTCGCTGCGGCGCGTCGCCATGGCCATGCTCGCCCCATGGGGCGCCTCGGGGACGGCCTCGTAGCGGCGCTTCAGCGAGCGCGCGAGGTCCTTGTCCTCGGGGTCGGCGTGGGCGATGGCGACGCGCAGGAAGGCGCCGTCGGGCTCCTGGCGGTCGACCCAACACCAGTCGGCGACGAAGGGCACGGCGAGGGCGACCACGCGCTCCACGATGGCCACGGGGTCCAGCGACTCGGCGATGCGCGCGCTGGCGTCCACGAGGAACGCCAGCCGCTGCTGCGCGTCCTCGGCCTCCTCCCGGGCGGCCTGCTCCAGCGCGAGCGCGCGCTCGCGGGCGCGCAGCGCCTGCTCGGCCTGGCTCTGCGCGGCGTGGAGGCGCAGCGCGTTGCGGACGCACTGCGCGATGCGCTCGGGCGTGGCCACGGCCTTGGGCAAGTAGTCGGTGGCGCCGGCCTTCATCAGCTCCACGGCGACGGCCTCGTCGCCCTGCCCGGTGAGGATGACGACGGGGGCCTGGACGCCCATGGCGCGGATCTCCCTGAGCAGGTCCAGCCCCGTGCCGTCGGGGAGCAGGTAGTCGAGGAAGACCAGCGCCGCGGGCCCGGCGCGCAGCGCCTCCAGCCCCTCGGCCTGCGTGGAGGCCTCGCGCAGCGCGACGTCGAGCCCCGAGGCGCGCAGCGCGCGCTGGACCGCCATGCGGTCGATGAGATCGTCGTCGACGACAAGGATGTCCAGGGGCATCTCAGGGCAGCTCGCTCATGGTCCAGTACCGGTTCAGCGCGGCCATGGTCTCGATGAAGTTCGCGAGCGTGACGGGCTTGAGGATGTAGCCCGCGACGTTGAGGTTGTACGCCTCGACGCGGTCGCGGTCGTCGTTGCTGGTGGTGAGCACGACGACGGGCGTGTGGCGAAGCTCGGGGTCGGCGCGAAGCTCGCGGAGGAACTCGATGCCGCCCATGCGGGGCATGTTGAGGTCCAGGAGCACGAGGCGCCGGTCGCCGGGCATCCTCCCGCTGCGCAGCGCGTCGAGCGCGTCGAGGCCGTTCCCTGCGTGGAAGAGGGGGTTGCGGATGTTGTTCTTCTTGAACGCGCGCTGGACGTTCATGACGTCCACCTCGTCGTCCTCCACGAGGAGGATGTTGGTCTCGCGCTCGTCTTCCTTGGTCGTGGGTCCGATGGTCTGCATGCCTTAGCTCCCCTGGCTGGCCTTGGGCCAGCTGAACGTGAACGCGGCGCCGCGCCCTTCGTCCGAGTCGAGGCGGATGGAGCCGCCCGCGGCTTCGACGATCTTCTTCACGAGGGCGAGGCCGATGCCCGTGCCCTCCACCTTGTCGCGCGCCTCCAGCGTCTGGAAGATGACGAACACCTTCTCGTGATAGCGCGGCGCGATGCCCGGCCCGTCGTCCTCGACGCGGAAGAGCCAGCGGTCCCCCGCGTCCTCGGCGCTGACGCGCACGCGGCCGGAGTCCTTGCGGTGGTGGTGCTTGATGGCGTTGCCGATGAGGTTGAGAAAGACCTGGTGGAGGCGGAGCCGCTCCGCGGGGAGCGTGGGCATGCCGGGCGCCACCTCGACGCGGAACCCCTGGGGAGGCGAGAGGAGGTCGACGATCTCCTCCACGAGCTTGCCGGTGTCCACGGGCTCGGGGACCGCCTTCGTGCGGCCCACCCGGGAATACTCCAGGATCGCGCCGATGAGGGCTTCCATGCGGGCGACGCGGCCGCGCAGCAGGTCCAGGTGGGCGCGCACCTCCGGGGGCACCTCGCCCTTGAGGTCCTCCTCGATCCAGCGCGAGAGGTTGGCGATGCCGCGCAGCGGCGCCTTGAGGTCGTGGCTCGTCACGTAGGCGAACTGGTCCAGCTCGCGGTTGGAGCGCTCCAGCTGGGCGGCGAGGCGCGTGAGCTGCGCCGCGCGCTCCTTGAGGGCCAGCTCGCCGTCCTTGAGGTCCTGCACGTCGGCGTAGGCGCCGTACCATTTCTCCACGCGGCCCGCGGGGTCGCGCCGCGCGATGGCGCGCGCGAGGTGCCAGCGCCATGCGCCGTCCGCGCGTCGCAGGCGGTGCTCGGCCTCGTAGGGCTCGCCCGTCTCCAGGGAGCGCGACCAGCGCGCGAGCGCCTGGGGCAGGTCCTCGGGGTGGACGAGCGAGGTCCAGCCGTCGCCCACGATCTCCTCCTCGGGGCGGCCCGAGTAGCGGCACGCCTGCTGGCTCGCGTAGTCCAGGCGCCCGTCGGGGGACGCGGTCCAGACCTGCTCGGGCAGCGCGTTGGCGAGGAAGCGCCAGCGCGCCTCGCTCTCGCGGATGGCCTCCTCGGCGCGCTTGCGGTCGGAGACGTCCAGCGTCACGCCGCGCATGCCCACGGGGCGCCCGGCGCCGTCGAGGATGGGCGTGGAGTGGGCCTGCACCCAGAGGGCGCGGCCGTCCTTGGCGATCCAGCGGAACTCCTGCGGCGCGGTCTTGCGCCCCTCGAACTTCGCGCGCGCCTCGGCGGCCGCGGCCTCGCGGTCGTCGGGATGCACGATGGTGAGCCAGAAGTTGGGCGTCGAGAGCCACTCCTGCGCAGTGTAGCCCAGGAGGCGCTCGACATGGTCGCTCACGAAGTCGATGCGCTGCGTCGCGGCGTCGGGCTCGCCCCACGCCTCCCACACGACGCCGGGCACGCTGCGCACGATGGCGTCCAGGCGCGCGCGCTGCGCGCTCAATTGCGCGACGAGGCCGCGCAGCCGCTCCTCGGACTCTTTGGCCTGCGTGATGTCGCGGAAGGTCCAGACGCGGCCGTGCACGAGGCCGTCGCGCCCGCGCACGGGCGCCCCGAAGCGCTCCAGCACGCGCCTGTCCTTGAGCCGCACCTCGTCGCGGGCGGGGCGCGCGTCGGCGCGCATGGCCTCGATGCCCGCGACGAACGCCGCGCTGTCCTCCGTCTGCGCCGCGAGGGACGCGAGGACGCCCTCGGCGGGCATCGACTCGATGGCGTCCTCGGAGAGGCCCCACGCCCTGGCAAGCTGCGCGTTGCGCGTCGCGGCGCGCCCGTCGTCGCCCACGATGAGGATGCCGTCCTGCACGGCCTCCAGCGTCGCCTCCAGCACGGCCTCCTGGCGGCGGCGCTGCGTCACGTCGCGGTAGCTCCAGATGCGGCCCACCAGCGTCCCGTCGGGCATGCGCACGGGGGCGCCGTAGCGGTCCAGCACGCGCCCGTCGAGAAGTTCGACCTCGTCGCGGCAGACCTCGCCCGACCTCTCGGCGTAGTAGCGCGTGCCGGCGAGGAACGCGTCGCGGTCCTTCACGCGGCCCAGCGCGACGGCGCGCCACGCCTCCACGTCGCGAGCCTCCACGAGGTCGGGCGGGATGCCCCAGACCTCGGTGAACGCGCGGTTCCACGAGAGGACGCGGCCGTCGAGGCCCACGACGAGGATGGCGTCGAGGACGCTCTCCATCTGCGCCTCCAGGAGAACCTTCTGGAGCCGGAGGTCCTCCTCGGCGCGCTTCCTGGCGGTCACGTCCTCGACCATGCCCTCGTAGCGCGCGACGGCGCCCGCCGCGTCGCGGACCGCGCGCGCGGTCACGCTCACGGAGACGCGCGCGCCGTCGGCACGGGTGAACTCCGTCTCGAAGCCGCGCGCGACGCCGTCGCGCTCCAGCACGGCGCGCATCTCGGCGCGCCTCGCGGGGTCCGCGTGCACGGCCGCCACGGGGCGCGCGAGGAGCGAGGCGACGTCGGAGTGGCCAAGCAGGTGCGCGAAGGCGGGGTTCGCCTCCAGGAAGCGCCCTGAAGGGGTCGCCGCGAAGAGGGCCACGGGCGAGCGCTCGTAGAACTGCGTGAGGCGCGCCTCGACGTCGCGCCGCGCCTCCTCCGCCGCCTTCTGCGCCGTGAGGTCGCGCAGGAAGCCCGTGAAGAGGGGCGGCCCGGCGCCGGGGACGCGCACGATGGCCAGCTCCGCCGGGAAGACCGAGCCGTCGCGGCGCAGCGCCGGAAGCTCAAGGCGCTGCCCCAGGACGCGCGGCTCTCCGCCCGCGAGGTAGCGCGCGACGCCTTGGCGGTGGCGCTCCCGCATGCCGGGGGGCACGATGAGGTCGGCCATGTCGCGGCCCAAGGCCTCCTCCCGCGGCCAGCCCAGCGCGCGCTCGGCGGCGGCGTTCCACTCCACGACCTTGCCGCCCGCGTCCATGGTCACGATGCAGTCCAGCGCGGAGTCCAGGATCGCGCTGCGGCGCGCGAGGCTCTCCCGGGTCGCGGCCAGCGCGGCGGCGCGCTCCAGGAAGAGGCCCATCTGGCCGCCGATGGTCTCCAGCGCGCGCACGAGGGGCTCGTCGGGCGCCCGCGCGTCGCGGCCCAGCAGCTCCAGCACGCCCACGACGCGGCCGCCGGTGCGCATGGGGAACGCCACGGCGCCGTGGAGGCCCGCCTCGCGCGCGGCGCCGGCGCGGGGGTTGCGCGCGTCGGCCGCGAAGTCGAGGCTCCACTCGGGGCCTCCTTCCGCCAGCACGCGGCTGGGGAGCCCTTCGCCGCGCGCGAGCCGCGTCTCGCGCGTCGCCTGGTCGAACGCGGCGACGGGCGCATGGGCCGAGCGCCACGTGGCCTCGCAGCGCAGCTCGTCTCCCTCGCGCAGCCAGAGCGCGGCGAAGTCCCACCCCATCGCCTCGGCCAAGGCGGAGAGCGCGCGGGGGAGCGCGTCGTCCGCCGGGTCGGCCTCGGCGAGGAGGCTCGTCACGGCGTGCTGCGCGCGAAGGCGCGCCTCGGCGCGGCGCCGCTCCGTGACGTCCTGGACGACGTTGAGGGCAAGGAGCGCGCGCCCCGACGCGTCGCGCAGCGGCGAGGCCTTCACCACGGCCCAGCGCTCCTCGCCCGCGCCGCGGCGCGAGAAGCGGAGGACGCGCTCCTGGGGCCTCCCCTGCGCGAGGACCAGCCGCCCGGGCAGGTCGTGCGGGGAGACGGGCGCCCCGAAGGCGTCGCGGATCTCGAAGCCGGACGCCAGCTGCGCGCCGTCGGCCCCCAGGAGGTCGTGGCGCGACGCGAAGCCCATGGCGCGCGCCGCGGCGTCGTTGGCGTAGACGAGCCCCGCCGCGGACTGGACGGTCACGCCGTCCGTGAGCCCGCCGAAGAGGGCGTCAAGGGACTCGGGGGAGACGAGGGCCGCCAGGGGATCGCCCGCGGCGTCCACGGGCACGGTGCGAAGGTCCGGAGCGCTCATGGGGCGGCCTCGACGCTGCTCCCCACGACCTGCGCGCGCTCCAAAAGGGTATCGCCTACGCCGCTGCCCGCGCGGGCCGCAACAACGCTTATCTGGCCGCCTCCGAGGTGCGATCCCCGTGCGCGCCCTCCTCGCCGTCGCCCTCCTCGTCGCCCCTGCGCTGGCGGGGTGCATCGGATCGCCTGCAGCCTCCACCGCGTCCGCCCCCTCCGACGCCGCGGCGCTCCTCGCGGGGAACGCGACGCCGCCCAAGGCGCGCGAGGTGCTCGACGCGCTCAAGTCGTTCAGCGAGGCGTACCCGTACCGCCAGAGCGGCACGCCCAACCACCTCGCGGCGCGCGACGCGCTGGAGAAGACGATGAAGGACGCCGGGCTGGAGACGGAGCGGCAGGACTTCGAGTCCGTGGGCCCCGTCGCGGCCGTCCCCGTCGCGGGGCAGAACGTCATCGGCATCAAGTGGGGCGAGGACCGCGAGCACTGGGTCGTCGTGGGCGCGCACTACGACGTGACCGAGGGCGCGGTGTACGGCACCTACGACGATGGCAGCGGCACCGTCGACGTCGTCGAGCTTGCGAAGGCCTTCGCCAAGGTCAACACCACGCGCACCCTCGCCTTCATCGAGTTCGACCAGGAGGAGCGCGGCCTCGTGGGCTCGCACGCCTTCGTCGAGTCCGTCGCCAAGGGCACGTTCAAGCACAAGATCGCGGTGGACGCCATGCTGGACCTGGACATGGTGGGCATCACGTGGCCCCACCCGGCGAACCTCATCTGCTGGCAGAACAGCCCCAGCCTCCAGGCCGAGGTCCGCCTCCTGGCCAACGCCAGCAAGATCCCCGCCGACCACCTGGAGTTCCGCAAGCCCAAGGGCGGCAGCAGCGACGGCGCCTCCTTCATCGGCGTCAACGTCAGCACCGTCTACTTCTGGAGCGACTGGGACGAGTACGTCCTCCCCGACGGCTCCATCGCGCCCGACACGCCCGTCCCCTACGTCGGACCCTACCCGTGGTGGCACAAGATGGACACCTACGAGACGATGGTGGCGTCCGCCGGGGACGAGGCCACGCTGGAGGCCGGCTTCCAGACGACGATGAACGTTGTTACGCCTCTCCTGGCCTACATGGCGAGCAGCGCGTTCGTGCCGGACACGCCGAAGTGATGGCGATGGCGGCGTCCCTCTTCTGCGAGCACAAGAAGCTCCGCTCGACGTGCCCCCAGTGCGGCATGTCCCGCGTGGGCCCGCCCCCGGCGAGGGGCCCCGCGGCGCACGACCCCGACGCGACGTGGCGCGCGCTGCGCCTGGCGTGCCACGAGCGGTTCCGCCGCATGATGGCGGGGGCGCGGGGGAAGCCGTGGAGCGCGGCGCTCTACTGGGCCGCGTATGACAAGCCGGCGCGCGTCGCGCCGCGGACCAGCGACGAGGAGGACCCGGCGACCTTCCGCGGCGCGTTCTACCTGGCGATGGTGAAGCTCTTCGACGTGACCGTGGAGGGGCGCCGCATCCAGGGGTACAACAGCCTGGGGGACTGGGACGACATGCGCGACTACGTGTTCCGCCGCGTCTCCGCGGAGGAGCTTCCTTCGCAGCTTGCGGCGGGGAAGCTGCAGATCCACGGGGGAAACGCCGCGTGGCCGCGCCAGCAGATCGCCAGCGAGCTGATCCGCAGCCCGCGCCTGCGCGAGGCCGTGGAGATCGTCGCCTTCGGCGCGGAGGGCGAGACGCCGGAGATCGCGAGCGAGGCGGAGGTCGCGCGGCGGCTCGGGGCGCTCCTGGCCCTCGCGCGGGCGGACGGCGTCGAGCCGGGCGCCCTCTCCCTGGGCTCCAAGGTGCTGCACGCCTTCGCGCCCGCGCGGTGGCCCGCCCACTGGACGCGCACCGGCCCCGAGGTGGGCGAGGAGCTGGGCGTCTCGCTGCCCGCCGTGCAGACGCCGGAGGACTACCTGCGCTTCGCCGCCGCGGTGCGCGCGTTCGCGGCCTCGCGCAAGGACCCGGACCTGGTCGCGACGGACGTGGCGTTCAACAACGCCTACGAGGAGATCCACGCTGGACAAGCCGACGAGAACGATTGAAGCCCCGGTGCGTGGTTCCCCGCCGCGAGGCTTGTGGCCATGCGCATCGCGCTCCTCGTCGTCCCCCTGCTCGTGCTCGCCATCGTCCCCCTTGCCGGCGCCGCGCCCGACGTCGCCGTCTGCGTCCTGGGCAAGGTGGGCGTCCAGCCCTGCCCCGGCACCGCGTGCGTCTGGACTGCCGCCAAGGCGACCTGCGTCCCCAAGGCGAGCGCGCCCGCCGTGCCCACGTCCCTCTGCCACGGCCAGCGCGTCGGCTTCGAAGGGTACGAGGAGTGGTGCGTGAACCCCACGAACCCCCACTGCCTCATCGAGGAGACCGTCTGGACGGGCGCCGATCAGTTCTCATACTGCACGGGCGTCTGAGCCCGCGATGACGGACATCCCCCTCGCGCGCCTGGGACGCTCCGGCGCCCGGGTCACGCGCATCTGCCTGGGCACCATGGGCTTCGGCTCGAAGTCGTGGCGCCCCTGGGTCGTGGAGCGCGACGAGGCGCTGCCCATCCTCAAGCGCGCGCTGGACCTGGGCGTCAACTTCCTGGACACCGCGGACATGTACTCCGTGGGCGAGAGCGAGCGCATCGTGGGCGAGGCCATCAAGGGGCGCCGCGACGATCTCGTGATCGCGACGAAAGGATATCACCCCATGGGGCCTGCCGCCAACGACCGCGGCCTCTCGCGCAAGCATCTCGTCGCCGCGATGCGGGACTCGCTGGAGAGGCTGGGCACGTCCTACGTCGACCTCTACCAGATCCACCGCTTCGACGAGGAGACGCCCGAGGACGAGGCGCTCTCCACGCTCTCCTCCTTCGTCGACCAGGGGAAGACGCGCTACCTGGGCGCCTCCACCATGTGGGCGTGGCAGTTCGCGCGCCTCCTCTCGCGCCAGCGCGAGAAGGGCTGGCACCCCTTCGTCACCATGCAGAACCACTACAACCTCGCGTACCGGGAGGAGGAGCGCGAGATGATCCCCCTCTGCCGCCACGAGGGCGTGGGCCTCATCCCGTGGAGCCCCCTGGCGCGCGGCTTCCTGGCGGGCCACGAGTCGCGCGAGCGCGGCGCGCGACGCGCCACCGACGCGGGGCGCTCCTTCTACGACGACGAGCAGAGCCGCGAGATCGCCAGCCGCGTCGACGAGCTGGCCAAGCGCAAGTCCGCCACCCCCAGCCAGATCGCCCTGGCATGGCTCCTCCACCAGCCCGGCGTCGTCGCGCCCATCGTGGGCGTCACCAAGATGCGCCACCTGGAGGAGGCCGTCGGCGCTTTCGACATCAAGCTGGACGCCTCCGACCTGCGCTGGCTGGAAGAGCCCTACCGCCCCAAGCCCATCGCCGGGTGGCTCCGCACGGGCGGCGTGCCGCGCGAGCACCTGCACGAGGACGAGCCATAGGGGGTCGGGGGCGAAGGCCCCTGACGTTTCGGTCGTTTGATCAAGCGACTTCACGTCAGGGGGCTTCGCCCCCTGAAACCCCCTCGGGTAGCCGCGCTGCGGCGCGGCCGGACGACGGTTGCCCCGAGGCCCCCCCGGCTCTAGCCACTCTTACTGCGTGAGGATCGACGCGCTGGTGATCCACACGCCCGACCCGTCGGCGTCGCCCAGCGCGTCGCGGTCCAGGAGGACGGTGACGTTGTGCGCGCCCTGGAGGAGGTGCAGGTCCCCAGGCGCGACGACGGCGCGGTACGCGGGGATCTCGCCGACACCCTGGTGGACGCCCGCGAGGTCCGCGCCGCGCTGCGCGGTCCACCACATGGCGGTCGCGACGGTCTGGTCCGTCGAGGTGCCCGTGCAGCCGGGGCCGCTGCAGACGCCGAAGAACGCGTAGGTGTAGGGCATGGCGACCGCGGTCGCGACGGGCGTGCCGTCCACGAGGAGCGTGAACTTGGGGGGCGACTCGGGGTAGATGAACCAGTCCTCCTGGTCGCCGTGGCCGCTGGCGATGAACTCCACCGACGCGGAGGAGGGCGCCGTCGCGCCGAAGTCCACCGCGCTGGGACCGGTCTGGCTGCCGATGCTCATGCCGGCCATGCGCTGGATGCCGAAGACGTGCGTGGCGGCAGGCTGGACGGCGGCCGCGCTGGGGTCGTCGTAGAACTGGAGCGTCAGCGTCACGAGCTGGCCCGCGCCCACCCACGAGTCGGCGTAGCCCTCCACCATCGCGATGCCGCCCGCGGGCAGGAGCGACGCGTAGCGCGTGACGTCCTTCTGGACGGTGAACTCCGCGCGGGGCGTCGTGCCGCGGAGCACCTCGACGCCGCCGATGGACGCGCTGAACGTGCGGTCCCACGGGTCGTCCACGGGCTTCTGCTCCCAGACGAGGACGACGCGGTTCCACGGGCCCGCCGGCACGCTGACGTTGTGGCCCCGGTAGCCCGCGGTGTAAGAGAACTGCTCGTGGTCCAGCACCGTGACCGTGGCGACGGGCGCCGTGGCCGCGGGGACGTCGGGCCCCTCCTCGGGGAGCGCGGGCGAGGCGAGCGCGGCGACGAGGGGCGGGGCGAGGACGAGCGCGGCGAGCGCGAGGCTGAGGACGGTTCGCATGGACAGTCTCCCGGGGGCGCATCCCGCAAGGCGGTCTTGGACGTTCTCCCGAGGGCGGCTTCGGGTCGGGCCCATGCGCGGAGGAGGGCTTATGGGGCTCTCGGCCCTCGCGGGGTCCATGACCCGGAGGCTCCTCGTCCTGTCCCTCATCGTCCTCGCCACCGCCGGCTTCCTGCAAGCCGCGGCTCCCTCGGCCCCCGCGGCCGCGCGCCTGGACCTGCCCACCTTCGTGCGCGCGGGCCCCGCCCTGGCGCTGCCCGACGCGAGCGTCGTGGACAACGGCGGCGGCGAGCCCACGATCCTCGTGGACCACGCGACCGGCGTCATCCTCGTGGGCGACTCGCTGGGCGTCCACCGCCTGGACGGCTCGTCGTGGACCGACGTGACGCCGACGTTCATCCCCGGCACCATCAGCACGCCCGTCGTCTCGGGCGGCATCTCCGACGGCTGGGCCCTCGCGCAGGACGCGGCCGGCCGCATCTACGCGTCCACCACCGACGGGCCCTTCGTGAACGTGGCCTCCACCACCGACGATGGCGCCACCTGGTCCGCCATCGTGGGCCTCATCGTGAAGGCGGACGGCCTCAGCGACCGCCCCTGGCTCGCCACCAACGGCGCGGGCAAGGTCGCGGTCATCGACAACGCCGTGCTGGACGAGGAGTGCGCGTACTCCACCGACTCGGGCACGACGTGGCTCTCCCGCACCGCGGGCAACGGCGGCACGCCCAACGCCGGCAGCGCCAGCTTCGACAGCCACGGCGCGCTCTACTTCGCCATCGCGGGCCAGATGCAGCGCTGGCCCACGCCGTGCAGCCTCACCATGCAGACCCGGAGCATCCCTGCCCAGGGCGCGCAGATCCTCACCCCCATGGCCGTCGACTCCTCGGACCGCCTCTACGTCGCGCAGCCCACCACGAGCAACGGCGCGATCCAGGTCATCGGCTACCCCTCGTGGACCGGCACCGCCAAGACGCTCACCGTCTCGCCCGCGACGCTCAAGAGCAACACCTTCGCGGCCATCGCCGTGGCGGACGACCACCTCGCCATCGCCTGGTACGGCTCGACCTCCTCGGGCAACCCGTCGCAGTCCTCCTTCAGCGGGACGTGGAACGTCTACGTCGCCCAGGTGCGCGGCTTCTGGAACGCCACGCCCAACGTCACCGTCACGCAGGTCACCACCACCGGCAACCACGCGGGCTGGTTCTGCATGGACGGCACCTCCTGCGGCGTGAGCAACGGGCAGAACGACCCGCGCGACATGCTGGACTACCAGGGCGTCGCCTTCGACGCGGCCGGCAACGTGCACGTCTCCTACGGCAGCGACGACCTCACCGACAACAACCCGCAGGTCCGCTACGCCATGGTCCCCGCCTCGTGAGGGCGCGGCGAAAGCTCCATCCGCCGCGCGCCCGATGGCCGCGGCGTGACGGACGTCCCCCGCTCGCACCCGCGCTACGAGTCGCTCATGACGCGGGCGCGCGTCGAGGAGGGCGTGCGCAGCGGCCTCGTCTCCATGCAGGGGCTCATCGCCCACGGCCGCGGCGAGGCGTTCGACTACCTCCTGGGCGAGGGGACCATCCCCCCCGCCGCCGAGGCCGAGCGCGCCGCCGCGGCGCACCTTCTCCTCGCCCGCAACCCGGTGCTCTCCGTCAACGGCAATACCGCCGTGCTCGTCCCCGACGAGCTGGCCGCGCTCCAGAAGGCGCTGCGCTGCAAGGTGGAGGTCAACCTCTTCCACCGCACCGAGGAGCGCGTGCGCAGGCTCGCGGCCTTCCTGGAGGCGCACGGCTGTGAGCGCGTGCTGGGCGAAGGCGCGCAGCCCACCATCCCCGGCCTCGACCACGAGCGCGGCCGCAGCACCGTGGAGGGCATCTTCAGCGCGGACGTCGTGCTCGTGCCCCTGGAGGACGGCGACCGCTGCCAGGCGCTGCGCGACATGGGGAAGACCGTCGTCGTCGTGGACCTCAACCCGCTCAGCCGCACCGCGAAGTCCGCCAGCGTGAGCGTCACCGACAACGTGCGCCGCGCCGTGCCGGCCATCACGCGCGAGGTCGAGGCGCTCCGCGGGGACCGCGCCGCGTGCGAGCGCGTCGCCAAGGCGTTCGACCCCGCGCGGAACCTGCGCGAGACGATGGACTTTATTGCGGCCCGCCTCCGCGCCCTTGGCTAGGCCAGGCACACCGGCGGGTTCGCGTGACTCTTAAAGGGGAGAGCCGGATGGCCCGCGCGTGACGACGCCAGGCCGCGCGCCGGTGGGGGGCCAGACCGCGGCCACCTTCGGCACCGTCTGGCGCCGCGTCGTCCGGCCCGACCTGCCCACGTCGAAGAAGGTCCTCGCCATCGCGTGGCCCGTGGTCGTCACGAACCTTCTCCAGAGCCTCGCCCTCACGGTGGACCTCGTGATGGTCGCGTCCCAGGGCGTCGTGAAGCAGGCCGCCATGGGCTTCGCGACGCAGCTCTTCATGGTGGGCATGACGCTGGCCACGGGCCTCGCGACGGGCGCCACCGCCCTCGTGGCGCGCGCGGTGGGCGCGGGCGACCAGGCCGAGAGCGACCGTAGCGCGACCTCGGCCGTGCTCGTGGCCGCCGCGCTGAGCGTCCCGCTCCTGGCGCTGACGTACTTCTTCGACGCGCCGCTGCTGCGCCTCATGACGTTCGGCTCCACGGGGGCGGACATCGAGGGCATCGTCGCCAACGGCAGCCTTGTGCTGCACGTCCTCGCGTGGGGCATCCTGGGCTACATGGTCATGACCACCGCGACGGGCGCCATGCAGGGCGCGGGCGACACGCGGCCCGCCCTCTACGTCGGCATCGGCGTCAACGTCGTGAACCTGGGCCTCGACTGGCTCCTCATCTACGGCCACTGGGGCTTCCCCGCGCTGGGCCTCGTGGGCGCCGCCGTCGCGACGTCGGCCTCCTACACCGTGGGCGGCGCGATCTTCCTCGTCCTCCTCCTGCGCGGCCGGCGGCCGGTGCGCCTCGCGACGCGGGACCTGCGCCTCCCCGACACGGCGCGCCGCGTCGTCCGCGTGGGCGGCCCCGCGTTCCTGGAGCAGCTCCTCCTTAACGTCGGCTTCCTGGCGTACCTCCTCCTCATCGTGCACCTGGGCGCCGCCTCCCTCGCCGCGCACCAGATCGGTTTGCGCGTGCAGAGCTTCGCCTTCATGCCGGGCTTCGGCTTCGCCGCCGCGGCCTCCGCCCTCGTGGGCCAAGGCCTCGGCCGCGGCAGCCCCGAGGAGGCGGAGGCCAACGGCTGGGTCGCGACCGTCATGGGCCTCGCGTGCATGGTGGCGCTAAGCATTCCCATGTTCGTCTTCGCGCCCCAGATGGCGGGCCTCTTCACCTCGGACCCCGACGCGCTGCGCCTCTCCGTCACGTGGATCCACGTCCTCGTCTTCGCCATGCCCGCCATCGCGTTCCACTTCACCGCCGCGGGCGCGCTGCGCGGCGCAGGCGACACGCGCTGGCCCCTCATGGTGAGCTTCGCGGGCCTCTGGCTCGTGCGCCTCCCCGTCGCGTGGTACCTCGGCCTCCACCTGGGGATGGGCATGACGGGCATCTGGGCGGGCTACCTCGTGGAATACTACCTGCGCGCGGCCGTCACGACGGCGCGCTTCGGCCAGGGCAGGTGGAAGACGATGAAGGTGTGAGGCCCCGCGCCCCCGCCTCAGATCTTCCCCACTTCCCTCTGGCGCAGGAGGTACTTCGCCACGAGGAAGACGAACGCCGCGATGATGACGAAGTTGATCGCGTTGGAGAGGAGGTCGCCCCACGCGATGGCCAGCGTGTGCGCGGGCACGACGAAGCCGGGCGCGCTGGGGTCGGCGCCGGCGGGGAGGGGCGGGACGTAGAGGACGGCCTTCTCCCAGCCGCCCGCGGGCGTCACGAGGCCCACGATGGGCATGAGCACGTCGTTGACGACGGCCTTCACCAGGGTCGTGAGCGCGGCGCCGATGACGAATGCGATGGCCAGGCCCACGACGCCGTACTTGTCGAGGAAGGCGCGGAACTCCTGGAAGAGGGTCATCGGCTTCTGGGCCGTCGTCGCGGTGGCGATCGCCATGGGAACCGGCCGCCGGAGGGCGGCTGGCAGGCAGAAACCTTGCGCCTCGGCAGGGGCTTGGCGCCGCCCGCTCCTGCCGAGGCCGGGAGCCGGGCTCACGCGGTGGCGCACGTCACGCTGTAGGGGGGCGAGGGGGTGGGGCTGCCGAAGACGCCGCGCGCCTCGCAGCGGATCTCCGTGGCGGGGCCCTGGGGCGCGTAGAAGACGCCGAACTGGCCCGCGCCGATGGCGTCGCCGGTCTGGACCTCGGGGAGCCCGGCCCCTGCGCACGAGCCGCGGCCGTGGACCGCGCCGCTGGGGCCCAGCGACTGCGCGTAGACGACGAGCTCCGTGCACGTCGGCGAGCCCTGGAGGGGGACGCAGCTTGCGATGGGCGTTGGCGCGGCCGAGACGACGCCGCAGGACCAGTCGGCCGGGTCGTAGCCGGTGACGACCTGGAGGCCGGTGCCCACGTCCGCGAGGGTGATGAACCCGGCGGGGGGCAGGGCGACGGAGGGCACGATGGTGGACGTGCAGACCGACTGCGGCGGCGTGGTCACGGCCTCGGAGACGCACGCGTTGGCGATGGCCACCTCGGTCACCGAGGGGGTGCCGCCCACGGGCACCGTGGCCGCGACGCTGAGCGCCGCGCACGCCGTGGCAAGGGCGACGTCGACGGCGGCGTCGCAGTGGGTGGCGACCACCTTCGCGTCCACGGAGGAGAGGGTGACGTTCTGGCACGCGTCGGCCGCGGTGCTGCTGGCGAACACCCCGGCGGGCGGGAGAGGACCGCTCCCGGTGAAGACGAAGGGGACGGTGCAGCCGGCGTCGGCGGGCGCGGGGACCCACGCGGCGAGCGCGCTCAGGAGGAGGGCCAGGAGGAGAAGGGATCGGAGACGCATGGGGGGATCACGCCGCCGGAAAAATCCGGGGCGATATCATCATCCTATGCGAGCAAAACCGTGAATTCCCTGGGGCCGCGCGCCCGGGGACAGAACGTTGAATCTGCCGATGGTGGCTGGAGCGCGGTTACTTCCTGTTCCAGCCCGGCTTCCCGCGCAGGCCCGCGACGATGAGGACCAGCAGCAGGAGGCCCACGCCGGCGGCGATGCCCTCGGCGCGGGAGACTTGGACGCCCCCGTCGTAGAAGCCCGAGAGGAGGGCGATGAGGAAGGGCACGATGAGGAAGACGACGGCGATGAGGCCCAGGATGGCCAGCGTCGGGCGTCGGCGGCCCCACGTCTCGGCGGGGAGGTCGATGCTGTGGCGCGAGCGCAGCTTCTGGAGCACGCGCCGCGCATCCGGGGGGCCCCTCTTCAACCAATCGGGGGCGTGCCTTGATCAAGGCTTGGCCAAGAAGCCCTTTTAAGTCCCCCGCGAGGTTCGTGCTGATCCCCGTGTCGAGCCCGGCTGCCACTCCCGACGCGAAGCCCTCCACGAAGGACCGCATGCGGTCGGCCTTCGCCTTCCCCAAGACCTTCTGGGTCGTGAACGGCATCGAGCTCTTGGAGCGCGGCGCGTACTACTCCTTCGCCGCCGTCTCCACCGTGTTCATGCGCAGCGTCTTCCAGGGCGCCGGCATGACCGCGGTCGCCGCCACCTCCCTGGCCGCCACCTTCGGCGCGCTGCTCTTCCTGCTCCTCTACGCGGTCCCCGTCGTGGCGTCCCCCTTCACGGAGCGCTTCGGCTACCGCTCCAGCCTCGTCCTCGTCTTCGTCCTCCTCGCGGCGGGCTACACGACGAGCTTCCTCACCAGCGTCCCCTGGATGGTCGTGGCCTACGTCCTCCTCATCGGCGTGGGCGCGGGCATCTTCAAGCCCATCCCCGCCTCCATCGTCACGCAGACCTCCAGCGACGAGAAGCGCAGCCTCGCGTTCTCCATCTACTACGCGTGCATCAACCTGGGCGCGCTGATCTTCCCCCTGGGCATCGCGCTGGCGGGCACGATCCTCGGCTGGGGCAACCAGGGCGACACGCGCCTCTGGCACCTCACCTTCGCCGTCTCCGCGGCCTTGGTCGCCCTCAACGTCCTCGTCGCGCTCTTCGTCTACCGCAACCTGCGCGCGCCGCAGAAGGACAAGAGCTTCGGCGAGAGCATGAAGGTCCTCGGCGAGGTGCGCCACTACCCGAGCTTCCTCGTGCTCATGGCGATCTACGCCGGCTTCTGGTTCATGTACGGCCTGGTGCTCTCGTTCCTGCCCGCCTACATGGACGACTTCCACCGGATGCCCTCGTGGTTCAACGAGCTCTACCTCCAGACGCTCAACCCGCTGGTCATCGTCGTGGGCGCGCCCCTCATCGCGCCCCTGGCGACGCGCTTCAAGCCCCTCACCCTCATCGCCACCGGCGTCCTCGTCTACGCCGTGGGCCTGATCATGATCGGCTTCACCGGCACGAGCCTCCTCTTCGCAAGCGGCGTCGTCGTCTACAGCATCGGCGAGCTGATCACCTACCCCGCGTGGCTCGCCTACGTCTCCCGCATCGCGCCCTCCGAGAAGGTCAGCACCTTCCTGGGCTACGGCTTCATCCCCATCGGCGTGGGCCAGTTCCTGGGCGCCAAGGTGGGCGGCGACCTCTACGCCAAGTTCGGCGTCGAGCTGGGCCGCCCCGAGCTCTACTGGGCCATCATGGCCAGCATCGGCTTCGCCAGCGCGGGCGCGTTCCTCATCTACAACTGGATCGTCACGCGCAAGACGCGCGAGGCCCCCTCGGAGCCCGCGCCGCGCCGCCGCCTCCCCATGGGCCTCGTCGCCGCCCTGCTCATCCTCCTGGCCATCCCCGCCCTCGTCCTCGCGGGCAGCGCGGTCCCGGTCCAGAAGGTCACGAGCAGCGCGGGCGGCAGCGAGCCCCTCTCGGCGGCCTCGCTGGTGACGCACGCGCTCCCCGACGCCAAGGGCACCACCGCCCCCAAGGCGAACGCCACGCAGACGTTCACGCTCCCCGACAACGCGACGGGCGCCTTCGAGGTCAAGCTGGCCTGGACCGACGCCCCCGCGCCCACCGGCTACTCGTCGACGCCCGACGGCTACGCCGTCCACGTCATCGCGCCCAACGGCACCATGGTCGGCATGGCCACGGCCAAGAACGGCGCCGACGGCAAGGGCACGGTCGACGTGAAGGTCGACGGCGCGACGGGCGGCGTCTGGACCGTGGAGATCGTCCACAGCGACCAGGGCGGCTACTCGGCCGACGGCCCCACGGGCCCGCTCCCGGTGCAGCCCCCGGCGGGCACGCCCGTCTCGGCGCCCTCGGACACGGGCGGCAACGCCTGGACGCTGACGGGAAGCTATCAGACGTCCTCGTAAGAAACGCCGGCCCCCTGCTTCGCGTATTGCGCGCGCAAACCGGGGGGTTTCAGGGGGGCTCGCCCCCCTGACGTCTCGTTCTCCCGATCCGACGACCTAGCACCAGGGGGCTGTGCCCAGCATCGCCCACGCAAGGGATTTTTTGAGGTCCCTGCACGGTGGCGTGGTCCCTCGTTGCGCGGAGTCCCGCCTTTTCTGGAGGCAAATCCCTTGGCGGAGCGAACCCACGAGGGCGCTTCCTCAAGTCGCCCGCCACTCGCGATGGCCTACGTGCGCGGTGCTGGGCACAGCCCCCTGAAGTCTGGGTTGTCTGCCAGGCTTTCCCTTCACGTCAGGGGGCTTCGCCCTGAAACCCCCTCATGTCACCGCGCTGCGGCGCAGGGAATACGATGCCAGGGAGTCGACAAAACCCCTGGGCCCCAGGGGCCCAGGTCCCCTGGTCCCCCTTGGCCGAAACGCCCACGCGCCAGCGTCCCCGGGGCGCCAGCCGTGGCGCTTGATGGCCGGTCCGTGCAGAGACACGGAGCGTGCGCCGCGCCGTCCTCCTCGGATTCGCGCTCTTGCTCGTCGCCCCGGTCCTCCTGCCGGCGGCCACGGCCGAGGGGACGGAGCGGCGCCTGGTGAGCTTCGACGACGCGCCCCCCGCGGTGGGGTCAAGCTTCGGGCCGGCGCGCGTCGTCGAGGCCTTCCCCTTCGCTCGCGTGGCGCTCCTCGAAGGCCCCGCCTCGGCCCTGGACGCGCTGCGCTCGCTGCCCGGCGTCGCGGGCGTCTACCGCGACGAGCCGGTGACGCTCCTCCTGGACCGCGCCCGCGCCATCGACCACGCGGACCCTCCCGCGGGCGCCACGGACTGGCCCACGGGCCGCAACGTGACCGTGGCCCTGGTGGACTCGGGCCTTGACGCGCAGCACCCGGGCTTCGCGGGGCGCGTGGCGGCCTCGGTGCGCATCGAGGCGGACGGCAGCGTGGACGCGGGGCGCGGCGACTCCGACGGCCACGGCACGCACGTCGCGGGCATCGTGGCGGGGAGCGGCGCGCAGAGCCAGAACGGCCGCCTGCACGGCCTGGCTCCCGGCGCGAAGCTCGTCGCGGTGGACATCAGCTCCTCCTTCACGACGACGACGGCGGTGCGCGCCTTCGCCTGGATCCACGAGCACCACGCCCAGTACGACATCCGGGTGGTGAGCAATTCGTGGGGGCGCGAGAAGCCGGATGCGCATTACGATGCGGACGATCCGGTGATCCGGGCGTCGGATGGGCTCGTGGCGGATGGGCTCGTGGTGGTGTTCAGCGCGGGGAACCGGGGGCGCGATGGCGATGCGACGCTGACGACCGAGGCGACGAACCCCAACGTGCTCACGGTGGCGGCGGGCTCTCCTTCGGGCCAGGCGGAGCCGTACAGCAGCCGCGGGCCGGCGACGGATGCCGGGGGCCGCGCGCTCGCGTGGGTGAAGCCCGATCTCGCGGCGCCCGGCACGGCCATCGAGAGCGCGCGCGCCAACGCGGCCACCTTCTCGGGCGCGTCCAGCGCCGAGGCCCGCTACTACACGGTCATGAACGGCACGAGCATGGCCGCGCCGCAGGTCGCCGCGGCGGCCGCGCTCCTGCTCGACGCGCACCCGGCGCTCACGCCCGCCAGCGTCGCGGCGATCCTCACCGGCAGCGCGCGCGACATGGGCCCCGCGGGTCCCGACTCGGGCACGGGCTACGGCATGCTCGACGTGGCGGCCGCGCTGGACGCGGCGCGCGCGAGCGAGGAGGGGCGCCGCCTGGTGGTCGTCGAGACGCAGCTTCCCGTCCACGCGTCGGGCACCGTGCTCGCCGCGGCGGGGCTCGTGCTCGCCGACGACGGCGCGGCGAAGCTGCCGCCCGCCAGCGAGATCGTCCTTCCCGTCACGGTGCCGCAGGGCGGCGTCGCGGCGGACCTGTGGCTCAACGCCTCGGGCTCGGCCGGCGCGTTCAGCGCCGAGCTGGACGGCCCCGAGGGCTCCTTCCCCTTTGACCAGGACGCCGCGGGGCACCTGCACCTCGCGCACGCCGTGGCGCCCGGCGCCTACGCGCTGCGCGCGCGGCCCAACGGCGTCATGCCCGGCACGACCTACGCCGTGGACGGCGCCATCACCGTGCGCACGGAGCGCGTCGTCGACGTGCCCGCCGCGATGCGCGCCCACGCGGCGTTCGTGCCCGAGGGCGGCTTCTTCGTGCCGCAGTCCGGCGCGACGCGCCTCCTGGGCGTCGTCAACGCCTCGCCCCTCCTCGTGGGCGCCTTGGCCATCGGCGCCGCGTGCGCGATGGGCGCCGCGCTGGGCCGCGCGCGCAAGGTTCCACGCTAACGCTTGCGCGCACTTCAGTAACTGCTAGGGCGAAGTCTTCATCGCCTGCCAGCGGGCTCCAGCGGGCCGGAGCCGTTGGCTCCGGAGGTTCCCCACCATGAAGACCATCGTCCCCCTCGCCGCCTCGCTGCTGCTCGTGCTCGCCGCCCTTCCCCTGGCGTCCGCGCAGGGCTCCGTGAGCATCTGCGACCGCACCCAGCCCGACGCCGTCCACCGCGGCGAGTGCGCCGTCTACGACACCGCGCAGGGCATCATCGTCGTCGCCCAGCCCACCATCAACTACGTCGACGGCGAGCTGATCTACTACGACGGCGTCATCTGCGCCGTCGTCGACCACGAGATCGGCGGCCACCCGTGCTACAGCACGACGTACCCGATCCTGGCGGCCTAAAAAGAGACGTCACGGCGGCCTTGATCGGCCGCCGGTCTTTTCTTAGTGCTTCTTGGCCTGCGCGTAGAGCTCGGAGACCTTGCCCCAGTTGACGACGTCCCACCAGGCGGCGAGGTAGTCGGCGCGCTTGTTCTGGTACTTCAGGTAGTACGCGTGCTCCCAGACGTCGACGCCGAGGATGGGGTGGCCCGTGACCTCGACGACGCCCTTCATGAGCGGGTTGTCCTGGTTGGGCGTGCTCGTGACGTGGAGCTTGCCGTCGTTGCCCAGGACGATCCAGCTCCAGCCGCTGCCGAAGCGCTTGACGCCCGCGTCGTTCACGGCGGCCTTCATCTTGTCCATGCCGCCCAGGTCCGCGTCGATGGCGCGGGCCAGCTCGCTGCTGGCGTGCCCGCCGTTCCCCTTGGGCGCCATGATCTGCCAGAAGAGGCTGTGGTTCCAGTGGCCGCCGCCGTTGTTGCGCACCGCCATGCGGACGTCCTGCGGAACGGCGTTGAGGTCGGCGAGGATCGCGTCGAGGCCCTTCTTCTCCCAGTCGGGCTTGCCTTCGAGCGCCTTGTTGAGGTTGTCCACGTAGGCCTTGTGGTGGCGGCCGTGGTGGATCTCCATGGTCATCTTGTCGATGGACGGCTCCAGGGCGTCGGTCGCGTAGGGAAGGTTCGGAAGCTGGAACGCCATAGTTAACCCGCGCGGCGGATGCCGGGCGCAGGGTAAGTGCGTTGCGCCCGTCCGGAGGCCGCGTCCCCGCCGAGAGCGCGGCTGCCTGCGAACGATGCGCGGGCAGGCGACAGGGTTTAGCATGTGACGACGCACCACCGCCGCATGGCCGAAAGCGCCTACTCCTCGTCCGCGCGCAAGACCATCAGCCGCCACGTCAAGAAGCACCGCCACGAGGGGATGCCTCAGGACCAGGCCGTCGCCGCCGCCATGAGCGAGGCGCGGCGGAAGGGCGAGAAGACGCCCGCGAAGCGCTCGGGCTCCAAGAGCAAGGGCGCGCGCAAGGCGAAGAAGGGGGGCCGCAAGGCCGCGAGCCGCGCCTCGAAGAAGGCCGGCCGCAAGGGCGGCAAGTCCCGCGGCGGCAGCAAGGCGCAGCACGCCAAGGCGGGCCGCAAGGGCGGCAAGGCCGCCCACCGCTGATCGCTTTTCAGAGCGCGCGATACGCCAGCGGCCGCGGCTCGTGGACCACCTGCGTCGCGAGCATGCGCGCCAGGTGCGCCTCCGGCTTGCCCACGCGCGCCAGCGCGAAGGCGCGCTCCAGGTCCTCCTGGGTGAACTCGCCCAGCGCGCGGGCGATGGCGTCGGCGCGGTCCTTCTCGCTGCGGGCCTTGCGCGCGGCCGCCGCGGCGGCGTGGTGGCGGTCGTCGTGCCGCGCCTCTCGCGGAGGTGGGGGGACGAGGGAGCGCTCCCATTCTCCTTCGCGGCCGGCGAGGCGCGCGTTCACGAGCCCCGCCACGCGGCGCGCCTCCTCCGCGTCCTCGCCACGGTGGAACGCGCGCACGCTGGCGAGGTCCAACGGGCGGCTGCAGCGCACGCAGGCGGCCTGCCGGCGCCCCTCCTCGACGACGAGGGAGCGGCGGCAGCGCGGGCACGCGACGACGGCGTACACGCCCCATGCGAGCGCCGCGCCCTGGATGGGCCTCGCTCCGGGGTCCCCGAAAGTGGAGCGGTCAGCGGGGCGCGTCCTCTGGCGTCGCGTCGCGCACCGGCACGCGCACCGCGCTGGCCTCCCCGGTGACGAGGCCCAGCTCGCGGCGCAGCGCGAAGCGCGTGGCCACCGACGCGATGCGCTGGCTGAGGATCTGGTACTGCGCCTCGCTGATGCGGTGGCGGCGGAAGAGGAGCGTGAACTCCTCCTCCAGGCGGCCCAGCGCCACGAGGACGGCGCGGGAGTCGACGCCGGCCTTCTGCTCCGCGGCGTCGATGCGGTCCAGCAGGCGGCGCGTCTGGCGGCGGCGGTGCGTGACGGCGATGGCGCCGCCCAGGAACGTGAGCCCCGCGAGGATCGTGCCCACCACCTGGAGCGTGTTGGGCAGGTTGTCCTCGCTCACGGGGTCCTTGTACCACGGGAGCACGGGCGGGTCGAGGCGCGGGTTGAGGCGGCTCCACACGTCCGGGCCCCCCAGCGCGAAAGGATATCGCTCGCCCTGCATGTCGTCCAGCGAGGGGCAGCTCGCCTGGCCCCCTTCGGGGCACTCGTCGGTGGTGGCGTGGAGGTTGGTGAAGAGGACGCCCGAGCCGGGGGAGCCGACGCTACGCTCGGGGACGCTCCAGTTGATCGTGCCGCGCGCGGGCCACGCGTCGCAGGCGGGCGACATGATGACGCGCACGTTGGCCAGGTCGTCCTCGCTGAGAAGCTCGCAGTCCGCGTCGCCGCGGCTGGGGAGGCGGTAGAGGAGGCCGTAGCTGTGGCCGGCCACGTCGAAGTGGACCAGCCAGCGCAGCGCGGGCGTGCCGCCCGTGCCAGGGTCGGGGGTCGGCGCCTGGGAGAAGTCGGGGTTGGTGAGGTTCGCGACGGTGAGGTGGACCTCGAAGAGGCCGTCGCCCAGGGCCGCGTCGTCCAGCCACGCGGCGCGCAGGTCGTGGGCCGGGTTCACCACGTCGTCGGGCGCGTCGAGAAGCTGCGGGTCCTGCTCCGTCGCGGCGGGCCGCCGGGGGGCGACGCCCTCAGGCAGGTCCTCGGCGACGTAGCGCACGTGGAACGTGCCCACGCTCTGCGCGTCGCCGGTCCCGGAGGGGGGCTGCTCGGGGTCCGCGTAGGTGGGGACCAGCTGGAGCACGGGCGCCCCGCCCCCCTCGTGGAGCAGGAGGTGGACGCTGGTGTCGGTGACCGTCTCGTTGGGGCGCTGGAGCCCGCGGTTGTCGCCCGGGTGGCGGCTCACGGAGAGCGGCTTCGCGCCGTCGAGGACCTTGACGTGCCAGCCCGCGTCGAAGCCCAGGGGCGGCATCGGCGAGCCCGGCGTGGGCGGCCGGTACTGCTCCAGCGTGACGGTGATGGTGGCCAGCGTCCGGGGGAAGGCGGGGATCGGGTGGTCGAAGAGGGGCGGCCCCGAGACGCCCGAGCGGCCGGTCACGGCCCCGGGCTGCGTGTCGTCGTCGGTCCACTCGCAGACGTAGCGCGCCCCGTCGGCGCGGCACCCCGTGGGGAGGCCGGCCGCGCCCTGGGCCGGGACGCCCACGGCCAGGAGGGACAGGACGAGAGCCAGCGCGAGGGCCTTCACCGGGGAAGCCTCCGGCGCTCGACCCCCCTTCCGGGTTATAAAGGCGAGCCGTGCCTCCAAGGGGTGACGCCCGGCGTTCTCCGAAACGTTCTTCTCCGTCGGGGGCTCGCTTCCGCCCGTGGACTGGGCGACGCTCCTGGCGATCCAGGTGAGCATCTTCGCCATCGTCAACCCCATCGGCGTCATCCCCACCTTCCTCGCCCTCACCGGGGGCTACGACGCCGCCATGCGGCGCCGCGTCATCGCCAAGGCCGTCCTCGTGGGCGCGGGGCTGCTCATCCTCTTCGGGCTCGCGGGGCAGGTCATCTTCGCCGTGTTCAGCATCACCATCCCCGCCTTCCGCATCGCGGGGGGCATCCTGATCTTCAAGGTCGCCTTCGACATGCTCCAGGGCGAGCGCCCCAAGGCCGACAGCAACGACCAGGAGATCGCCGACGCCCTGGAGCGCGAGAGCATCGGCATCACGCCCCTGGGCGTGCCGCTGCTCACGGGCCCCGGCGCCATCACCACCGTGATGATCCTCGTCGCGAGCCACCCCGAGGGGCTGGACCGCGCGGTCATCTACGGCGCCGTCCTCGTGACCTTCGCCATCGCGGTGGTCCTCCTCATCGCGGGCGAGCGCCTCTTCCGCTTCATGGGCCGCAGCGGCCTCCAGGTCTTCACCCGCGTCATGGGCCTGCTCCTGGCGGCCGTCGCGGTGCAGTTCATCCTCAACGGCCTCTCCCAGGCGCTGCCCGGCCTCGGCGTCCCCTCGGTGGGCGCATAGGGTCTCGCGAGACGTGTCGTCGCCAAGGGGACACGCGAAGGGGAATGCCGGCGCGCACCCTTCCCGCTGCGGGAGGGGAAACGCGCTTGCGCATCCTGGTACCAGCCCTGCTTCTCTTCGGCGCGGCCCTGGCCGTCGCGGGATCGCCCGCCAACGCGTCCACCAGCGCCCTCACGGGGACGTGGACGTGGACCCTGCCCAACGTCACCCCGCCGCCCGACCTGGGCCTTGGCGAGGTCACCGTGGCGCACACCACCGAGTCGGGCACGCTCGCGCTGGGCGGCGGCTCGGGCGAGTGGACCGTGGACCTGCCCAGCGCGTTCGTGGGCTGCGCCGCGGGCAAGCCCCTCTACGCGCCCAAGCTGGGGCAGGCCGCCCTGGTGCAGACGTACCCCGACGGGACGTGCAAGCTCTACCTCTACAACAACGGGCACTACGTCCCGTACTGGACCGACGGCAAGGACGTGGGCGCCGCCACCGTGGGCCCCTTCTGGGGCATTGGCGACTTCCGCTGATCAGAAGGGCGGGCAGCCGGCGCGCTCGTCCACGGGCGCGGGGACGTGCTCGACCACGCAGACGCAGATGTTGCTCTTGACGTTGCAGACGGGGACGCCCACGGTGACGTCCGCCGAGGCGGCGGGGGCGAGGGCGACGGCGGCGAAGGCGCAGAGGGCGACGAGGAGCAGGACGCGGGACATCAGGGATCACCCGGAGAAGTTGCAGTTCGTGGGGTCGGCGAGAGCGACGGGCTCGGAGACGTGGATGCGCTGGCACTTGCAGTGGCCCTCGCCGTCGCACACGGGCACGCTGGCGTTGACGTCCGCCGCCGCGAGGGTCGCGGTGGTGAGCGGGATGGCCAGGATCAGCATGGCGAGCAGGATGGCGCGGGCCATGGGGCTCCCCACGCAGCGCGCGGCGAATCGCGGTTCCGCCCCTGCATCCTGCGCGCTGCTCGAATCGGTGCGGGCGCGCCGCGCCGAGTCAATCGGGGGCTCGGAAAGGGCGCGCGGTTCATCTGCCCGTGCCGCCAAGGGAAGCGGCATGTCTGGCCGCAAGAACCCCGCCGTGACGTCCAACGAGGCGATGCGCGAGTTCCGCATGCGCGTGCTCAAGGAGCGCGACGAGTCGGTGGTGGGCAGCGAGGCCGGATGGCTGGAGCCGCGCCCCCCGAGGGCGGACGCGCAGACGCGGCGCTCGAAGCACCGCGAGAACTTCGTGCGCTGAGGCGCGGCTCAGACCCACTGGCAGTGGACGGGGTCGATCTCCTTGGGGAAGGGCACCGTCACGTCGTGGCAGCCGCAGTCCTGGGGCCCGTCGGGGCCGCAGAAGGGGAACTCGATCACGATGTCCGCCGCGGCGAGGGGCGCCAGGGCGGTGGCGGCGAGGAGGGCGACGAGGAGGAGGGTGGCGCGCATGCGAGGCGCGGATGCGGCGCTCCTGGATTCAACGTGGCGGGGGCGCAGCCGAGGCGATGTCCCGGGCTGCTCCCGGCGCTACGTCTCCGCCGGCGTGTCCGCGCCGCCTGAGGGCGTCACCTGCACGTTGAGGTCGCCCCAGGCGGGGCCCGCGAAGTAGCGCACCTGGCGGCCGTCCTTCACGCGCTTCACGAGGCCGACGCCCTCCAGCTTCTCGACGTGCCACGAGGCCAGCGAGGGCTGGATGCCCACGGCGGCGCACAGCTCCTTCTGGCTGCTGCCGGGGTGCTCGACGATGAACTCGGCGACGCGCTTGGCGGTCTCGTTGCGCAGCGCGCCGTACACGTCCTTCTTCTTGGTGTACTCGCCGGTGTTCACGAAGAAGCGCTTGTAGCGGCCGCTCTTCTTGGACACGACGAGGCCGTGGCTCTCCAGGAGCTTGAGGTGGTAGACCGTGGTGCCCCAGCCGATGAGGGCCTTCTCGCCGATCTCGTGGGCGTGGATGCCCGGCGTCGCGCGGATGAGCTCGTAGATCTCGTCGCGCTTCGTGTGCTCCAGGACCTCGGTGCGCTCGATGCGGCTGTAGAGGGGGAGCATGAGCGCCGTGAGCGCGAAGCGCAGGCGGGGCCAGAAGTAGATCAGGCCCGCCAGGAGGCCGGCGCCCGCCGCGCCGCCCGCGCCCGCGGCGACGAGCGCAGCAGTGTTCTGGCGCGTGGCGTCGGGGTGGGGCGCGATCACGCGCAGCGTGCTGCTGAGGGTGAAGACGATGCGCGCCGTGTCGCCGGGCTTGACCTTCACGATGCCAAGCGAGATGGGGCCGGGGAGGACGGCGTCGCTGTTGGTGTTGTAGTCCACGGGGTGGCCGTCCACGGTGGCGTGGCCAGAGACCTTGGTGAGCTGCGCCGAGCCGTGCACGTCCGCGATGGCGAGGCCGTAGCCCGTGAAGGGCGCGCTGCTCTGCGCGGCGAGGTCCGCGCCGCTGGCGTCGACCACGAGGAAGTGGACCTTGGAGTCGGAGGAGGCGAGGTCCAGCGTCTCGTCCACGCGCTGGCCCGCGGCCGAGGTGCCCGTGACGTGGACCTTGACGCCTTGGAGGAGCACGCGGAGGCCCTGCCCCGCGCTCACGGAGCCGCCGCTGGTGGTGGAGAGCTTGGGCGCGTCGGGGTCCGCGGCGTAGAAGGGCTCGCCGGGGGCGCGCGCGGTGCTGCCGGACCAGTCCGCCTCGTAGGGGGAGAGGTGGTCCGCCGCGGCGTTGGTGCCCAGCACGCTGGAGGGGCCCGTGGTGGCGACGAGGCTGCCCGGCGCGCCGAAGCTGGCGGAGGGCGTGCCCTGGGTGCGGTTGTTGGAGACGGCCACCTTGTACGCGCTGGACGCGGCGTCCACGGTGAGCACGGCGTCGCGCAGCGTGTCGGTCTTTGAGGCGGGGGCCGTGCCCACGCAGGCGGGCTGGGCCAGGGGCGTGCCGGAGGGGCAGCTTCCGGGATCGTAGGTGGTCTCGTTGAGCCCGACCTCGTCGGCCTTGAGATGGAGGGAGACGGGGGTGTCCGCCTTGGAGGAGACGAAGCCCACGACGCCCGCGACGTAGGCGGAGTCGGCGCGCCCGTCCAGGAGGATGGGGTCGTTGGCCTCCAGCGTGCTGTCGGACCCGAACTGCGCCGCCGCGGCCGCCAGGGGCACGACGGCCAGGACGACGAGGACCAGCATCGCTGCGGCTCGCATGGCCTCCCACCTGGGGGGTCGACATATAAGCATGGTGGGCCGGCGGTTGAAACGTCGTTGAAATGAAATCGGCCGGGTTTTGACGGTCTTCAGGCCTTGCGGGCGCCCTTGACGGCCTTCACGACCTCGGCCAGGCGGTCGAAGTGGCGGTTCTCGGCGATGGTGCCCGTGACCAGGATGTCCGCCCCCGCGGCGAGGAGGGCCTCCGCCTGGGCGCCGGTGCGGATGCCGCCGCCCACCACCAGGGGGACGTCCAGGACCTGCCGGACGGCGCGGACGATCTCCACGGGGCAGGGCTCGGGGGAGCCGCTGCCGCACTCCAGGTAGACCAGCTTCATGCCGAACATCTGGGCGGCAAGGGCGAGGTTGGCGGCGCGCTCGGCCCCGGCCGCGTCGCGGGTGATGAGGTCGGCGTGGCTCACCTGGCCCACCTTCATGCCGGGCGAGACGAGGACGTACCCCATGGGGATGGCCTCGGTGCCCAGCGCCTTCAGGAGCGGCGCGCCGCGGGCCTGCTCGCCCACGATCATGCGCGGGTCGCGGGAGTTGAGGACGCTGAGGAAGTAGATGGCGTCCACGTGGGGGCTCATGGCGCCCGCGGTGCTGGGGAAGTAGATGACGGGCAGGCGCGTCTTCTCCTTGATGTGGAGCACCAGCTCGTCGAGGTTGTCGCTGGAGACGTCGGTGGAGCCGCCCACCATGATGGCGTCAGTGCCGTAGTTGGCGGCGATGGTGGCGATGCTCTCGCCCACGGGGCCCGGCGAGGTGGCCGGGTCCAGGAGCGTCATGTGGATGGGGCCGCCCTGGAGGCGATCCTGGATGGTCTTCCACACGCGCCCGCTCACGCCAGTCCACCCGCCTGCGCCCGGCCCGCGACGAGGGCGAGAAGCGCCAGCACCATGCCGGCCTTCGCGAGGCGCTGTCCGCGGCCCGGTCGCGAGAAGCCCGTCCACGCGGCGGCGAGGAAGGCCAGGTCGGCCAGGCCGACCGCCGGAACATAGGCCCACCCTAAAACGTTTCCTTGAAGCCACGGCAGGGGCGAGAGCAGCGTCGTCGCGACGAGGGCCGCGGCCGCGAGCGCGCACGCGCTCTGCGCCCCGACGCGCATGGGGAGCGTCCAGCGGTGCGGGCGGTCCGCGTCCACGTCCTCCACGTCCTTGAGCACCTCCCGCGCCAGCGTCGCCAGCGCGGCGAGCCCGGCCACCGCCAGCGCGGGCGCGCGGATGCCCCCTGCGGCCAGCGCGCCCACCAGGAAGGGAGCCCCCGTCAGCAGCGCGACGGCGACGTTCCCCGGCAACCCCCGCGCCTTGAGCGTGCGCTCGTACCCTTCCATCAGCGGAAGCGCCACCAGCACGACGAGCCCCGCCCAGAGCCCCACGAGGAGGCCGCACGCCAGCGCGGCCGCGTAGAGCGCGATGGCCAGCGCGTTGGCCGCCCGCGGCGTCGCCTCCCCGCGCACGAGGGGTCTCTCGGGGTGCGCGACGCGGTCGATCTCCACGTCCAGCACATCGTTGCGGAGGTTGCCCGCGGCGGCGAAGGCCACCGAGGCGAGGATCGCGAGCCACGCG
Source organism: Pseudomonadota bacterium (assembly GCA_021325135.1). Taxonomy (GTDB): domain Archaea; phylum Thermoplasmatota; class SW-10-69-26; order JACQPN01; family JAJPHT01; genus JAJPHT01. The sequence goes on along the minus strand of JAJPHT010000026.1, from coordinate 78,611 downwards.
CGCCAAGCCGGGAGAAGCGACGCGCCCGCCAGCAGGGAGCCCGCCCAGGCGCCGGCGCCCGCGACGAGGGCGTTGCCGGGGCGCGTCATGCGCAGCAGGGCGCGGAGCACGCGGGGGAACCAGGGATGCTGCACTTGGGGGTTTGGGTCAGGCCACGTCCTTCACGAGGCTCGTGATCTCCCGCGCGGCGACGTCCACCTCGCGCAGGTCCTCCCGCGCGTGGGCCTCGCGGTCGAAGACGACGACGAGGCTGCCCACGTCGGGGACGCGCCGGTAGACCAGCGAGCCGTCGCGGTAACGCACAACACCCGTCTCCTGCTCCGCGAGGTCCAGGTTGCCGCCGATCATGTCGAGGTTGCGGAGCACCGAGCCGCACACCATGGCCGAGAGCGGATCGATGTCGCGTCCGCCTTCGGCGCTCTTGGAGAGGGCGAGGGGCAGGCCGTCGGAGGAGGTGATGAAGGTGCCGCGCGCCTCGGGGAGCGCCTCGCGCAGCGTGCCCAGCACGTCCTCCATGCTGTGGCGCAGGTTGGGCCGCGTGCGGATGCGCTCCTCGATCTCCTTCGCGCGGCGCTGCGAGCGGCTCTGCTCGTGGAGGCGCTCCAGCGTGCGGGGAAGCTCCTCGCGGAAGTGGGGCGCGTCCTTGTTGACGTAGCCGATGGCGCCCACCTGGAGGCCCCGCGCGGCGACGTACTCGCTGCCGAAGCCCGAGACGATGACGACCGGCGTGCCGGGCGACTTCTCCACGACCTGCAGCAGCACCTCCAGGCCCGTCATGTCGGGCAGGGCGTAGTCCAGGAGCACCAGGTCGAAGTTCCCTTCGAGGAGCTTCTGGAGCCCCTGGCTCCCCGTCGTGGCCCAGGCGATCTCGACGTCCGGCTGGTCGCGGAAGGCGCGCTTCACGATGTAGGCGTCGGTCTCGGAGTCTTCGATGTGGAGGATGCGCCGGAACGAAGCGGGCACGAGGATCGAGTCTCACGCGTGACGGGAGAGAAGGGGGTTTCTGGTACATTCCCCGAAGGCGCTAGCCAAACGCGGGGTCGCCCTCGTCGCGCGGCTTCGCGGGGGCGGGCTTGCGCCCCTTCAGGCGCTCCGCCTCCTTCGCGGGGAGCCCGAGGTACGTGACGCCCGCGCCGCTCAACGCGACGTACGTCTCCTCGCCCAGCCGCTCCGTGACGACGAGCCCCTGCGCGAGGAGGCGCTTCGTCTCGCGCTCCACGGCGTCGGGCCGCGTCTGGAGCGCCAGCGCCACCTGCCGCAGGGTGATGGGGTATCGCTCGCCCAGGAGCAGCAGGATGCGCGCGCCCAGGCTGTTCCCCTTGACGGCCGGCATCGCACGGACCATTCCCCGCCGCCGCATGAGGGTTGCGCGGGCCCCAGGGCCCCTTGTCCCCCGGCGATCGGGCCATCCGGGAGGAGCGCCCAGCGCCGGTCGTCATGTGCGGGCCCGTCGTGCCGTGGGACTGGCTCGTCCTGGACCTCGCCTACGTGCTCGTCCTCCTGGGCGGCTCGCTCATGCTGCGCGCCCGGTGCGCGTCGCCCCCCGTCTGGCTCGCCTTCGGCGTCCTCTCGGCCTGCGTGGGCGCCTTCCTCCTCCACGAGACGACGACGGCCAACCAGGCCTACCTCGACGGCCAGGCCGCCGCGTCGCCCCTGGCCATGATGGCCTCCGGGTGCTGAGCCTGCCTTCTCGCCACCACTTGACGCCACGGCGCGACGGCGCCACGACGCGACGATTCCCAAGACGCCGCGCCATGGCGCCAACGGGGGAAGGGAGGAGATCGTCCCACCGGAGACCTTGAAGCGGGTGCCCTTCGTTGCCGAGGCGTGAGCGCGCGAGCCGCCGCGGAGTTCCTCGACCGCACGCTGCGCCGCTTCGGCCCCGACGTGACGGTGGAGACGCGCAACGGGTTCGTGCGCTATCACCGCGGCGGCGCGCCCTTCGCCGTCCTGCGCCCCCTGGCGCGGCGCGTCGACGTGGGGTTCCGCAAGGTGGGCCGCGCCGACCACGACCGCATCCTCGACGCCCGCGCCGCGCGCATGCCCCTCCTCCCGCACCGCGTCGTCGTGGAGGCCCCCGGCGACGTGGACTCGCAGCTCATGGCCTGGCTGCGGGAGAGCTACGAGTGGGCGCTGGAGTGGGCCGCGTGACCACCTCGCCCATCCCCCAAGGCTACGAGCGCGGCCTCGTCCCCGCGCTCATGCTCCCCCTCGCGCGGGAATTGCTATCGCGGGTCCCGGTCGCGCCCGGCGCGCGCGTGCTGGACGCCGCCGCGGGCACCGGGGCCCTCGCGCGCCTCCTCCCGCGCGCCCGCGTGGTGGCCGCGGACAGCTGGGACGACATGGTCGCGTTCGCGCGGGGCGTCGTCCCCTCCGCGCGCTGGACGCTGGCCGACGTGGAGCGGCTGCCCTTCCACGACGGCGCGTTCGACGTCGCGCTCTGCCAGCACGGCCTCCCCTTCGCGGAGGACCCGGCGCGGGCGGTGGCGGAGCTGGCCCGCGTCGCGCCGCGCGTGGGCGTCCTCCTGTGGACCGGCCTCGCGGAGAGCCCGGGCTTCCGCGCGCTGGACGAGGCCGCGCGCAAGCGCCTGGGCCAAGGGCTCGCGCTGCGCTTCGACGACGCGCTGGAGACCGAGGCGGGGCTGCGCGGCCTCTTCGAGAAGGCGGGGATGGGCGTCACCGTGGAGCGGCTGCGCAGGGAGGCGCGCTTCGCCAGCGGCGCGGCCTTCGCCGAGGCCTACGTCGCGGGCTCCTCGCTCTCGGAGGCGGAGGCGATCGACGAGGCGCGCGAGGGGCTGCTCCGCGACGTGGACGACGCGCTCCGGCCCTGGACGGGCCCGCACGGGCTCGCCTTCCCGGTGGAGGTCCACGTGGCCGTCGGATCGAGAGGGGCACAGCTTTAGGCCCATGGGGGCGCTGCGCTTCGCGATGGACTTCGCGGACCGCCCGCCCCGCGAGCAGGCCGCCCACCTGCGCGCGCTCCTCGTCGCCGGCCGCCCCGAGGAGGTCGTCCGCCTCGTGGACCCGGCCCGCGCGGGCCTGCTCGCCCTGGACCTCCTCGCCGAGGCGCAGCTGGACACGGGCGACGCCGCAGGCGCGCTGGCCACGGTGGAGCGCCGCGAGGCGCAGGGCGCCTCCAGCGTGAGCCTCGGCCTGCGCGCCCGCGCCCTCGCGCGCCTGGGCCGCGTCGCCGAGGTGCCTTCCTTCCTGGACGCGCAGCCGGGGCTCGCTCCCTACCTGCGGCGCGTCATCCTGGGCGAGGCGCTGCTGGAGGCCGGTGAGGCCGCACCTGCGCGGCGCGCCTTCGAGGCCGCCGTCGCGGAGCACCCCACGAGGAGGCGCGGCCTCCTGGGCCTCGCGGAGGCGTGCGGCGCCATGGGCGACTGGGTGTCGGGCAGCGCGTTCGCGGCGCGCCTCCTCGACACGCGCGGCGACGAGGAGGGCCCGCTTTCCGCGAGCTATCACCAGAGGCTGCGCCGCTTCTTCGAGGGCGCGGGCGAGGAGCACCATGCGCAGGCCATGGCCGAGGCGCTCTCCCTCCAGCGCGCCGAGGCCGCCGCGCTCGTGGGCGCCGCCGCGGCGCCGCGCCAGGAGGCGGCGCCCAAGGCCGTCTCCTCCGGGCCCGCCGTGTCGCCGGAGGAGATCCAGCGCGCGGCGGACCTCGTGAGGCGCCACTTCGGCTATGCGGGCCTCCGCGAGGGGCAGGGCGAGGTGCTGGCGCGCATCCTGCGCGGCGAGGACGTGCTGGCCCTCATGCCCACGGGCGGCGGCAAGAGCTTGTGCTATCAATTGCCCGCCGTGCTCTCGCGCGGCGTCACGCTGGTGGTGAGCCCCTTGATCGCGCTCATGAAGGACCAGCTCGACTCGCTCCCCGCGCCCATGCGCGCCGCCAGCGTCGCGCTCACCAGCGAGCTGACGCAGGCCCAGGCGCGGCGCGCGCTCGACGAGATCGCGGCGGGGCGCTACCGCCTCGTCTACGCGGCGCCCGAGCGTCTTCGCAACGCGACCTTCCTCGCCGCGCTGCGCCGCGCGGGCGTCGTCCGCCTGGTGGTGGACGAGGCGCACTGCGTCTCGGTGTGGGGGCACGACTTCCGCCCCGACTACCTGGGCATCGCCGACGCGCGCACGCTCCTGGGGAGCCCTCCCGTGGCGGCGTTCACCGCGACGGCGCCCCCGCGCGTGGAGCGCGACATCGTGCGCCGCCTCTGCCCCATGACCGTCGTGCGCGCCAGCACCGCGCGCCCCAACCTCCGCTACGAGGCGATCCTCGCCAGAAGCGCGGACGACAAGCTCGCGCACCTCGTGCAGCTCTGCCGCGAGACGCCGGGCCCCGGCATCGTGTACGCCAGCAGCCGCGCCAAGTGCGAGCAGCTCGCCGAGGCGCTCTCCCGCGCGGGCCTGCGCGCCGCGCCCTACCACGCGGGGCTCGACGACCGGACGCGCCGCCAGGAGGAGTTCATGGAGGGGCGCGTCGACGTGCTCGTCGCGACGGTCGCCTTCGGCATGGGCATCAACAAGGGGGACATCCGCTTCGTCTTCCACGCCGACCCCGCCGAGAGCGTCGAGAGCTACTCGCAGGAGTCGGGCCGCGCCGGGCGCGACGGGCTTCCCGCGCGCTGCGTGCTCCTCGCCACCGCGCAGGACGGCGGGCAGCTCAAGAGCCGCGCGCGGGGCGACCTGCCCAGCGCGAAGCTCGTCCACGAGGCGTGGGGCCTCCTGCTGGCGAGCGCGGGCGAGGACGGCTACAGCCTGCTGGACCCCGCGCAGGTGGCGGCGCTCGACCCCGAGGACGACGTGAAGCCCCGCGTCGCGCTCTCCATCCTCGCGGAGGCCGGCGCCGCGGTCCGCCTCGCCGACGCGCCGCGCAGCGTGCTGGTCCACGGCGGCGACCTCCCCATCTCGGGCCGCGAGGTGGGCCTCTTCGAGGCGGCCCGCGCGCTGGGCGTCGCCCCCGAGAAGGTCGAGCCCACCCTGCTGTCGAAAGAGGCGGACGGGGCGCTCTTCTTCCAGGTGGGCCCCCGCGCGATCCTGCACAAGGTCACGGGCTCCGCGGAGGGCGCGCCCGCGGTCCTGGACCGCTACGCGGCGCTGGCCGAGCAGCGCGGCAAGGAGATCCTCGACTACGTGAAGACGACGCGCTGCCGCCACTGGTACCTGCGCCGCTACTTCGGCGAGGAGGGGGTGCCGGAGCGTTGCGGCAGCTGCGACAACTGCCTGGGCGTCGCGCACGAGCTTCCCGAGGAGGGCGCGGGCTCCGAGGAGGAGGCGCGCCGGCACGTCCTCAACGCGCTCTCCGGGGGCCGCGGGATCGGCGAGCGCAACCTCATCTGGCACCTGCGCGGCGACGCGCGCAGCCCGCCGTGGGCCGACAAGCTCCCCGCCCGCGGCTCGCTGGGCCTGCGCAGCGAGAGCAAGGTGAAGGCCCTCATCGGCAGCATGGAGGAGATGGGCTACGTCGAGCGCGCGACGCTGGAGCACGGCGGCACGATGCTGAAGCTCACGCCCAAGGGGCTCGACGCCCTCTTCGGCGAGCGGCCCCTGGTCGTCGAGGCGCCGCCCAAGCGCGAGGCGCCCGCGGGCGCCGAGCCCTCGGACGTGGACGACGCGCTGCTGGCGGCGCTGAAGGCGTGGCGCAAGGCGCGGGCGGACGAGGAGGGCGTGCCGGCCTACGTCGTCGCGCACGACGCGACGCTGCGCGCCATCGCCGCGGCGCGGCCCGCCACCGAGTCCGACCTCCTGGCGGTGAAGGGCATGGGGCCCAAGAAGGTGGAGAAGTACGGCAAGGGGATCATCGAGGTCGTCGGGCGCAGCCCGTGACCACCCACGAGCCGCGCAGCACCACCGGGGAGAAGCCCGCGTCCGCGAGGCCGTGGACGAACTCGTCGGGCGTGAACGCGCCGGGCTGGAAAGCGCTCGTCGCGAAGAGGCCCCGCGCGAACCTCCGCGCGTAGTCCATGAAGAGGAACTGGCCGCCGGGCCTCAGGACGCGGAACGCCTCCCGCTGGGCCTTGCGCCACTCGGGCACGTGGTGGAACGCGTTCATCTCCACCACCGTCGCGAACGACCCTCCGGGAAAGTCCAGCGCAGCGGCGTCGCCCTGCACGACGAGGGCGCGGCCCTCGACGCGCCTCCGGGCGCGCTCCACCTGGAAGGGATCGAAGTCCAGCGCCGTGACCTCGATGCCGGGGAGGCGGTCCAGCAGCCCCTCGGTGGTGGCGCCCTCGCCGCAGCCCACCTCCAGCAGCGGGCCTTCCAGGGGCGCCAGCGCGAGGCGCAGCAGCCGCGGCACGGCCACGTCGCGGTGCGCCATGCGGACGAGGGGGCCGTTGACCAGGAGGCGCTCGACGCGCGACATCTCGGGCATCGGCCGGCAGTGGGCGCGCGGGAGGAAGAAGCCTGATGGCGGGGCGCGCCGCTGGCCGCCCGATGGACTGGGCGCGCTGGGAGCCGACCTACGAGGCGATCCTCGCCGACTTCGGCTTCTCGCGCGCGGCGGACGAGGCGGCGCGCGACGAGCTGGACGCGCTGCTGGAGGACCGCCTCTGCGTGGACCTCGACGCGTTCCGCGCGGAGCTTGCGGGCCGCGAGGCGGTGATCCTCGGCGGCGCGCCCGCGGAGAACGTCCCCGAGGGCCCGCTCCTCGTGGCAGACCCCCGGGCACCCCCGCCGCGCGAGCCCGTGGCGGTGGTGACGGACCTGGACGGCGACGTCGCGCTGCAGGTCGCGCTCTCCGCCCTGGGCGTTCCGCTGGTCGTGCACGCGCACGGCGACAACCGCGACGCCCTCGCGCGCCACGTGCCGCGCCTCCTGGGCCCCGTCTTGGGCACGACGCAGGCGGAGCCCCGCGGCCGCATGCGCGACTTCGGCGGCTTCACCGACGGCGACCGCGCCGCGTGCCTCGCCGTCGCCATGGGCGCCGCGTCGCTGCGCCTCGTGGGGTTCGACTTCGAGACGCCCGCGCCGAAGCCTGGCCGCGACGCGGCCGCGAAGCTCCGCAAGCTCGCGTGGGCGCGGCGCATCGTGGAGGGCCTCGGCGTGCCGGTGCGCTCAGGCTGAGCGCGTCTGCGCGTCGATCCACGCGAGGTAGGGCCCGTGGCCGCCCAGCAGGGGAAACGCCACGACGCAGGGCACCTCGTAGGGGTGAAGCTCCTTGACGCGGGCCGCGACGCGGCCCACCAGCGCGGCGCGCGTCTTGCAGAAGGCCGCCACCTCGCGGGCCTCCTCCAGGCGCCCCTCCCACTCGTACAGGCTCTCGGTGGGCGCGAGGTTGGCGCACGCGACGAGGCGCTCCTCCACCAGGGCGCGGCAGACGCGGCGCGCGACGTCCGCGTCGGGGAACGTGACGTAGACCGAGACGTGGTCCATGGCGACGCAGCGGGGGCTCCGCGCTTGGAGGTTTGCCGGCCTACCAGCCCAGGAGGCTCTGGCGCCGGCGGAGCAGGCGCGCCTGCGCGAGGCGGCGCCCCTCCCCGGGCTCGCAGACGCGGCACGCCAGCAGCTCGTCGTCGAAGGGGCGTCCGCATCTTGCGCAATACATGGGCGCCTGAAGGGCCCTGCCTCTTGACGATGCCTTGGCTTTTCCAGCGGCGCCCGCGCCGCCCGGGGGCGTGGGCCGCGAAGGGCCACCTTCAAGCCCCCCGCCAGGCTTGCCGTTGCCATGCCCCTGCGCCGGAAGGTCCAGGTCTTCCTCTACCGCAAGACGCCCGACGGCCTCCGCATCCTGCTCCTGAAGCGCGCGAAGACCGAGAAGGGGCTCTGGCACCCCGTCACGGGCAACGTCGAGGCGCACGAGGGCCTCCTCAACGCCGCCGTGCGCGAGGTGGACGAGGAGACGGGCTTCGACGTCTCCCCCGAGCCCCTGGGCGTGACCTTCACCTACGAGCTGAAGGACGGCCCGCGCAAGGGGCGCTATCACGAGACGGCCTACGCGGCGCGCGTCGAGCCCGGCGTCACCGAGGCCCTGAGCGACGAGCACACCGGCGCCGAGTGGGTGAGCGCCGCCGAGGCGGAGACGCGCCTCTCGTGGCCCGAGCAGAAGCGCGCCCTCGCGGCCCTCGTCTCGCGATATCAATGATCCGCCAGGTCGCGATCCCCCAGGGCTCCGTCCGCCTGCGGCAGGCGGGCCAGGGGCCTCCGCTCGTGCTGGCGACGGACCCGCCCAACGTGCTGGAGCAGTACGGCCCCCTCATGGTCGCGCTGCGCCCCCACGCGCGCGTCGTCGCCTTCGAGCCCGTGGGGTTCGGCCACTCCAAGGCCGCCCGCGGCGCGGGGCAGTCCCCCGACGCGCAGGCGGAGGCGACCATCGCCCTCCTGGACAAGCTCGCCCTGGGGCCGTGCACCCTGGCGCTGCCCTGCGTGGGCGCCTACGTCGCGCTGCGCGTCGCGGCCGCGCGGCCCGACCTCGTGGACTCGCTGGTCGCCCTCCAGGCCCCTGCGTGGGACGACGCGCTGCGGTGGATCGACCGCGTCGACAGGCGCCGCGCGCTGCGCGCGCCCCTCGTGGGCCCCGCGCTGGGCTACGTGCGCGCCCCGGAGATCGCCCGCTCGTGGTACCGCGCCGCGCTCCCCACCCGCGAGGCGGGCGACGCCTTCGGCGCGCTGGCCGTCGAGTCGTTCGACCACGGCGCGCGCTTCCCCCTCGCCGCCGCCTTCCGCGCCCTGGAGCGCGCCGCGCCCCCGCCCCCCACGGACCTGCCCGTGCTGGCCGTGTGGGGCGCCAGGGACCGCACGCACCGCGGCAGCGACCCCCAAGGGCTCCGCCGCCACGCGCCCCGCGCGAAGGTGGTCGTGCTGGAGGACGCGGGCCACTTCCCCGAGCTGGAGCAGCCGGCGCGCTTCGCGCAGGAGCTTGTCCGATGGCGCGAGGAGCGATAGCAAAAGGGGGGCCCGCCGGAGCGGGCCTCCTTGCGGGGCTCAGGCCGTGATGCGCATCGAGTTGGCCGCGTTGTCGAACCCCTGGATGTAGAGCTGGTCCTGGTCGCACTTGTGGACGGTCAGCCCGCAGTAGTAGTAGCTGCCGCTCTCGTCGTTGTCGTTGAAGTGGTAGAACCAGTTGCATCCGCTTCCGGACACGACGATGGCCGACGAGACCCGGTCCACCCACTCGGCGGGATAGTTGCCGATGTAGCTGATGCTGGACGTGCAGCCGGTGGTGCCCCACCAGGTGAACGAGGCCCCGCCGAGGTTCGAGTTCTCGTAGTCCACGCCGAGGTTGACGTTGGTGTGGCTCGACGCGAAGGGCTCGGGGGCGTTGGCCAGGATCTCGTCAAGGGGGGTCCCGCGCAGCGCCTTCGCGCACCACTGCTCCGATTGCACCGCGCCCGGCGCGACGGGAAGCAGGAAGCAGAGCGTGTCGAGGGGACGGGCGCGCTCCGGGGAGGCGATGGAGTCCGCCTGGACCGCAGGCAGCGTGACGACCGAAAAGAGGAGGAGCGCGACAGCGATCGATCTGGATCTCAACGTAGGTAGCACAACAATTCCCTGTCCGGATGCTCCGGACGACGAGCCGAACGCCTGCGGTGGCGAAATATGTTACGTTCTCCGCTAGCCAATCTGTAATTTCAGCGCGGACGGGATTCGCGCCTCTTCACGGCCCACGCGCCCGCGCCCGCCGCGGCCGCGACGCCAAGCGCAAGGAGGGCCTCCGACCGCGCGAGCGTGGTCGCGACCGCTGCATCCAGGCTGGGGAGGACGTTCACGAGCACGACGACGGTTCCAGGCGCAGGCCCTGGCAGGGAGACCTGCACCCTCGCGTCGCCGGAGGCGAGCGCGACGCAGCGCCACCATGAGACGACGAGGGGCGAGCGCGCGTCGCTCCTCTCGTCGAGGAAGGGGCCGGGAACGCAGCGCAGGGGCAAGTCGCTGGAGATCGCGGGGCGACCGTCGCCCGGCCATCCCGCTCCGTCGCCCCTCGTCCCGACGTCCCACACGTCCCCCCGGCGCGCGTGGACGGGCCCCACGTCGATGGGCGCGGTCACGTTGGAGACCTCGCGCGATCCGGTGAAGGCGAAGTACGTCTCGTTGGGCAGCGGGCCGCGGGCGAGGTCCACGTCCGGGTAGGGCTTCAGGAAGCCCCCGCGCTCGTAGCGCTCGTGGATCGAGTCCGTCGCGAGGCTGGAACCCCAGGGGCTCAGGAGCGCGCCGCCCAGGGCAAGGCTCGCCAGGGCGAGGACGGGAAGCGCCCGCGGGAGCGCAGCCTCTCCGCGCCGCACCGCGAAGGCCAGCGCGACCGCGCCCGCCAGGAAGAGAATCGCGGCCACGACGCGCGCGGCGGAGGCGAGCATCCGGGCGTCGAGGTACGCCTGGTGCGGATCGGGCACAGGCCTCAGGGCCCAGAGGGCGAAGGGGCTCGGAAGCGCCAGGGCCGCGGCCAGGAAGGCCAGCAGCGCGAAGGGCAGGACGCGCACGGGGATCCACCACCGGCTCGCACGTATTTATTCCCCGACGAGGCCAGGTGGGCACGGAAAAGGTGCTCTTCCTGGAGGCGCGACGCGGAGCCGCCTGCCACCGACCGGTCCTCCCGCGCGGGGCGCGGGCGCTCCGGACTCCCTCGGCACGAGGCTTGTCCGGTGGCGGGCCCCACGGGGGTGGGGCTGGCCGGTCGTCCCCGCTCGGCTACGAGCGGGGAGAACCCGTCCCGCCGCCTTGGCCTGGCCAGGCCTCGGCCGGCCCCCGGCTCCACGGTGCATGCTTGCCGGGGCTCCCCGACGCTCGCGCGTCGGAGGGGGTCGCAGGGGCGCTGAGATCAGCGCCGGTCTGCGATGGGCCGCGATCCATCACACGGACGCGCGGCCTGCCGTCAGTTCGGCGGGTTCGTGGCGTGTTCCTCCGAAGCCGGGGTGGTTCGCCGGCGGGTTCCGGAGGGGGCGGTTGAACGGACCCGGGCCCTTGCGGACGGGGGCGGGCAGTCCTTCGCTCGAGTTGCGGCTGCCCCGCCGGCGCGCGCGTGTGCCCGTCCCCGCGTTCGAATCGCGTGTCGGGGCGGCGCATGCCGAGCCGGCGTCGTTCCGCAGACGCTTCGTCCAGCCCCGTCGCCGGGTCCGGCCTTGGCGCCTGCGCGCGTTGCGCCTCCAAGGAGGCAACCCCTACTACGCGCGCGGTGGCGATATCATTTTCGGCGGAAGCGTTCTAATAAGTCGAAACCGCGACCGGTGCGCTATATGCATCGGCTGGTTCCGATGGAACCGGTGGGTCTATGCATCGTGCGCTTCCGGTGAACGAGACTCCATCGGAACAGCGGCTACGCTGAGGGATTTCAGATGGAGGGGTCGGCCCGACCCCAAGAAGCCTCAGTACGTCTTCGCGATGTGCACCGGCGTCGTCGTCGCCTTCCCGCACGCCGCGCAGTGGCCCGAGAAGCCCTTGCCCGGGAGGACGAGCTTGCCGTGGGCCTCCTCCTTGAAGGAGGGGAAGGCCACGTCCAGGGGCACGCCCAGGACGGTCTTCTCGGTGACGGCCTGGATCTTCTGGCCGCACTCGTCGCTGCCGCACCAGCCGGCGCGGGCGATGCCGGAGACGGTCTTGGCCTCCTCGGCGGTCTTGACGTCGCGGACGTTCTCGGTCATGGTCTTCCACGCCCGGCTCACGAGGCCGTCGGCGTAGGAGGCCAGCGTCTCGGCGAGCCCCTTGGCGGCGTCGGCCTGCGCGACGAAGCTCTTCTGGCCGTTGTCGCGGCGCACCATGACGCACTGGGCCTTCTCGACGTCCTTGGGGCCCAGCTCGATGCGGACGGGCACGCCGCGCATCTCCCAGTCGTTGAACTTGAAGCCCGCCGTCTCCTCGCGGTCGTCCACGTGGACGCGGAAGCCCGCGGCGAGGAGGAGGTTCGCCAGGTGGCGCGCGGCGTCCATGACGCCGGCCTCCTTGCCCTTGAACAGGATGGGGACGATGACGGCCTGGTGCGGCGCGACGGCGGGGGGCAGCATGAGGCCCTTGTCGTCGCCGTGCACGCTGATGATGGCGCCCAGCAGGCGCTCGCTCATGCCGTAGGTCGTCTGGTGCGCGAAGACGTGCGTGGAGTCCTGCGACTCGTACTTGATGTCGTAGGCCTTCGCGAAGTTGTCCTTGTAGTGGTGGAACGTCGCGACCTGGAGCGTCTTGAGCTCGGGGAGCATGGCGTCCGCGGCCACCGAGTAGTGCGCGCCGGGGAACTTGTCCCAGTCGGGCCTCTTGCTGAGCACGTAGGGCAGGCAGAGCCTCTCCGCGAGGCGCGCCCAGATCTGCACGTCCTCGTGGATCTGCCGTTCGGCGTCCTCGTAGGTGTCGTGCGCGGTGTGCGCCTCGAAGAAGTGGATCTCGCGCACGCGGATGAACGAGCGCGTCTGCTTCGTTTCGTAGCGGAACACGGAGACGATCTGGTAGACCTTGAGGGGCAGGTCCTTGTGCGAGCGCACCCACAGGCTGAACATGGGGTACATCGCCGTCTCGGAGGTGGGGCGCACGACCAGGGGGACGTCCAGGTCGTTGTTGCCGCCCTTGGTCACCCAGTAGACCTCGCCGCCGAAGCCCTTGATCTGCTCGGCCTCCTTGTTGAACTCCGTCTGCGGGATGAAGAGGGGGAACTGCACCTCCTGGTGTCTGGTGCGGGCCATCTCCTCGTGGGTGTAGCGGTCGATGGCGCGCATGATGCTGAGGCCGTAGGGCCTCCAGACGTCCATGCCCTTGATGGGGTAGCGCTTGTCGATGAGGTCGGCCTTCTCGACCAGCTCGTTGTACCACTCGGAGAAGTTCTCCTGCTTGCGTCCCATGGGGAGTCCTCGGATGGGGCGCGGATGCGGGTCTCTCTATAAGAAAGCCGGGTCCCGCGTGGCCAGGGATGCCCCCCGACCGGCGGGTCCAGAGAACGCGATGAGCGCGAAGAGCGCCAAGGTCGCGAAGTCTCCTTTCGTCGCGTCCTTGGCGCTCTTCGCGCTCATCGCGTTCTTTGGACCCTTGACCAGGGAAATTTCCCTAGACGCCCTTCCGAGCGAAGGTCAGCCAAGCCGTGTGCCCGAGCATCTCGTGATCCGGGCGGGAGCCGCGCTCGCCCACGGTCCAGCGCCGCTCGATGATCTCCAGCGTGCGCAGGTCGTGGAAGCCGTGCTCGCGGAGCGCCTTGTGCGTCAGCTCCACCTGCGACACGAGGGGGCTGTAGGCGCAGAAGTGGCCGTCGCCCCGCAGGGCCTCGCGCGCGGCGGGGACGGCGTCCCACGGGTTGGGCACGTCGAGGACGACCGCGTCGACGTCGCGCTCCTGGACGCCCTTGGTGATATCGCCCTCCTTGACCTCCACCAGGGGGGCGAGGCCGCTCTCCTCCAGGTTGCGGCGCGCCCAGTCGATGAAGTCGGGGCGGATCTCGTAGGTGAAGACGCGCCCCGTGGGCGCCACGGCCCAGGCCAGCGCGGTGGTGAGCGCGCCGCTGCCGATGCCGGCCTCGACGACGCGGCTGCCGGCGCGCACGTCGCACTCGAAGAGGATGCGGCTGGCGTCCTTGGGGAGGACGATCTGCGCCTTGCGCGCGAGCCCCGCGGTGAGGTCCGCGACACCAGGCTTGAGGAGGCGGAGCGTCTTGCTGCCGTGGGTCAGCACGTCGCCCCAGGCGAGGCCCACCAGGCGCTCGCCGGCCAGGATGCCCACGCCGCGGAGCTTCTGCGCGCCCCCCTGCGCCCGCACCAGGGTGCGGCCCCCCTCCTCGTCGGCCAGGGCCACGAGGTCCCCGGGGGCGATGGTCGCCATGGGCGCTCGGACCCGGCGGGCCGTGATGAGGCTTTCGGGAGGAGCCTGGGACTCGCTCCGCAGGGTATGAATAGGGGCCCTGGGAGAGGGCTCCGGCATGGCTGGCGGCGCCCTCCTCGCGTACCCGCTCCTCCTGGGGGCGGTCTACGGGGTCTTCCGCGTCGGCCGTCGCGAAGGGCTCGCGCGCCGCAGCCGCCTGGAGTGGCTCCGCCTCGCGACGCTCTCCGTCTTCCTCGTCGTCATCACCATCCTCCAGGTGCGCTTCGCCGCCGCGGGCGTCATGTCCACGTCGTGGGCCGTCTTCGTGGGCGTCGCGAGCCTCGCCTCCGCCCTGGGCCTCGTGGGCTTGCACGGCTTCGAGATGATCGAGGCGTGGGACCGCGCGAAGCGCCCCCACGGCGAGGCCTCCGCCGCGCCCGGCGACGGATGAGCGAGCCTTATCCCTCGCCCCGTCGTCCGGCCTTCGTGGAACTTGGCATCGTGACGTGGATCCTGCTGGCGCTGGGCGTCCTGGGCATGGCGGGCGCCGTCCTCCTGGGCGGCGCGGGCGCGGCGCTCCTCGCCGTCCTCGCCATCGCGTGCCTCCTCATGGGCGCGATCACCGCGGCGACGGAGTAGGAGCCGCCATCTTCGCCGTGCGCACCCAAGGGGGGTTCGGGGGGCGAAGCCCCCTGACGTGATATCAGGTCGAGCAGACGATCAAGACGTCAGGGGGCTGCGCCCCCCGAACCCCCCTTGGACCGCGCCGCGTCGAGGAGCATGCGCTGCTCGGTCCTCGCGATGGTCTCGCGCACCCGCGCCAGCGCGTCGATGTTGGCGCTGACGCTGGTGATGCCCCACGCGACGAGCTTCTCCACGAACTTGGGGTTGCTCCCGGCCTGGCCGCAGATGCTGGTCTGCACGCCGCGCGCGCGGGCCGCCTTGATGCTCATCTCGATGAGCTTGCCCACCGCGGGGTGGAACTCGTTGTAGAGCCGCGCCACGTTCTCGTTGTTACGGTCCACCGCCAGCGTGTACTGCGTGAGGTCGTTGGTGCCGAAGCTCACGAAGTCGAGCCCCTCGTCCAGGAGCGAGTCGATGACCAGCGCCGCCGCGGGGATCTCGATCATGATCCCGAACTCGCAGTCCTTGTGGGGCTCGATGCCGCACTCCCGCGCGATCTGCTTCGCCTGGCGGATCTCGTGGGGGTGCTGCACGAGGGGCAGCATGATCCCCACGTTGGTGACGCCCTGGTCGAGGAGCTTGCGGATGGCCTTCAGCTCCGCGCGCAGAAGCTCCGGCTGCTCCAGGCCGCGCCGGATGCCGCGCCAGCCCAGCATGGGGTTGTGCTCGTGGGGCTCGCCCTCGCCGCCCTCCATCTGGCGGAACTCGTCGGTGGGCGCATCCAGCGTGCGCACCCAGACGGAGCGCGGGTACATGGGCTCCGCGACGGTCTTGATGCTCTTCACGAGGTAGTCGACGTACTCCTGCTCCTTGCCGCCGCGGATGAACGTGAGGGGGTGCTTGCCCAGGCCCAGGACGATGTGCTCGATGCGCAGCAGACCCACGCCGTCCGGGTCCGTGGCGAGGGCGCGATCGATGGCCTCGGGCATGCTGATGTTGACCTTCACCTGCGTCGCGGTCACGGGCTTCGAGGCGCCCACCTTGGGCATGGGGCGCTCCGGCATCGCGCCCGCCTCGCCCGCCTTCTGCGCGGGCGCGCCGCCCTCGGTCACGGTGCCCTTCTCGCCGTCCACCGTGATCACCATGCCGTCCTTGAGCCGCTTCGTGGCCTGCTTCGTGCCCACCACCGCGGGCACGCCAAGCTCGCGCGACACGATGGCCGCGTGGCACGTCATCCCGCCCTCGTCGGTGACGATGGCCGCCGCGCGCTTCATCGCCGGGACCATGTCGGGCATCGTCATCTGCGTCACGAGGATGTCGCCGGGCTTGCACTTCTCCAATTGCTCGACGTTGGCGATGATGGCCACCTTGCCCACCGCGACGCCCGGGCTCGCGCCGAGGCCTGATAGCAAAGCCGCCCCCGAGCCCGCCGCCTGCGGAGCCGCCGCGGAGCCGCCCGGCTTGCCCTTGAGCGTCGTGATGGGGCGCGCCTGGAGGACGTTGAGGACGCCCTCCTGCGACATCGCCCACTCGATGTCCTGCGGGCTTCCGTAGTGCTTCTCGATGGCGCGGCCCAGGTTGTGGAGCTGCTTGAGCTCCTCGTCCGAGAGCACGCGCGCCTGCTTCTTGTTGCCCGGCACGGCCTCGACCACCGTCCGGTCCTGCTTGCCGCGCACGTACATCGTCTCCTTGGACGCGACGCGCACGCTCGTGGGCTTCCCGTCCGCGCCCACCTCGTAGGTGTCGGGCGTGACGTTGCCGCTCACGACCCCCTCGCCCAGCCCCCACGCCGCCTCGATGAGCGTGCTGTCCGCGCCCGTCGTGGGGTGCCGCGTGAACATGACGCCCGCCTTGGCCGCGTCGACCATGATCTGCACCACCACCGCGATGGCCACCTTCTCGTGGGGGAACTTGTGCTTCACGCGGTAGTAGACCGCCCGCGGCGTGTAGAGCGACGCCCAGCAGCGCTGCACGTGCTCCAGCAGGGCATCCTCGCCGCGCACGTTGAGGTACGTGTCCTGCTGGCCCGCGAAGCTTGCCTCCGGCAGGTCCTCCGCCGTCGCGCTGCTCCTCACCGCCACCAGCGGGTCCTTCCCCCCCTCGGACTTCGCCAGGGAGCGGTACGCGTCGCGGATCTGCCGCTCCAGCGCGGGCGGCAGCTTCGCCTTGAGCACCAGCTCCCGCGCCCGCTCGCTGGCCTCGCGCAGCGCCTTGCTGTCCTCCACGTCGAGCCGCGCCAGGTCGCCGAACACCTTCTCCGCGACGCCCGACTCCACCAGGAAATGGTGGAACGCCGGCGCCGACACCACGAACGCGGGCGGCACCGGAAGGCCGATGCCGATCATCTCGCCCAGGTTCGCCCCCTTCCCGCCCACGAGCGGGATATCATCCTTGCCGATGTTCTGCGCCCAGACGACTTCCGAGGTAGGCTTCGAGGTCATGTGAGATCACCGGAGAGACTGCGTGAGAGTGTCCTTGCGCTTCTTGTCGTACGCCATCATCGAGAGCAGCACGACCTCGTCGGCCGCATCCTTCTCGATGCGGAGCGACTGCGCGAGCACGTCCAGGCGGCGCTCGTCGGGGATGTTCCCCCGCGCCTCCGCGTAGGCCAGGTGCTCGCGCACGCCCCGCGCCAGCGTCACCACCCGGACGAACCGCTGCAGCACCGGCAGCGTGAGCGCGACGCGGCCGGACTCGATGCGCGACAGGCTCTCCCGCCGCAGCCCCAGCAGCCGCGCCAGGACGTCCTGTGTGAACCCGTAGCGCTCCCGCAGCGCCTTCACCTCGCCCCCCGGCTGGTCCAGCGTCGCGAGCCGGCCGGCAAGCTCCTGCTGGAACCCGCGCAGGTCGGAGGGGAGGAAGAGGTCGTGGGTGATGCGGGGGGCTCAGGCCGGCGTGCGCAAAAGGGTGTCGACTGGACGTGACGTGGGACGTCACAAAGGGGAGGGGGCACCTGTCCCCGGCTGGCGCCAGGTGCCGCCAGGCGGGGGCGGGTGGAGCCGGGCGTGCACGGGTGGAACCGGGCGGGTACGGGCGTGCACGGACGGGCGCAGCCGTGCACGCCCGTACCCACCTGGCGCCGCCTGGCTCACACTCCTCATCACGAAAAAACGAAGAAAAAAGCCGGAGGCGCCCAAAAGGCGCCCCCGAGAAGCAAGCCAGGCCCTGGGGCCGGTTCACTTCTTCTTGTCGGCGGGCTTGCCGGCGCCCTTGGCGGGCTCGGCCTTCTTGTCGCCGGCCTTGGCGTCGCCTTCCTTCTTGTCGCCTTCCTTGGCCTCGCCTTCGGCGCCGGCGGCGGCGCCCGCGGCGGCCTTGGCGGCGTCCTTGGCGGCCTTGGCCTCGGCCTCGCCGGTGCTGCCGATGGCGACGACCTTGACCTTGATGCCGCTGGCGATGAACTTCTTGACCTCGTCCTCGCCCTCTTCGATGACGAGGCGGGTGGGGATGGGGAGCTTGGTGTTGGCCTTGCGGAAGGCCTCCTTGACGAACTGGAAGCGCTCGGGGGTGACGCGGACGGTCATGATGGGCTGGCCGACCTCGACGCGGGCGGCGGTGCCGATGGCCTTGCCGAAGCTCTGGCGCATGCCCTGGGAGACGCGGTCGGCGCCGGCGCCGGAGGCCTGCTTGTTCTCGCGGAGGACCTCGTGGGGGTAGACGCGGACCTTGAGGTGGTAGCCGGCGCTGCCGCAGTTCTTCATGAGGACGCGGTTGGCGGCGACGCGGCAGGCTTCGAGGGCGTTGTGGATGATCTGGACGCGCTCGCCGGCGACGAGGCTGACCTTGACGTTGAAGTTGCCGTTCTTGTCGCCGAGGTCGAACTGGGTGATGCGCGAGCCGGGGACGCCGCCCATGTACTCGCGGCGGGTGTTGGAGTGGGACTTGATCTGCTTGTAGAGCGCGCCACGCTTCTGCTTCGCCATTGGGGCCCCTCCTGTTGGGGGAACGGCCGCCGAAAGCGCCGCCCCCACATAACCGTTTCCGCCGGAGCTTTATCCCATCATCTCGATGGCCATCGAGATATGCCCGCCCCCCTTTCTGGCCGCTATGCCCGCCTGCGCGACGCCGGGGGCGCCCGCCTGCCCGACCCCGCCGCGGCGGCGCTCGAGGTGGCGGCCGACGACTTCGCGCAGCTGCGCCTCGCCATGTTCCGCGCCCTGGGCGACCCCAACCGGTTCCTCGTGGGCGAGCTTCTCCGGAGGCACGGCGCCCTGGCGACGACGGAGATCGAGGCGGCGCTGGGCATCGCGTCCTCCACCCTGTCCCATCACCTGCGCGTCCTGGAATCGGCCCGCATCGTGGTGCCCGAGGAGGTGGGGGGCTGGACGTTCTGGCGCCTCGCCGCGTGGCCCATGGTGGAGATCTTTCAGCGCCCCCTCCACCCCGAGTGAAATGCCCACCGGAAGGTCACCTTCAAGTCGAGGAAAATCATACCGTGTGCGTGCTTCGCTACCGGCACGAGACGCTGGGCCCCGGGCTCCACCGCTTCGTCTTCGACAGCGAGAGCCGTCCCGGCGTCAAGCACGAGCTTCTCGTGGACCTGCACGACGAGGGCGAGGGGCGCCTCTCGTGCCTCTGCGAGGCAAGCCTGTATGGGAAGATGTGCAAGCACAAGCGCGCCGTCATCCAGGGGCTTGGCCGCCGCGGGCGCCGTCCCCCTTACCGGGCCAGCCGACGCCTCATGCACGCCTACTAGAAACTGTAGTTTCGTCGCGCGCGCCGCAGCGCGCGCAAAATGGGGGGTTTCAGGGGGGCTCGCCCCCCTGACGTGAAGTCGTCTGCTGGGCGTTTCCTTCACGTCAGGGGGCTGCGCCCCCCGAACCCCCCGCGTTTTGGGCGCAAGCGCCAAACGTCGCGGCAGGTTTGCCCGCGCGTGGCCCCGCGTCCTGGCCCCTTTGCGCGCCTCATCGAGGTCTTCCACACGCCGCCCTACGGTCGCGTACTGGAGATCCTCTTCTGGGCGGTCATCGCCGTGGCCATCGCGGCGTTGGGGTGGCTCGTCTATCGCTATCCCAACGAGCCGTTGGCGTACCTCATCTGGATCGTGGCGGGGTGCACGCTCCTCTTCGGGCTCCTGCCGCAGAAGAAGCACGACGCGCCGCCGCCCCCGCCCAAGGGGAAGCGCGGCCAGATCGCGCAGCAGGTCAAGGCGAGCAAGGCCGAGAAGCGCAAGGGCCCGCCGCCCCCCATCCAGTGAGGTGATAGCATAAGCCTGCCCCCCGACGCGAAGAAGGCCTACGGCCTCGTGAGCGCCATCGGCTCGAGGCTGGGCGAGCGCGCCCGCGGGGAGCCGGGCGTCCTGGACGCGCTGCGCGCCACGCCCGACCTCGCGGCGTTCCAGGCGTTCCTGCGCGAGGCGTGCCAGGGCCTCGTGGCGCCCGCGCTGGTGGAGCAGCTCCTCCTGCTGCCCACCGAGGCGGACTGGACGCAGTGGCGCTCGCGCATCCTGCTCCAGGCCAAGATGGTGCGCGAAGGCAAGAGCGCCGCGCCGGGCCACGAGGCGGGCAAGGGTGTCGGCCGCCCGTAGGCGCGCTCAGCCGCGGACGATCTCGCGCACGCGCCCGTCGGCCTCTCCCACGACGACGCGCCACGTCATGCCCAGGAAGAGGCCGTTCTCCACGACCCCGGGCACGTTGTTGAGGTCGCGCTCCAGCCTGGCCGCGTCGGCGATGCCTTCGGGGAAGCGCACGTCGAGGACGAGGTTGCCGTTGTCGGTGAGGACGGGCTTGCCCTCCTTCTGGCGCAGCGTGGGGTGATGCCCTTCCTTCCGGAGGCGGCGCTCGACGACGGCCCAGCCGAAGGGGAGGACCTCCACGGGGAGCGGGGAGCGCGTGCCCAGCTTGGGGACGATCTTGCTGGGGTCGACGACGATGACCTGCCGCGCGGTGAGGGACGCGACGATCTTCTCGCGCAGCAGCGCGCCGCCCAACCCCTTGATGAGGTCGAGCTTGGGGTCCACCTCGTCGGCGCCGTCGATGGTGACGTCGATGGCCTCCACCTCGTTGAGGTCGACGAGGGGGATGCCCACCTCGCGCGCGAGCCGCTCGGTCTTCAGCGACGTGGGCACGCCGCGGATGCGGAGGCCCTCCTTGACGCGCTCGCCCAGGTGGCGCACGGCGAAGTCGGCCGTGCTCCCCGTGCCCAGGCCCACAATGGTCCCGTCGCGGACGTGCTTGCACGCGGCTTCCGCGGCGGCCTTCTTGGCGGCGTCCTGGGGCGAGAGGGTCATGCGGCGGGCACGGAGGGGGCGACGGATGAGCTTTGTCAGCCTCCGTAGTAGCCGCGCGCAATGCCCGCCACCGCCGTCTCGTTGGCGGCCAGCTCCACGACGCGCGAGCCCAGGGCGTCGGTGGCGATGCCCACGGGGAACGCGTGGTCCAGCGTGCGGTTCCACAGGGGGTTCCCCGAGGCGTCGAGGGCCCACGTCTGCGTCGCGTTCCACGCCGGCCCGCCCGTGGCGTTGCCGGTCGTGTTGCCCGACGTCTGGATGTGGAGGGAGACGTAGGTGCGGCTGGCGTTGGCCGAGACCGCCACCGTCTCCGAGTCGCCGCTGAAGGACGTCGTCCAGCGCGTGGCGCCCGTGGCGCCGTCGAGGGCCGTGATCTCGGGGGGATAGAAGTAGTCGCCCGAGTGCGTGATCTCCACCGTGCGGCCATCGGCGCTCACGACCAGCGACTCGACGAAGCTGGGCTCCGGCTCGTCCCACGCCACGGCGCCCGTGGTGAGGTTCACCGCGCCGATGCGGCTGGGGCCGAACCACTGGAAGTAGTCGTAGATGAACGTGGGCCCTCCCATCTGGAAGAACTGAAGGGTGTCGGGCAGCGGCGTCGACCAGAGGAGCGTCCCGTTGAGGCTGAACGCGTTGAGGCCGTGGGCGCTGGAGCCGTTGGTGCCCACGAAGACGACGCTGCTGCCGTCCGTGCCCACCATGTGGTCGTAGAAGTCGATGCCCGTGTCCAGCGTGCCCAGGAGCGTGCCGTTGGCGGGCGCGTAGCGCAGCAGCGTCTCGTGGCCGTTGAACGCGTCGACCTCCACGGTGCCCACCCAGCTGGGCGTGACGAGGATGCTCTCGCCGCCGCTGAGGGTGAAGTTGGTCTGGGCCCACGCCAGCGTGCCGTTGCGCAGGCCGTACGCGGTGGTGTTGAGCGCCTCGTAGGACGTGGTCGTCACGTAGACGCGCGAGGAGTCGAGGGCGAACGCCGCGGGCGGCGAGGCGAAGGCCAGCGTCCAGAGCGTGTGGCCCGTGGACCACTCCACGCCGCGCAGCCCGTAGCTGGGCGACGCGCCCGAGAGGTTCGCGCTCTCCAGCACGACGACGCTGCCGTCGGGCGAGATCGCGGTGGCGTTGAACGAGTTGGACGGCGCGCGCTGCTCCCACGCCAGCCAGCCGGGGGTCGTGGGCGCGCACGTGATGATGACGGGCAGGCAGGGCAGGGGGAGCGCGGCCACGGAGGGGGCCACGAGGACGAAGGCGAGAGCGAGGACGATGGAACGGTTGGGCACGGCGAAGCCTCCGCCCCTGGGAGCCGGGCCGGACGCGAAGAACGTTCTGTTCTCGGCACCCCGCCCCCAGAATCCTTAAAGGCCAACGCCCGGATGGCGCGCCCGATCAAGATGCTGCGGGAATGCCAAAGCCATGGCTACTTCCGGGGCGAGACGTGCCCCGACTGTGGCCAAGAGGGCCGGTTCCTCATGAACGAGCACGAGTTGAACAGGGTCGGCCGCATCATGGCCGGCGTGCTGCGCCACTTCCCCGAGAAGTTCGGCGTCGAGATGGACCCCCAGGGGTGGGTGGACATCGACGCGTTCATCGGCCAGCTTCGCACGCAGAAGGACCGCCTCCACTGGATCAAGCCCTACCACCTCGTGGCCATCGTCGCCACGGACCCCAAGGGGCGCTACCAGATCGAGGGGGACAAGGTGCGCGCCACCTACGGCCACAGCATGAAGCTGGATCTCAAGGACCTCCCCGGCGACGACGTCCCCGACGACCTCTACTACCCCGTCACCGAGGAGGAGGTCGAGCTGATCCTGGAGCGCGGCCTCGCGCCCACGGACCGCCAGAAGGTGCACCTCTCGCGCACCTACGAGAACGCCCTCGCGGCGGGCCTCCGCCGCGCCGAGAACCCCATCATCCTCAAGGTCGACTCGTACCAGGCGCGCATGGACGGCCACCTCATCCAGCAGGCGGGCAAGACCGTCTACATCACCGACGAGGTGCCCGCCAAGTACCTCTCCCGGGCGGACTGAGCAAACTCCGTCTTCAAAAGGGATAAGTGGGTCCTTCCCCTCGGAGAGCCACCCATGAAGCCGGTCCTGGCGAAGCTCTCCGCCGAGCGGAGGACCCTCCTCTTCGTGCCCGTGGCCGCGGGCGGCTTCCTTCTCGCCTTCATCCTCCTCGCCATCCTCACGCCGGACATCTACTACCCCGTCGTCTTCTCGCTCCCCCTGGGCATCGCGGCGGCGTGGTACGTCCTGGGCTGGCCCATCCTCACGCACAAGGACGGCAAGCCCATCCTCGACCCCAAGATCAAGCCGTACCTCTTCTTCCCCCTCGCGATCTTCCTCGCGCTCCTCCTCTACCCTGTCGTGGGCTACCCCATCACGCAGGCGCGCGTGCCCCTGGACCTCGCGAGCTACCTCAGCATCGCCCTCGCCGCCACGGGCGCGTGCGTGCTGGCGTACCTCGCCGTGGGCTTCCCCACCGTGAACGTGCGCCTGGTGGAGCTCTACCGCAACCTCCCGCAGGAGCAGCGCCGCCACCTCTTCTGGCCCCTCTTCGTCGTCCTCTTCCTCCTCCTCTACGTCCTCCTGGGCGTGCTCACCACGGGCTTCATGGACCGCTACCCGGACCGCGTGCCGGAGCTTCTCAACCTCCAGCCCCTGGTGCTGCTGCCGCTGTGCATTCTCCTCGCGGGCCTCGCCGGCTACCTCATGGTGGGCATCCCGACGCCCAAGCGCAACCCCGCCGAGTACGTCCAGAAGGTGGGCGGCAAGGCGCGGCCCCGCCTCTTCGTTGCGACCACCGTCGTCCTGGGCGTCCCCTTCACCGCCGTCGTGGGCGCGCTCCTCACCGGCTTCACCCGCGTCAACGCCCGCAGCAAGGACGTGATCCCCGCCGACGCGCTCCTCCCCATCGCCCTTGTCCTGGGCTTCGCCGCGAGCTTCGGCATCGCCGCAGCCCTCTGGGGAGGCCCCCGCCGCTGGCGCCGCTACCCGGACTACCAGCCCGGCCTCCCTCCGCGCGCCCGCCTGCCCGTCTACCTGGCGGTGAGCCTCGCCGCCGCGCTCGTGGTGGTGGCTGCCTTCGGCGCCGCGGGCCTCGACATCTTCTACGGCCTCCTCGCCGGCCTCTTCGTGGGCGTGCTCGTGGGCCTCGCCCTCACGGGCACGCTCAAGCGCATCCTCGGCCGCCGCGACCAGGGGCTCGTGCCCCCCATCTCGGACCGCTCCAAGCCGCTCATCCTCTTCCCCGTCTGGTTCGGCGTCGCGCTCCTCCTCTTCGCCGTCCTCACCTACACGCTCCCCGACCTCGTCGCGGTGAACCTCCTGGGCGGCCTCGCCGTGGGCCTCGTCGTGGCGCTCCTCCTCCTGGAGAACCGCCTCTTCCGCGCCCTGATCCAGGAGCGCCGCGAGGCCCGCGCCCGCCGCAAGGAGTGGAGGCAGCTTCGCAAGCAGCGCCTCGCCGAGGAGATGGGCGAGGACGCGACGCAGCGATCGTGAGCGCCCGCGAATCTTCAAATAGGGCCGTGGGTTTGCCCGCGCACCACCAGCCGTGGTGGCGCAGCTGGTAGCGCGTGGGACTCATAATCCCAAGGTCGCCGGTTCGAGCCCGGCCCACGGCACTTCTCTCCGCCCAGCCGCAGCTTGATGGTCGAGCAGGAGCAAGCGCGCCCCCGTGGGCGACACCCGGTTCGACGCGGGGCTTGAGGCGATCGAGCGGGCGCCCGACCGCGCCGCCGCCGTCCGCGGCATGCCCTACGTCGACGTCGTGAAGGCCCTCGCGGCCGCGAGCCGGTCGCGCGACCCCTTGCTGGCGAACGTGCTGGCGACCGAGCTGCTGAACCGCTACCGCCGGAGCGGGCCCATCCTGGCCGCCGCGGCGGTGGGCGCCGTCGCGGGCTTCGCGCTGGGCTTCCTCGCCACGCTGGGCTTCGCGCTCCACCCGGCGGACCACCCCGACGCCATCTTCCCGGCGCTCCTCCTCGTGGGCCTCGCGGGGGGCATGGTGGTGGGCCTGCTCGCGCACGGCCCCTTGAGGCGCCGCTTCCTCACGGGCCGCTCGTGAGGGCGTCGAGCGCCTCGCGCAGCGCGGGCGAGGCGACGCCCCGCCGCGCGGTGGCGCGATAGCTTTCCAGCGCCGCGGCCGGCACGCCGCGCTCCTGATATCGTCTCGCCTGGAGCGCCATCTCCAGCTTGTCGATCTCGTGGACGAAGCGCGCCTCGGGCGTCTCGTCGCGGGCCATCTCGTCGAAGGCGCCCAGCACGCGCGAGCGCGCGGCGTCCGGCGCGCCCTCCAGCATGGCGAGGAGCCCCGCGCGCTCGCGGGCGAGCTTCTCCTCGCGGCTCGCGTACTCGCCCGGCACGAGGTCGCCCGTGGCCGCCTCGCACGCGTCGTGCAGCACGGCAAGCTCCACCGCGCGGGCGCGGTCGACGCCCTCCGGCGCGAGCAGCGCGGCGAGCAGCGCGACGCCCCACGCGTGATCCGCGACGCTCTCGGGGCGCGCGACGCCCGCGCGCAGCCAGCCTCGTCGCGGCCGGTCCTTGAGCGCCTCCGCGCGCAGCAGGAAGTCCAGCGTCCCTGGGTCCACGCGGCGCGATGAGGAGCAACCCGGATGAGTTCTGCGTCGCCGAAGAGGGAAACCCTCAAAGCCCGCCGCCCGCCTCGCGGCCCGATGGCCCCGACGCCCCCCGCGCTCCAGAAGGCCCTGCGCTGGCCGCTCCTCTGGGAGGCGCCGCTGCTTGCGGCGCTGGGCGCGTTCATGTTCTGGGTCCGCATGCTGCCCTACAAGGCGCTCGTGGGCAGCGGGCGCGCGTTCTACATCGGCACGGACCCCTTCTATCACTATCGCGAGACGCTGGGCACCGTGCGCGCGTTCCCCCGCGTGCCGCGCTGGGACCCGTGGACGTACTACCCCATCGGCACGGGCACGGGACAGTTCGGCTCCCTCTTCGACTGGCTCGCCGCGGCGGTCATCGTCATCGGCCACGGCCGCGACGCCAGCGAGGCCGTCGTGCAGCAGGTCCTCGGCGTGTTCCCCGCGGTGCTGGGCGCGCTCATGATCGTCCCCTTCTACTTCCTGGCGAAGCGCCTCCTGGGCGCGCCGGGCGCCATCGTCGCCGCCATCACGCTGGCGCTCCTTCCCGGCGAGTTCCTCATCCGCAGCGTCGCCGGCTACTCGGACCACCACGTCGCGGAGGACCTCTTCAGCATCATCGCGATCCTGGGCGTCGTCGTCGCGGTGGAGCGCGGCCACGCGGCTCGCGAGTCCCTGGGCGCGCGCCGACGCGACCGCGCCTTCTGGCTCGCCCTCGTCTTCGCCATCGTGGGCGGCGTCGCGCTCGCGGCGAACTTCTACGCCTGGCCCCCCGCCATCCTCTTCCTGGGCATCCTCGCCGCGTGGCTCACCCTCGTCGTCCTCCTGGAGAACGGCCAGGACAAGGACGCGACGGGCCTCGTCTTCGGCGGCGCCATCGCCTTCCTCGCCGCGGGCCTCCTCATGCTGCCCAGCATCGAGACGACGTTCCTGGGCGAGTACAACACCTACGGCATCCTCCAGCCCGTCCTCTGCTTCGCCTCCGCGCTCTGGCTCGTCGCCGTGCACCTCGCGTCGCGCGCCGCGCGCCGCCGCGGCCTCTCCCCGTGGATCGTGCCCGGCGCGGTGGCCGCCCTCGTGCTGGCGGGTCTTCTCGTCGTCCGCTTCGGCATGCCCGACGTGTGGGGGAGCGTCAGCTGGGGCCTCTCGTGGATCACCGGCATCAACGCGCCGCGCACGACCACCACCATCGCGGAGGCGCGCCCCTCGGCGTACTTCTGCAACGACGGCACCGACCGCAGCCAGGTGACGTGCCTCCCCGACGACTTCGGCTTCCTCGCCCCCCTGGGCGTCTTCCTCCTCGTCGCGCTCTGCGGCTTCGCCTTGTGGAAGCGCCGCCGCAGCGACATCCTCCTCGCCCTCTGGAGCCTCGTCATCTTCAACGCCACCGAGACGCAGATCCGCTTCTCGTACTACCTCGCGGTGAACCTCGCGCTCCTCACGGGCTGGGTCGCGGCCCGCGTCGCCGAGGTCCTCGGCCTCCACCGCCCCGAGGAGGAGCGCGTCGCCGAGGAACAGCCCGCCAAGAAGGCCAAGGGGCGCAAGACCGGACGCGCCGCGGCCTCGCGCAGCGTCTCGCGCCCCGTGCAGGTGGCCGCCGTCGCCGCGTGCCTCCTCCTCGTGCTCCCGGGCAACGTGCTCGCCTCGCAGCGCGCGCAGCCCGCGTGGGACGCCGCGCACATCACGCAGCCCGACGGGGACCTCGTCCTCTGGTTCCGCGGCCTCGACTGGATGCGCAACAACACGCCCGACGCCGGGGTGGACCTTGGCCTCATCGCGCAGAAGCCCCCCGCGGGCCAGCTCTACGACTACCCCGCCAACAGCTACGGCGTGCTATCGTGGTGGGACTACGGCCACTGGATCGAGACCACCGCGCAGCGCCCGCCCGTCGCGAACCCCTTCCAGCAGGCCGCGCCCTTCGCGAGCCTCTGGTTCACCGAGCGCGACCCGCCGCAGGCCGAGAAGATGCTCAACGACTGGGTCCAGGGCAAGGGCCCCGTGCGCTACGTCTTCATCGACGACGAGATGGCCACCGGCAAGTTCGGCGCCATCACCGTCTGGGCCAGCAACAGCAACGCCTCGCGCAAGCCCCTCGTGGACCCCGTCGAGCACCAGCTCGTGCGCGACTGGATCACGCAGACGACGCGCGTCGAGAACGGCCAGCCGCGCAGCGTCTATTCCATGAGCCCCGTCTACACCGACAGCATGATGGGGCGCCTCTACGACCGCGACGGCGACGGCCTTACGAACTACCGCTTGGTCTGGGAGGACCCCTCCTACGAGATCGTGGGCAGCATGCTCAACCAGAACGGCGACGTGCGCTGCTTCCACGACGTCATCCCCAGCGGCTCCTGCCCCGTGGGCATCGACCCCGCGAAGGCGGCCGGCGCGTCGCCCGACAGCATCGTGGACTTCGCGTCCGACGCGCGCGGCTACGACCTCTTCGTCGCGTCGCGCCTGAAGCTCTTCGAGCGCGTCGAGGGCGCGCACCTCACGGGCACGGCCGCGCCCGGCGCGCGCGTCGTCGCCGCCGTCGACCTCCAGGTGGACCAGGGGGGACAATCGCGCTCCCTGCGCCACACCGTGGAGGGTGTCGCGGGGCCCGACGGGACGTTCGATATCACCTTCCCGTACAGCACGACGGCGCCCGTGCCCGCGGCGCAGGGCGGCACCAACAGCATCGTGCACGCGGTCTCCAAGGTGGTCGTCGACGCGGGCGGCCGGCAGGCGGCCCTCGACGTGCCCGACGCGGCGGTGCTCCACGGCGACGCCGTGCCCGTGACGTTCGCCTGACCGCCTGACCGCGCGCGCCCTTGATGCACGTCGCGCGCCCAAGGCGCCCATGGCCACGCCGCTGCCCAGCCGCCCCGCGGGCGTCACCGTCCTCGCCGCGCTCGCCCTGATCGTCGCGCTCTTCGCCCTCTTCGCGGCCTTCGCGATCTTCGCCGCGGGCGCCTTGGCCGGCGCCGCCGTGAACTCCTCCAGCCTCGTCGCGCTGGGCGCCGCGGGCGGCGTGCTCGTCCTCGCCTACGCCCTCTTCGCGGCCGCCGTCGCGTGGGGCCTCTTCGCGCGCCGCCGCTGGGCGTGGTACGCCTGCGTCGGCCTCGCCGCGCTGAACGTCGTCTTCGGGCTCCTCACCCTCCTGGGCGCTGCCTTCGTGGGCGGCCTCGCGCAGCTGGTCCTCGCGGGCGTCGCCGCGTGGTACCTCCTCAGCCCGCCCGTCCAGCGGTGGTTCGGCGTCGCCTACGCGCCGCCGTGGACCTACCGCGAGCGCGCGGTGCGGCCGCCGGGCTCGACGTGAGCAAGCCACCCCCAGCCTTCATATACCGGGCCCCGCTTGGGCCGCCTCGTATGGTCGCCAAGGGCACCCTGGTGAAGGTCGACTACGAGGCCTGGACGGAGGACGGCGAGCTCTTCGACACGACGAAGCGCGACGTCGCCCAGTCCCACGGCAAGTACAACGCCGAGGTCGTCTACGAGCCGCTCCCCGTGCTCGTGGGCACCGGCCGCGTCATTCCCGGCTTCGACGAGGCCCTGGAGGGCGCGAAGCCCGGCGAGGCGCAGGAGGTCACGATCCCCCCGCAGAAGGCGTTCGGCGAGAAGGACCCCGCCAAGGTCGACACGATCCCGCTGCGCGAGTTCGAAGCAGGAGGTCAACCGGTACCCGGGCATGCGCCTCCAGCACCAGGGCAAGATGGCGACCGTCGTCTCCGTGAGCCCCGGCCGCGTGCGCGTCGACTACAACCCGCCCCTCGCGGGCAAGGCGCTCACGTACAAGTTCACCATCGTCCAGGAGATCACGGACCCCGTGGAGAAGATCAAGGGGTTCATCGAGCTGGCCTACGGCCAGGGGCGCGCGGACGGCTTCAAGGTCGACGCGCAGGGCGACGTCGTCTCCATCACGCTGCCCGACTCGTGCAAGTACGACCAGCGCTGGTTCGTCGCGAAGTACCGCCTCGTCAGCGACCTGCGCACCTTCGCGGGCGTCAAGACCACGCGCTTTGTCGAGGAGTACGTCACCGCGGAGCCCAGCGCGGCCTCCGGCGAGACGCACACCCACGCGGACGGCACCGTCCACGCGGGCCCCGCGCACTGAGCCCCGCTCAGCCCTTCTTCCCCTCGGCCTCCTTCTTTGATAGCACCTCGTCCAGGTCCACCTCTTTGAGGGGCGCCGCGGGGGGCCCGTGGAGGATGTCGCCCCCCGGCGTGAAGCGGCCGCCGTGGCAGGGGCAGTCCCACGACTGCTCGGCGTGGTTCCAGCCCACGACGCAGCCCGCGTGCGTGCAGGCGGCGCTGCGCGCGACGAGCGCGCCGTCCAGCGTGCGCGCGAGGGCGATGCGCTGCGCGCCGCGCCGCAGGATGCCCCCCTGCCCCGGCGCCAGTTCGTCGGGCCCTTCGATCTCGCCAGGCTTGAGGTAGCGCACGGCGAGCTCCTTGGCGTCGCCGAGGTTCTTCGCCAGCCACCCCTTCGCCGCCTCGGCGCCCGTCGCGACGCGCGCGGGGTCGTACAGCTCGTCCCACGGCGTGCCGCGGCCCAGGATGCGTTCCGCCACCATGAGGCCGCCCAGCGTGCCGTTGGTGATGCCCGTGCCCGAGTCGCCGGTGACGACAAGCTCGTTCTCCGGGCGCCCCGGCACGCGGCCGATGTAGGGGTAGCCGTCCTCGGTCTCCATGACCTCGCCGCTCCAGCGGTACGCGGGCTCGACGTCGTCCACGGCCTGCCGCAGGTGGTCGAGGAGGCTCTCCCAGTGGCGCTCGGTGTCGGGCTCCTCGGCCAGCTCGTGGTCCTCGCCGCCCAGGACGACGAGGTCGCGATCGCCCTCGCGCTCAACCCGCGTGTAGTGGTACGGGTCCAGCGTGTCCCAGTAGAGCGCGTCGCCGAAGATTCCCCGCGGGACCCGCGCGCCGATGGCGTAGGTGCGGTAGGGGTGGAGCTTGGTGTGCAGCGCGATCTTCACGTGCCACGGCGTGTTCGCGGCGCTCACGAACCAATCCCCCGTGAGCCTGTGCCCTTCCCGCGTCTCGACGACGACGGGCGATCCCTCGTGGACCTTCGTCGCCTCGGTGCCCTCGAAGATGCGGACGCCCAGGCGCTCGCACGCCTTGGCGAGGCCCAGCGCGTACTGCCGCGGGTGGAGCTTGCCCTGGTGGGGGAAGCGCACCGCGGCCTTGGCGGGGAAGGGCACCTCGCGCGGGTCCGCCCACTCCGCGGCGTAGCCGATCCGGCGCGCGAGGCGCATCTCGCGGCGCAGCGCGTCCACGTCCTCCTCGCGGGGCGAGTAGAGGTAGGCGGGCAGGCGCTCCAGGCCGCAGGCGATACGCTCCTCCCGCGCGATCTGCTCGATGAGGCGCACCGCTTCCAATTGCGAGTCCCACCCCTTCTTCGCGCCTTCGAGGCCGAAGCGGTCCACCAGGTCCTGGAGGCGCGTGTCGACGACGATCTGGAGGTGCGCGGTGGTGTGGCCCGTCTCGCTCATGGCGACGCGCTCGCGGTCCACGAGGACGACGGACTTCCCCGCCTTGGCGAGGAGGTACGAGGAGGTGAGGCCTGCGATGCCCGCGCCCACGACGATGACGTCCGCGCGCTGGTCGGCGTCCACGGGTCCGTGGGAGGTGGTCCCCGCGGTCTCGATCCAGAGGGAGGGGGAGCGCTCGTTGCCCAGGGGGTGGGGGAACGGCATGCCGCCATGGGGGGCTGGCGGAAGAAGAAGGGTTCTGGCCGCCTCATCGGACGGCCAGAGGAGGGGCTGCCTACAGCATCAGAGGGCAGCCGTAGCAGGCCGAGTCCAGCAGGGTGTCCGCGGCGCCGCCGCAGTTCCACGTGGAGCTGGGCTGGAGGCCCGAGACGCCGTTGCTCTCCTGCCAGAGCTCGACGTAGGTCCTGCCGAAGGCGCTGTAGACGCGCTCATAGGTCACGGGGTCCGTGTGGACCTGCGTGGCCGGCGCGGCGGAGGGCGCGCAATCCGGCGGGGGGGCCGCTGCGCCCGCAAAGGGGAGCAGCGCGGTGGTCAGTAGGGCTGTCGCAAGCATCGGTTGCCAGTTCAGGTGGATCACCTGTGAAGCAGGCTTCGGCAGCCGGGGTTCATCCTCCCGACGCGGGGGGACCTGGGCCCAGGGGCCCCGGGAGCCCGGGAGCCCAGGCCTCAGACGAGGAACGACCCCGCCACGGTGGCGAGGCCCAGCGCGGCCATGGCGCCGTAGGGCACGAGGGCCCGCCGCGCGAGGTCGGGGTTCGTCGCGCGCAGGATGAGGAGCTTGCCCAGGACCGAGGCCGCGTTGGCCAGGAGGCAGACGCGCAGCGCGGTGGTGAAGTCCAGGGCGCCCCCGGCGAAGAGGGCCGCGACGCTGGCCATGACGGCGCCCGCGGAGAGGAAGCCGCCCAGGGTCGCGACGTAGGCGCCCACGGGGCCGAACTGCTGCTGCGCGAGGGCGACCAGGAGCGAGACGCCCGCGTACATGAGGGCGAAGCGCGCGGCGGGGAGGATCGCGAACGGGTTCTTCACGCGCACGGCGGGAATGGACTCGTCGGTGGCGACGCGCTCCCTCCACGCGAAGAACGCGCCCGCGAGGAAGACGGGGAGAAGCCACGGCACCAGGCGGATCATGAGGCGCAGGCTGGGGTCGCTGAAGGCCACCAGCGCGACGCCGCGCACCATCATGGTCATGGTGGCGAGGATGGCACCCACGAAGGCCGCGCTGGCAAGGCGGGGCTCCTCCCGCGCGCGCTGCGCGAGCCCCGCCGTCGTCGCCTCGCTGTTGACGAGGCCGCCCATGAGGCC
This sequence comes from Pseudomonadota bacterium, assembly GCA_021325135.1. Classification (GTDB taxonomy): domain Archaea; phylum Thermoplasmatota; class SW-10-69-26; order JACQPN01; family JAJPHT01; genus JAJPHT01. Next base: position 46,702 of record JAJPHT010000026.1, on the reverse strand, counting down.
CGAGAACTCCAGGCCGCGCCCCGGCCCGATCTGCCGCATGGCGACGAGGCTCACGAAGCTGATGGCCGAGACGAAGACCACCACGAGCACGATGCTGAAGGGGTCGACCAATTGGTGGCGGCCCAGCCACGAGAGGTCCCAGACGTGCTCGGGCAGGTTGTACGTGAGGGGCAGGAGGATGAACAGGACCGTGATGAACTGGAGCGTCGAGAGGATCTCGTCGTCGTCCAGGAGCGAGACGAAGTTGTGCAGGCGCCGCTTCGTGACCAGGAGGAACGTCATCGCGATCCCCACGACGACGGCCTCGAACTGGTGCCCGTAGGCGATGAGGACGCCCAGGAGGAACGTCACGATCATGGCGACGGGCGTCGTGACGCCGGTCTGGTTGAGCTTCAGCCGCATCTGGATGAACATCAGCGCGAAGGCGAAGATGCCCAGGAGCCCCGCGCCCAGGATGAGGGGCGAGGCGTTCTCGATGGCGATGATCCCGATGAGGAAGCCCGCGATGCTGACCAGCGGGAACGTGCGCACGCCCGCCACCACGTCCTGTCCATCGGGGCGGTGCTCGCGCTCGATGCCCACGAGGCCGCCCACGGCGCCGGAGACGGCAAGCTCGACGAGGAAAGCGTTGAGGTCCAACCAGGCTCAGAGGGCGCGAGCCGGCCATAAAGCGGCTTCGGCTTCGGCCTCCTGGTCAGGCCGGCGCGCCCGGAAACGAGGCGGGGGTCGTTCCTCCGCGGCGGGCTGGGTGGCCCACCCGCGCAGCGCCAGCGCGTCCTCCACGGCGTGGCCGCGCTCGTCGTTGTTGAGATAGCACCACGCCTCCAGCCCCTCGCGGATCCACGCCTTCAGCTGCTCCGCCCACGCGAGGAGCGTCTCCGCGTCGTAGCCGCCGCGATATCGCCCCGAGGGGCCGTGGAGGCGAAGGTAGACGAAGGGCGCGGTGGGCGGAAGAGGCGTCGCCTTGCGGCCGAAGTCGTGGACGACGCGGGCCGCGCCGTGGCGCGCGAGCAGGCGGCCCGTCGCGGCGTCGTGCCACGAGCGGTGGCGAAGCTCCACCGCGACCTGGAGCGACGAGGGGAGGAGGGAGAGGAAGGAGTCCAGGAGGGGCGGGTCCGCGCGGAAGCCCGGGGGAAGCTGCGCGAGGAGCACGCCCAGCTTGGGGCCAAGGCGGCGGGCCAGGTCCACGAAGGCCTCCGTCTCCCGCGCCACGTCCACAAGGCGCTTGTCGTGCGTGATCGCGCGGGGCATCTTCAGCGTGAAGCGGAACCCGGGCGGCGTCTGCGCGCGCCACGCGTCCACGACCTCGGGCGCGGGGGGCCGGTAGAAGGTGCTGTTGACCTCCACCGTGGCGAAGCGGCGGCTGTGGAACGCGAGCATCTGCGCGCCCGGAAGGCGCCTCGGATAGAGGCGCCCCAGCCAGTGGCGGTACGCCCAGCCCGAGGTGCCCACGCGGAGGCGCAGGTCCGCGGGCCAGCGCGCGACGGGGGGAAGCTCCTCCTCCAGGCCGGGACCTTCCAGTGGAGGGCCGTAGAGCGCCTCGCGGCGCAGCGCGCGCTCACTGCGCGGCCGGGGCACGCGCATCCACCCCCAGCCGGCGGGCGAGCCATGCGGCGTCGCGCGTCGCGTAGGCCTTCTCGTCGTTGTTGAAGAAGCAGAGCACCTCGCGCCCTTCGCCGCGCCAGCGGGCGACGCGCTGCGCCCAGGGCTCCATGCGGCGCGGGCCGTAGAGCCCCGCATAGGCCCTCCGGGGGCCGTGGAAGCGGACGTAGACGAGGTCCGCCGTGACGACGGAGGGGGGCGTGGGCGCGTCGGGCCAGTCGTGGAGGCAGAACGCGACGCCGTGCTCGCCCAGGAGGTCGTACACCGCCTCGTCGTGCCACGAGGCGTCGCGGAACTCGAAGGCGTAGCGCACGTCCCGCCGCGGCAGCCGCGCGAGGAAGGCGCGCAGGCGCTCGTCGTCGCGTCGCATGCCCGGCGGCGTCTGGAAGAGGATGGGCCCCAGGCGGTCCCCCGCGCCTTCGAGCCGGTGGACGAGCGTCTCCAGGGCGTGGGGATAGGAGCCGCCGGGCCGGAGGCGCTTGCGGTGCGTGACGTAGCGGCTGGCCTTGAAGGCGTAGACGAAGCCCGGGGGCGCCTCGTCGCGCCAGCGCGCGACCGTGGCCTCGTCCGGAAGGCGGTAGAACGTGTTGTTGATCTCGACGGAGGAGAACCGCTCCGCGTAGAAGCGGAACCAGGCCTTTCGCGGCAGGTCCTCGGGGTAGAAGGGGCCTTTCCAGTGGTCGTAGACGTAGCCCGACGTGCCGACGTGCACGCGACCCTGGGGCATACGGAGGCGTGGCAGGAGCGTGGGGATGAAGCTCGTGGCGGATGGGCCGATGCTCGCCCTACAGGATCGGGTGCCCGCGCTTGCGGACCTGCTCGTCCAAGGCGTCCTGCATGCGGTGGCGCAGGTCGCGCGCCATCAATTCCGCGACGTCCTTGTCGGGGCTCTCGCGCTCCAGGTAGGTGGAGGGGCTCACGGGGTCGAGGAAGGCGATGCGCCACTTCACGGGGAAGGGCAGCAGGTTCACCGGGATGGGCACGGGCGCCTGGAGGACCTCCTCCAGCGGCTTGAGGCGCCCCAGCGTGGGGTTCGCCTCCTCGCCGCCCACGATGACGACGGGGACGACGGGCGCCTCGGTGGCCAGCGCGACGCGGGCGAAGCCGGGCTTGAAGGGCTGGAGGCGATATCGTTTCCAGATGGGCTTGAAGTTCCCCTCCTCCGCCTCGGGGAAGAAGGTCACGAGGCCACCCTCGTCAAGGATCTCCGTGCTGGTGGCGACGCTCACCTCGAAGAAGCCCAATTGGTCGGCGAGGTCGCGCACCTTCTTGAAGCGGAAGTACGACGGGTGGACCGCGACGCGGGGGATGCGCTTCGCGTCGTCGTAGACGGTGATGAAGAGGTTCCAGTAGTCGATGCCGGCCCAGCCGGTGTGGTTCGCGGCGAGGATGCAGGGGCCCTGGGGGATCTTCTCCACGCCCTCCACCTGGACGCGGCAGTAGGCGCGCACCTTGCGCAGCCACGGGGCGGCGCGCTCGATGGCCTCGGGGTCGGGGGCCCGCACGCGCCCGCGACGCCCCTGGAGGGGTTTGAAGGCTGCTCCTTCAAGGGGGCGTGCCGCCCGTGCTCTGCCAGAGCAGGCCGCCGGTGGGGTCGACGATGACGGTCTGCACGGTGGAGACGCCCGAGGCGGCGAAGCTGTAGGTGGCGGTGGCGCGGATCTCCCAGACGCCCACGGGGAAGACGCCGGCCGTGCCCAGCAGGCAGCCGCCGCCCTGGAAGCGCCACGAGTAGGCGCCCGCCGCGTCCACCACGGGGGTCGCGTCGGCGCGGCACCAGCCCAGGGCCACGTTGTCGGGGACGAGGGGCTGGCCCGTGAGCGCCTGGCCGTCGCGGACCCCGGCGACGAGCTCCAGGGGGAGGTAACGCGCCTCGACGACGACGCTGGCGCCTTCGGCGGGCGCGCCGTCGGCGTAGAAGACGGTGCCCGCGCCGTGGAACGCCTCGGTCGCGGTGCGGTAGACGGGGTCGCCGCGGCCGTCCTGCGTCTCGTTGGGGAGGCCCGGGACGCCCATGCCCGCCACCTGGAGGTAGCCGTCTCCGGCGTCCGCCGCGACGGTGGGCTTCAGGGGGACGTTCAACTCGATGGGGAGCGCCACGGGGCCCGCGCGTCCGTCGGCGTCGGTGAGGGGGAGGTTGCGCGAGACGGGCGCGTGCATCCAGCGGTCGTCGAAGACGGAGACGGTGACGCTGTCGCCCGCCATCCAGGTGCCCGCGTTGAGCACGACGTCGTAGCCCGAGCCGTCGGGGACGAGGTCCCCCTTGCCCAGCGCGACGGGGTTGGCGCCCGCGTTGCGCACGGTGACGTTGAGGAGGTAGTGCGAGTCGTTGAGCATGGCCTGGCGCTCGCCGGGGAGGATCGCCTGCACGCGCACGCGCACCTGGTGGTCGCTGCCGACGCGCACAAAGGACGTGGCGGGCGCGCTGGCCAGCGAGCCGTCGCTGACGATGAGCGTCACGGGGTACGTGCCCGAGTTGGCGTAGGCGTGCGAGACGGCGTGCCCGGTGGCGCCACCGCCGTCGCCGAAGGTCCAGTTGAAGAAGCGGAGGGTGGAGTCGCCGTCGGGGTCGTGGCTGAACGTCGCGCCCTCGAAGGAGACGGGCTGGCCCGCCATGGCGGGGTTGGGGCTCGCCGAGAAGCCGGCGGTGGGCGCGCGGTCCTGCACGACGACGACGCGCGTGGCGTTGTCCGCCGCGCCGTGGGGGTCGGTGACGGTGAGGCGCGCGGTGTAGGCGCCGGGCGACAGGTAGGGGTGCGAGGGGTTCTGCGCGGTGCTGTGGGCGCCGTCGCCGAAGTCCCACGCGTAGGTGAGCGCGTCGCCGTCGGGGTCGTGCGACTCGTCGGTGAACTGCGCGACGCCGCCCGCGGAGAGGGGCGCCGTGGGCGCCACGAACGCCGCGACGGGGAAACCGTTCACGGTGACGTTCTGCGCGGTGGTGGCCAGCTGGCCCTCGGAGTCGGTGACGGTGAGGAGCACCGCGTAGACCTGGTCGCTGGGGAAGGCGTGCGTGGGGTTGCGCGCGCCGGACTCGGGGGAGCCATCGCCGAAGTCCCACGCCCACGACTGGATGGCGCCGTTGGGGCTCGTGGACTGGTCGGTGAAGGTGACGGTCTCGCCCGCGTTGGGGATCAGCGGATTCCAGGTGAACGCGGGCAGGGGATCGGCGAGGCCGACGTGGATGCGCGTGAGGACCGGCGAGCTGACGCCCCCTTCCGCGTCGGTGACGACGAGGGTGACGGTGTAGTCTCCGGTGGCCTGGAAGGCGTGGGTGACCTCGGGGCCGCTGGCGGGGGCGCCGCCGTCGGAGAAGGTCCACGCGTAGGTGAACGTCTCGTTGGCGGGGCCGTCGGGGTCGGTGGCCGTGGCGTCCAGCGTGATGAGCTGCCGCGCGACGGGGAGCGCGGGCGAGAAGCGCGCGGCGCCGATGGGCGGGCGGTTGATGACGTGCAGCGTGGTCGTCACGAAGGACGACATGTTGGCGCCGTCGCGCACGGTGAGCGTGATGGGGTAGTCGCCCAGCGCGGAATACGTGTGGTTGGGGAACGCCAGCGTGCTGGTCTGGCCGTCGCCGAAGCTCCACGAGCGCGCGACGATGGGGTCGCCGTCGAGGTCGGTGCTGGTGTCGGCGAAGAGGACCACCGTGCCGCGGTAGGCGGGGTTGGGCGTGAGGCTCAGGCTCGCGCGGGGCGCGCTGTCGGCGACGGAGACGGAGCGCGTGAGCGAGGTCTGCGCGAGGCCGTCGGTGACGTGGACGGTGACGTTGTATTCGCCGTGGCGCGGGAAGACGTGCTGCGCCGTGGGGCCCAGGGAGCCCGAGCTTCCGTCGCCGAAGTCCCACTGCGTGATCAGCGGCAGCCCCTCGGGGTCGTAGGAGGTGCTGGTGAACGTGACGGGGACGTTCACGGGGCCGCCCTGGGGCGTCCACGCGAAGTCCGCGACGGGCGGCCGGTTGAGGGCGATGACCTGCTGCGTGAGCGTGCTGGCGACGCCGTTGTTGTCGTAGGCCGTGAGGCTCACGGAGTAGGCGCCGGGCTTCTCGAACGTGTGCGTGGGCGCGCTGCCTTCGGCGTAGGAGCCGTCGCCGAAGCTCCAGTTCCAGGCGACGACGACGCCGTCGCGGTCGGTGGAGCGGTCGATGAACTGCACGGGGGTGAGCGTCTGCGCGTCGGTGGGCTCGAAGACGAAGTTGGCCAGGGGGGGCGCGTCGCGCACGATGATGACGCGCGAGAGGCTCTGGCGGCCGCCGAGGTTGTCGGTGGCGGTGAGGGTGACGGTGAGGTTGCCGGCGGCCTGGTACTGGTGGGTGGGGTTGCGCTGGAAGGCGTGGGCGCCGTCGCCGAAGTCCCAGCTCCAGTTGACGACCGCGCCGTCGGCGTCGTCGCTGCGGTCGGTGAACGCGACGAGGGTGCCGGTGTCGACGACGCGCGGGGCGAAGTCGAAGGCGGGCACGGGGTCGGCGTTGCGCACGATGACCGGGATGACGACCTCGCGCTGGTGGAGGTCGTTGTCGGTGACGTTGAGGCGCACCTCGTAGACGCCGGGGAGGGCGTAGCGGTGCGTGGGGTCGGAGACGACGCTGGTCTGGTTGTCGCCGAAGTCCCACTGGCGGAAGACGACGTAGCCCTCGGCGGAGGAGCGGTCGTGGAACGCGAGGGTGTCGGACGTGCGCGGGCTCTTGGGCTCGAAGTCGAACGCGGCGTTGAGGACGTCCGCGCCCGCCGACGCGGGGAGGCTCGCGGCGTCCCCGGTGGTGTAGTTGGCGGCGTAGCCGTCGAGGCGCAGGCGCACGAGGCCGTCGGCCACCTGGTAGACGAGGTACTCGCCCACGAAGTCCTTGACGAGGACCTTGGCGTTGGCGTCGACGGTGGCGGGCTGGCCGTCCACGGCGACGAGGCCGCCCGCGGTGTCCGCCGCGGCGGGCTGGAACTCGATGGTGCCCAGGCTGCCGTCGCCGCTGGTGTAGTCCTTCACGAGGCGGCCGTCGATCTTCACGTAGCGCGCGAGGAGATTGCCGGGCTGGGGGGACGTGGCCGCCGTCTCCTCGGTGTAGAAGCGCTGCGAGGTGGACTGCACGTCCACGGTGTCGAGATGCTCGCCCGTGTCGAGGACGACGTAGGCGAGGCGGCCGTCGGCGGGGGCCGGCTGCGCGACGCGCGGCGCGGCCGCCTCGGTCTGCACGCGCTGCGTCGCGGCGCCCTGGCTCACCAGCGCCGTCTTCACGGTGCCCTGGAGCGCGAGGGTGGCGGCGGGCGTGCCCAGGCCGCGGTACGCGAACTGGCCGTTGAAGGTGCGCACGGTGAGCACGTCGGTGGGGTGGACCGCGATCACCTTGTCGCCCACGGCGAGGGCGAGGCCGTCGACGTCCTTGGTGCCAATTTTAAAGCGAAGCTCCTTCACGTCGCCCGTGCCCCAGGCGTCCTCGCTGACGCGCTGGCCGTCGACCTCGACCCAGAGGACGCTGACCTTGGCGAAGGCGGTGCCGTCGGCCACGCGCACCGTGGCCAGCGTCTCGTCGTGCGCGGCCGAGGACGCGAGGCTCAAGCCGGCGTCCGGCGCGGGGTGCGAGGCGAACAGGCTGGAGCTGGGCGCGAACGCGCCCACCAGCGACATGACGAGCCCGACAAGGATCACGAGAATCTTCTGTAGCAACGCCTTCCCCTCCCTGGCGCTGAGCCTTCCCGGCCTCCCTTCGACGCGCCGCCGCATGGCCGATTCCGTGTCACGCGGCGGGTCGACAACCTTCGGGAGAGCCTATCCGGGTCCACCCGTCAAGGCCAAGCTCGACCCCTCGATTCCCTGCCTGGTGGCTTGTTGCGCGGCCTGCTGGCGGCGTCGATCCTCGTCCTCCTCCTGCCCGGCTGCGTCGGGGCCCCCCTGCGGCCGGCCGCCACCGACGCCCCCTCCTTCTCGTGCGTGGGCCCGTGCAAGCTGCCCATCGATGCGACGGCCCACTCCGGCTGGGAGCCCCACGCGGCGGTCGACCCGCTCGACCCGCAGCACGTCGTGGTGGCCACGCGCACGCTGGCGGCCACGCTCCCGGTGAACTACGTGCTCTGGTTCGACGTGCACGACTCCCGCGACGGGGGCCGCACGTGGAACGTCACCGAGCTGCGCTACACGGAGCCCATGGGCACCCCCTCGGACCCCACCGCGCCCAACGTCGTGGGCGACCCCGTGCTGGCGTTCCTGCCGGACGGCACGCTCCTGGCCACGGGCGCCACGCTGCGCTACGTCTCGACGCCGGGCGGCGGCGTCCTCACGGACGTGCGGCTCTACTCGGTGAGGTCGCCCGACGGGGGCCGCCACTTCGAGGAGCCCGTGACCGTCGCGCGCAGCCAGGGCGCGGGCGCAGAGGCCTCGCTCCCCGTGCCGCTCCCGTCCCCGCCCCTCTTCCGCACGCCCGACAAGCCGTGGCTCGCCACGGGGCCCGACGGCACGGCGCTGCTCACCTACACGGACATCGCCGGGGGCGAGCCCTCCGCGCCCGCGAGGCGTTCCGACATCGCCTTCGTCGTCTCCCGCGACGGCGGCCGCTCGTGGAGCGCGCCCGGCTTCGTCGCCCGCGGCGCCGACCTCCAGGGCTCGGCTCCGGCCATCGGCTCGGAGGGCGCCTGGTACGTCGGGTACGTGGACCTCGCCGCGCGCACGGCCCACGTCGCAGCCTCCCGCGACCAGGGCGCGACGTGGACCGACCGTGCCGTCGCGCCCGCCGACTGGATGCCCTCCCTCGCCGTGGCGCGGGAGAGCGGGCGGGAGCGCGTCCTTCTCGTGGCGCCCGCGCCCCAGGCGTCCGGCGAGATGGAGAGCGTCCCGCACGCGCCCACCCTCTCGTGGTCGGACGACGGCGGCGCGACGTGGACCGCGCCCCTCCCGCTGGACCAACCCGAGGCGCCCGGCCGCATCCTCCCCTCGGTGGCGGCGGACGCGCGCGGCGTCGTCTACGTCACGTTCGCCCACGCCACCGCGCAGGGGGCGCGGATGATGGCGGTCGCGCTGCGGCCCGGCTCGTGGCGCGCCGACCTCACGCTGGACCCGGACATCGCAGCGCCCCCCTCGTCCCTGGGCGACTACCTCGGCCTCGCCGCCGGGCCCGCGGGCGCTTTCGCCGTGTGGACCACCACGAAGGACGGACGCTCGTTCGACACGGCGGGGGCGCTCCTGAGCGCCGAACCCTTATAACCCTCCAGGCGGGCTCCCCGCCCCGTGGCCCACGACGAGGACAGCATCCAGGGCAGCCTGGAGCAGTCCGCGAAGATCTCCTCGGTCGTGTTCAACGCGCCGCCCACCCTCCTCACCTACGCCTACGTCGTCGTGGCCGCCGCGGTGCTGGGCCTCGCCATCGAGGCGACGCCCCACGGCATGCTGGTGGGCCTCCTCGCGCTGGGCGTCCCGGCGCTCCTGGCGGGCCCCCTCTCGGCGCCCCTGGCCAACGCGCTGGGGGGCACGCTCTACTACAAGCGCGCGGCGTTCATCAGCGCCGTCGCCATGAGCCTCGTGGGCGTGGCGCTCGTGGCCAGCATCCCGCTGCGGGTGGCGTGGCGCCTGCCCGTCGCGCACGTCCTCCTCGTGGGCTACCTCATGGGGACGAGCTTCCGCCATACCGCGCTCTGGATCACCAGCGACAACCGCCACTGGCGCAGCATGCTCGTCGCCATCCTCCAGGTCCTCGCCGCGGTCCCCTTCATGGCCGCGCTGGTCCCCGGCTTCGGGCAGCGCGAGCTTCTGATCCTCCTGGCGCTGGGCGTCATCTTCCTCGCGCCGCTGGTCTTCTTCCTGCACGTCTTCGACACGCCGCTGAAGAACAACTTCAAGGTGAGCGCGTCCGAGCTGTTCCGTTACTACCTGGACCACCTCACCAGCGGGCGCATGGACGGCGAGGAGATCCTCAGCCGCTTCGCGGAGCCCATCCGCGCGCGCTTCGGCCTCATCGCGTTCCAGCGCCGCGACGGCTCCATCAAGGCGGCCATCGTCGTGCCCGCGCTGCACCCCGGGCCCATCGGGAAGCTGGGCGGCAGCGACCTGCCCGCCAAGGTCGCCGAGGCGATGCCGCAGGCCGACATGGTGATGGTGCCCCACGGCGCGGCGACCCACGACTACAACCCCGTCTCCAGCAAGGAGGTGGAGCGCTTCGGCCGCGCCGCGGCGGACCTCCTCAAGGAGATCAAGTACGCCGAAGGGGGCAGCGCCGCGCACACCGCCGGCGAGGACATCCGCGTCACGTCCCAGGTCTTCGGCGACACCGCGCTCCTGACCTACACCTCCTGGCCGCTGCCCATCGACGACGTGGACTACGGCGTGGGCCACATCGCCGAGCTGCAGGCGGAGCTGGAGGGCGTCGACCGCGCGTTCTTCGTCGACTGCCACAACAGCCTCCTCCCCGGCGCGGGGCAGGTGCTCATGTGCACGCCGCGCGCCGACGCCATCGCCGAGGCCGCCCGCGGCGCCTCGCGCGCGTGCAAGGAGACGCCCACCGGCGCGCTGCGCGTCGGCATCGCCCAGGACAAGACGACCTTCGGCAAGGACCACCTCATCGGCGCGCAGGGCGTCCAGGCGCTCGTCACCGAAACCGGCGGCCAGCGCTTCGCCTACGTCCTCTGGGACGGCAACAACGCCGTGCCCGACGTCACGCGCGCCGTGGGCGAGGCGCTCAAGGACCTCGTGGACGGCTTCCAGGTGATGACCACGGACAACCACTCCGTGAACGCCATCGCCGGCAGCTACGGACCCGTGGGCCACGCGGCCCCGCCCCGCGAGATCGCCAAGGCCACCCGCGCCGCCGTGGAGAAGGCCATCGCGGACCTGGAGCCCGTCGCCAGCGGCGGCAAGAAGGGCGTGCTGGAGGACTTCCGCGTCTTCGGCAACCAGAAGACCGTGCAGCTGACCGCGTCGATCAACACCATGGCCTCCATCACGCTGGAGCTCACCGCCGCCACCATCGGCATCCAGGCCATGGGGACCGCCGTGCTGTTCCTCGTGCTGAGGGCCGTGGGCGCTTAGGAGCGGGAAAAAGGAGGGCGTGCCGGGCCGCGGCAGCGGCGCGCCCGGCGGGTTGGGGGTTCGCTCTCTACAGGGTCACGCGGCAGAGCGAGCCCACGGAGCCGCAGAGAGCGGTGATCTCGACGTAGCCGGTGGGCGTGGGGACGGTGACCGGCAGGTCCTGCGTGCCCACTGTCGGGAACGGCACTGTGATGGGCTCGCTCCCGAGGATGACCCCTGGGACGGGCACGTCCACGCATTCGGGGCCGAGCACGCAGACGGGGAGCGGAGTCGTCGTCGGCGTGACCGTGGGGACGTTCTCCGTCTGGGGCTCCGTTCCGACTGCGGGGACAGGGACGCTCACGGTATCGTCGCCCAACTGGATGCACGTATTAAGCAGCGCAGCTGGATTGTAGACGAAGCAAACGACTTCGTCAGGCGAGGAGGTGCACGGGGAATTGGAGGACGTTACGGAGATCGAGTAGACGGCCCCAGATCCCTGGATGGTGACATGATTCGTCGCGCAATCCACGACGAATGTGCTGAACTGAATGCTGTCTGTGACGCACGGCAGAGCGGCTCCAACCTGGCCGTTGACAAACGTTGCACTCTCGCCGTTCCCGGCCAGAAGGAACTGTCCAATTCCCGTGCCTCCACCAAAGGCGGTGAACGAGAGGACGTCTGACCCTTCGAGAGCAATGCTGATGCTTACCCCGCTGTCGGTGAAGCAGGATTGGGTCTGCCCAGATGAATCTCGATAGGTGCCAAAGGCGTCGAGCACGCCGGCCCCATTGACGACGACTGTTGTTTCTGCGGCAGAGCCCGCTGGAGCACAAGCAAGAAAGGCAATGGAAACAAAAAGGAAGGCGATGCAAACCGAACCTGACTGTGATAACATGCACCGCGCAGCACAAGGAATCTCGACATGAAGCTTATGGAGAAATCCCGTGAAAGGATCATCCACAAAGCCGCAACAGTTCCTGCAGCCCCGCCTCATCATACTGCGTGCCGTTGACCTTGGAGGCCAGCGTCTCGAAGAGGAGCTTCAGCCTCCGCGCGTCGGCGAAGAGGTAACGGTTGCGTCCGCGCGGCTCCTCCGCCACGAGCCCCGCCGCGAGGAGGCGCGCCAGGTGCCAGTTCACGGTGGGGCTGGAGACGCCGAGGACCTGCGTCAATTCGGCGCGGTAGCTCCCGGGGCGCGCGAGCACGGTGGCCAGGACGTTGCGCGTCTCGGCGTTGGAGAGGGCGGAGAGGACGCGTCGCTCCTCCTCGGTGAACGTGCCGCCGTTCACGAAGAAGCGCATCTTGTTGCCATCCTGCGTGGACGCCAGGAGGCTGAAGGCGCTGAGGCGCTCCAGGTGATAGCTCGCGGTGCTGTGGCTGACGCCCACGGTTGTCGCGATCTCGGCGATGGACTGGCCCGGGTGCGTGCGGACCTCCTCGAAGATGCGTCGGCGCGTCTCGTTCTCGAAGGAGCCCTCGCGCTGGACGCGGTTGTAGAGCGCGACCGCGCCGAGGAGCGAGCCCCACGCGGGGTGCCCCAGCGCGCCCAGGCCCAGCGCAGCGATCGCCGCGAGGCCCAACAGCGTCCACTCAGGGGCGCGGCCCTGCAATCCTGGCCGCGGGTCGCGGCCCCCCTTCCTCCCGTTGGTCAACGAAGTCGCCTCCCTGTTGCGGACGCCGCGCCGCGCGCTCCCACGCGCCAGCCGGCGGATTGGTGAAGGTGATGGGGCTCACGGGTCGCCCTCCTGGGGGACGCGCACCGCGTGGCCAGGGACATGGTCCTCGCGGCGCTTGCCGAAGACGCTGGTCTTGGCGTGGCGCGTCGTGAAGACGTGGTGGCGGGCCTGGGCGCTGATCATCTCCAGGGGCATGGAGCCCTTGTAGACGCCGTAGTTGATCTCGTCGTGCTTCCCGCGCCGCTTGGCCAGCAGGAACGCCGCGAGGCCCAGGAGCGCCCACGGGCCGTAGAGGATGAGATAGTAGTTCCAGTTGAGCGCCGCGGCGCCGGAGAAGCCGGGCACGTCGGCGCGCGTGATGCTGGAGGCCGGCGCCTGCTGCGACGTGTCCGCCAGCGTGATGCGTCCGGGCGAGAGGGCCACCGTGACGGGCCCGTCCTTGGGCTTGCTCTGGTCCGGGACGTCGATGCTGATCTGGTTGCCGTCCCCCACCTGCTGCCCGTTCTGGAAGATCTGGGTCTGCCGGTTGGAGGTCGTGCCCGTGAAGGCCAGGATGAGGAGCGCGACGAGGCCCAGGACGATGGCGGCGATGATGCGGCGCCTCCGGAGGTGGCGCACGCGGATGGCCTCCAGGCCATAGGGCGTCCAGCTCTCGGGGTCGGCCATGTCGTCGCGCTCCGGGTCGTCTTCGTGTCGCGTTCGAGGATCGGAAAAGATGGGGTGCGGGGAGGGAGCTTGGCTCCCTCCCCGGCTTATTCAAGTTTGCTGTGCACCCGTTTTACGGGCCCGTGCCCGCGAAGGGCGCGCTGCTGCCCTGGGTGTCCGAGTCCCGCGTCGCGTCGCCCGGGTGGGGGTTGAGCGGGGGCATCGGGCGGCCGGCGGGCGAGAAGTACAGGTCAATCTGCGCGACCGCGTGGGAGTGGTTGCACAGGTTGCTGCCGTCCGAGCCGCCGTGGTTCACGGGGTTGCTGCCTTCCGCCGCGGGCGGGCAGGCCTGGGCCGTGTTGGGGCCGCTGCCGGGGCTCACCGAGCTGTCGCCGTACGGGTTGAAGGGGTGGCTGTTGCCCTCGGCGTTGTCGTCGCCGTTGGGGCAAGCCCACTCCGTGCCCGCCTGACAGCCGTTGGTGTCCGTGTTGGACGCGTCGTGGGTGATGACGCCCGTCGTGTGCAGGTCCTCGAAGTGGAAGTACAGCAGGGCGTTGTAAATCCGCACGGGGTACAGGTTCGTGTCCGTGCAGTTCGTGCCCGCCGTGTGCACGTTCCCGTCGTAGCAGTAGCCGCCGCTGGTGTTGTCACCAGGGACGCCGGCGCCCGAGGGCGAGTTGCCCGCAGGCTCGACGTAGTTGGTCTTGCAGGGCTCGCCAGGCTGGTCGCGCGCGGGCATGTCCAGCGGGCTGCCGTGGCCCTGGAGGGTCGGCGTGCTGCAGTAGAGACTTCTGGACTGCTCCTCAGGGTACACCTGGTCCGCCGGGGGCACCGGGGCGGTGCCGTAGACCTGGCTGAGGACCTGGTCGACGTAGGGCTGGCAGCTGGTGGTGCCGTCGTCGGGGATAAAGACGCGGCCGCCCATGATGTTGACGACCCACACGGGGTAGTTGTAGATGGTCTGGCCCGTGCCGCTGGTCAGGCCGTCGTGGGTGTAGGCCTGGTACTTGTCGATCTGCCAGGTGTGGTCGTTGGGGTCGGTGATGGTGTAGGACTCCACGTAGTCGGAGCCCGCGCCGCCCTGGATCACGCTCAGGCCCGTGTCGGTGTAGACGTCGGGGTTGGCGGTGTTGACGCCCACGAGGGAGCGGTTGTCGCCGTAGCCGACGCCGGTCACGAGGTCGTGGTCCGAGCCGCCCTGGCGCGTGGCCGTGGGCAGCGTGCGGTCGCCCGCGTCCACGAGGAGCATGCGGGGGTCCGGGTCGCCCTGGTTGACGGCCATGACGGCGCCGCCGCAGGGGTAGCGGTACGAGTTGGAGCCGCTGCTGGGCGAGCTGGGGTTCACGAGGTACTGGTCGTTGAACCACAGGACGCCGGGGAAGCGGAAGTTGGCATTCGAGTTGGTCTGCTCGCGGACGAGGACAGCGACGGCCGCGGCGAACTTCGCCGAGACCGTCGTGTTGTTGACCGCGACCTGGATGACCGTGAAGACCGTGTGGCCTTCCACGAGCTGCTCCTGGACGGGGCCCGTGACGATGGTCGCCGCAGCGCCCAAGGCGGGCACCGCGAGGACCAGCACGGCCGCGACGGCCAGCATTCTCTTGTTGACCATGTAGGGGACACCTCCTTATTGCCTCAGATTGCGTAGAAGTGGCTCACCCGCGAGGATCGCCCAAGGGGGACCCGGGGCACGCTGCCCACGGCCTCAACGGGGTTCACGCATTCGCCTCCACTTCGGTCTCCGCAGCCGGTCTGCCGGGCCATAATCGGTCCGTTGTCACCTTTGGGGGAGACAAGGCGTCCGATTTCGGCTCCACAACCGGCGGGCTGCGGCGGGCGAGCCACGACCTGCATGCTCAGAGCTCCCTCCGGATGGGGATGGCCTTCGCCGTGGTCTCGACGGGGACGGCGGTGGCGGCGCCGTCCCAGTTGGCCAGGATCGTGCCCTTCATGTCGCGCACGATGGCCTTGTCGTCGGACCAGATGGCGATGTCCTCTCCCTTGAAGAGGTGCTCGTCGTCGGGGACGTAGTGGCAGATGAGGACCTCGGCGTCGTCCACCACGAGGATGACGCTGCCGGGGCTCTTGGACGGGTTGGACTTGACCTCGCCCACCGTCGCGAACTCCTCGACGTTCTCCTTGTTCGTCTCCGTGACGGGGACGAGGAGGCGGAGCTTGGCGCCGAGGCGCGCGCGCTCCTTGAGGAGGGGCATGTAGTAGCCCATGCGGACCGCGCTGAACTCGGTCCCCATCTCGAGGATCTCGACGTTGGCGCGGCCCACCATCTCGTACTTGCGGTTGAGGACGTTCTTCCTGCCCTTGAGGACCTGGAAGCTGCCGGCCTTGTCGGGCCCGCCGCCCTCCTTGCTGGCGAAGGCGGCCATGAGGAGCTTCTTGTCCTCCTCGATCTTGGCGAGCTTCGTCTTGTACTCGCGCTCGAACTGGCGCAGGTACACGTCGAAGGGCACGACGCCGTACTTCTTGGGCCTCTCGGGGATGATCTCCGCGAGCTGCTTCGCGTGAAGGTCGTCCAGGACGCTGTAGATCTTCGTCCTGGGCACGCGGCTCATGTTCGCGACGTCGCGCGCACTGGCCACGCCCAGCTGGAGCAGGGCGAGGTAGGTGCGGGCTTCGTACTCCGTGAGCCCGTACTCCATCATCTTCTCGATGCGGTCTCCGTTCGTAGCCATTCAGGCAACACCTCTTGTCGGCTTGCGGTTGCGCGCCTCGGCAACGTCCTCGGGAAAGGGCCCGGCGTAAGCCGGGAGGGCCCCCGAGGGCTCGCCGTGTGGCAGCACGGCGAAGGCGCTGGTGAAGGGGAAGTCGATCATCTGCTCGTGGCTCCTGAGCCGCTTCCGGCGTCGGCGGCGTTCCCGTCGGTGGCCCACGAGGTCGTGTAGCCCGGGACGGGGTTGTTGGCCTCGCCCGCGAGGACGACGTTGGGCGCGGTGCCCAGGTAGATGTCCGCGTTCCAGACCTCGTGGGTGTGGTCGCGCGGGCCGTCCGCGACGTGGCCGGGCTCGTCGCCCGTGTGCGTGATCGTCGCGGCGTAGGTCGCCGTGTTGTTGTTGAACTTGCACGTGTCGACCATGTCCAGGAAGTTGTAGTACGTGTGCGAGTCGCCGCCCGGGAACTGGTCGTAGACGGGCGTCGCGGCCAGCTCGACGACCCAGACGTACTGGCGGTGGGAGTCGACCTTCGCGACGGGCGGCTGCGTGGCCTGGGTCGGGTTCCCCGTGCCCACGTTGGCCGTGGGGCTCGCGCTGTAATTGGCGGGGTCCATGTAGAGCTCCTGCACGCTCCACGCGGCGCCGTTGGGGTCGACGAAGTTGTAGGTCACGCCCTGCGAGTAGAGGACGCCGGCGGAGGAGGGGTCCATCCCGCCGTGCTCGGTGATGTAGACGTACGTGCCCTTTCCGGGATATCGCTCCATGAGCACCTGGTCGTTGAACCACATGACGCGGCTGCGCACGATGCCGGCCACGCTGGCCATGCAGGGGTCGTAGCGCTCGCCGTTGTAGAACGTGGAGTGGCCCGTGACGACGGGCTGCGTGTCTTCGGAGATGCCCTGGGGTATCCACAGGAGGAGGGCCAGCGCGACCGCTAGGGCTGCCTTCGTCTTGGGGCTCAGCCTCGGGGTCGCGATCTTCATTCAGGCCAGCCTCCGGGGGAGGGAGGTCGCGCTCGTCGGGGACACCGAGTCCTTCGCGCGGATAGAACGCTCCACCCTCACGGCCGGCTGGGACGGGGCCTTCCCACCGCTGGGGGTGACGAAGGCCGCGTCCACGCGGCAGGGGGTGTTCGAGCGCTCGTCCATGGGAGGGACCTCGGAGGGGGGTCGGTGATATCACGCGGTGATGGCGAGGCGCTTCGCCTCGCGGCCGAGGTTCTCGACGATGCTGGCGACGACGGGGTCGGCCTTGCGCTGCGCCGCGGTGTGGCGCTCGGCGTAGGGGACCGACAGGCCCCAGCCCAGGGTGAAGAGCGCCTTGAGGCTGCTCACGATGGCGGGGTCGTCGCTCCAGAGGGCGACGTCGGCGCCCTGGAAGTAGTGGCGGTCGTCGGGCACGTGGTGCACGAGGATGACCTCCTTGTCGTCGACGAAGGCGAGGGTGACCGCGCCCAGGTCCACCAGCGCGTGGCGCACGTCGGCGCGCGGCGCCATGGCCTGCATGGCCTCGTCGTTCTCGGCGGTGGCGGGGGCGAGCACGCGCACGGCGGCGCCGCGGCCCGCGGCCTGCTCCAGGAGGTCGTGGTGGTACGCGAGGCGGTGCGCGCCCATGGCGCTGGTGGCCACGGCGAAGTCCGCGTTGGCGCGCGCCACGAGCTCGCAGAGCTTGCTGCTGATGTTGGCGCGCCCCTTGAGGACGACGAAGCCGCCGGAGCGCTCCATCTGGACGCGCCCCTTGGGGGCGAACTCCTCGACGAGGACGTCCTTCGCGGTGCCAAGCGTGTCCGCGCGGGCGCGGAACGACTGCTCCAGCGAGTCGATGTACGACGCGATGGGCTGCACCTGATATCGCTTCGGGCGGTCGGGGATGACGGCGAGGAGCTTCTTGGCCTCCAGGCCGTCCAAGGCCTGGTAGATCTTCGTGCGGGGGACGCGGGCGAGGTCCGCGATGGGGCTCGCCTCGGAGTTCTCCAGCTCCAGAAGGGCGAGGTACGCGCGGGCCTCGTACTCGGTCAGTCCGTGCTCCTGCAGGCGCGAGATGCGCTGGGGGTTGACGGTCATGGGGACACCTGGTCTCTCTTCAAGCGGGCCCGGGGGGCAACTCCCGGTTCGAGGCCAGACTTGGGCAACGGCCTCGAAGGTGCTCCGCTTGCTCTGGCGCCAGGGGTCGTCCAAGTGGTCATAAAGATTGTGTGACACCTCCTTACCGTCGGGGGTGACACGCGCTCCCCGCGCCCGGTGGGAGGCCGCCTTCCGGGGACGGCGTGACGGGTGTCCGCCCCGAGAGGATCGTCCGGGGCTGGGCCCTCACCGGCCCGCGCGACGCCGCCACGCGAGGGCCAGCGCGGCGAGGGCCCCGAGGACCAGGGCGGGCTCGGGGGCGGGGAGGAGGTGGGGCACGACCTTGGCGACGCTCTGGGAGAAGCTGGGGTCGTAGTTGACCGCGTTCTCCTGGCTGGTGAGGATCTGGTTGCCGGAGAAGTCGGTGCCGCCCACGGTGAAGATGTACGCGCCGCGGGGGAGGTCGGAGGGCGCGTCCCACGTGAGGACCCAGTGGCCGTTGGCGTAGGAGACGTCGGGGCGCACGCGGCTGGGCTTGTTGTCCACGAGCAGCGCGACGCTGGGCTTGCCCAGGGTGTCGTCCATGACGAGGCCGTTCTGGTACTTGGCGACGAAGCTCGCCGTGAACGGCTTCCCCTCCTGGAGGGAGCCCTGGGCGAGCACCTGGTCCCACGAGACGGTGACGCTGGAGGTGCGCAGCAGGAAGGGCTTGCTCTTGCTGACGACCTCGTTGCCGAACTTGTCCTGCCCCTTCATCACGATGCGGTACGAGCCGGGGGGCGTCTGCTGGTCGGTGATGAAGCTCGCGACGTAGCGGCCCGTGGAGGGGTCGAGGGTGTGCGCGAGGGGGGTGACGCTGGTGGGGTCGCGCGTGCCGAAGACCTGGCCGCTCACGTCGCTGGTGGTGCCGTAGTATTCGAGGCTGAACTGCGCGAACTGGTCCGCGTCGCCCAGGGGGACCTGGTACGTGATGCGGGCGCCGCGCGTGTTGTCCTCGGGCACGTCGGCCGCGGCGCCGCGCTCGAAGCTTCCCGGCGCCAGGCGGAAGTGGGAGCTCTGGAGGGTGGGGAACTCGTTGCCGCCGCCGGCCTCGCCCGACATCTCGAACCAGTAGTCCACGGTGGCGTCGGCCTGCGCGGGGGGCGTCCACGACGCCTGGAAGGTGAGCCCCTGGCGCGTGACGGCGGCGTCGGCCACGAGCCCGCTGGCGTTGTAGACGGAGGCGTGGGGCGTGCCGGGGTCCTGGTAGAACTCGCCGGTGGGGTACGTGACGCCGAAGAGCACGGTGGCGGCCGCGCCGCGGGCGACGGTGCGCGCGGGGTTGCCGATGACCTTGCCGGCGAGCTGCGCCGCGAGCACGTCGATGGGCGGCAGGACCACGTCGATGTGGTTCCCGCTGCGGTCGTTGCCCTGGAAGCGGAGCGTGTACTTGCCCGCGGGCGCCGAGAAGGGGACGGCCCAGCTTCCGTTGAAGAGGTTCGCGTCCGTCGAGAGCGACGGGGGCTGCGCCTCGGCGGGGCGCCCCTCGAAGTAGACGGTCTGGCGGAAGATGACGTCGCCCGGCTGGCGCTCGAAGGAGAAGCCGAAGGTCGCGCCCTTGCTCACGCTCTCGGGGGGCGCGTCGAAGAGGATGCGGCTCACGTCGGCGGGCAGCACGGTGAAGTTCTGGCTGATGGCCGTGACGAGGTGGCGGTCCGCCTGGCGCCCTTCGAGGACGAAGCGGTACACGCCCACGTTGGTGTCGATGGTGACCGGGAAGACGCCCAGGTGGTTGGGGGCCGCGTCGGGGGAGGAGACGTCGAACGCCTTGCCCTCCCACTGGTGCGTGTTGGGGTTGTAGTAGTCGACGTGGACCACGGGATCGCCCGAGCCGTCGGGCCCCGTGTCGCCCACGAGGCCGTCGAAGACGACGGTGGCCTCGTCGCCGCGCTGGAGGGAGACGGCGGGCTGCGTGACCACGGAGCGCTCGCGGGGCGAGGCGTAGGTGCGGAAGGGGTGCGACACGGCGTCGGCGAGGAGGTCGTTCCCGTCGCGGTCGCCTCCGCGCACGACGAAGACGAACGTTCCGTCGAACAGCTCCGGGGGCACCTGGTAGTCGATGGCGTAGGCGTGGTAGTCCGGGTTGTACGGGGGCACGAGCTTCGCCACGGGGTCACCCACGGTGGCGCGCTTCACGGGGTCCCAGCGGTAGAGTAGCACGTTGAGCGTCCGGCCCATGTCGATGGCGCCGGAATCATCGATGCCCGCGCGGGAGACGGAGAAGCGCATGCGCGTGTGGTTCCCGATCTCCGCGTCGAAGGGGGCCGAGTCCTCGTGGAAGTCCAGAGGCGCGCCGATCACCGTGCGGTTGAAGACGGTGTGGTTGACGTTGGGCGTCGTCTGGTTGTCCGCCACGTCCAGCGCCACGGTCCAGACGCCCAGGGGCGAGTCGGAATTGTTGGAGCGGATGGGCATGGCGCCCGACCAGTGGGGGCCGTAAGACTCGCCGCGCAGCGTCACGGGCACCGTGGAGACGGCCACGCCGTCGAGGTTGCGCTTGGTGACGTACGCCGTGAGCGTGGCCGAGTGGCCGTCCGGGTTGGGGACGACGGTGTTGTTGAACGCGCTGCCGTCGCCGTAGGTGATGTCCGCATCGAGGAAGAGCGTGTCGTCCGCGCGCACGATGGGGTCGCCCGTCGAGCCCTGGAAGACGGTGTAGAAGCTGACGCGCGGCGAGCCCACGACGACCTGGTAGGGGAGCGCGAGCGTGCCGGGCACGGTGTTGCCCCAGGTGTCGTTGTCCTGGGTGAGGAGGAACTTGTACGCGCCCAGGGGCGTGAAGTCCACGGGGTCGCGATGGCGCGCGTGCCAGAGCCCGTCCTCGTAGGCGAGCGTCACGCGCTCGGAGGCCTTCGCCGAGCCGCACGAGGTGGTCGTCTGCGCGTCCTGCACGAAGCAGCCCGTCAGCGGCGACGCGTTGGTCTTGTCGGTGTAGAGCTCGCCGTCGTGATAGCGGATGGCCAGCGCGACGTCGCCCTCGTCGGTGCGCGGAAGCGCGTCGAAGCTCCTCACCACGTCGATTGCCAGCGTGGCGGGGGCGAGCGTGTAGTTCGCCAGGTCGCGGGCGTCCACGCGGTTCCCCCACAGGTCGCGCGTCTCGGCGAGGCTGAAGCGGTACGCCACCAGCGATCCGTTGGTGGGCGCGTCGCGCGGGGGCGTCCACGTGCCCACCCAGCGCTGCTGCGCGGGCACGTAGGAGAGGGGCACCGTCGCCACCTGCGCGGGCGTGGGGAAGTCCTGCCGCGTGACGACCATGCGGAGGTTGCGCCCGTTGGTGATGGCGTCCACGGGCACCTTGTCGTCGGTGAGCGGCACGCGGAAGGCACGGTCGCCGCCCGGGTAGCCCAGGACGACGCCGAGGGTGACGTTCTGCGTGCGCTCCACGGTGGCGTAGGGCGCCGTGTCCGTGGTGGGCGGGCTCGTGATGACGCCGATGATGGGCGTGACGTGCGCAGGAGCCACGCGGTACGCGACGGTCTCCACGTCCTTGCCGGTTCCGCCCACGGTCACGCGATAGCACGAGGCCAGGTCGGCGCCGCACGCGGGGAGGTTCGCGGCCTCCTCCACGGCGTACCGGCCGCGGCACGTCTGGCCCCCGCCGCCCGTCGAGCAGCCGAAGCCCTGGAGGTCGACCGGCACCCACGAGGAGCCCTCGCGGCGCTCCAAAGAGATCGTCAGGCGCGTCGTGTCCGAGTAGCCGTACATGTGGAACTCGTGCTGCTCGCCGGGCGACACGGTGAGGTTGTCCCCCAGGAAGCTGTCCAGGAGCCACGTGCCGAAGTTGCGCTGGGCGCCCGCCGCCTGGCCCGCGATCTGCGCGTTCACGGTCCACGTGCTGTTGTACGTGCCCGCGCGCTCGGCCCGCGCGTTGACGCCCGTCGTCGTGTCGGTGAACTGGTCGGGGAAGACCAGGGGGTGGCTCGTGTCGCCGTCCCACGTCCCTTGGTAGAGGCGCCCGCCGGTGTCGCCGTTGACGTGCCGGCAGTTGGTCACGCACGCCACGGTGAAGAGCACGGGGTTCGCGCTGGGCGCGTTGAGCGTCATGGAGACGCCCTCGCCCTCGAAGTAGTTCGCCGGGTCCAGCGTCGTGGGCGCGGGCGAAGTGGGGCTCACCTTGCCGCTGCCCACGCACGGGCTCTGCGGCTGGCCAGGGCGAAGGTGGTAGCCCGAGAAGCAGATGAGATAGGGAGCGGACTCGGGCGGGGCCGCTTGCGCCTCCGCGAGGGGCGCCAGGGCCGGGAGGATGAGAAGCAGGACGAGGAGGCACTGGCCTCCGCTGCGGACACCTCTCACCATACGGCGCGCGGACTTCCGAGGGACCCGCCTTAACCTTTGTTGTGCATCCTTGGCCGATCCCCCGGAACGCCCGGGCCCCCACTAAAGCGCGCGGGTGGGGTCCACGCAGACGAAGCCTGCCGCGTTCACGAAGCAGGGGTAGAGCTGGTGGCCGGTGCCGCTCACCGAGAGGAAGCCCGCGCCGCTGGCCCCGCTGGTGCTGATGGCGATCCATTCGGCGGTGGCGTCCCCGCCGGTGCTCACGGCAGTGGTGGTGCCGAAGAGCCAGCTGTTGCAGTAGGCTCCCCACTGGCAGGCGTGCGCGTCCCCGTGGAGGCTCACCGCGATGAGGCCCGCATCCGCGTCGCCGCCGCTCACGGCCAGGACGCCGATGGGCGTGGACGAGGTCCCGTCCTTGCTCACGGCGACCCAGTTGGAGTGCGCGCCGCACGTCTCGCTCACGGAGACGAGGTCGCTGTCCGCGCACGAGCCGCTCACGGCCACGCCGCCAGTGCTGTACGACTCGCCCGTCTCGCCCACGGCCAGCAGGCTCCCCTGCGCGTTGCCGCTGCCCACGCCGACGTACTGGCCGTAGGCGTCGCCGCTGGGGTTCACCACGATGCACGTCGCGAGGCAGTCGCCGAGGCACGCGGGGAGGTCGCCCAGGCAGCCGGGGCAGGAGGCCGTGACGCAGCTCGCGCTGCACGGGACCGTGGAGCCGGCCTCGCCCGGGTCCTGCTGCCCGTTGTGGTTGGCGTCATCGTAGGCGGTGCACGTGCCGTCGCCGTTGTCCTGGAACGTCCAGCCCGAGGTCGCGCCGACCTCGTCCACGAAGGTCCCGCTCTCGGAGGCGCTCTTGCCGTCCGAGCGCGTGCAATAGACCTCGACCAGGTACGTGTCGGGGGACCACGAGGGCGTGATGCTCGCCGAAAGGGTGTTGCCGAGGCCGTCGGAGCGCGACTCGGTCCAGCCGAAGGTGCGGTCGCCGCTGAACGACTCGGGCTGCTGCCAGAGGGTGCCGCACCCGTCGTGCGCGGCCTGGGGGGTCCACTCCCACGCCGCGAGGCAGTCGTCCAGCGGGTCCGCGTCCGTGAGAAGGGTCACGCTGATGCCAGGGGAGGGGTCGGTGGTGCCCACGTCGATGACGAAGTCCATGGGGCAGAGGTTGTTCTGGGTGTCGACGCCCCAGAAGAGGCCTTCGCCGGCCACGTCGCGCCGCTCCAGGGCGCTGGCGCCGGGCAGGGGGGTGAGGGACACGGCCAGGAGGGCCACGAGCAGGGGGGCGCTGCGGAGCGGGGTCATGCGCGCCTTCCGCCTTCTTGCCGCTGCTTCAGCCTGGGCAGGCGTTCGCCTGCCTTCAGCGCGGGGCGCCCTCCGTGGGCGCGGGAGCGCCCCCACGGCGCAGCCGGAGCATCCTCAGGAGGTCGTCCCACAGGATGCGCACCGCGTCGGCCCGCGTCGCCACCAGGGCCCAGGCGCTCAGCGCGACCAGGAGCAGGAGCACGCCCGCCAGCGCGGCGGCGCCCAGGGGGCCGTTGGCGGCGACGTAGTCGGGCGCGACGCTGAGGCCCAGGGAGACGACGTCGACGCCCGCGTGGAGGATGGCGGTGACGACGACGCCCAGCCGGCGCGCGACCCACGCCATGCCCAGGCCGAAGGCGAAGGGCCCCACGACGTGCGCCCACGTGCCGTACCCGCTGTGGACGAGGGCGAAGGCGAGGGCCTGGAGGAGCGCGGCCGCGATCCACGGCATGCGCTTCGCGAGCCAGGTGAGAAGGACGCCGCGGAAGAGGAACTCCTCGGTGAGGCCCGCGGCGGCGCTCAGGAGCAGGATGATGGGCACGGTGACGTTGCGCCAGTATTGCGACTCGTCGCCGTTGCTGCTCAGCGCCGCGAGGGCCGTCTGCGAGAGGGCGAGGGCGACGACGTAGGCCGCGGCGATGAAGACGAAGAGGGCGAGCCCGCGCAGCGCGTCGCGGCGCCACGACGCGCGGGGCGCGAGCGAGTGCGCGGCGAGGGCGTCGGGCACGCGCTGGCGCACTGCGCGGCGGGACGGGAGGCCGGGCACCGCGTTGTGGAGGATGAGGAGCCCCGCGCCCGGCAGGAGGCCGAACTCCACGACGCGCGTGACGATGCCGTTCCAGAGCGCGGCGCGGCTCACGGGCTCCAGCACGGTGTAGTGGAACAGCACGCCGCTCACGACGACGGTGAGGTAGAAGTCCAGCGCCATGCGCGCGAAGGGCGTGAGCAGGAGGCCGAGGCCCACGGCCTGGACCCAGGTCCACTCCTTGCGCCACAGGAGGGGGAGGAAGCCGCCGCACCACGCGAGGGCCAGCACGAGGAGGTCGTACTGGTCGCCGGTGAGCAGCGGCATGCGGCTTCCGGCTCAAGCCTCGGCGGGCAAAAGGGTTCCCACTTCGGCGCGGGACCCTCTAGCGTCCTGGGGAGAAACGCGAAGCGGCACGGGCGCCGGTCCGCGGTCGTGAAGGTCCTCGATGGGGTCCGCGAGCTGGCGGTGGGTGGGCTGGCCGGCGCGCTGGCGGGCGGGCTCGTGCTGGGCGTGGGCGCGCGGCTGGCGATGCGCGCGAGCGCGATCCTGGCCGGCGCGTCGCGCCGCGGCGCCATCACGTCCATCGGCGCGCGGGTGGGCGACCTCACCTTCTCCGGCACGATGCAGGTGGTCCTCACGGGCCTCCTCATGGGGTTCCTGGGCGGCGCGCTCTTCGCCCTCGCGCGGCCCGCGCTGCCGGAGCGCTGGCGCGGCCTGGCCTTCGGCGCGCTGGGCCTGCTGCTGGCGGGCGGCCTTCTGCTGGACCCCTCGAACCCCGACTTCCACCGCTTCGGTCCCCGCCTCGTGAACGTCCCCCTCTTCGGCGCGCTGGTGGTGGCCTACGGCGTCGCGCAGGAGGCGGCGTTCGCGCGGCTCGGGGCGCGGCTGCCCCGCGGGCCGTGGTGGGCGCTCCTGTGGGCGCCGGTCGCGGGCCTCGCGTGCGTCGCGATGCTCGCGGCGGCCCTCCTCCTCACGGACGGCCCGGCGCTGCGGCTGGCGGCGATCGCGGTCCTGGCGCTGGCGGGCCTCGCGGCGCGCGTGGCGCGGGCGCGGCCGTGGGCGCGCCGGTGCGTGCTGGCGCCCGCGCTCGTGGGCGCGTGGGGCCTCGCCTCGTCGGTGGCGGCGATCCTGGCGCGCTAGCCGCGCAGGGCCTGCACGAGCTCGCGCCGGTCCCCCTTGTGACCGAAGAAGGCGTTGCCCGCGACGAAGGCCGTCGCTCCCGCCTTGCGGCAGAGGGCCGCCGTCTCCGCGTTGACGCCGCCGTCCACCTCCAGGACGGCCTTGCTCCCCGCGGCGTCGAGCATGGCGCGCGCCTTCTCGATCTTGGGCAGCATGGAGCGGATGAAGGACTGGCCGCCAAAGCCCGGGTTCACCGTCATCACGAGGAGGAGGTCCAGGTCGCCCAGCACGTTCTCCACCGCGGCGAGGGGCGTGGAGGGGTTGAGCGCGACGCCGGCCTTGCAGCCCGCCTCCCGGATCTCCTGGAGCGTGCGGTGGAGGTGCGGGCACGCCTCGGCCTGGACGGTGAGCCCCGTGCAGCCGGCCTTGGCGAACGCCTTGAGGTAGCGCTCGGGCTCGACGATCATGAGGTGCGTGTCGAAGGGGAGGCCCGTGCGGCGTCGCAGCGCCTCCACCACCGGCGGCCCGAAGGTGATGTTGGGCACGAAGCGGCCGTCCATGATGTCCACGTGGACCCAGTCGGCGCCGCTCTCCTCGATGGTCCTCAGGCCTCCGGCCAGGTCGGCGAAGTCGGCGGAGAGGATGCTGGGCGCCACGAGGGGGCGGCTCATGGGGGCGCGATGGGAGGGTCCCCCGCAAAGCCCTGTCGGATCAGCGGGAGACGCCCAGGGGGGCCAGCTCGGCCTCGTGGGGCGCGACGTGGAGGAGGCGCAGCGTGGCCTCGGCGTCGGGGCCGTCGTCCGTCGCGAGCCGCTCACCGGTGTCCAGGATGAGGAAGCCGGCGCCGGCCAGGCGGGACATCAGCTCGCCGACGTGGCGGGTGGGGACGCTGAGGGTCGTCTCGAAGGGCATGAGGACCGCGCCGACGACGAGGCGGTCGGCCCTAAGGAATCCGGATAGTTCCCCTGGGCCGTTCGTCGCGCGGAACTGGAACACCCTACGGGGCGATGGGGCGCGGCTGGAGGTGGGCCAGCTCGGGGAAGGCGTGGGCGGCGAAGTACCGCTCCAGCGCGATCTCCACCGTGTCGCTGATGCTCTGGCCCTTGAGGACCTTGAGCGTGTGGAGCTTGATGTGGTAGCCGACCGGGATCTTCACCTTGATCTCCTTGCCGGACTCCTGCCTCGTCTTGTCAGCCTCGATGATCATTGCCAATCCCTCGCGCCGGCCTTTGGGCCGGACGCAGACGCTCCACCCGCCATGCAGGGGATATGGGTTCCGTTTCCGACGCATCCTGGACATCTTCAGGAACCCATCTTGCATTGGTTGATCCTTGTCAGATCATGAGCTGCGAAACTGGACGAACGTGCTGGAACAGCCCGTCCAGTGGAAAGGACCCACCGCCCTCGCAACCCCCCTTCTGCCCAAGCAGCGTCGCGGTTGCTTCATAAGCGGGCGCCGGCGGGTTCCAGTTTTCACCGCTTTGACCGGGGAAGGTTCATGACGCAGATGGAACACGCCCTGAACCGAGCATGGCCGAGGCTGGACCGAAGCTCCTCAAGGGGCTCCTGGAGGTGTTCATCCTGGAGAGCCTCGACCAGCAGCCCAAGCACGGCTACGCCCTCCTCAAGGAGATCACCGAGGCCTTCGGCGCGGAGCCCAACCGCAACCGCCTCTATCCTCTCCTGGCCAAGATGGTGCGCGACGGCTACATCCGCGAGGTCTCCGAGTCGGGCGGCAACCGCACCCTCTACGCCTTGACCGACGCGGGCCGCGACGCGCTGCACTCCTACCGCCGCCTCCCCACGGGCTTCCGCCATGCGCTGCGCCGCATCTGGAACGTCGAGGTCGCGCACCCCGTCGCGGTGGACCCGGCTGCGAATCCCAGCGCGCCCGCCTCCCCTCCCGCCTCGGCGCTCCCCTACCCGTGCCCCGACGCCCGCGTCGCGCTGGAGAAGGACCCGACGAGCGGCGACCTCAGCATGACCATCACCGGCTGCCCCATGGGCGCGTACCCGTACTGCCCCCAGTGCCCCATCCACCAGGCGGTGGCGGGCGTGAAGCGGATCGTGTTCGGAGGATAGGCCGTTCGTCGTGGTCGTCGTCGGCCGCGCCGCAGCGCGGCTACCCGCGGGGGTTTCAGGGGGCGCAGCCCCCTGACGTGAAGGAACGTCGAGCAGACGACCAAACGTCAGGGGGCTGCGCCCCCAAACCCCCCGCGTTTGGCGCCTCCTCTTTGAGGTCGTCGTCGAAAGGGTCATACACATCGCCCGGCGATGCCGCCGCCGATGCGCCCCTCCCTTGGCAAGCTCCTGCTCCTGGGTGGCGCGCTTCTCGCGGTCCTTCTCCTGGTGGGCATCCCCACGCTGGGGCAGGACGCGCTGGACCCGCAGGGCGAGTTGACCGAGGCGGAGTGCTACGGCCACCACAAGCAGGAGGGGTTCCGCAGCATGGACCTCTTCCCCACCGTCCTCAACGAGGTGCCCAAGGGGAAGCCCTTCGACTTCCAGCTGACCATCAAGAACCCGTGGCTGCACGACCTCAAGGACGTCAGCGCCTACGTCAACGTCAGCGACGCGCCCGGCCTGGAGTTCCCCGGCGCGCAGCCGCCCACCGAGGTCAACAAGACGGGCGTGGCCGCGCCGGCGTCGCCCCAGCAGTACGCCTCCGAGGACTACAAGGTCGCCTCCACCACGGGCATCACGGAGATCTACGCCTCCGTCGTCGGCGCGCCCACGACGCTCCCCGGGCCCCTCACGCCGGGCCGCGTCGCCAACAGCACGGACTACCGCCTCGTCCTCAAGGGCCCCGGCGGCAAGGCCGTGGGCGCCGCGCCCGCGCCCTACAACCCCACGGACGGGGGCCACCAGCGCGAGGTCGCCGTGCACGTCAACACCAGCACGCTCCTCGCGGCGGGGCCCGGCGACTGGACGGCCACGGTGTACCACGGCAACCTCGCGGACACCACGTACGACTTCTACCTCGCGGCGTACTACAACGCCAGCCAGAACACGGAGCTCGTGCTCAAGGGCCCCGCGCTGCTGAAGCCCAACGAGCAGTACACGTTCAAGTTCCAGGTCATCGCCAAGGACGCGGAGAGCCTGCAGCGCATGCGCTACGGCGGCCGCGGCACGGCGTACCACCAGCACACCGACCGCAACATCGGCGACAGCGGCGACTACGACAAGTACAGCACGCTGGAGTTCCGCACCGGCGCCACGCTCTCGGTGGGCCAGGGCGTCGCCACCGCGGGCACGTCCGTCTCGCTGCTGGAGCCCGTCCTGCGCCGCTGGGGCCAGGTGCTGGGCTTCGCGGGGAGCTTCCTCATCATCCCCAGCCTCGTCTTCGGCGGCACCTTCGGCCGCGGCTCGGTGGGCGCGCTCAACAAGCTCTTCGGCGGCCCGCGCCGGCGCGTGCTGTTCCACAACAGCATGAGCTTCTGGCTCCTAGGCGTGGCGTCGCTCCACATGTTCATCTACTTCTACGAGGCGTTCTGGGTCTGGAGCGCGGGCCTCGTCTGGGGCGGGCTTGCGCTCGCGGCCATGGTGGGCCTGGGCGTCACGGGCGCGGTGCAACGATCGTTCGTCGCGCGCTGGGGGTTCAACCGCTGGCGCTTCGTCCACTTCGCCATGGGCATCCTCGTCGTGGTCTTCACGCTGGTCCACATGGTGGCCGACGGGAGCCACTTCGCGGCCATCCGCGCGATGTTCGGCGACGTCGTGCAGCGATAGCGCGCGTTGGACAACGCCGCCGCCAGCAACGGCTTATCCTGGGATCGGGCATGGCGGCCGCGTCATGCGCTCCTGGGTCCTCGTCCTCATCCTCCTCTCGGCCGGCTGCCTCGGCGCCCAAAAGCCCCCCACCGGCCAGAACGGCGAGCCGGGCAACGACGCCGCGCCCCCGGTCTTCCAGGCCGTCCAGGTCAACAACGGGGGCTGGGAGCCCTCCATGGCGACGGGCCCCGACGGGCGCCAGTGGCTCACGACCCAGGAGGGGGGACCCACCTCCACGGAGGCCATCTACTGGTCGTCCACCGGCCTGAGCTGGACGAGGACAAAGGCCAATCCGCCCACCACGACGCCCAACTCCGACAACGAGATCCTGGTCCTCCCCTCGGGCCGCGTGCTCGCCAGCGTGATCAACGGCACGGGCATCGCGCTGGACATCCACTACACCGACGACAACGGGACGACATGGAAATCCTCCAGCGGCCAGCAGCTCAAGGACCAGGACCGGCAGTGGCTGGCGTATGGCCCGAAGAACGCCGACGGGACCTACGACGTCTACATGCTCTGGCACAACCTCGCGTCCGGCGCGGCGCAGCACGAGATGTTCGTGTCGACCTCGCACGACAGCGGCGCCACCTTCGGCGCGCCCGTGCCCGTCGCGCCCCCTGGCAGCCAGGCCTGGCTGGACCTGCAGTGCTCCGACTCGGGCGGCCCCGCGAAGCTCGTGGCGAACCATGACACCGGCCAGATCTACGCCGTCTACCCCACGCGCACGTCCGCGGCGGGCGGGTGCGGCGCCTCCGTCACGGGGCCCTTCGAGATCAACGTCGTCGCGGCGACGCGCATCTGGGTCTCCACGTCGAAGGACCACGGCGCCACATGGACGCCGGCCCTCGCGGTGGACGACAGCGCGTCGAGCAAGATCGTGGGCGCGCAGATGCCCACCGCCGCGCTGGACTCGGCGGGCGACCTCTACGTCGCGTACCCCGAGTCGCCCAAGCCCTACCCGGACTACGACGGCTCCGCGCTGGCCTACGTCTGGGCCGCGCCGGATGCGGCCAAGTTCTCCAAGCCCGTCGTCGTGGCCCCCGCCGAGGCCAGCGCGAAGCCCGGCACGGGCCGCGTCCTCGCGCAGATCGTCGCGGGCGGCCCCGGCAAGATCGCCATCTTCTCCCTCGCGGGCGACGGGAACGGCACGGGCGCGCTCTGGATGCCCACCATCGACGAGTCGCTCGACGCCATGAACGCCACGCCGACGTTCGAGGCCTTCTCCCTCGCGACCGTCGCGGCGTGGAAGGGCACGGCCTCCGAGCTCATGGGCGCCTGCACGGGGGGCCTGCCGGCCTCGCCGCTGGGCAATCCCGCGGCGGGGTTCACCTGCAACCGCTCCAGCGACGTCTACGGGCAGACCCTGACCGCCGATTGCAAGCCCGCCTTCGTCTGGTACGCGGACAAGGCCCTCGGCAAGGAGAAGGGCGGGACCTACGTCGCGGAGCAGACGTCGGGCCGCGCGCTCTGCTGAGGGCCTACGGGCACGCCGTCTTCGTCGCGCGCACCAGGACGCCGTGCTCCGTCGCGATCACCAGCGTGGATGGCTCGCGGGCGACGCCCGTCTCCGTGAAGGCCATCCACTCGCCGGGCGCCCAGAAGGAGGTGGCCACGCCGTCCTGCGGCGTCGCGGCGAAGCCGGAGGCGGGCGCGCCGTCGAGCACGAAGGTGAGGTTGCCCACGTCCAGCGCGGCGGCGCCCTCGTTGGTCGCGTTGACGCGGACCTCCTGCGCGGCGCCGTCGTAGCAGAACGTGGCGTTGGCGAGGAACGCGTGGAGCTTCTCCGAGTCGATGGCCTGGCGCGTGGCCTCCGCGTGACGGAAGGTGCCGGAGAGGTCGAAGAAGGCCGTGAGCACGCCCCCCGCGAGGCCCACGAAGGCGAAGAACCAGATGACGTGGCTCGCCGTGACGCTCAGGCCCATGGGAGGCTCCGCTCGGGGGCTGGTTCTCCTGGACCCGCCACTTAAGGCGTGCGCTTGTGGACTTCCGGCACCGCGCCCGGCGGGGGAGGGCGCTCACTTCAGCCGGATGGTCTCCAAATTGTAAGGAGCGTCCGTCATGATGTGGTACTTCTTGTGGATCGACGTGGCGAAGTCGATGCACTTCGACTCCTCGCCGTGCATCGTGATGACCCGGTCCGGCTTGGGCGTGATGTTGTTGATGTAGTTCATCAGCTGCCGCCGGTCGGAGTGGCCCGAGAAGCCGTCCACGGTCTCCACGTCCAGCTCGATCTTGACGACGCTGCTGCGGCCGCCCTGGCCCGCCATGGGGATCTCGCGCCACCCCTGCTGGATGCGCCGCCCCAGCGTGCCGCCCGCCTGGAATCCCACGAAGACGAGGGCGTTCCGGCGGTCGGCGCCCCAGTTCTTGAAGTACTCCATGACCGGGCCGCCGCTCATCATGCCGCTGGTGGTGACGACGACGCACGGCTCGTCGCTGTCGATGACCTTGCGGCGCATCTCGAACGAGTCGACGCGGATGAAGATGTCCGAGAGGAGGGGGTTCGATCCCTCGTGGAAGATCTCGTTCCTCAGTTCGTTGTTGAGGTACTCCGGGTAGGCCGTGTGGATGGCGGTGGCCTCCCAGATCATGCCATCGAGATAGACCGGCACGCGCGGGCAGTCGCCGTTGCGGATCAGCTCCTCCATGACGAGCATGATCTCCTGGCTCCGGCCCACGGCGAAGCTGGGCACGATGATCTTGCCGCCGCGCGTGAGGACGCGCTGGCAGATCTCCTTCATCTGGTCGGTGGCCTGCTGGCGCGTGGGCTGGAAGTCGTTGCGCCCGCCGTAGGTGGCCTCGATGATGAGCGTCTCCAGGCGCGGGAACTTGTTGTTGGTGGGGTTGAACAGCCACGTGCGCTCGTACTTCATGTCCGACGTGCAGCACACGTTGTAGAAACCGTCGCCGATGTGGAAGTGCGAGACCGCGCTGCCCAGGATGTGCCCCGAGTTGCTGAACGTGAGCTTCACGTCGGGCGCGATGTCCGTGGTGTCGCCGAACTCCAGCGTCACGCAGTGCTTCACCCACTCGCGGACGTGGTCGCTCTCGTAGGGCGGCTTCTTCCCTTCCGCCGCGGCGATCTTGATGTAGTCCAGCTGCATGAGCACGGACAGGTCGCGCGTGGGCGGCGTGCAGTAGACGGGGCCGTCGTAGCCGTACTTGTAGAGCAGCGGGATGAGGCCGCAGTGGTCCATGTGGGCGTGCGTGAGGATCACGGCGTCCAACTGCGTGAGGGGCCACACCTCGCCCAGGTGGAGATAGGGGGACGCCTTGTCGTCGTTGCTGAAGTTCACGCCGCAGTCGATGAGGATCTTGGTGTCCTGCGTCTGGAGCAGGTGGCACGAGCGGCCCACCTCGCGGTAGCCGCCCAGGCTGGTCCAGCGGACCCACTGCTCCTCCTTCACGCCGCCGCGGTAGATCCTGCGGCCCACGCGGTGGAGGATGTCCTTGCGCTCCTCCGCCACGCTGCGGATGTATTCCCTCAGGTCCTTCACCGTCTTCGACGGGATGGGCGGCGTGCGCACGACCTTTGGCGCCCAGCCGATGGTCTTCTTGATGTCATTCAGCGTCGTGCCGTGGCGGCCGATGACGAGGCCGGGCTTGCGCGCCTCGATGATGACCTCGCCGATGTCGGGCTCGAAGTAGAGCTCGGTGATCTCGGCCTCGGCGGGCACGAGGTCGCGGATCTTCTTGTCCGCCTCCTCGATCTTCGCCAGCACCGAGGGGTCGGGGCGGACCACGACGCGCTTCCTGAGCTTCTTCGCGAGCCTGCGGACGAGGTCCTCGTCCTCCGCGAACTTCTCGGGGTGCTTCGTGTAGATCACGAGCACGGCGGCCTCGAACTCGATGTCAGTGACCTCGACGGAGGAGGGCACCTCCTTCTGCACTTCGTCGCGGATCTCGCGGAGAACGTCTTCGACGCCCATGTGGGGAACTTCCTTGGTTGGAGAGGGAAAGAAAAGAAGAAGCTGGCGCGCTCAGCGCAGGCCGAGCTTCTTCTTGCGCTTCTCCAGGTCCTCCTTGAGGATCTGGCGATAGCCTTCCTTGCGGGTGATGGTGCACACGTTCATGCCGTCGCCCGACGCGCTGTCGCGCTTCATGGCGGCGGTGAGGCCGCGCACGGCCAGATCGAGCCCCTCGTCGAGGCTCATGTCGTCCTTGTAGTGGTCCTCCAGCACGCCGTACACGAACACGCTGCCCGAGCCCGTGGTCACGAACTTGTCGGGGATGCTGCCGCCGGCGGCGTCCAGGGAGTAGATGTGGTTGCCCTCCAGGTCCACGCCGCCCACCAGGAGCTGCACGTAGAAGGGGCTGAACTTGTTCTGGTTGAGGATGTTCGCCATCAGCGTGGAGGCGGCCCGGACGCTGATCTCGGTGCCGCGCTTCAGCTTGTAGAGGTCGACCTCGCTCTTCAGCCAGCGCACGAGCACCTGCGCGTCGCCCACGCCGCCCGCGATGGTCATCGCCAGGTGGTTGTCGATGCGGAAGAGCTTCTGCGTGTCCTTGTGCGCGATGAGGTGCCCCATGGTGGCGCGCTGGTCGGCGCCCATGACGACGCCGTCCTTGGTGACGATGCCCACCGTGGTGGTGCCGGTCTTGAGGAGCTTGCGCTCCGACGCGTTGGCCTCCATCTTACTTCAGCCCCATCTTCTTCTTGCGCTTCTCGACCTCGTCCTTGGTGAGGAGGACGAAGCCCTTCTCGCGGGTGATCGAGCAGACGTTCATGCCGTCGCCCGACGCGCTGTCGCGCTTCATGGCCGCGGTGATGCCGCGGATGGCGAGGTCAAGCCCCTCGTCCTGCGAGAGGTCGTCGCGGTAGTGGTCTTCGAGCACGCCGTAGACGAACACCGAGCCGGAGCCGGTGGTGACGAACTTGTCGGGGATGTTGCCGCCCGCGCTGTCCAGCGAGTAGACGTGGGAGCCCTCGAGGTCCACGCCGCCCACGATGAGCTGGACGTAGAAGGGCGCGAACTTGCGCTGGTTCATGATGTTGGCGAGCAGCGTGCTGGCGGCCTTGATGCTCATCTGGCTGCCGCGCTTGGTCTCGTAGAGCTCCACCTCGGCCTCCAGCCAGCGGGCGAGCACCTGGGCGTCGCCCACGAGGCCCGCGATGGTGAAGCCCATGTGGGGCGCGATGCGGAAGAGCTTCTGGGTCTCCTTGTGGGAGATGAGGTTGCCCATGGTCGCGCGCATGTCCGCGCCCATGACGACGCCCTCCTTGGTCACGAGGGCGACCGTGGTCGTCCCGGTCTTGAGAGTCTGAGTCCCGTCCATGATTCATCCCTGGAAAAAATGCCCAGAAGAACAGGCGTGAAATCGCGGTTCTATATAAGAATCTTGTCACTGGTTCGGGGGGCCGCGGTCCCGTTCCTGCGCGTCCGGTGCACGCGCGGGGATGCCCCTCCGGGGGCCTGAGGACGAGGTAGGCCCCGGCCTTGTCACGTCTCAAAGGCGGACGAGCCTCGCCACCAGGCTCGTCAGCGGCGCGCCCGCGACGAGGAGGAAGACCAGCGCGGCGAGGATGCCCGCCGCGACGGGGAGGAAGCGGGCGCCGGCGCGCCTGCGCAGGGCCAGCGCGCTGCGGGCAAGGCTCTCCAGGGAGAGCCCCACCATGAGCCACGAGGCCAGGGCGACCAGCGCGACCAGGGTGCCCACCTGGACGCGGCTGCGGGCGGAGAGGCGCGCGGCGTCGAGGAGCGGGTGGAAGCCGAGGATGCCCGCGAGCACCTGCGCCGCGACCAGGGCCAGGAGGACGAACCCGGCGGCTCGCGCGGCCGCGACGAGGCGGCGGCGCTTCCACGGCGTGCGCTCGCGCCTGGTGAGGACGCGCCCGGCGATGGCGAGCCCCGCGAGGATCAGCGGCAGCACGATGGGGGGCTCGACGCGGCTGCCGGGATCGGCGGCGAGGACGTCGCCCTGGACGACAAGGCTCGCGTTGCCCGCGCCTCGCCACTCCTCGCCCGCGAGGACGAGGCGCGCGTCGGGGGCGCGCACCAGGGCGAAGTCGTCCTGCGGCGCGCCGTTCAGGGTGAGGTTCGCATGCGCGGCCAGCGTGCCGTCCAGGAGCGCCGGGACGAGCTGGAAGGGGCCGAAGGCGTCGGCGAGGTCCGCGCGCCGGTCCGCGCTGGCGGGGGGCGTCATGGCGCGCAGCAGCGCGAAGAGGTCCTCCAGCCCGTTGCCCTTCTCCGCGACGGCGAGGGGCGCGGCGTCCACGGAGACGCGGCTGCCGTTCTCCAGGACGAGGAAGGCCGCGGGCGCCTCCAGGTCGAGCCCGCTGGCGTTGTCCACCTGGAGCACGGCCTCGGTGCCGTTGTAGCGCTTGATGCCGGCGTCGCCGCGCACCTCGACGCTCACCTCGCGGCCGAAGGGGCGCAGCAGGTAGGAGCGCGCCTCGGCGCGGACGTGCGCGCGGCCCCCCAGCGCGAGGGCGGGGCCGCGCACGTCCAGGGGCGGCGTGGCGTTCCCCAGGTCCGCCCGCCCCAGGAGCCCCGCGCCCGAGGGGGACTCCAGGGTGGCGGGGGCGAGGTCCACGGGCTGCGCCACGAGGCCCCCAGAAAGGACGAGGATCTTGGCGTGGCCGTTGGGCATGTCCGCGCGGCCCCCGCAGGAGGCGTCAGGGCGCGTGCCGTCCTGGAGCGGGCACTGCGTGACGGTGGCGCCGTCGCCCAGGAAGAGCCCCGTGACCTCGGCCGCGCCCAGGGCGGTGGCGTTCCCCGTGGAGGCGCTGACGGCCCCGGCCACGAGGAGCCCGTCGTGGAGGCGCAGCCCCGGCGCGAGCCCCTGGCGGACCTCGGCGGGCCACGCGGAGGCCAGCGGCGCAAGGAGCAGGAGCGCCACCGCCCACGCCGCCAGCCGCATCGCGCGGCCACCGGCCTCGGCGCTCTTCAAGGTGGCGACCACCGGCCGGGGTGCATGTCCAAAACCCATATGTCCGCACGGGGGCCCTGGCGCAGGCGTGAGGACGCGGGACGCGACGTGGACGGGCGCCTTGCGCGCCGGGCGCCCCGCGGCCACGGCGCTCTGCCTCGCCCTCTTCGTCGCCGGCATCACGCTGGACGACCTGCACGTCTTCCGCGCGCCCATGCTCTACGTGGGCGCCCTCGCCGCCATCCTCGCCTACGCCTTCGCCCCCGTGTGGTTCGCCTCCCGCGTGGCGGCCCGCCTCGACGAGGCGCCCGAGGCCGAGCGCGCGGCGCGCCTCGACGCGATGCTCCTGCGCCGCCGCGCCGCGCTGGTGCTCTCCCTGGGCGCGTTCGTCGTCTGGCTCGTCCTCTTCTCCAGCGGCCTCACGCCGAGGTGGTAGCGTGCGCGCGGCGGCCCTCCTCCTGGCGCTCCTCCTTGCGGCCCCCATCAGCGCGGCGGGGCTCCCCGCGGTCCCCACCCCGCCGCTGCCCCTGCCGCTGGACCCCAACAACCCGGGCGGGACGGCGGTCGCGGCGGCGGAGCTGGCCTCCGGCACGAACCTCACCCGCGAGGACGTCCGCATCCACCTGGACCTGGACTTCCGCTCGCTGGACTTCCAGACGCTGGGCGTCCTCTTCGGAGGGGGCGACTTCCGCGCCCAGGGGCGCTTGACCGCGCATCTGGAGTTCCGCGCCATCAACGTGAGCCGCTTCTACGGCCTCTCGCCCCGCGCGCCGCCCAACGGCTCCCTGGACCGCGCCGGCCCCATGGTGATCACCGCGGGCGAGTTCCGCGCGACGCTGAGCGCGGCGGCCGTGGCGGCCTTCGAGGCGCAGGAGCAGGACGCGCTTACCACCTTCGTCTCGACGACGTTCCCCGACGCGACGCTCCTCGCCTCGCGCTTCTCGTGGTCCAACGTCTCGCCCCTGGACGAGCCCACCCCCTCGCCCTCCGTGCCCGACGGGCCCGGCGCGGTGCGCTCGCCCCTGCCCGACTCCCGCGAGCCCCCCGTCGCGCTGGACACGACGCTGGACGTGCAGTACCTCAAGCGCGAGAGCCTCGTGAGCATCCTCCAGGACGTGCTGGACGCGCAGCATCTCTCCCCCGCGGAGCGCCAGCAGAAGCTGGACCGCAAGCACCTCCTGGACGAGATCCGCGGCGAGAGCGCGGGCGCCCTCTACGAGCGCAGCGCCTTCGACCTGCTGGGCATCACGCAGCTCATCGTCATCAAGATGGAACCCGGCTGGGACCTGGCCCTCACGCTCCACCTGCCCAAGGGGTACACCTACGAGTACGCCTCGCCCGACGTGGAGGTGGACCCCGGCCACGGCAGCGCCAGCACCGTGACGCTGGCGGACTCGTCGTCCGAGGCCGTGCGCAACCCGGTGGCGGTGTCGCTCTCCAACCGCTATCTCGTCGCGGTCGCGCTGGCCTGCACGGTGCTCTTCGCGGGCGCGCTGCTGCGCTTCCCCACGATGCTCGTCGCGAACCGGGTGGGGCGCCGGCGCGGCCCGTGAGCGCGGCTCACCCCGCGTAGCTGAGCTTCATGTCGGCCAGCACGACGGCGGGGCCCTCCCCCTTCGTCCAGCCGTCCACCACGTCGGCCACAAGGAGCGTGTGGTCCCCGCCCACGTCGACCTCCTTGGCGAGCTTGCAGTCGAACCCGGCGTAGGCCTCGGGGAGCCGCGGCGCGTCGAGGGCCCCCTTCTGCGCTGCGTGCCCCTCGCCCTTCCTCTTCATCACGTCCTTGACCAGGGGCTTGTAGTCCTGCGTCTCGCTGAGGAGGTTCACGGTGAACGCCTTGTGCTTGCGCGCGAAGGCCAGAGTACGCGAGCCGCTCTCCAGGAGCATCGCGAAGCGGCGCGGCTCGAAGGAGGCCTGGACGCCCCAGTTGGCGACCATGAAGTGCGGCCCGCCCTCGCCCTGCGTGCCGAGGATGAGCAGGCTGTAGCGGATCTCGGAGAGGGCGGCGCTGGCGTCGTCGGCGGACATCCCGCCGCGATCCTCCTGGGGATGGTTCTGCTTTGTGGGTACGGACGGGTGACCAGGCGACCTCTTGCGGGCCGACGTCTGCCTTCCGCTTTCTCACCCCTCAACGCCACGACGCAACGATTCCCCAAGCGTCGCGTCGTGGCGTCGTCGCGCCAAGACGTGACGCAGACGGAAAGGCGCCGGTCACTCCCACGACACGTAGAGCAAGGCCAGCACGCCGCCGACCTCCAGCGTCCGCATGACCATCATGGGGATGGCCACGTCGGGGCCGTACTCGCCCGAGAGGGAGGCCCACACGCCAATGGAGCCCACGGCCTCGGCGAGGAAGAGGCCCGCGAAGGCGACGAGCCCCTTGGCGAACGGGCTGGGCGCGCGGCGCAGGTTGCGCACGTACACCAGCAGCAGCGCGAGCAGCAGCAGCGCCGCGAGCCCCGAGAGGCCCATGCAGGCCGCCCACCAGGAACCGATCGCTTCCATCAGACGTCATCCTCCTTCTTGCGGGTCGGGTCCGAAGCGTTTTGCCCCACGCTCTCCCAAATCTCCTGCCACGTGGCAAGGTTGGCCTGCATGGCGGCGCTCCAGAAGTAGAGCGTGCCGTAGTGGTCCTCGCTGGCGTCGAGCACGCCGTTCTCCACCAGGACGCGCAGATGGTGGCGCGCCGTCTTGTAGTCGACGCCCATGAGGCGGGAGATCTCGTGGGCGTTGTAGGGGCGCCTGCGGACGAGGGCGATGATCTCCGCCCGCTTCAGGCCGCCCCGCGTGCCCACCACGAGATGCCAGAGCCGCTTCTTCACCTTGCCACGGCGCAGCACGGGCCGCGGGAAAGCGGTTCCGGTCGCGGTGCCCTCACCGCTCGCCCCGCGAGCGCGCCAGGTGCTCCCCCAGGAGCGCCATCTTCTCCTCCCAGAGCGCGTCGAGGGCCCGCAGGCGCCCCGCCGCGTCGCGCAGGGGCCCCGGCACGATGGCGTAGAGGCGCTCCCGCCCCTGGACTCGCACGGAGAGCAGGCCCGCCTCCAGGAGGATACCCAGGTGGCGCGAGACGGCGGGGCGGCTGATGGCGAAGCGCCGCGCGACGTCCCCTGCGCGCATCTCGCCGCCGCCCAGGACGTGGAGGATGCGGCGGCGCGTGGGGTCGGCCAGGGCGCGGAAGACGCGGGCGTCGCGGGCGGCGGTCGCCTCGCGGGTGCGGATGGCGCGGGGCATGTCACGCCCGCGGCGCCCTGGCGTTGGCCTTGACCTCGTCGCGCAGGGGGAACGCGCCAGTGGCGCGGCGCCGCTCGATGACGAAGGGGATGGCGCGGGCCACCATGCGCGCCCACCCCTGGTTCATGCCCTGGCGCATGAGCCACCCCTTCAGGCCGCCGAAGCCCGAGTGCCGGAAGCGGACGTGCGTGCCCCCGGAGGGCGTGCGCTCCAGGTCCCACGAGACGGTCGTCGGCGTGAAGCCGCCGCTCCCGTCGCCGAAGCGGAAGACGAAGCGCCGGGGCGGCACGACCTCCAGCACCTCGCAGCGCGTGACCCCGTCCCAGCCCACGGCCTTGCGCGGCTTGTCGCGGAACTCGAACCTGTGCCCCACGGCGGCCTCGCGGAAGTCGGTCTGCATGAGCCAGGCGTTGAGGGCCGCCGGCTCCGTGATGGCGCGCCACACCTCCTCCGGAGGGTAGGGGTAGGTCGCTTCGTGGACGATGTCCTCGGTCATGGCAGGGAGGAGGCGCCCGGCGGAGAAAGCGTTGACGCATGGTTACGCATCGGAGGCCAGGCAACCTTCAAGCGCACGCGGCCCGGTCCGCCCGGCATGGGTCTTCACGAGGCGCAGGAGTACCTCCGCCAGAAGGGCATCGACGGGTGGCTCGTCTACGACTTCAAGGGGAGCAACCCCGTCCTCAAGCGCGTGCTGGGGGGCGAGGAGCGCCACCTCACGCGCCGCGTCTTCTACTGGATCCCCGCCGAGGGGCGCCCCACGCTCGTCGCCAGCGCCATCGACCGCAGCGCCATCCAGGGCATCGACGCGTCGGTGCGCTCCTACACGCACCGCGGCAGCCTCGTGGACGCCCTCACCGACGTCGTGAAGGGGGCCCGCAGCGTCGCCATGGAGTACGCCCCCGGCGGCACGCTCCCCTACGTGAGCCGCGTCGACGGAGGGACCCTCGATCTGGTGCGCGGCCTGGGCAAGAGCGTCGTCCCCAGCGGCGACCTCTACCAGTACGCCTATGCGCGCCTGAGCGACGCCGAGCTGGCCACGCACCGCAAGGCGGCGAAAATCCTGGACGAGAGCAAGGACGCCGCGTTCGCCCACGCCTTCAGCGAGGCCCTCGCGGGCCGCCGCGTCACCGAATTTGATATCCAGCAGTTCCTCGTCAAGAAGTTCCGCGACGCGGGCCTCGTCTTCGACCACGCGCCCATCGTGGGCGTCAACGAGCACGCGGGCGATCCGCACTATGCGCCCCCCGAGCAGGGGAGCAGCCCCATCCGCAAGGACGACTGGGTCCTCATCGACCTGTGGGGCAAGCTCGACCAGCCCGGCTCGGTGTACGCGGACATCACCTGGACCGGTTTCGCGGGGAAGAAGCCCAGCGCGCGGCACGTCGAGGTGTTCGAGGCCGTGCGCGACGCGCGCGACGCGGGCGTCCACCACCTGGAGGCCGCCGCCAAGCGGGGCAAGCCCACCACCGGCGCGGAGACCGACCACGCCGTGCGCGAGCACCTGGTCCAGAAGGGGCTCGCCCAGTGGTTCACGCACCGCACGGGCCACAGCGTGGGCCAAGAGGTCCACAGCGAGGGCGCCAACCTCGACGGCTTCGAGACCTACGACACGCGCGAGCTGATCCCCGGGCTCCTCGTGACCATCGAGCCGGGCGTGTACCTGCCCGAGTTCGGCGTGAGGAACGAGATCGACGTGTACGTCCACCGCGACCTGAAGCCTGAGGTCACGACGAGGGCGCAGCGCGACATCGTGACGCCATGATCCGCAACGAGACGGTGCGGACCCTCGCGCTGGCGCTGCCCGACGTGGAGGAGCGCGACCACGTGGGATTCCCCTCGTTCCGCGCCTACGGCGGGAAGTTCTGCACCCTCTTCCCGGACGAGCGCCGCGCCTCGCTGGGCCTTGGCCCCGCGGAGCAGGCCGAGGTCTGCCGCGAGCACCCCGAGGCGTTCAGCCCGGTCGAGGGCGGCTTCGGGCGCATGGGGCACACGTGGGTGGACCTCACCCGCGTGGAGCGCGCCGCGTTCCAGCGCGCGCTGGGGCTCGCGTGGACGCGGCGCGCGAAGCTGCGCGGCCGGCCGAAGCGCTGAGCCTCAGATGGTGCGCCCGCGGAGGCGGCCCGTGCGCGTCGTGCCCGTGACCAGGTGGATGATGCCCAGGATGACGCCCACCGCGATGAGCACGATGCCGATGGCCAGGAGCGGGAAGCCCACGACGAAGCCGAAGAGGTGCGTGAAGGTCAGCAGGAGGCCAAGGATCACCAGGGCGATGCCCCATCCGAGCGTTTGCATGCGGTCGAGCCCGCTCCGGGGCCGGTTGTGGCTTGTGGCCCTTTCTTCGAAGCGTCGACGGAGCGGCCAGAACTCATAGGGCGCCGGCAGGCGAGCTTGGGGCATGGCGCTGCTTTCGCTGGGGATCGTCCTGATCCTCGTCGGCATCGTGCTCAGCTTCACGAACGCGTTCGGCTTCGCCGCCCTGGGCGGCAGCCTCGTCTGGCTGGGGTGGGTCTGCATCGGCCTGGGCATCCTCCTGGCCATCGTCCACCTCTTCACGCGGCGGCGCACCACGGTGGTCGAGCGCCGCTACCGCGACATCTGAGGCCTCGCCCCGGCCGCGATCCAGACGCCCACCGCCGCGAGGAGCCCCGCGAAGAGGTGATAGCCCCAGTCGCGGGCGCCCAGCGCGAGGGCGAGGCCCGAGGCGAGGAGGCCCGCGCGGGCGAGGGAGGCGCCCGCGAGGTAGCCCGCGCCGGCGCCCAGGCGGGCCGCGCGGGGGACGCTCTGCGCCGCCAGGAAGCCCAGCCCCGCCAGCGCGGGCGCGGCAAGGGCGAGAGGCGGGGTCCGGGCCCCGAGGGCGGCGAGCCCCGCGGCGAGCGCCGCGCCCAGGATCCACGCCGCCAGGCGCAGGCGGCGCCGCACCTCCCGCGCGGCGCCCTCCGTCGCGCTCACGCCCCGGCGGCCTTCTGGGCGCGGCGCTTGCCGGTGACGTACCAGACGCGCGGCGCGCTGGAGAGCTCCAGGTAGAGGGCGTGGATCTGCACGAACCATCCCAGGAGGATCCACAGGTACGCCTGGAGCGCCAGCTCGGCGAAGCGCGCGGGCGAGAAGCGCAGCGGGATCACGGGGTCGCGCAGCGCCGCGTAGCCGTAGGCCAGGAGGCGGCTGGGCAGCAGGATCAGCGTCAGCGGGACGCCCACGACCACGGGAAGGAGCGGCGAGATGCCCGCCATGCGCATGAGGAGCGTCGCGGGCACGAAGGTCGTCCAGAGCGCGCTCACGGTGATGACCAGCAGCCATGCGAGCCCGAAGGCGCGCTTGCGGCCCAGTCGCTCGCGGGAGCGCACGACCTTGCCGAAGTAGAGCGCGAAGCACTGCGCCCAGCCGCGGCTCCAGCGCGTGCGCTGCTT
Source organism: Pseudomonadota bacterium (assembly GCA_021325135.1). GTDB lineage: Archaea > Thermoplasmatota > SW-10-69-26 > JACQPN01 > JAJPHT01 > JAJPHT01. The sequence goes on along the minus strand of JAJPHT010000026.1, from coordinate 4,300 downwards.
GAGGAGGTCGGAGAACGTCGAGGGGTCGCTCTCGCGCACGATGACGTCGGGGTCGTACACGATGCGCCAGCGCCCGTCCAGGTGGAGGCGCAGCGTGAACTCGATGTCCTCGGTCATGGTGCGGTCGGTCCAGCCCCCCAGGGAGGGCGGCACCTCGCGGCGAAGCAGGGCGGCGCTTCCTCCGAAGTGGCTGCTTCCCAGCTCGTCGCCGTGCATCGCGTGGTCCATCCAGGTGCAGTAGCGCCGCTCCGCGCTCACGAAGCGCGCGAGGAAGCCCTCGCCCGGCGCGCGGCTCACCTTGCGCCCCTGCACGAGGCCCACGTCGGGCTCCGCGTCGAGGATGGCCAGCGCGCGGCGCAGGGAGCCCTCGTCGATGGTCTCGTCCGCGTCCAGGAGGAGGACGAGGTCCGTGTCCACCTCTCGCCACGCGAGGTTGAGGTCCTCCGCCTTGGAGCCGGTGGAGCCCTCCACGACGCGGACCCTCTCCGGGTGCTCGGCGGCGAGGCGGTGCGCGAGGGCCACGGTGCCGTCCCTGGACTTCGTCGCGGGGACGAGCAGGAAGCGCAGGCGCGGGTCCACCGCCAGGTTGGCCGCGAGGCTCGCCGGGAGGACGTGCTCCTCGTTGGCGGCGGGCACGACCACCGTCAGGGGGCGCAGGCCGGCGTCCCGCGCCGCGGGGCCGCGCTTGCGGCTCCTCCGGGCGTGGCGCAGCGTGCGGTACTCCATGCCGATGACGACGAGCTGCCACGCGAAGAGGAGGGCGAAGACGAGGCGCAGGCTCCAGCCCGAGACGACGGAGAAGCCCAGGAAGAGCACGTTGAGCAGCGCGATGCCCGCCGCGCCGTGCGCGACCACGTCGAGCAGGATGCCCGAGCGCCGGCGCGGCGCGGGGGGCGGCGCGCACAGGATCGCCAGCGCGAAGGCGCCCGCGGCGAGGGCGACCGCGAGGGCCGGGCGCGTCGCGCCGCGCAGGAGCGCGAGGGCGACGACCTCGCGCGCGTAGAGGAGCGACGCGGCCCCGACGCCCGCGACCATCGCGGCCAGGAGCGGGACCTCCCAGCCCGCGACGGAGGCGCGCGGCGCGCTGCCCTGGGCCCACGACGCGTGGAGCGCCAGCAGCGCGAAGCCCGACGCGTACCCCATGAGGATCGCGGGCGGGAGCGCGCCGCGCAGGACGACGAGCCCCACGCTCGCGGCGAGGACCGTCCCGTGGCCCATGAGGGGGAGGAGCCAGCGGCTCGCCTTGGCCCGCGACGTGGAGGCGCCCAGCGAGGCCACGAGGGCCTGCGCGCCCAAGGCACCCCCCGCGACGCGCGCGGCGAGGGGGAGCGCGGCGTCCAGCGCGAGGGCGCTCCCGGCCAGCGCGAGGGCGCCGCCCGCGAGGACCAGGGCGCGCGCCGCGCCGGGGCCCATGCGCTCCGCGGAGGCGCGCAGCCCGCGCGCGGAGAGGAGGGCGAGGGACGCGAGGAGCGTCATCGTGGAGAGCGTTGGCGCGAAGCCCAGGGAAAGCGAGGAGGATGCCACGAGGGCGGCGACGGTCGCGAGCAGCCATGCGGACTGTCCTGTCTCAACGCGCATCGCGTCGGCCCGGACCCGGTGGGACTTGAGCGCTCCGTCCCGATCATCCATCCCGGGGCAATCCGACCCGTCGCGAGCGACGTCCGCGCGAATGGTTTCATGCCTAGGACTGTGCAGCCCGCCCCCCATGCCGCACCATCCCAGGCGCCTCCTGAGGACGGAGATCGGCCGTCTTGAGCGGCGCATCCGTCGCCTGGAGGCCCGCCTCGCCCGCGGGCCCCGCGTCGCGGCCGGCGCGCGGCAGGAGCTGGCAGGCCTGCGGGCGAGCCTGGATGCGACCTGCGCGCGGCTCCTGGAGGCGGAGCTGAAGCCCTAGGATCAACTGCAGGACCTCCGCCGCAGGCATCCACTTGCTTCGCGCGCGCAAATTGGGGTTTCAGGGGCGAAGCCCCCAAACCCCGCACCTACTCGCCTTCGCCCACGATGCGCGAGCGCGCGCCGCGCTTGGGCTTGCCGCCCGCGACGGGGCTTGCGCGTTTTGCGCGGGAGAGGGGCGCGAGCCAGGCGCGGCGCAGGCGCTTGGCCCGGGGGCTTGCGCGCTTGTCCTCCTCGAGGACCCACTTCTCGGGCGGGTTCTCGGCGAGGGTCGCGCGCGTCTCCACGAGCATCCCGCGGCGGAAGGCGTGGAGCCGCACCGTGTCGCCGGGGCGCCGCTCGCGGAGGCGCCGCTCCAGGAAGTCCTTGTCCTTGACCTGCGCGCCTTCGAAGGCGACCAGCTCGTCCTCGGGCGAGAGGCCCGCGGCCATGGCGGGGCTGCCGTGCAGCACGCGGGCGACGAGGATGCGCTTCTCGTGCTCCTTGACGTCGAGGCCCAGCCACGCGCCCGGCGTCGCGTAGTCGCCCTTCTTCGCCTTCTCGTCGGGCTTCTCCTCCTTGCGCACGGGGCGCAGCGCCCAGCCGAGCTTGCGCAGCGCGGGCTCGAAGGCCACCTCCTCCGTCCCCTCGATGTGCGTCTCCCAGAAGGCGCGCCACGAGAGGCCCGTGACCTCCTCCAGCGTCGTGCGCCAGCCGTCCTCGCCGCCGTGGTGCGGCTCGGGGATGCCGGGACCGCTGGCGGGGTACTTCTCGTAGAGCGCCCGCATCACGTCGTCCAGCGACTTGCGCCCGTCGGTGCGGTCGCGGATGGCGAGGTCCAGGAGAAGCCCGATGAGCTCGCCCTTGAGGTAGTACGAGACGCCCGTGTTGACCCAGTTGGCGTCCTGCTTGTAGAGCTTCACCCAGGTGAGGAAGCTGCTCTGCGCGAGCGAGAGGTGGAAGCGCCCCGGCTGCTGGCGAAGCTGCGTGATCGTCTCCGCCAGGAACTCGCGATATCGATCCTCCGAGATGAGCCCCAGCCGCGCGAGCACCAGGTGGTCGTAGTAGGACGTGACGCCCTCCATCGCCCACAGGAGCGTCGTGTGGTTCTCCCGCGTGTAGTCGAAGGGCCCCAGCACCGCGGGGCGCAGGCGCTTCACGTTCCAGGTGTGGAAGAACTCGTGCGCCTCCAGCGCGAGGAACTCCTCGTAGCGCTTCCCGGGCTGGAAGCTCCACCGGTCCACGCTGGACGTGTTGCTGCCCCGGTGCTCCAGCCCCCCGCCGCGCCGGTCGTGCAGGTGCAGGATGAAAAGATATCGCTCGTAGGGCAAGCCCCCAAAGATCGCGGCCTCCTCCTCCACGATGGCCTTGAGGTCCTTGGCGATGCGGTCCACGTCCTCGTTGCCCTGCCCGTAGATCGCGACGCGGTGCGGCTTGCCCGCCGCGCGGAAGTCCACGGTCCGGTGCGTGCCGCACTCGAAGGGCGCGTCCACCAGCTCGTCGTAGTCCCGGGCCGAGAAGCGGTTGGGCCCCGCGGAGGGGAGCGCGACGTCCACGCGCCACCCCTTGAAGGGCCTGATCTCCAGCGTGGCCGGAAGCGCCTTGGCGCCCTCCACGTAGACGAAGAGGCTCGTGCCGTTGGCGTAGCCGTGCGTCGCGTCCAGGTGGCTCGTCTGCACCGAAAGCTCGTTGGCGTACACCTTGTAGCGGAACGCGACGCGCGAGCGCCCCTCCAGCGCGACCTCCCACGTCTGCTTGTCGACGCGCGCGACCGGCAGCGCGCGCCCGCGAGCGTCCACCGCCTCGGCCTCCTGCACGTGCCGCGCGAAGTCGCGCACGAGATAGCTTCCCGGCGCCCACGCCGGCATCACGAAGCGCAGCCGGTCCCCCTGCGCGCCGGAGACCTCCACCGAGACGTGGAAGAGGTGCGTCTCGGGCTCCGGCATCGCGACCGCGTAGTGGAGCTTCATCGCGCCGCCGAAACGGGGCGCTCGCTTCAAGCCTTGTGGCGCCGCTCGCCCCGCGTTGACCCCCCGCGCCCTGCTGGCCACGGGCCTGGCCCTCGCCCTCCTCGCCGTCGCCCTCGCCGCGCTGGGCGGCGCCCTCCGCGGCCCCGCGAACCCCGAATGCGCGGGGCTCGCGGCCTTCGGCTGCGGAGGGCGCCTCCTCGCCGGCGCGCTGGTGCAGCTGCTCGCGCTGCCCGTGGCCATCGCCGCGGGGACCTTCGTCGCCATCTGGCTGGGGCGGCGCGCGCAGGCCGAGGAGGAGCGAGCGGGGGAGGAGCGGTGAGGCGCGCTCCCCAGCTCCAGGTTGGCCTCAGAAGTCCGCCGCGAGGGTGCCGGTCGTGGCCGTCTGGGCCGTGACCACGCCGCCGTCCTCGCTGACCTGGGTGTTCAGGAAGAGCCAGTAGCCGTCGTCGCCGCCGGTG
>JAJPHT010000049.1 GCA_021325135.1 Pseudomonadota bacterium | reverse complement strand
GCGTACCTGCGCCCCGAGACCGCGCAGGGCATGTTCATGGACTTCAACTGGCTCTACCGCTTCTTCCGCGAGAAGCTCCCCTTCGGCGCGGTGCAGGTGGGGAAGGCCTACCGGAACGAGATCAGCCCGCGCCAGAGCCTGCTGCGCCTGCGCGAGTTCCACCAGATGGAGGCCGAGGTCTTCTTCGACCCCGAGGCCAAGAGCTGGCCCGCGTTCCAGCGCCTCGCGCAGAAGGAGTTGAACCTCCTCGCGCGCGACGAGAGCGAGCCGCGCCGCATGCGCATGCAGGAGGCGGTGGACAAGGGCATCATCGCGAATGGCGCCTTGGGCTACTTCATCGCCCTCACCGCCGAGTTCCTGGAGGCCGCGGGCGTCGGGCGCGACCCGAAGACCCTGCGCTTCCGCCAGCACGGCCGCGAGGAGAAGGCGCACTACTCCACCGACACCTGGGACGCCGAGTTTGATAGCCCCCGCTTCGGCTGGGTGGAGATCGTCGGCATCGCGGACCGCACGGACTACGACCTCAAGGCCCACGAGCGCGTGAGCGGCCAGAAGCTGCGCGCGATGCGCAGGTATCCGGAGCCGCGCGAGATGGAGGTCAACCGCTACGTGCCCAACCCGACGAAGATCGGCCCCACGTTCAAGGGGAAGGCAGGCGCCATCAGCCAGGCGCTCCGCGAGATGGAGGCGCCCGAGGTCGCGCCCCCATCGCTCACCCTCAGCGTGGACGGCGAGGCCGTGACGCTCACCTCCGAGATGTACCGCGTGGAGAAGCGCCTGGAGCGCGTCGAAGGCGAGTGGTACGTCCCCCACGTCGTGGAGCCCTCCTACGGCATCGACCGCATCTTCTACGCCGTGCTGGAAAGCTCGTGGGAGGGCCCCGCGGGCAAGAAGGAGTGGACCTCCCTGCGCCTCGCGCCCCAGGTCGCGCCGGTGAAGGTGGGCGTCTTCCCGCTCATGGCGAAGGACGGCCTCGACGCGCTCGCCTCGGAGATCGACCGCGAGCTTCGCCTCGCGGGGCTCGCCGCGCAGTACGACGATGGCGGCGCCATCGGCCGGCGCTACGCGCGCCAGGACGAGATCGGCACGCCCTTCTGCGTGACCATCGACTACCAGTCCAAGGACGACGGCACCGTCACGCTGCGCGAGCGCGACACGGGCGCGCAGAAGCGCCTCGCCCGCGCGAAGCTCGTGCCCGCCCTGACGGCGCTCGTCCGCGGCGATATCGCCTTCGAGCAGGTCGACGCGCCGAACGTGTGAGCGCGCGGGGAGTCCTCTTCGTCACGTCTTGACGCGACGACGCCACGGCGCCACGACGCGACGATTCGGGAACCCCGTATCCCCTCGTCCGTCGCGCCGTGGCGTTGAGACGTGCTCAGCACAGCGACACAGCGCCGCACCCGCGGCCAGCAGAAGGGAGAATCCCCCCGCGACGCTCCCCAGGAGACATGCGCCCCGCCACGCTTCCGGAGGTCCGCGCGCTCGCGCGCCGCAGCCGCGTCACGCAGAGGATGGGCCTCGCGGCCGTGGGGGTCGCCCTGCTGGGCGCTCCCGCCGCCCTGGCCTTCGGCGCGTGGGCCGCGGCGGCCAGCGTGGTCGCGGGCGGCGCGCTCACGGTGGCGTGGGCGCGGGCCGCGGGGCAGGAGCGCGGAGCGTACCGCGCCCTGCTCAAAGAGATGAAGATGAGAATCTAGAGGAGCAGCCGGCTGTCGGGGGCCCACGTCTTCTCGTGGGTCACGAAGGGGTGCGTCTGGAGGTTGTCCAGCGCGTTGTTCTCCTGCCAGAAGGTGGGGCTCTCGCAGTTGGAGAGCGAAGTAGCTTCTGCGCACATGACGTAGACGATGGGGCCGCCGAACTTCGTGAGGTCGACGCGGGCCGTGCTGTCGTCGGGAGGGCCCTGCTTGGCGGCCACGGCGCCCGAGGCGATGGCGGCGAGGACGATGGCTTTCATGGCAACACCTGGGCTTGCGGCAACAAGCCTCCGGGCCGACCGTGGCCTGCCCGGCTCTTGATGCTGCGCCTTTCACCGGCGGAGGTGACGGCGCGTCGCCAGGGCCAGCGCCACGGCGGCCAACGCCACGAGGCCCACGCCAGGGGCGGGGATCTTGGGCGAGCTGGAGCCGGGCCGCGCCGGCGTCGCCCCCGTGCTGGAGGAGCCGGGCGTGCTGCCCGCGCCGCCCACCTCGCCGCTGCCGTCGCCGCTGCCCACCAGCGTGCCCACGATGACGCGGGCCGAGACGGGCGCGCTGACGTTGCCGCGGTTGTCGGTGACGACGACCGTCGCCTCGTAGGTGCCGTTCTGCGCGTAGTGGTGCGTCACGGTGGCGTTGGCCGAGCGGACCGGGTCGCTGTGGTCGCCGAAGTCGAAGGCGTACTGCTCGATGGAGCCGTCCGGGTCGTGGGACTGCGTGGCGTCCAGCGTCACGGGGTCGCCCGCCGTCGCGATGGCGGGGAGGATGGTGAGCGCCGCGACGGGCGGCTTGTTGGTGACGACCTTGGCCACGGCGGTGACGGCCGCGCTGGGCGTGCCGCGCACGGGGTTCTGCGCCGTGACGGTGTACGAGTAGGTGAGGCCGGGCGTCGCGGTGCGGTCCGCGAACGCGGTGTCCTTGAGGCCCGGGGGCGAGATGATCTTCCCCAGCGTGGAGCCCGGCGAGGTGCGCGTGACGACGTAGGTGATGGCCGAGGGCGTCGCGTGGCCGAGGTCCTGCGGCGCGCTCCACGTCAGCTGCACGAGCCCTTCGAGCCCGGTGGCCTGGACCGCGGTGGGCGCTCCGGGCGGGTCCACCAGCGCGACCGCGTCGGAGACGGTGGGCGGGCTGGCGCCGGCCGCGTTCACGCTGACGACCGCGTAGTAGTACGTGCCGCCCTGCGCCACGGCCTGGTCGGTGAAGGAGGACTGGTCCGCGGTGAGGTTCGCCACGGTCTGCGTGATGGCGTCGGGGGCCGCGCCGCGCAGAACCAGGAAGCGGTCCACGGAGCTTGAGGGCCCGACCCACGAGACGGCGATGCCCGTCGCGTCGCTGCCGCTGCCGCCCGCGGGCTGCGCGGTGACGCTCACGGGCGCGTCGGGCACGGGCGCGGGCATGGCGTGGAGCGTGGGCGACGCGGCGCCCTCGCCCTTGGCGTTCACGGCGCGGAGGGTGAAGCCGTAGTCGACGCCGTCGGAGAGGCCGGTCCACGCGTAGGTCCGCGTGGAGGCGTCGACGCTCACGGGCCGGTCGCTGCAGTTGCAGTAGACGTGATAGCCGGTGATATCAGCGCCGCCGGTCTCCAGGGGCGCCGCCCACTTGAGGACGGCCTGCCCGTTGCCGGGGTAGACAGAGAAGGAGGAGACGGGGCCCGGGGGCGTCGTGCCCGTCGCGGTGCTGACGGTGGCGGGATCGCTCTCGCCGATGGAGTTGCGCGCCGTGATGCGGTACGTGTAGTTGGCACCCGGCTTCACCGACGCGTCGTCGTAGGAGAGGCCCGTGACGGGCTGCGGCGTGAGGAGCGTCTGGTTGCCGTCTGCCCCCGCGCGGAAGACGCGGTAGCCCGTGACGGGCGAGTCGCCGTCGTAGGTGGGCGGCTGCCACGTGAGGTGGATGCCCGAGCCGGTGCGCGCGGCGGTGGCGCCCGCGGGCGGGAAGGGCGCCGTGGGGTTGGGGTCGAAGCGCACGACGTCGCCGGTGAGCTGGTTGGGGTCGCCGACGCGGCCGCCCCAGAGGGTGAGCGCGGTGTCGCCCGCGGTGAGCCCGCTCCCGAAGAGGCCGGGGTCCAGGCGCGGCGTGAGGGTGCGCAGCGGCGTCGTGGAGGAGGGGTTGAACTCCAGGATGGCCTGCGAGGCGGTGCCGTCCACGAGGAGGCCGCCCAGCACGTAGGCCTTGGTGCCGCGCACGGAGCCCGCGGAGGCGAACTGCACGCGGTAGGGGAGCTTCGCGTCCGCGACCTCGGCGTTGAGCTGGAGCTGCGGGTCCCAGCGGATGATCTGGTCCGTGAGGCAGAGCGAGGGGCGCTGGTACTCCTGCTCGCCGGTGGTGTCGTTGGTGACGTAGCGTCCCGGGCAGAGGTTCGCGGTGCCGTTGTTGGCGAGGCCGCCGAAGAGGTAGACCTGCTGCGAGGGCGCGCTCACGAACGCCGCGCCCGCGTCCTGCACGGGGTAGGGCAGCGTGGCGGAGAGCTGAGTGAGCGTCTCCGTGCCCATGTCGAAGGCGAGGATCCAGTCGTGGCGCTCGAAGTTGTAGGTGGAGATGTCCAGCGTGAAGCCGCCGAAGAGGTAGGCCACGTCGCCCACGACCGCGAGGGACATGCCCCACGCGCCTTCGCCCGGAAGCGACGCGCACGAGGGGTTGGACGGCGGGCAGGCGCGCACTTGCGAGGAGAGCACGTAGGGCGCCTTGTCGGGCGTCGCCGTGTCGTAGACCACGATGTCGGGGATGGGCTTGGGGAGCTTCGCGGGCTGGCCACCCACGTTGCCCTGGACGCTGGTGGCGCCGCCGAAGTAGTAGACCTTGGTGCCGTGCGCGGCCACCGAGCCCGCGTAGCGCTCCGAGGAGCCCGGCGCGATGCTCACGTCGGGGAACGTCGCCACGGTGGAGTTCGCGCCGGTGGCGGGGTCGTACTTGACGATCTGGTTGCTGTACGTGCCGTCGGCCGAGCGGCCGCCCAGGAGGTACACGCTTCCGCCCACCTGCACCGCGCCCACGCCCACCATGGGCTGCGGCAGGCCGTGGTCCAGCGCCTTGGCCTCCGCGGCCGACGCGGGAGGCGCCGCCAGGGGGAGCGCGCTCAGGAGAAGGAGGGCGGCGAGGACGAGGGGGGGACCTCGGGCCATGGCAACAACCGGCGCGGAGTGGGGGGCCTCGCTCTTAAAGCCATTGGCGGTGCCCCCGCGCGGAGCCTCCGGAGCCGACGCGGCTCCAAAGGACCTTTGACCCCCTGGGAGGAATGGCACGCTGCGCCTTGGCCTCCTTCTCCTCGTACCTGTCGAACGCGCCCGACGTCTTCCTTGGGGTCGTGCTGCTGGTGGTGGCGGCCCTCGTCGTCGCGGCCCGCCGCAGCGACAGCCGGAACCTCCTCTTCGCGGCGTTCCTGGGCCTCCTCGCGGTGGGGTACGTCCTCGACTCCGCCTACCTCGTCACGCTGGGCACCGGCTGGAACCGCGCGGGCGTGCCCGCGACGCCGACGCCCCTCCAGGAGACGTGGCTGCCGCGTCTGGAGGCGCTCCGCATCGCGGGGCAGGTCCTCAACCCGCTGGCGCTCCTGGCGTTCGCCGTCGCGTTCTGCGCGCCCTCGTCGCGGGCGCGGCGCGCCCTGGCCCTCTGCGCGGGCGGCGCCGCGACGTTCCTCGCGGCCGATCTCCTGCTGCCCATCCGCCTGCCCATCATCGGGGAGCTGGGCGTCGAGGTGGGGCCCTTCGGGAGCACCGGCCCCTCGCTCCTGCTCCTCGCGTATGGTTTGGGAGCCTACGCCGCGGCGTTCGTGCTCCTCTGGAAGGACCACGCCTCCGCGACGAGCGCCATCCGCCAGCGCCAGGGGCACCTCGTCCTCGTGGGGCTGGGCATCGCCGTGTTCTCGCGCTTCGGCCTCTCGCTGGAGACCTCCGCGGAGCTGGTGCGCGCCATCTCGCCGCCCGTGGGCCCTGCGTACCAGCTTCTCTTCGTGCGCGTCCTGGAGGTCCTGCTGACGGTGGCCGCGACGCTCGCCGCGGGCTCGCTCCTCCTGCGTCGGACGCCGCTGGAGGCCCGGCCCCGCGGGCGGCGCGCGCTGCGGCGGATCCTCCAGGGCTTCGGGCTCCTCGCGCTGGTGGTCTGGGCCCCTACGCCCGTGTGGGCGACGCTCTCGGCGCTGGCCCACCGCGGGGTCTCCCTCGACGCCGCGACGCCAGGCGGGTACGTCCTCCTCACGCTGGAGCGGGCGCGCTATTCCTCGCGCTGGCTCGTCTTCGCGGGCCTCGTGGGCTACTCCATCCTGCGCTTCCAGCTCTTCGGCCTCCCCCCGCGCGCGCAGCGCGCCGGGCTGCGGGCGCTGGCGACGGCAGGCGTCCTCGTGGGCGGCGGCATCCTGGCGCTCCTCCTCGTGAGCGCCGACCCGTCCCTCTTCTCTGGAGGCCCGCTGGGCGGCGTGCTCCTGGCGTTCCTCCTGGCGCTCCTGGGCTTCCTCGCCCTCTCGGCGGTGGAGCGCGCCCTCCCCTTGGCGCTCGCCGAGGACGCCACGCGCCCGCGCCGGCTGGAGGTGTACCAGGCCGCGCTGGAGCGCTCGCTGGAGGGCTCCTCCGGGGGCGACCTGCCGCGGCTGCGCCGGGACCTGGGGCTCTCGGACGAGGAGGTCCGCCTCGCGCGCGGGCTCGCGGAGCGGGCCGTGCCGCTGCGCGAAGGGCTCCTGCTGGCATCGCGCTATCGCATCCGCGCGACGCTGGGCAAGGGCGCCACGGGGCGCACGTTCCTCGCCCGCGACGAAAGGCTCCAGCGCGACGTGGCGGTGAAGGAGTACGACGAGGAGCCCGCCGCGGGCGACGTCTCCCAGGCGTTGGCGGAGGCCCGCGCGGCGGGGGCGCTCTCGCACCCCAACGTCGTGACCGTCCACGACGTGGTGGACTACGGCCGGCGGCACTACCTCGTCATGGAGCTGGCGCAGGGCGGCACCGTGGCGGACCTGCTGCGCGCGCGCCGCGAGGTGGAGCCCGAGAGGGCCCGCGGCATCGCGCGCGATGTCCTGGCCGGCCTCGCCGCGGTCCACGAGGTGGGCATCGTCCACGGCGACGTGAAGCCCAGCAACGTCCTCCTCTCCTCGGGAGGCGCCAAGCTCGCGGACTTCGGCAGCGCGCGCATCCTCCGCTCCGTCACGCTCCCGGGCGCGCCGGAGGCGGGCGTCGAGCCGCGCTTCACGCCGCGCTATGCGGCGCCCGAGGTGCTGGCGGGGGCCGCGCCCTCGCCACGCTCCGACGTCTACTCCGCGGGCGTCGTCGCGCTGGACCTTCTGGACGGCGCGGCGCCCGGCGCGTTCCCCGAGCGGCTGGACGCGCTGGCCCAAGGGGGGCCCCACGCCGGGCTTGCCGGTCTTCTGCGCCGCATGCTCGACCGCGACCCCGCGGCGCGCCCCGAGGCCGGAGCGTGCCTGGAGGCCTTCGAAGTCATCGCTCCCAGAACACGAGGACGCTCCGCCCCAGGTGGATGACGTCGCCGTGGCGCAGCGGCCGCGGCTCGCCGGGCTGGAGCGCCACGAGGTTGACGTAGGCCGGGTTCGTCGCCTCGGGCGCCACCTCCAGCGTGAACCCCTCGCCCTGGCGCGCCAGCAGCGCGTGGCGGCTCGACACGTAGGGGTCGTAGGAGAGGGGCACCTCGGAGCGGTCGCGCCGCCCCAGGACGAGGGGCTCCCCCGGCGCGACGTGGCCAAGCTCGAAGGTCCGCCCTTCGCGCAGCCCCTTGACCAGGAGGAGCCGCGGCCCGGGCTCGGGGCGCGCGCCGCCGGGCTGCGCCGCGGGGATGGTGGGCTCCTCCACCACGTCCGCGCTCATGCGGACCGAGGCGAGGTCGCGCACCTCCTCGGAGATCTGGAAGAGCCGGCGGTGGTTGACCACGTACTCCACGCCCTCTTGCCCCCCCTCACGCGTGTGGACGATGCCGTGCTGCACGAGCCGGTCCAGGTGCTCCTTCACCGCCTGGCGGCTGGCGAGGCGCGGGCCCTCCACGCCGCGCTCCGAGAGCGTCCGCACGCGGATGAGGTGCAGCGGCCGCGGCACGACGACGGCCTTGAGGATGGCGAGGCGCGTGGCGTTCGCCAGGGCGGCCAGCGTGGTGGCCAGCTCCTCGTGCGTCTCCTCGGAGTCGTCGGGCATCGCGGTCCGCGCCATCGGGCGCTGCTCGCATAAAGCCGGACGGATCGAGGCAGGCGAACGCTTGCCCAAGCCCAAGTCCCCCCGGGGGATGGAGACGTCGGCGGCCCCCCGCCCGAAGAGATTCCCATGAAGAACCGCACGATCCTGCTTGCCCTGAGTGCCCTCGCCGCGCCCCTGGCGCTCCACGGGGCCGACGCGACGACCCCCTTCGACCCCGTCTACGCCACCGGCACGGCGGACCTCTGGGTCTCCATCTGGGGGACGACCTGCGTGGGCCACGAGCCCGCGGCGCTGAAGGCCACCCTCGACTCCTCCGGCACCCGCATGGCCTCCTTCGAGGTCCGCGCCAACGGCGTGGAGGTCCAGGGCTCCGACGGCCAGGTGCGGTTCAACGAGACGGGCGGCGTGGGCGCCTGCGCGCCCAACACCATGCCCATCGTGGTGGACCGGATCGACTGCGACGCGGGCACCGCGCACCTGGAGGCCTACGTGCAGGGCGTCAAGGCCGTCTCGTTCGACGCCACCGTGGAGTGCCACGGCCCGCTCTGCTTCGAGCACGAGCCCTCGGCGCTCACCAACGCCTGCCTGGACGTGCGCGACGGACCCTTCAGCGTCCCGACGCCCACCGTGACGCCGGGCTGGAAGGAGGTCGACCTCCCCTCCGTGGAGCCGGCGCCCGCGCCCGTGTGCGTCCTGGGCCCCTTCTGCGCGACGCCGCCGGGGGGCATCGACCCCTCGGGCACGCCGGAGACGCTTCCGTGGGCCACGGTGGGCAGCACCAGCACCCCGCTGCCCAGCAACGTCACCGGCTACGTCGAGGTCACGGCGCTCTGCGGCGCGACGGCGGCGTGCCGCGTGACGCTCTGAGCCTCACGCGAGGGCCGCGCGGATGGCCTGGTCGAGCACCTCGACGCCCGCGTCCACCTCGGCCTCGGTGATGCACAGCGGCGGGATGCACCGCACGCCGGCCTTGCCGCACTGGAGGAGCGCGAGCCCGCGCTTCATGGCCTCGTCCACGACGCGGTCCTTGAACGCGGGGTCGACGGCCTTGGTGCGGCGGTCCTTGACGAACTCCATGGCCTGCATGAGGCCCAGGCCGCGCACGTCGCCGATGACCTCGCGCTTCTGCTGAAGCTCGCGCAGGCGCTTGTGGAGATGCTCGCCCACGCGGGCGCTGTTCTCCACGAGCCCCTCGCCCTGGAGCACGTCCAGCGTGGCGAGGCCTGCGGTGGTGGCCAGGACGTTGCCGCCGTAGGTGTTGCTGTGGCGGCCGTTCTTGTCGAAGTCCAGGTCCGCGCGGGCGACGGCGGCGCCCATGGGCATGCCGTTGGCGATGCCCTTGGCGAGGCAGGTGACATCACCCGCGACGCCGAAGTGCTCCTGCGCGAACATCCTGCCCGTGCGCCCGAAGCCGGACTGCACCTCGTCGGCGACGAGGAGGATGCCGTGGTCGCGCGCGAGCTTCGCGAGCTTGGGGTAGAACTCCTTGGGGGGCACGACGTAGCCGCCCTCGCCCTGTACGGGCTCGAACCAGAGGCCCGCCACGTCCTCGGGGGGCAGGCTCGTGCTGAAGAGCGTCTCGATCCAGTCCAGCGCGCGATTGGCCAGCTCCGCGGGGTGCTCGTAGCCGTCGATGCCCCACGCGTTGCGGTACGGGTTGGGGAAGGGGACGTGCGTGACGCCGGGCATCCACGGGAAGAAGCCCCGCTTCTGCACGGGCTTGCTGGCGGTGAACGCGAGGCTGCCCATGGTGCGTCCGTGGAAGGCGCCCTGGAAGGCGAGGAACTGCTGGCGGTCCGGGTGGTGCGCCTTCACGATCTTGATGGCGGCCTCGTTGGACTCGGTGCCGCTGTTGGTGTAGAAGACCTTCTTGGCCCACGGGCCGGGGACGATCTGCGTCAGGCGCTCGGCGAGGTCCACCTGCGAGTCGTAATAATAGTCGGTGCCCGCGAAGTGGATGAGCTTCGCCGCCTGGTCCTGGATGGCCTTCACGATCTTGGGGTGCGAGTAGCCGCAGTTCACGACGCCCACGCCGGAGGTGAAGTCCAGGATGCGGTTGCCGTCCACGTCGGTGACCCAGACGCCCTTGGCGCTGGCGGCCACGATGGGGGCCGTCTTGGTGGTGGTGAACAGCGCGCGGTGGTCGCGCTCGACGACCTTGGTCGCGTTGGGGCCGGGGATGGGGACGCGGATCTCGGGCTTCACAAGGGACACCCCCCGGGCGCGGGGCCCAGGTGGAGGGTCGTCCTTACGCCACGCAGAGGAAATACCTTTGGGATTCGTGACCGGGGCCCACGTCATATCGTATGGGTACGACTTAGATGCGATTCACGACATCAAAACGGCCTTTTTCGCGGCTCCAGCGTCACACCGCCCCATGTACCAGGAACGGAATGAAGGGGGCCCCCAGCCCGGGCGGCATGCGCGCGACCCCCCTTGGGCTGGCCCTGCTCGCGACGATCCTTGCGCCCGCCGTCCAGGCGCAGGGCGACTTCTGCCCGCTGGACTTCATGGCGACGGCGGACGGCCCCGGCGAGGTGCGGTTCCACTGGACGGGCTTCGGCGGCGCGGACGGCTATCAGGTGGTCGGACACCAGGGGTCGGCCAACGACTCGGCCGTCTCGCCCGTGCTCAGCGGCGACGCGCGCGACTTCACCGCTACGGGGCTCGCCGCGGGAAGCTATCAATTCCACGTCGTGGCCTACCACAGCGGCACGGTGGTCGCGTCCTCGTGCGAGCGCAGCGTGGACGTGCAGGCGACGCAGGTGCCCTTCTTCCCCAGCGCGGCCGCCATGGGCCTCGCCGGGGCGGGCGCCGCGGGCGCGGTGCTCCTCGCGCTCGCGCGGCGCCGCTGAGGACGCTGGGCTACGGCAGCGTGAGGCCGTTGTCGCACTCGACGATGGGGCCCTTCCAGGCGATGCCGATGTCGCCGGTGTCCGGATAGTAGGTGATGATGGGCACGACGTTCGCCGAGTGGACGGTGCAGTTGGGAAGGGGCTGGGCCTGCGAGGCGGGGACCAGGAGCAGGGCGAACGAGGCCAGCGTGACCAAGAGCAGGGTGGTGCGCAACATACGGAGTATCCTCCGCGCCCCGAGACGCCCGCAGCGGCGATAAGAGTAACGGCCGACGGTCGGGGATTCGTGTGAAAGCCGCGAGGCCCCGGACACATCTCACAGCCCGTACAGCTCAGGCCGCAGCCGCGGCAGGAACGCCATGATCACGGCGGGCTCGGTGAGCACGGTCCGCGTGACGTGCCCCCGGGAGAGCCAGCCCACCGCGCCCTCCTTGCGGCCGATGTCCGGGTCGCCGCTCATCTCGCCCAGCGCGTCGCCCACGCTGCGGCCCGCCTTCAGCGCGGAGGCCACGGGGGGAGGGTGCGCGAAGCCGGGGCCGTGGCCGTAGGTGACGCGCCCCATGCGGTCGGCCACCGCGCACGCCTGCACGTCCATGAGCCCCTCCTCCAGCGCGAACACGCCGGCCTCGATGCCCACGCCGAAGTCCGCCTCGGGCCACGCGACCAGCGCTTCGCGCGCGCGGGCCAGCGCGCCCTCCCACGTCTCGCGCTCGCGGGGCTGCTCGGGGACGCCCGTGCGCACGGGGAAGCCGCGCACGTCGCACTCGCCGTAGAGGCGCTGCGCGGCGAGCTTCGTCGCCTCGACCTTCACGGGGTTGTCGGAGCCCACCGCGACGCGCACCGGGCGCGTGAGGCGGCCCTGCGCGTCCAGCTCGCCGTTGCGGATGCGCGTGCTCTTGATGGGGCGCGCGTCGTCCGCCAGCACGTAGGGCGCCAGCACGATGCGAAGCTCCTTCATGCCGCGGGCGCGGCGCTCCTGGTTGATGGCCTCGGCCGTGCCCACCGTCTCCTCGGTGGCGGCGATGGCGTCGAAGCGCGGCTCCATGGCGAAGCCGAACGGGTGGTCGATGGGGAGGATCTCCGCGCGGGGGAGATGGCCGCGCTCGGCGAGGAAGCTCCGCAGCGCCGCGACGCGCTGCGCGTAGGGGTGGACCTTGCGCGCGCGCCGCTCGTTGGCGAACGCGTCGGTGGTGACGCCGATGCTCACGCCCTCGTCGCCGGCCGCGAAGGCGGCGTCCAGGAGCGCGCGGTGCCCGCGGTGGAGCACGTCGAACGTCCCGCCCATGCAGACGCGCGTCACCGGAGGGCCACCTCCTGATGGCCCCGCGGCGCCGCCCGTCTGCCATCCTCCCTGCCGGTGCGGATGCAGACGCGGGTCACGCGCCTGGAGCCCGGCGGGGACGGAAATAGCCGTCTACGCGGGCTGGACGGACACGCCGCCGCTGCCCGTGGAGAGGGAGACGGTGGACCGGATCGCGCGCGAGGAGAAGCCGCTGGTGTGGAACTCGCGGTGGTTGCACGGCCCGTACTGGGGGCAGGCCGTGAGGTCGCCGTCCTTGAGGCCCACGTCGATGGAGCCGCTGCCCGTGGAGGCCGTGAGCGCGTAGCCGCGCTCCGCGTCCTCGGGGAGCCGGAGCGACACCCTGCCGCTGCCGGTGGAGACGGCGATCTTCCCCTCGGCGGTGGGCGTCAGCGTCGCGTCGACGGAGCCGCTTCCGGTGTGGAGCGTCGCGTCGACGACGCGCGTCTTCGCCGAGATGGCGCCCGAGCCGGTGGAGAGGGAGAGCGCCTCGGCGTTGCCCCCCTCCACGCTGATGCCGCCCGAGCCGTCGGAGGCCGCGAGGCGCGTCGCGACGGAGGGCGGGAGCGCCAGCGTGAGCGAGGCCGCGTAGCCGCCGTCGTTGGAGCCGTTGACCTTGGCTCGAGCGTGGACGCGGTGGGCGCCCCCGTCCGCGTGGTCCCACTCCAGCCAGACGTTGGCGAGATTCGCCGTCGCCTCGTCGGGCGTCGTGCCGCGGGCGGTGAGGGTCGCGACGAGGCTCCAGGCGCCCTCGCTGGACTCCT
Source organism: Pseudomonadota bacterium (assembly GCA_021325135.1). Classification (GTDB taxonomy): domain Archaea; phylum Thermoplasmatota; class SW-10-69-26; order JACQPN01; family JAJPHT01; genus JAJPHT01. The sequence continues at coordinate 10,350 of JAJPHT010000049.1, read as the reverse complement.
TCACCGCGATGGGGCCGTTGAAGGTGGAGAGGTCCACGGGAAGCTCCGCGATGCCCGAGATCGTGCCGCTCACGGTGACGGTGCGGACCGCGCAGAAGGCGCCGGGCACGGCGGTCCCGCTGACGCCCACGCCTTCCAGGCAGGGCATGGTGGAGTCCTTGCTGGACTCCTCGCCGGTCATGGCGGCCGTGGCGCTGGAGGGGGGCGAGCCGGTGGCCTTCTCCGTCGCGGAGGGCGCGTCGGGCTGGATGCAGCCGGCCGCGAGGAGGGCGAGGGCCACGAGGGGAAGGAGGGCGCGCACGATCCCACCTCACATGGCGTCGACGACGATGCGGCCGTTGGTCCCCGTCGCGCTCACGATCTCCTGGATCGCGCGCTGGTCGAAGCCGTGCGTCTTGAACGTGCGCTCGTTGCAGGGGGGCGTGTAGTACTGCGAGCCCTGCGGGCAGGGGCCGAGGTCGCCGTCCTTGAGGCCGATCTCCACGACGCCGTTGGTCGTGCGGCCCGTGACGTCGTAGCCGTGCGTCGCGTCCTCGGGGAGGCGAAGCTGGACCTGGCCGTTGGTGGTCTCCGCGCCGATGCGGCCGCTGGCCGTGGGGCGCAGCGTCGCGTCGATCTGCCCGTTGGTCGTCTCCAGCGAGACCTGCGTCACGTCGGCGTTGATGGAGACGGCGCCGTTGGTGGACTGCGCCGAGAGGCCGTCGGTCTTGCCCTGGACGTTGATGGCGCCGTTGGTCGTCTCCGTGGTCACCACCATGACGACGTCCGAGGGGAGCGTCGCGTCGATGCTGGCCTGCGCGTTGCAGCGGCAGTCGTCGGGCTGGCGCGCCTCGGCCTGGACGAAGTGCGACGTGCCATCGGTGTGGCGCCAGGTGTAGACGACGCGCTCCAGGTTCGCGTTGGCCTCCTCCTGCGTGGCGCCGTAGGCCTTCAGCACCGCGACGAGGCTCCACGAGCCCGTGCCGCCCTGCTTGACGTTGACGTGGCCGTTGACCGTCTTGAGGTCGACGTCCATCTTGGCGACGCCGCTGAGGGAGCCCGAGACGGAGACGGTGCGCGAGGCGCAGAAGGCGTTGTCCCCGCCGTTCCCCGCGCAGGTGGAGTCCGTGCGCTGCTCGCTCGCCGTCATGTTGCCCCCCGAGTTGTGCGTGTTGGGGGGCGGCGAGTCCTGGACGGAGGGGTCCGAGGGCTGGATGCAGCCGGCCGCGAGGGCCGCGGCCACGAGCGCGAGGGCGACGAGACGGGGAAGCATGGCTTCTCGGCCGCTCGACCCGGGAAGGGAGATAAAGCGTTGTTGGACCGCCGGCTGAAGGATGGCGGAGAAAGGATCAACGGCCCGCGGCGCTCCGCGTGGAAGGAAGGTGGCCCGCGCGAGCGAGGCGCGGACCGCGCGGGGGACCCCCTGACAAGAATGGCTCCGCGTGGTGTGCGCCCGCGGACCGAAGGGGCGTGGGTGGGAGGCGGCCCAGGGTGGAGCTTGCGCTCCTGCCTCCCGGCCTCTCCGGGGCAAGCCCCGGATCGGGTTCCCGCAAGGGGCGCAATGGCGCCGCGCATTTAGTATTTTGCGATTTTTCAAAATCCAATGTTCACGTACTCGCAATACCTTCAAGTGGCGCGACTCCATCGGCTCCATGGGAAGCATGGCGAAGGACGAGTGGCTCCTCACCCGCGAGGCCGACGAGGTGGCCCGCCTCGTCCGCATGCTGGGCGCCAGCGTGAACGTCGCCATCCTGCGCGAGCTGGCGCGGGCCCGCCGCAAGGGGGAAGGGTGGATGTACCTCTCGGAGATCGCGGAGCGCATCGGCGAGGCGCCCGGCACCGTGAGCGTCGCCATCCAGAAGATGATGCCCCTGCTGGAGGAGAGGCGCGAGAAGGGGTTGCGCTACTTCCGCGCGACGATGACCGAGCTGAGCCTCCGCGTGGAGCGGCCCGACTAGGGCTTCAGGAGCGACGCCTCGGCCTCGGCCAGGCGGGGCGCCACGTCCTCGCCCGCGCGGCGCGCGACCACGAGCCTCGCGACCTCCAGCGAGAGGAGGCCGCCGCGGCGCGCCCGCTCGGCGTGGGCCTCCTCGTCGCGGGCGGGCGCGGGGCGTGGCGCCGCGCGCGGGGCGGGGACCTCGGGGAGCGGCTCCTCCAGGAGCGCGCGGGCCTGCGGGCGGAAGCTCAGGGGCACCTCCACGGCCGCGGGGTCGAAGGCGACGCGGAGCGCGTCCCCCTCCGCGACGACGAGGCCCCCCTCCAGCGCGCGGGCGACGACCTTCTTCGACTCCTCGGGCGCGAACCAGCGCAGGTCCATGGAGAGGATCATGTGCAGGTCCATGCGAGGCATGGAGCGCGCGCCCTTGCGCTGGTACGCGAACGCGACGGCCCGCAGCAGGTCGCTCAGGCGGACTCCTCCGGGGGAAGCTCCGCGGGCGCGAGGAGCGCGCCCTGGAAGCCCATCTCCTGCGCCTCCGCCGCGAGGCGGCGCGGGATGCCCTGCACCCAGCGCGCCGTCTGCGCGGGGGGCAGCGCGCGCAGCCCCGGCTCCTCGGGGTCGTCCAGGATGAAGACGAGCCCGACGCCCAGGCGCTCGGCCAGCTGCGCGACCTCGTCGGCGGAGCGCGCGTCGCGCGGGTTCGCCAGGAAGCGCCCCTTGGGGTACTCCAGCCCCACGAAGAGGGAGCCCGCCTGCGCAAGCTCCGCCGCCTCCTCCAGCTCCTTCGCGTCCCGGAGCGTGTTCCAGCGCAGCGTCGCCGTCTCCGCGCCCGCCACCAGCACGTCCATGGCGTCGGTCGCATAGCGCGGGCCCGCGTCCACCCAGAGCGAGCGGTGGCGCGACGCGTCCTGGATGAACTCCACCTGGGGCTCGTTGACCTGGATGCCCGAGGCGTCCACCAGCGCGACGCGGCCGAACCTCCGCGCCAGCGTCGTCAGCGCGCGCTCCGGGTCCGCGCCCGGGTACTCGGGGAAGCGCCCGGCCACGACGTGGACGACGGGCACGGTCTCGAAGGTCACGCCGGCCCGAAGGCGCCCGCCTCCCAAGAACGTGCGGGGGGCGCCTTCAAGTGGAAGGCGCGCCCTGCGACGCCGGGGCCATCCGGCCCCGCCGCGATGACGAAGAATTTGTTCTCCGACACCCAGACGTGACGAGTGATGGGCGAACGGAGCGGCCTCTGGACCAGCGGAAGCGCTGGCGGCGGCGCGGCGCTGCCGCAGGTGTGGCCACACCTGCGCAACCTGAGGCCGGCCTCCGGTGGGGCCGCACCTGGGCCTGCGACGGCCAGTCCGCACCAGAAGCGGCGCAAGCGCAAAGCAAGCGCCCCAGAACCACCCCCCAAGCCCCTCGGGCAAGAGGAAGCTCGTCGGAGTCGTCCCAGGGGAGGAAAGTTGTCGCCCGCGCCCCCTCAGAATTGCTGTTTGGGGAGGCTGTTGCTTGGAGGCTGGGAGGCTGTTGCCATGCGGGGGCGCGGGCGATCCCGGCGTGAGACGCCGGTTGAGGGAGGGTTGCCCCCGCGCGGGATGGCCTTTCTGATACGCGGCTCGAAGAGGCGGGCGCGTGCGAAGGGCCAAGCGGTTGCACGCCCCACCCGCAGGGCGTGACCCTCGTCGTCCTCTCGACCGACGGCTACGTGGGGGAGGACGGGGCGGGCTGGGCGTTCGTCGCGCGCCCGGGCGACGTCGTGCGGCGCGGCGCGTTGCCCGCGTGCCCGAGCCACGTCGCGGAGTGGCGCGCGATGCGGGAGGCCCTTGCGTGGGCCGAGGAGGCGCTCCAGCCGGGGGACTCGCTGGAGATCCGCACCGACAGCGCGCTGGTGGCGAAGGGGCTCGCGTCGCGGCGCCCCTCCATGTCGGGCGAGGCGGCGGAGGCGCGCGCGGCGTGCCGGCAGGTGTTGGCGCGCCTGGCGCAGCGCGGAGTGCGCGCGAAGGTCCTGCGCGTCGACCGCAGCGCGAACGTCGAGGCGGACGGCCAGGCGCGCGGCGCGGCGCAGGCTCAGAGGTAGTACGCGAAGCGCCGCACCATGGCGGCGACCTCGGGGTCGACGTGCGCGCGCTGGCCCGGACGCATGCCCGCGCGGGCGAGGAGGCTGGCCTCCAGGACGTTGAGGAAGATCTGGTCGGCCGGGGGCTTGCCCTGCCGCTTCTGCTGGATGGCGCGCTTGATGGCGACCTCGCCCGCGCGGATCAGCTCGGCCTCCTCGCCCGGCTCCAGGAAGCGCGCGTGGAGCGCGAGGACGCGGGGGTCGGTGAGGGAGGCGAGGAAGTCGGTGTACGTGGAGTCGGCCGGAAGCGGCGCGGGCTCGCCCGGCTTGGGCTTCTCCAGCCGCCCTTCAGAGATGCGGCGTAGCATGGTCTGGTAGGCCTCCAGCGTGTCGCGCTTCCACCCCTGCTTGTGGGCGCGCAGGAAGTCCTGCGTGAAGACGAGCTTCTCGTGGCCGCGCGCCTGGAGGTCCATGTGCTCGCGCGCCAGCACGCTTCGCAGGAGCACGGCGGGGACGCCCTTGGCGAGGATGCGGATGGCGCCCGTCTCCGCGTCGGGCCAGCGGAAGTCCATGCGGGCCAGGAAGCCGCGGGGCTCGCCGCCGCGGGGCGGGATCTCCAGGATGACGGCGTCGTCGCCCGTCGCGCGGTGGTGGAAATGATAGACGCGCGCCTCGCCATGCACCAAGGCCTCCTGCACGGGGCGCAGGTCGGCCGCGGCGCCCAGCGACTTGACCTTCGTCCAGCCGGGGCCCGCCTGGGCGTCGTGGCGCCAGTAGCTTCCCAGCATCGCGAGGCGCGCCTCCAGCTCCATGTGGTGGAGCCGCGCCTCCCACGCGGCCGCGATGGGGTAGGCGGACTCCACGACCTGGTCCGGGTCGGCGTTGCCGTAGGCCATCTCGCGGACGACGAACTCCTGGCGGGGGGACTGGCGGAAGCCGGCGTGGACCTCGTGGGTCTGGCGGTCGTCCACGTAGTGCCAGCGGGCCAGGGCCGCGCCTGGGGGCGCTGGGCCGGGCTGGAGGGGGGCCGGCGGGGCGCCGGCGCTGGCCCCTGCAGGGAGGGGCTGGTGCGTGGCCATGACCATCCTGGGGCTTGGCGCCCGGCCACTTGAACTGCGCGGGAGGTCGCGCCGGGGAGACGGAGAGGCGGCGTCCCGGACTTGGGGCACAACGGGCCCGCCGCCGCGGGGAGATGGGCCCTCCCCCTATGCAAGATGTCTTGACGCCGTTTGCCGGGCCCTACAAGCGGTCCTTGAGCACGAGCACGCTGCTGCTCGCCTGGGAGGCGACGTCGCGGGCGGCGGCGTCCAGCACCGTGCCCCGGCCGCGGCCGGCGCCCCGCGCGCTGAGGACCAGGAGGTCGGCCCCGGCGAGGCGCGTGGCCTCCACGATGCCGGCCCCCGTCGAGGGCGCCCCGGCCAGCAGGGTGCCGGGGACCCCCAGGGTCCGCGCGAGGGCGAGGCCCATGCCGGCGGCGCGGCGCCCCTGGGGCGAGGCGAGGGGGAGCACCGCGACGCGGCGCGGGGGAGGCGCGCCGCGCGCCAGGAGGACGCTGCACCCGGACGCGGCCGCGACGGCCTCCGCCACCGGGTCCAGGGCCCCCTGGACGCCCAGGACGAGGAGGCGCGCCTTCACGGAGCCCGCGAGACCCAGGATCTCCGGGGCCGGCGCGCCGTAGCCGAAGAGGCCGTGGACGGCGGGCATGCCCAGCGTCGACTCGGCGTCGAGGAGCACGCGCTCCGCCGCGGGCCGGTCCGCGGGGCCGGGCCGCTGGCGCACGTGGAGGAGCCACACGCGCCCGCCCGCGGCGGAGGCCAGCGCCCGCGTCCAGGCCAGGGCGTGCGCGCTGGCGAGGCCGCCGTCGGTCGCGACCACGATGCGGGCGAAGGGGAGCGTCGCGGCTTCCCCGAGGGCGGCTGCCGGGATCGTCATGGCCCCTCTTTGGCGCCGGGGATCATCGACGTGGGGCCGAACCCGTGCGAGACGCTACGGCTGGGCGATGGCGTCGACGCCGCGCTCGCGGAAGTGGCGCGCGGCGAAGTCCGCCTGCTCGGGCCGGTCGGAGAGCATGACGACGCGCTCGCCGGGGCGCAGCCGCTCGGGCTCGGCCAGCAGCACGCCCAGGGGGATGTTCACGCTCTCCGGGACAGGGGAGAGGCGCGCGCGGTAGGGCTCGCGCAGGTCGATGCGGAGGGGGCCGCGGGGCATGCCCCCCGGTGGGGCCACGGGCCCCTTCAAGGCCCCCTCCCGAGGTTCCGGTGGCCTCAGGTGGGATCAGAGGGCGCCGCTCACGCTACGGAGGGGTCGAGGCGGCGCTCGCCCGTCACCATGTAGATCGTCTTCTCGGCGATCTTGCCCGCGTTGTCGCCCACGCGCTCCAGGTGGCGCGCGACGAGGATGTACTGCGTGCACTGCGTGATGGTGCGCGGCTCCTCGATCATGTAGGTGAGGCACTCGCGGAAGATCTGCTCGTAGAGCGCGTCCACCTCGTCGTCGGCGGGCTGCACCTCGCGCGCCTTCGCGGCGTCGCGCCCGCGGAACGCGTCCACGCTCTTGTCCAGGAGAGCGAGCGCCTTGTCGCGCATGATGGGGATGCCCACGAGCCTGCGGACGTGGCTCTTGCCCTCCAGCGCGAGCGTGGCCTTGGCGATGTCGTACCCGTAGCGCCCGATGCGGTCGAGGTACGTGATGATCTTCAGCGACGCGCCCAGCGCGCGCAGGTCCTTGGCCATGGGCTGGTGGAGCGCGATGAGGTCCAGGGCGCGCGCCTCGATGCCCACGTCGGCCTTGTTGATCTCCTGGTTGAACGCGATGACGCGCCGCGCGGCCTCCGCGTCCAGCGCGGCGAAGGCCTCGACGCCGTCGAACACGCTCTTGCGCGACAGCTCCGCCATGCGGACCACCCTGGCGCCCAGGTCCTCGATGTCCTTGTGGAACGTCCTCTCCATCATCCAAACCTCCCGGTGATGTACGCCTCGGTGCGCTCGTCCTTGGGGTTCTCGAAGAGCCGCTCGGTGGGCCCGTGCTCGACGAGGTCGCCGTTGAGGAAGTACGCCGTGTTGTCGCTGGCGCGCGCGGCCTGCTGCATGTTGTGCGTGACGATGACCACGGTGACCTCCTTCTTCAGCTCGCCCAGGAGGTCCTCGATCTTTGCCGTGGCGATGGGGTCGAGCGCGCTGGTGGGCTCGTCGAGGAGGAGGATCTCGGGCTTGACCGCCAGGGCGCGCGCGATGCAGAGGCGCTGCTGCTGGCCGCCCGAGAGGTCGGTGGCCGGCGCGCGGAGGCGGTCCTTCGTCTCCTCCCAGATGGCGGCCTTCTTGAGGCTCTCCTCGACGCGCTTGTGGACCTCGTCGCGCGTGAGGCCCAGCAGGCGCGGCCCGAAGGCCACGTTGTCGAACACGCTCATGGTGGGGAAGGGGTTGGGCTTCTGGAAGACCATGCCGATGCGGCGCCGCAGGTCCACGGGGTCGACGCCCGGGTCGTAGATGTTGCGCCCGTCGAAGACGACCTCGCCCGTGATCCGCGCGCTGGGCGTGAGGTCGTGCATGAGGTTGAGCGCGCGCAGGAACGTGCTCTTTCCGCAGCCGGAGGGCCCGATGATGGCGGTGATCTCGGCCTCAGGGATGGCGAGGTCGACGCCGTGGAGCACCTCCTTCTGGCCGAAGGCCACGCGGAGCCCCTTGGATTCGATGATGGTCTTCATGGTTGGCGGCTCCGGAGGTGGGACGACACGCGCACGACGATGTTGGCGCCGAAGACGAGGACGAAGAGGAGGAACGCCGCGCCCCACGCCTGCTGCTGCAGGGACGGGTAGGGCTGCTGGATGTAGTTGAAGATGAGCGTGGGGAGGGCCGCGATGGGCTTGCCCAGGCTGTGGACCCACTGCTGCGCGTAGAGCGCGGTGAAGAGGAGGGGCGCCGTCTCGCCCGCGACGCGCGCGGTGGCGAGGATGGAGCCCGTGAGGATGCCCGTGCGCGCGGCGGGGAGCGCCACGCGGAAGAGCGTGCGCGTGTGGGTGGCGCCCAGCGCGACGCCGGCCTCGCGCAAGGAGTCGGGGACGCCGCGCAGCGCGATCTCCGTGGTGCGCGCGACCACGGGCACGATCATGAGCGCGAGGGCGATGCCGCCCGCGAAGGCGCTGAAGTGCCCCTGCGGGATGACGACGATGGTGAAGACGAAGATGCCCGTCACGATGCTGGGCGTCGCGGCCATGGCGTCGAGCACCATGCGGAACGCGCTGCCCCGCGCGTTGCGCCCGTGCTCCGCGAGCCACATGCCCCCCGCGATGCCCAGGGGGATGCCCAGGACGCCCGCCAGGAGCACCAGGAGCCCCGTTCCCGCGAGGGCGGGGCCGATGCCCGAGGCCGGGTCGTCGGGCGCGGTGGGCGCGTGGGTGAGGAAGCTCCACGAGAGGGCCGGGATGCCGCGCGCCGCGACGTACCAGGTGATGCTCACCAGGGGGACGAGGGCCAGCGCGCACGCGAGGCCCGCGAGGAGGGTGAACGAGTGGTTGCGCGCCTTGCGCCAGAAGGACGTCACGCGGACCGCCTCCAGGGGCGCTCGATGGCGAGGCGCGCGCCCAGGTTCACGAGGAGCGTCAGCACGAAGAGGATGAGCGCCAGCGCGATGAGGCTGCTCACGAAGAGGGGCTCGGTCGCCTCGTTGAGCTGCGTCGCGAGGGTCGACGCGATGGTCTGGCCCGGCGCGAAGAGGCGCAGCGCGACGGTGGCGACGTTGCCGATGACCAGCGTCACGGCGATGGTCTCGCCCAGCGCGCGGCCCAGGCCCAGCGTGCTCGCGGCGAAGACGCCGGCCTTCGCGCTGCGCAGCGCGTTGCGCGCCACCTCCCAGCGCGTGGCGCCGAGAGCATAGGCGGCCTCGCGCTCCAGGCGCGGCACCGCGAGGAGGGCGTCGCGCGAGATGGCGACGATGGTGGGGAGGATCATGATCGCGAGCACGATGCCCGCCAGCAGGAAGCCCAGGCCGATCTTGGGGCCGCTGAAGAGGAACGATAGCACGGGGATCGGGTGGCCCCACATGTGGGCGACGTGGGAGTCGAGCCACGGCTCCACGGGCTTGCGCAGGAGGGGCGCCATGACGAAGACGCCCCACATGCCGTACACGAGGCTGGGCACGCCCGCGAGAAGCTCGACGAGGATGCCCATGGGCGCGCGCAGCCAGCGCGGGGCAAGCTCGGTGAGGAAGAGCGCGACCGCGATGCCCACGGGCACCGCGAGGAGCAGGGCCAGCAGGCTCGTGACCAGCGTGCCGAAGACGAAGCCCCACGCGCCGTACGACCCGTTCACGGGGTCCCACGTGGTGCCCGTCACCAGGCGGAAGCCGCTGTAGCGCAGGGCCTCCACGGAGTGGGAGAGGAGGACGCCGAGGATCGCGGCGAAGACGAGCGCGATGGCCGCGGCGAGGGCGCCCAGCGCGTAGCGGGTCGTCCTGTCCACGGCGTGCTCCCGGCGTCCCAGGGCGCTCACCTCAGCGGAGGGGCTGCCCGTTGGAGTCCATCTTGTTGACGAGCCCCTCGGCCTTGGCGACGATGCTGGCGGGGACGGGCGCGTAGTTGAGCCCGTTGTTCAACGCCTGCCCGTCGTGGAGCACGTACCACGCGAACGCGGCCAGCGCCTTGCCCTTGGCGGCGTCGGCCTGGTGCTGGTGGACGAGCATCCACGTCACGGCCGTGATGGGGTAGCTGTTGGCGCCGGCCTGGTCGGTGGCGCTCCCCTTGAGGTTCTCGTCGAAGGCGCCCGCGCCGACGGCGGCGTCCAGGGCGGCGCTCACCTTGTCGGGCGTGGGCGCGACGAAGCTGCCCGCCTTGTTCTTGACGACGCCCGTCTGGAGCTGGCTGACGTTGCCCCACTCCGCGCCGACGTAGCCCACCGTGTAGGGGATCTGCTGCACCTGGCTGCCGACGCCCGGGTTGCCGTTGGCGCCGGTGCCCACGGGCCAGTTGACCGTGCTGCCCTTGCCGACCTTCGAAGCCCAGTCAGGGCTGACCTTCACGAGGTAGTCGGTGAACGTCGCGGTGGTGCCGCTGCCGTCGCTGCGGTGCACGACGGCGATGTCCTGCGCGGGCAGGCTGACGCCGGGGTTGAGCGCCTGGAGCGCGGGATCGTTCCACTTGGTGATGGTGCCCATGAACATCTTCGCGATCGTGTCGCCGTCGAACTTCAGGGGCGTCGTCCCGACCTCGGGGACGTTGTACGCGATGGCCACGCCGCCGGCCGCCACGGGGACGTGGAGCACATCGGTGGCGTTGGCCTGCTCGGCCGCGCTCATGGGCGCGTCGCTGCCCGCGAAGTCCACGAGGTTCTTGGTGATGTCGCCGCGGCCCTTGCCCGAGCCGCCGCCGGTGTAGGAGATCGTCACTCCGGAGTTC
>JAJPHT010000002.1 GCA_021325135.1 Pseudomonadota bacterium | reverse complement strand
TCCTCCACGGTGCTCGATAGGCCGGGCTTGCCCGGCCGTGTCGAGCAGCGTGGTCATGCTGCTCCTCCACGGTGCTCGATAGGCCGGGCTTGCCCGGCCGTGTCGAGGACGACGGTCATCCGAGGTCCGCCCGCGGGCGCGCGTCCCTGTCGCGGGCCCGCCGCACCTCGTCCTTCCACGCGCGGCCGTCGCCTTCGAGGCGGAACGACGGGTCGAACACGTCGTCCAGCGCGGCGAGCCTCGCGAGCCGGCGCGCCACGTCGCTGAAGCTCTCGCCGGGGCGCTTGACGCCCAGGAGCGCGTCGTAGGCGTCGTCCGCCATGGAGACGGTCTTCGTCATGGGGTTCGTGTATGCATACACGCATGCATGAAGCTTCTTTTTGGCCCATCCCGGGATGGGGTCATCTACATAGCGCAGAGGCCGGATGGCGGCCCGATGACCGTCCCCCCCTTCAGCATCAAGTCGCCCGATCTCGCGAAGCAGGGCCGCCAGCGCATCGACTGGGCCGCGGCGCACATGCCCGTGCTCGCGCTCATCCGCAAGGAGTTCGAGCAGACGAAGCCGCTCAAGGGGATCACCATCGGCGCGTGCCTGCACGTCACCAAGGAGACGGCGGTGCTCATGGAGACGCTCAAGGCCGGCGGCGCCAAGGTCGCGGTCTGCGGCAGCAACCCGCTCTCCACGCAGGACGACGTCGCCGCGGCGCTGGCCGAGAGCGGCATCCACGTCTACGCGTGGCGCGGCGTCAACAACCAGGAGTACTACGAGCACGTCGACGCGGTGCTCGCCAACAAGCCCACCATCACCATGGACGACGGCGGCGACCTCGTGACGCGCCTCGTCACCGTGCACAAGGACCTCATCCCTCACGTGCTCGCGGGCACCGAGGAGACCACGACGGGCGTCCACCGCTTCCGCAGCATGGCGGCCGAGGGCGTCCTGCCCTACCCGCTCGTAGCCGTCAACGACGCCATGACGAAGCACTTCTTCGACAACCGCTACGGCACGGGCCAGTCGACGCTCGACGGCGTGCTGCGCGCCACTTCGGTGCTCATCGCGGGCAAGGTCTTCGTCGTGGGCGGCTACGGCTGGGTCGGCAAGGGGCTCGCCTCCCGCGCCCGCGGCATGGGCGCCCGCGTGATCGTCACCGAGGTCGACCCCGTGCGCGCGCTGGAGGCCGTCATGGACGGCTACGAGGTCGCCCCCATGAGGCAGGCGATCGCGGAGGCGGACATCGTGGTCACGGTCACCGGCAACAAGTGGATCCTCGACGAGGCGGAGCTGAAGGCCGCCAAGGACGGCGTCATCCTCGCCAACTCCGGCCACTTCGACAACGAGATCAACCTCGTCGCGCTCAAGGCCCTCAGCAAGGGCGTCCGGGAGGTCCGCCCCAACGTGCAGGAGTACGACCTCAAGGACGGCCGCAAGGCCTACGTCCTGGGCGAGGGCCGCCTCGTGAACCTCGCCGCCGCCGAGGGCCACCCGCCCGAGGTCATGGACATGAGCTTCGCCAACCAGGCGCTGGCGTCCGAGTGGCTCCTCAAGCACGCGAAGAGCCTCAAGAAGGAGGTCTACGTCGTCCCCAAGGAGCAGGACGAGCGCGTCGCGTCGCTGAAGCTCGCCGCCATGGGCGTGAAGATCGACCAGCTCTCCAAGGTCCAGAAGGACTACATGGCGGGCTGGCAGGAAGGGACGTAAATCGCCCTCAGAGATCGTTTCTGGACCTTCACCGTGACACCCCAGCCAGCGGCCTTATACCGGATGGGCGTCCCAGGGGCCGCTCTAGGTGGGTGAATCGGATGGCCACGACTTCTGCGACCTGCTTCTCCGATGAGCTCCCCCGCGCGGCGGCAGGCCGCGCCACGCGTGCCTGATGGGCCGGCCCTTCGGGGCCCCACGGACGAGCGAGCGCGACGCCTCCCCACGGCCGCGCGCGCCGATCCCGGACACCGCCTGCGCGCGAACGCCCATCCACTCCCCACGCTGATCTCCCATGACCACCCCCGCCTTCACCCACAACCCCACGCGCACGACCGTCACCTGCTCGCGCTGCCACAAGGCCGCGACCGTGCCCTTCACGCCCACGCCGGGCCGCCCCGTCTACTGCCGCGAGTGCTTCGCCAAGAGCGCGCCCACGCCGCGGGACCCCAACGCCGCGCCGCCCCCGCGCGCCCCCGTGCCCGGCGCCCGCAAGCGCATGATGGCGCAGGGTCGCAAGACGCACTTCATCTTCGACGCCAAGGCCGTGCTTGCGGGGATCCCGGGCGGCATGGAGCTGAAGGACAACCGCGCCTTCCTCGAAGGGCTCTTCGCCCGCGGCGCGCGCACGAGCACCGACGCCGCGCAGGTCTTCCTCGAGGAGAAGGTCAAGGACGGCGACGTCACGCACGAGCAGGCCATCCAGCTTGGCCGCCTCATCGACCGGTACAGCTTCGTGCGCTGAGCGCCGCCAGATTGCTATCCACTCCTCGGCCGCTTCGGCCGCGGGGTCCCGCGCTTCTCGGCTGCGCCTCTGCCGCGGCTTTGACGAGGACCGCGCTGGGCCAAGGCGCGACGCCCCTCGGCGCAGCGCGTCATTCTCTGGGCATCGCATGGACGTCGCGGGCGCGTTCGTGTCCGCCACGCCCGACGCGATGGCGCTGCTTGTGGCGTCACCGGCGAGGCGCGAGACCTGCCCGGCTGGCCCGGGCCCCGAGAAGCGCGTCGTCGCGTCGGCGGCAGGCCGCGTCTCTGCGCGCTCCGCGCCTGTCGTCTCCGCTTGACCGATATCTCCAGCATGCATCCGGTCAGATGCACCTCCAATCCATTCCCGTTAGTGTTCGAGAACGGCTTTTCGTCGAGGCGGCCACCGCCCGCACCGAAGGTGGTATTCCTGAAGGACACTCTTTCCCCGATCGACCGCCCCGAAGGTGCTTTCGTCGAAGCCGGCCGCCGTGGCGGCGAGACCGTCAAGGAGCGCTACGGAACTCCCTTCTTCCAGACCATCGGACGCCTGGGCGCCGAGCGCGGCGCCGAGAAGGGCGGCGAGGCCCGCAAGAAGGAGCTGGGCTCCGAGGGCTACGCGCAGCTGGGCCGCATGGGCGGCAAGGCCGTCTTCGAGAAGCGCGGCCGCGAGCACATGCGCGAGATCGGCCGCAAGGGCGGCAAGGCGCGCGTCGCGCAGAGCCGGGCCGTCGAGACCGACACGCCCAGCCCTGAGGTCGAATCGTGACCGAGGAGCCCCGAGACGAGCGAAAGCGGCCCATGACCCTGGCGGAGGCGGGCCGCAAGGGGGGCGAGAAGGTCAAGAAGGAGCGCGGCCTGGAGTTCTACGCCGAGATCGGGCGCAAGGGCGGCCGCCGCGTCGCCAAGGAGCACGGGCCGTCGTTCTACGCCGAGATCGGGCGCAAGGGCGGCGAGGCCCGCAGGGCCACCCCCGAGGGCGGGGCCCGAAAGAAGGAGCACGACGCCGACGAGGCGGACGTCGAGGACGAGCAAGGTTGAGCCCCGACGGGTTCGATCGGCTTGCCGCAGGTCTGGGTTGCAGGGGACGCACCCGAACCTGCGGCGGGAGGCCGACTTCGAAGCATTCTTGGTCGGGGCTCCTCGGCAGTACAAATACGTCCCCGATACATTCATATACACGACCACGAGTAAGTGGGTTCAGACCCGGACCTCGGCCGGGAGGAAGCCCCCCACCATGGCCCGTGACTCCGCTGGCGTCGTCGTGAACACCACCCAGGCCGGTCTTCTCGTGAAGGCCCCCCGGATGCTGCCCATCGGCACGACGCTCGTGGACGTGCGGAACCAGCCCGTCGGTCGCGTCTCGGACGTGATCGGCCCGGTGAAGGCTCCCTTCCTGGTCGTGAAGCCCGGAAAGGGCGCGAACCCCCTGCGGCTCCTCAACCGCGAGGTGTTCACGCCGTAGGGCGCCGCAAGGCGCCCAACCGGAGAGCGACTCCCGATGCCGCCCCAAGACAAGAAGAACGCCGACGAGCAGGTCGAAGAGATCACCCAGTGCCCCGAGTGCGGGTCGAAGCAGATCGCCCGCGACTACGAACGCGGCGAGCTGGTGTGCCAATCCTGCGGCCTCGTCCTCGACGAGCACTTCATCGACCAGGGCCCCGAGTGGCGCGCCTTCGACCACGAGCAGCGCGAGAAGCGCGCCCGCGTCGGCGCCCCCATGACCTACACGATCCACGACAAGGGTCTCTCCACGGAGATCGGGTGGCGCAACAAGGACTCCTACGGCAAGAACATCCCCACCAAGTCCCGCGCCCAGCTGTATCGCCTCCGCAAGTGGCAGCGCCGCATCCGCGTCAGCAACGCCACGGAGCGCAACCTCGCCTTCGCCCTCAGCGAGCTGGACCGCATGGCGTCCAGGATGGGTCTTCCCCGCAACGTGCGTGAGACGGCCGCCATGGTCTACCGCCGCGCCGTGCAGAAGAACCTCATCCGCGGCCGCAGCATCGAAGGCGTCGCGGCCGCGAGCCTGTACGCCGCCTGCCGCCAGTGCAACGTGCCCCGCACGCTCGACGAGATCGCCGACGCCTCCCGCGTCAGCCGCAAGGAGATCGGCCGCACGTACCGCTTCATCGCGCGTGAGCTGAAGCTGAAGCTCATGCCCACGAGCCCCATCGACTACATCCCCCGCTTCTGCTCCGAGCTGAAGCTCAGCGGCGAGATCCAGGCCAAGGCCGTGGAGATCCTCAAGCAGGCCGCGGACAAGGAGCTCACGAGCGGGCGCGGCCCGACGGGCGTCGCCGCGGCGGCGCTCTACATCAGCAGCATCCTCTGCGGCGAGCGCAGGACGCAGCGCGAGGTGGCCGACGTCGCCGGCGTGACCGAGGTCACCATCCGCAACCGCTACAAGGAGCTGGCGGAGAAGCTGGACATCGACATCATCCTGTGAGGCGGGTCAGGCGCTCGCTCGCCTCAAGCGTGCGGCGCACGACCTCGGGGTCCGTGACGATGGCCGGCGCGTCGCGCGGGCCCTTTTGTCATATCACACCCCACTTTCGCCCGCGCCAACGAAGCGTCATCGCGCATGGCGTAGCCAAGGGCGGCGTGGTAGATTCGGAAGCGATGGTCCTTCGGGCGCGAGCCGCTCCACGATGCGACGACCGATGATCGAGTGGAACTCGGCGGGAGAGTCCGTGAGGTCACGGGGGCGGCGTCGGCCCACGCTGCGTGGGCGCCTGGTTCATCCAAAGGTCGACGTTGATACTTTCGGGCGCGTCGACGGGCAATGGCTTTCCCGCGTCGATGGCCGCCTGCGCTGCCTTCTTCCACGCGGTCTCGCGCTTCTCCGCGTGGCGGAGGTACCAGAAGAAGCCGATGGCCAGCCCGATGCCGTAGGCGCCAAAGAGCCCAGGCGATTGGAAGACGGCCGTGATGGCGGCGCCCAGGAGCGTCGTCGCGACGGTCCCCACGTCCGCGAGAGTGGGCGCGGCCTTCTGCCGGCGCACCGTCCGGTGCGTCACCCAACCAAGGAGGACGCCGAACGAGAGCGCGCCGGCGATCGCGAGCGCGTCGTTCCCGAGGGCGAGGACGGTGCCAAGTGGCGTCGCGTCGGCCATGATCTCACTCCTCCTCTAGCCGAAGGCCCGCGGGCGCATAGGCGGTGTACGCGAGCCCCAGGACGTTCCCGCGCGCGAAGGCCGCGTGGCGCACACGTCGCAAGGCCGTGCCGACGGTCTGGCTGCTCTCGAACGCCTCGAGGAAGACGCGCCCCGACTCCTCGGCGAAGCCCGGCATGACCGGGATCTCCGTCCCAACGATGCCGCTGGCCGAGACCTGCGAGAAGACGTCCACGAAGTTCGGCTTCGAGTCGGGCGTGACGCGCACGGTGCTGCACCCGTTGATGAAGACGAGCGGGCGGCGCTCGCGCCAGTTCGCCACCGCGGCGGCCGCGTCCTCGTCCGCGAACCAGTTGATGACGTCCCCCGGGTCGAGCGTGTCCTTCGCGCCGAGCACGAGCGTGAGCGTGGGCTTCGCGGACGAGTTGAGCACATTCCGTCCGTGGCAGAAGAAGTAGAGGATGGCAAGGTTCGCGTCCGCGAGAGCCGCGCGGATGCCCTCCCGCGTGGGGCGGTCGCTCACGACGAACCGGGTGGGGTTGATGCGCGCGAGGGCCTGCCCGTGGAGCCCCGCGGTGGCGATGGTCGCGTTGAGGGCCGTAAGGAGGAGCGCACCCGAGGCCGGGGCGCGCACGAGCGGCTCCGCATCCCGGTCCTTGGACGAGGCGGGGTTCGCGAGGTCGAACCGCACGCCCCAGAAGCCGTACGGGCAGATGACGTCCTCTTTGTGCGGCCCCAGCGGACACGTCGCGCGAGAGGCGTCCGCGAGTCTCGTGGCGTCTTGCATGATGTCGCAGTCGCGCCAGCGCGACTCGTCCGCGTAGAGGGGGATGTCGTACACGAGCGCCCACGGGAAGGCAGGCCCCGTGTCCTCCGCGCGCGCGATGTGCAGGGGCGTGCCGCCCTCGCGGCGCAGGCGCGCGAGCGCTTGGACGCGCTGGGACGCTTCCGTGCTCGCGAGCGCCTGCCATGCCTTCGCGCCGAAGCGCGCGAGGTTGCGCACGTCCGCCGCGAACTCAGAGAGGGGCCTTCCGCCCGCCATGTCCCCGCGCGAGTCCCACTTCTCGGGGTCGTCGCGTGGGTTCTTTGCCGCGACGACCGCGAGCTGGTAGCGCGCGTCCTTGAGCTGGCCGTCGACGTAGTTGTCTCCGAAGTGCCACACGAGGGCGTCCTCGTCGCCCCCCGCGTTGAGGACGATGCGGTGGACGCCTCCCTCGTCGTTCGTCATGATGCCCGCGGCGGCGGGCGCGAGGCGTGGCGCGTCCCGCAGCGAGCGCGTCAGCGTGTAGTCCACGACTGACTCGAGGGCGTCCTCCTCGTCGCGCTCCTCGGGGGCGAGGCGCGCGCGCACGCGCTGCGACTGCACGACATTGTTCATGCAATAGACAACGAGGCGGAGCCGCGCCTCGTTCCCCTCGCGCGGCGTGCGCACGGGAATGTCGATGGCGTGCGCGCGCGAGCCCGGGTCGCACGTGTGCGGCGCGCTCCCGGGGCGGCAGGAGCACGCCCACGCGTCCCCCTCGTCAGGAAGGAACATGGCGTGCTTGCGGTGGGGGATGGAGAGATCCTCGCTCGCGACGACGACGTCGAGCCACGCGCCTCCGGCCGGGAGGAGGCCCGCGTCGAAGCCGTGCGCGGGGGCGTCCCGCACGATGGTCTCGCGCGGCTGCGTGCCGATGGCGACGCGGAGCACGTAGTCGCCGTCGTGCGCAAGGGACCGCGACGCGGCGAACGACTGGGAGGCGCCTGGCGCGGCGAACGCGACGTTGACAAACCGCTCCGCTCCGGGCGGAGGCGCTGCGGCGGCGCCCGGCTCATCCATGAACGCGCCCAAGCCTGCCATCGCCTCCTCCTCCGTGGGACCCTCCGCCCGTGGGGGCGGCGCCTCAGCCATGGGAAACGGGGGAAAATGGTTCCGCTCCATGACCCGATCCAGCAGCTCGTGGACGGGCTCGTGCATGAAATCGTGCTCAGAGAGGACGTTCAAGAGCGTCTGGGCGAGCCCGCGTGGCGAGCCCCAGACCGCCACGTCCCGCGGAGCAGACCAGTAAGTGATTGGCGAAGGGGGTATGAAGCGGATGTGTGTGCCAGGAAGTTCTCGTGCAATCTCCATTTCGACCCGCGCGCGAGGGTTGGGAGATTCGTCCTCAAGGAAAAGGAAGAGGCGCGCGCCGCGCATGACCCGACGCAGATCCTCTATGCTGGCGCCTTCGTGCTCAAAGCCAAGGATTACCTCCTCGCGGCCCACACGCAAACCACGCGCGAGCGCGACGACCAAGTCGGCCAATTCGAGGCTGGTGGTTCCGATGAAGATGGCCCCCGGTCGGTTCATTTCTTAGATCCCGGCCAGCGAACACCGGCAAACGATTCAGAGTTTCTGTCGGAGGAGTTGAGATGTGTTGTGAATTTCGTTCCTCCTGAGGAATACCCGTCGTCTGATCACACGAGAGGGGGGGCCCGCACGAGCGGATGAGGGCGGTGCAATCCGTAAGGCTCGCGTTAGAACAGGAACCGAGGCCCCCACCGACGGGTTCGATGCCCTCGCAGGGTCGATCCTCGGTGAGGCGTCGTGGGCGAGGTCGATGGCCCCTGCCCGCAACTGGTGGGCGACGCGGTCTACGCCCAAGACTGGGCGCACGTGCCTCTGTGAGGGGTGGCGCGCGCCGAGCGACGCGTTCATGCACGCCAGCGCGGGTCGGGTCGCCGTGCCCTCCTCCCCCTGGAAGATGCTCTACTGGATGACGTGGCTCGTCGTGGCCGAGTTCCTCCTGGGCGCGTTCCGCGGGGCGCCCATGTGGCTGCGCCTCCTCCACCTCGCGCTGGGCGTCGTCCTCGTCGGGCTCGCCGTCGCGAACAGCCGCCAGATCGCGGCGACCAGCGCGCCCGGCCGCGTGAAGCGCACCGCTCGATCGACGATCCAGCTTGCAGCCGCCGCGGCCGCGCTGGGGCTGCTCCTCTTCTTCGACGTGGGCGCCGGCCGCGTCCTCGTCGCGGGCGTCACGGTGTGGGGCACTCTCCTGGTGGCCCACGTCTTCTTCGCCGTGGGCGTGCTCGCGGAGGCCGCCGCCATTGGGATGGCCTACGACATGTGGGAGGAGCGCGAGTTCGAGGCCGCCGGCTCCTGAGCCCCGCGCCGATCGCTCTTTGCATCGCGCCCCGCCTCCCGGCTCCGTGGAGACGGACGGCGTCTCGGTCCAGGGCGTCCGCGTGCCCGGCATGATCTACGGCACGGCGTGGAAGGAGGAGCGCACCGAGGCGCTGGTGCGCGAGGCGCTTGCGGCCGGGTTCCGCGGCCTCGACACGGCGAACCAGCGGCGGCACTACCACGAGGCGGGTGTCGGCGCCGCGCTGCGCTCCGCGCTAGCCGGCGGCGCGCTGCGTCGCGACGAGGTCTTCGTCCAGACCAAGTTCACGTTCCTGCGCGGGCAGGACCACCGGCTCCCCTACGACCCGGAGGCGCCCGTCGCGAGGCAGGTCGAGCAGTCCTTCGCCTCGTCGCTGGAGCACCTGGGCGTCGACGCGCTGGACTCGTTCGTCCTCCACGGCCCCTCCGTCGCGCGCGGGCTCGCGGAGGCGGACTGGGAGGCGTGGCGCGCCATGGAGGACCTGCAGCGGGCGGGCCGCGCGCGGCTCCTGGGCGTCTCCAACGTCACGTCCGAGCAGCTGCGCGCGCTCCACGAGGGCGCGAGGGTCAAGCCCGCCGTGGTGCAGAACCGCACGCTCGTCCACCCGCAGGCGGACGCGCAGACGCGGCGCTTCTGCCGCGAGCGCGGCCTCGCCTACCAGGGGTTCTCGCTCCTCACGGCCGCGCCCGGGCTGCTCGCGCACCCGGCCGTGCGCGCCGCCGCGTCGCGCCTGGGCGTCCCGCCCGCGTCGGTGGTCCTCCGCTTCTGGCGCGAGCAGGGCGTCGTCGTCCTCACGGGCACCGCGTCCCGTGCCCACATGGGGGAGGACCTCGCCGCGAGCCGGACGCCGCTGCTCCCCGAGGAGTCGGGCGCCATCGCCGCCGCGCTGGGCGTGGAGTGAAGGCTATCGCGTCCCCACGACGACGTGCGCCTCGCCGGAGAGCCTCACGGGCCCCGCGCCGAACTCGGCGCGGAGGCTCTCCACGAGCGCGCGGTGGACGCGGCCGAGCTTCTCCTCCGGCAGGGTCGCGAGCATCGCCGCGAAGACGGGCGAGGCGGGCGCGAGGTCGGTCCACACGCTCTCCGCCGTGGGGAACTCCCACGCGTGGTCCAGCGTGGTCGAGCGCACGTCCCGGAACCCCGCCTCCAGCATCTCGGCCTCGGCGCGCTTGGCGTCCGCCATGCTGAACACCGGCGGCGTGGAGGCGGGCGAAGGAAGCTCGGGCAGCGCCGCGCGCACCGCGTCGCTCACGGCGCTCACGACGCGCACGCGGGCCGGCGCGCTCCACGCGACGATCCCCGCGCGCCCGCCGGGCGCCAGGACGCGGCGCATCTCGCGCAGGCCCGCGCCGCGGTCGGGGAAGAAGATCAGCCCGAAGACCGAGGCGGCCGCGTCGAACGACGCGTCGGGGAGGTCTAGGCGCTGGCCGTCCATGACGCGCGTCTCGATGCCCGCGATCCCGTCGCGCGCCGCGCGCGCCTCCAGGCGGCGGACCATCTCCGGCGCGAAGTCCGTCGCGAGGACCTTGGCGCCCCGGCGCGCGGCGAGGAGGGCGAAGGCGCCCGTGCCGGTCGCGACGTCGAGCACGCGCTCCCCGGCGCGCACGCCCGCCGCGCGCAGCAGGTCCTCCGCGTAGCGCGCGGTGTTGGGGGCGATCACGCGCTCGTAGGAAGCGGACGCGGAGTCCCACCCTTCGGGCCTCAGGTCGGGGGCCGTCTTCGTCATGGCCGCCCCAGCGCCGGGGCGGAGCTTAGCTTCTGAGGCCATGGTTAAGCAAATCCTTAAGCATCATGGGGGCGATTCTTAGCCAGATGCTTAAGCGTCCACCGGCCGACCTCCCCTCGGTCTTCGGCGCGCTCGCGCACCCCATCCGCCTCGCCATCGTCGAGCGGCTGGCGGCGGGCGAGTGCACGGTGGGCGAGCTGGCGGAGCCGCACGACGTGAGCCTGCCCGCGATCTCGCAGCACCTTCGCGTGCTGGAGGACGCGGGCCTCCTCGTGCAGACGCCCGAGGGGCGCGTGCGCAGGTGCGCGCTCGACGCGCGGCCGCTCTCGGCGGCGTTCTCGTGGCTCGTGCGCTACCGCGTCTTCTGGGAGGACGTCCTGGACGACGTGGAGGCGCGCGCCACGGCGCCGCTCCCGAAGCATCGCAAGAGGAAGTGATCCGATGACGACGAAGCCCCAGACCCCGGAAGCCCCGCCGAAGACCGGAACGGTGCGCCTGCACCGCATCATCCGCGCGCCGCCCGAGCGCGTCTACAAGGCGTTCCTCGACCCCGAGGCGATGGCCAAGTGGCTTCCGCCCAAGGGGTTCACCGGCAAGGTGACCTCCTTGGACGCGCGCGTCGGGGGCGGCTACAAGATGGCGTTCACGAACTTCGGCACGGGGTCGTCGAGCTCCTTCGGCGGCCGCTACCTGGAGCTGACGCCCCACACGCGCATCCGCTACACCAACCGCTTCGACAGCCCCGGCATGCCAGGCGAGATGACGACGACCATCGACCTGCGCAAGGTGCTCGCCGGCACCGAGGTCACCATCGTGCAGGAGGGCGTGCCCGCGCAGATCCCCACGGAGTTCGCCACCATGGGCTGGCAGGAGTCCCTCGACCAGCTCATGGCCCTCGTCGAGCCCGAGATCCCGGACGCCTAGGAGGCGGCCCCTCCCCCTTCAAGCACGGGGAAGGCGTCCCCTCTGCGATGGGCGCAAGAGGCGCAGCCGGCGGCGGCGCGGCGTACTTCCTGGGGTTCCTGGGCGCCGCGGTCTACTACATCCAGGCGGCCAGCGGGTTCTGGTGGGGCGTCGTGGGGTTCCTCAAGGCCCTCGTGTGGCCCGCGTTCCTGGTGTACGCCCTGCTGAGCTTCCTCCACGCCTGAGCCGATCGCATAGGCCTTCATGGCATCCCTTTTGACGAGGAGGCCGTCTCCCGCACGCGAGGCTGGCCCATGCGACCGCTCGTCCCCCTCACGATCCTCCTCGCCCTCACGCTCGTCCCCCTCTCCGCGGGCGTCGACGATCCCACGGGGAACGACCTCTTCTGCGTCGAGGCGACCTCGAACGCCGAGTGCTCCGGCGTCGCCGTGAGCGCGACCGGGCACGCCACGGGCCGCTGGTGGGGCGCCACGCAGATCGACGGCGCCTGCGCGCTCTTCCCCAACGGCACCGCGCACTGCGGCGGCCCCTCCGGCTACTCTCCCGACGACACCTACCTGGGCGGCGACGCCGTGGGCGTCGCGCAGCGCAACGGGCACGCCTGCGTCGTCCTCGCCAGCGGGAACCTGCACTGCTGGGGCTCGTACAACTATGGCAACGCGGGCGACGCGGCCGACTACCTGGGCGGCGACGCGGTCCAGGCCAGCGCCGGCCGCTACGGCGCGTGCGCGACGCTGCGCTCCGGGAACGTCCGCTGCTGGGGCGACGACAGCTGGGGCGAGTCGGAGGGGTACTCCGGCGGCGACGCGACGCGCGTGAGCGTCGGCACGTTCGAGGCGTGCGCCCTCCTGGCGAGCCGCGACGTGGCGTGCTGGGGCGCGGACCCGACGCTGGGCTACTCGGGGCACGACGCGGTCGATCTCTCCGTGGGCGCCAGCTCCAGCTTCGCCGCGGCGTTCCTCTGCGTCGTCACCTCGGGCGGCGACGTCCGCTGCCTCGGTGATAACGCAGCGGGCCAGGCCGCGGATCACCTCGGCGTGGGCGCCACGCGCGTGAGCACGGCGGCCCGGCACACCTGCGCGACGCTGGCCTCCGGCGACGTGCGATGCTGGGGCGACAAGAGCGACGGCTCCGCCGCGGACTACCTCGGAGGCGACGCGATCGCCGTCACGACCTCCGACGCCAAGACGTGCGCGCTCCTCGCCAACGGCGTCGAGCACTGCTGGCCCTCCACGCAGGCGAGCGCGGACGACCAGGGCCGCTCGACGATCGCGGTGAGCGGCACGGGCGACGCGGTCGCCAGCGCGGACGGCGTGAGCGCCACGGGCAACGCCAGCGGCTGCCGCCCCTACGACGGCGGGACGCTCTGCGGCGCGGTGAGCGGCCCCGCGCTCCTGCCGTGAGCGGACCTCCGTCGCCGCCGCGGCCCGAAGGCTCTTTCTCCTGGAGCGCGTCCCCCGGGACGTGCGCGCCTCCAGCATCCTCTCCGCCATCGGCTCCACGCCCCTCGTGGAGCTTGCCAGGCTCCGCCCCCAGGGCGGCGCCCGCGTCCTCGTCAAGCTCGAAGGCGCGAACCCCACGGGCAGCATGAAGGACCGCATGGCCCTCGCCATGGTCGAGGGCGCGCGCCGCGAGGGGCGCCTCAAGCCGGGCGGCCAGGTGGTGGAGCTGACCGGCGGCAGCACCGGCGCGAGCCTCGCCCTGGCCTGCGCCGCCCTCGGGCACCCGCTGACCATTGTCACCAACGACGCCGTCGCGCGGGAGAAGATCGACATGACGCGCGCGCTGGGCGCGGTGGTGGAGGTGATCGCCACGCCCGAAGGCAAGGTGCACCCGGGCCTCGTGCCGCAGATGCGCGCCCGCGTCGAGGAGATCGTCAAGGAGACGGGCGCCTTCTGGACGGACCAGTTCAACAACCGCCACCAGCTTGACGGCTACGCGCCGCTGGCCGCCGAGGTGCTGCGCGCCTGCCCCGAGGTCACCCACTTCGTGCAGATCGTGGGCACGGCGGGCTCCTCCATGGGCGTCGCGCGCGTGCTCCGCAAGGAGAAGCCCGGCGTGCGCGTGAGGCTGGTCGAGCCCGCCTCCTCGCCGTGGCTCTCGGAGGGGCGCGGCGGCACGCACGGCGTGGAGGGCACCGCGGGCGTCCCGCGGCCGCCCCTTCTCGACCCCGCGCTCTACGACGACGTGGTGGCCATCGACGAGCACGAGGGCCGCGCCACGGCCCGCCGCCTCGCCCGCGAGGAGGGCGTCTTCGCGGGCACCAGCACGGGGCTCAACGTCGCCGCGGCGCTCCGCCTGGCCGGGACGCTCCCGCCCGAGGCCGCCGTCGTGACCCTCGCGGTGGACACCGGCCTGAAGTACCTCGTGGGGGACCTCTACCGGAGTTGACGATCGAGCCGGCATCGAAGGCCTTTTCACGCCACGCGGTCTCCCCCAGTCGTGGACGAGCCCATCCGCCACACGCAGATCGACGCGCACGTCATCCGCAAGATGCGGGCGATGTCGGCTGCGGAAGGGATCGCGCTGGCCGCGGGCCTCACGGACCTCGCGCGCGAGCTTGCGATCGCCGGCGGCTCCCGGAGGCCTCGGTTTTGGCGGCCGACACCCTGGACCAAGTCGTAAGCTGGGCCCGCCGGTTCCGCGAGGCCGGCCTTCCATTCATGCTGGTTGGAGCGTACGCCGTCGCCGCCCACGGATTCCCCCGCGCGTCCGGAGACATCGACCTCGTCGTTCACCTCGCCTTCGAGGAGCGCGGACGCGTCAGGAAGCTCCTGGAGCAGGAGAGCCTCGCGGGCATCCACGAGCGCACGGACCCCCAGTGGGGGAAGCGGCTCGCGGCGGACCTTCCATCAGGCCTGACCCTGGAGGTCTTCTTCACTCCGCCCAACCCCGTCCATGATCGGGAGTATTCCCGGCGCGTCACGGTCCAACTGCGGGGGGAAGACATTCCCGTCCTGAGCCCCGAGGACCTCGTCCTGCGGAAGCTGGTGAACGTCAGGCTCCGGCGCGGGATCGACTACGACGACGCGGTCGGCGTCCTCGCGCGTCAGGGCACGCGGATGGACTTGGGCTACCTGCGCGCGCACGCCGGAGTCTATCGGGTGGAGGAGCTTCTCGAAAGGGCCCTCAAGGACGCGTCGGCAGCGCAGTCCGACGAGTGAAGCCGTCCTTACTTCGTCGGAGCCACCGCCGCCTCGGCCTTGCGCTTCGCCCTCGTGCGGGCGTCAAGCTCCAGGTAGGGCGCGAGCCCTCCGAGGAGCGAGTTCTCCGCCTTGCGGAGGTGCTCCTCGAACGTGCTGCGGGAGAGCCCGACGGCGTCGGCGATGCTGGCGGCGGTGGTGCGCCGCGGCGAGGCGTAGAGGCCGTGCCGGTGCGCGAGCACGACGGCCTCGGCCTGCTTGTCGGTGAGCCCCTGGAAGAGCGTGTTGACCGCGGGGCTGTCGTGGCAGAGGAGCGCCTGCCGATTCAGGGGACGCTTCGCCACGAGGTGGACCTCGGCGCCGGCCTTGCGCAGGCTCGCGAAGACGGCGCGCGTGCGCTCCTCGCTGAAGCTCACCATGCGGAACTCCTCCCACCCCTCGTGGAAGCGCGCGGGCGGGACGTGGAGGCACTTGGCCTCGTCGATGCTCTCGACGGCGCAGCCGTGCTGCACGTCCGCGCAGACGCCCACGACGACGTGGACGTTCTCGTCGAAGGCGTGCACCTCGGTGGAGCCGGGCGGCATCTGCATCGCGGCGACGAGGGCCGCCGCGTCCTCGGCCGTGCCGCCGGAGAGCTCGTAGACGTCGAACTCCCAGTTGCACCACACGGTCAGCGAGAGGCCCGGCCGGCTGGCGGTGAACGCGGAGAGGGGCGTCTGGGGCCGCACGCGGAAGTGGACCGACTCGGCGGGCATGCCGCTTCATCGGCCGGCGGCGTGGATGTACCTTGGCCCGGCGTGCGCCGGCCCTGAGCGGCGGCGCAAGCCGGAGCACCCCGGCGCGCCAACAGGGACCCATGCTTCCTGCCGCCCCGTTCCTCCGCGACGAGCCCCTTGACCGCGAGACCGCCTGGTTCCTCCGCGCCGAGGGCGTGGTCCTCGCGCCCGAGCCCCGGCCGCGCGGGCGGCTGCGCCGCGCCCTCAGCGCCCTGCTGCGCGCGTAGGCCTGCCAACCTTTACGCTGGGGCGCCGCCTCGCCGCCCCCGAGCATGACCGAGCGCCCCCTTCTGGCCGCCGCGAACGTGGAGACTGCGCGCCGCGCGCAGGCCGAGTTCGGGCTCTGCGACGCGTGCCTGGGGCGCCGCTTCGGCAAGGTCGACACGGGCCTGACCAACGAGCAGCGCGGGGCGCTCCTGCGCGAGGCCGCGGGCGCTCCGCAGGTGAGCCCGCCCTCGTGCTTCGTGTGCCAGGGGCTTGCAGCCGAGACGGACCTCCTGGCGCAGGCCGCCATCGACGCGCTCTCGCCCTACGAGCACCGGCACTTCCTCGTGGGGACGCGGGTGGACCCGGCCATCGAGGCGCGCGACGCGGAGGTGAACGCCGCGCTGGGCACGGCCGCGACGGCGGAGCGCATCCAGGCGGAGCTGAACCGCGAGACGGGCAAGAAGGTCGCCGCGCGCACGGGGAAGGCCGTGGACTTCAAGGCGCCCGACCTCGCCGCCGTGGTGGACACGCGCTTCCTGGACGCGGAGCTTCAGCACGGCGGGCTCTGCGTCTTCGGGCGATATCGAAAGCTCGACCGCACCATCCCGCAGACGAGGTGGCCCTGCCGCCGCTGCCAGGGAAAAGGGTGCGTCGAGTGCCACGAGACGGGGAAGCAGTACGCCACCAGCGTCGAGGAGCTCGTCGCCGCGCCCTTCCTCGCCGCGTCGGGCGCCACGGAGGAGTCGTTCCATGGAGCCGGGCGCGAGGACATCGACGCCCGCACGCTGGGCACCGGCCGCCCGTTCATCCTGGAGCTGAAGGACCCGCGCGTGCGGACGCTGGACCTCTCCGTCTTCCCTGCCCTCGTGAAGGAGGGGAGCGGCGGGCGCGTGGAGGTCGCGGAGCTGCGCCTCGCGCCCAAGGCCGAGATCGCCGCCATCAAGGAGCACCGCGGCGGCAAGACGTACCGCGCCCTCGTCCGCTTCGAGGCGGCCGTCCCTGCCGCGGCGCTGCGCGGGGCGGCCGACGCGCTCCGCGGGCAGGCGGTCCAGCAGCGGACTCCCCAGCGCGTGGAGCACCGCCGCGCGGACCTCGTGCGCGAGCGCCGCGTGCTCGACGTGCAGGTGGAGGAGCACGAGGGCGAGCGCGCCACGCTTCTCATCCGCGGCGACGCCGGGCTCTACATCAAGGAGCTGGTGAGCGGCGACGAGGGGCGCACGGAGCCCTCGCTCTCGGGCCTGCTGGGCGTTGGCGCGAAGGTCGCGGAGCTTGACATCGTCGAGGTCGAGTACGAGCCCCCCGCCGAGACGGCCCCCGCGTCCTAGGCCGACCGGCGCGGATCGTCCACGAGGATGGCCCGCGGCGCGGGCCTCGCCGTCTCCCGCCCCGAGACGTCGCGGATGGCGCTCGCGACCAGCGTCCCCTCCGGCGTCTGGATGGGGCTGAGGCTGATCTCCACTGGGAACTCGGTGCCGTCCTTCCGGAGGCCGTGGAGGTCCAGGCCCACGCCCATGGGGCGCGCCTTGGGCAAGGTGAAGAAGTCCGTGCGGTGCTCCGCGTGGCGCTCTGCGTAGCGATGCGGGATGAGCACCTCCACGGACTTGCCCAGGATGTCCTCGCGCGCGTGCCCGAAAAGCTCCTCGGTGCGCTTGTTGACGAGGACGATCTCGCCGCGGCTGTTCACGATCACCATGGCGTCGGGCGCGGACTCCAGGAGCGCGCGGAACTTGGCCTCGGCCGCCTCGCGCTGGCGGATGAACCCCTTCTTGTCGGTGATGTCGGCGAAGGAGACGATGAGCCCGCTCACGCTCCGGGTGGGCGTCAGGAGCGGCACGGTGTTCACGTTGATGACGATGCGCACCCCGTCCTGGCGCTCCACACCGATCTCCTGGTCGGCGTGGGGCTGGCCCGAGAGGAGCGACCGGCGGAAGGGGAGGTCCGTCACGGGCAGCGGGCTGCCTTCGGCCGTCGTGAAGTTCCACACCGGATCGTAGTAGGTGCGCTGCATGAGGTCCCGCGGCCCGCGTCCGAGGATGCGCTCGGCGGCGGCGTTCGCGTAGGTGATGCGCCCCTGGAGGTCCATGATGAGGATTCCCTCCGCGACCGTGCCCAGGATGCGCTCCAGGCGCTCCTCCTTCTCGCGGGACTCGTCCTCCAGCTGCTTGCGCTCGCGGATGTCGCGGATGACGATGACGCCCCCCTCCACGGCGCCGTTGCGCACCAGGGGTGTTACGGTGATGGCCACGGGGATCGTGCGCCCCTCCCTGCGCATGAGCAGCGCGTCGTCGTCCTGGTGGAACTCCCCCAGCCCCGGCAGCCTGCGCATGGGGCACGCCAGCATCGTGCAGAAGGGATGCACGAGGTCGTGCCACTCCCGCCCCAGGGCGACGGGGGCCGTGAGGCCCAGCATCTTCTCCGCGGCGGGGTTGAGAAGCAGGACCCGCCAGGCCCGGTCGAGCACCGCGACGCCCTCCCCGAGGTTGCTCGTGATGGCGGTCGCCCGGAACGTGCGGTTCTGGGCCTCGGTGGCCAGGACGTTGGCCAGCAGGGGATCGGCCGCCCGCGAGGCCGCCGCCAGGGCGGCGATCACCTCTTCGTCCGAGAGGCGCTCCAGCTCCGCCGTCCGGTCGGGGGCATCCCGGATGCGGGAGTACAGGACATCGAAGCGGCGATCCCCCAAGGTCTGGTCCTTCCTTCCTCCCTGGCGTCCCGTGGGGGAAATGGGTGTCGGCGGGCAGGCTCTCGGGGCGCCCGGCTCAGGAGATGCCGCAGACCTCGTTGGGGCAATAGACGCAGAGGTTCTCCACGGTGCAGAGGTACCATTGCCCGTCCTCGCAGGGCCAGCCGGTGTCGCACACGAGGGCCTGGCACTGGTGGACGACGAAAAGGATGCCCGGGTCCTCGTGGACGCAGGAGGGGATCACCTCGGCGCTGCCTGCGGGGGTGGCGACCACGGCCCAGGCTGCGACGAGGAAGCCGATCAAGAAGAACGCTGATGCACGCATGCGAAGCCTCCGCTCGCCACAGCGCACTCCCCGCGCCAAAAGCGTTTCGACGCCAGCCTATTTATATGGGGACTGGCGTGCCTCGCACGCTGGACCTGCTCAGGCGAGTCCACGCTCCCCCACTGTAGCGACAAACGGAGGAAACAGACATGGTCGTCCGCTCCAAGGGCTTCCGCTCGAAGACCCGCCACAAGCTCGCCAAGCACCCTCGCACCCGCGGCAACCCCCCGCCCAGCCACTCGCTGCGCGACTACCCCCCGGGCTCGAAGGTGGCCATCACGGTGAACCCGTCCGTCCAGAACGGCATGCCCCACCCCCGCTTCCAGGGGCTCACGGGCAACGTCGTCGAGCGCCGCGGCGCCGCGTTCATCATCGAGGTCAAGGCCGGGAACAAGACGAAGCAGATCATCTCCCGCCCCGAGCATCTCCGCCTCATCACGCCCGCCCCCACGCAGGAGTGAAGCGACCATGGCCGTCGAGAAGCCGCAGGAAGCCGCAGCGCAGCCCGCGCGCCTCGTGACCATCAGCGAGGTCCGCGACCTCCTGGAGCGCGAGCAGACCTCGCGGACCGAGCTGTCCTACGAGCAGAACCTCGCCCTCGAGCACGCGAAGCTCTTCACCAAGATGGACGCCAAGCGCTCGGAGGAGCTGGCGCAGCGCCTCCTCAAGCTGGGCGGCCGCATGACGGAGTACTTCGCGTACCGCATCGCGGACATCATGCCCACCCACGCGGACGACGTGAAGGCCATCTTCGCGCGCGACCGCAGCGTGCCCGACGACGCCGAGATCGCGAAGATCCTCGACACCGTCCGGGAGTCCACCTAGTCTCCACGGAGGGGAACCGATGGAGGACCACGTCTACATCCTGGACTACCTGCCCAAGGGCAGGCCCGACGACGCGCGCCGCAAGGACCCCGTCGCATACGGCGTGGGCGAGCGCAACTTCGTCACGCTGGAGCTTGCGCCCAAGCCCAACGTCACGCTCCTCGTGGGCGACCGCGTCGGCGTACTCAAGGAGGACCCGGCGAGCCCCATCGACCACGTGCGCGGCCGCGTCCCCTACGAGGCGATGACCCACGCGGCGCAGTCCGAGCTCCCCTTCGTCATCGAGCAGATGGTGAAGGCGCAGGAGGAGCGCTTCGTCACGTTCTACAACAACGCGGGCCCCGTCTCCCTGCGCATGCACCAGCTTGAGCTCCTCCCCGGCCTGGGCAAGAAGCTCATGCTGGCCATCCTGGACGACAAGAAGCGCAACGGCCCCTTCAAGTCGTTCCGCGACATCGACGGCCGCGTCAAGGCGCTCCACCAGCCCGAGAAGCTCATCGCCAACCGCATCGTCTCGGAGATCCAGAACCCGGGCGAGAAGTACCACCTCTTCGTGCTGCCTCCGGCGCCCGAAGGGGACGACTTCGGCGGACGGCGCGGGCCCCCGCGCGGCGGCATGCGGTGAGCGCGCCATGTCGATGCTCCGCGAGGGGAGCGGGGGCGCCCGCGGCCCGTGGCCTCTGATCCCGACGCTCCTCTGCATCGCGGGCCTTGGCGGCTTCACGTTCTTCGCGTACTACGGCTACAGCGGGGCCGCGCCAGGGTTCTCGCGCTACGGCACGGCCCTTGGCGGAACGATCTCGATCCTCGTCTGCATGGGCTCAGGCGTGTACGTCGGGTGGATGCGCAGGCGCCGCGCGCCTTGACGCAAAGGCCAATCCTCTTGTGGCGCCCCCAGGATAGGGCCGCGTGCCCCGCCGCCCACCCCTGGGCCAGCACTTCCTGCGCGACGAGCGCTACGCGCAGCGCGCCGTCGACGCGGCCGGGCTCAAGCCAGATGACGTCGTCCTGGAGGTGGGCCCTGGCAAGGGCGTGCTCACCCGCCGGCTCGTCCCTCGCTGCGCGAGGGTGGTCGCCGTCGAGATCGATCCCGCGCTGGCGGACGGCATCGCCCGCGACCTGCCGCAGGTGGACCTGCTGCGCGGCGACGCGGTGCAGGTGGAGTGGCCGCGCTTCGACGCGTGCGTGAGCAACCTCCCCTACCAGATCAGCAGCCCGTTCCTCTTCCGGCTGCTCGCGACGGAGTTCCGCGTCGCGGTCCTCCTCGTGCAGAAGGAGTTCGCCGACCGGCTCGTGGCGAAGGTGGACACCGCGGACTACGGGCGCCTCAGCGTGAACGCGCAGCGCCGCGCGGACGTGGAGATCGTCGCCCGCGTGCCCCCCGGCGCCTTCGACCCGCCGCCCCAGGTGGAGAGCGCGCTGGTCAAGGTGACGCCGCGGCCTCCGGCCTTCGAGGTGCCGCCCAACTACGACGCCGTGGTGGAGCGCGCCTTCGCCCAGCGGCGCAAGAAGATCGCCAACGCGCTGGGCGCCAAGGGCGTGCCCTTCGCGGAGAAGCGCGCGGGGGAGCTCTCCCCCGAGGACTTCGCCCGCGTCGCGGAGCACCTCAGGGCAGGCCCGTGACGGGGCCTTCCAGGAGCGGCGCGCACGTCCATTCCAGGGGCGGCGAGCCGCCGAAGTAGCGGACCTGGCAGAAGTAGACGACGACCCACGGCTGGCAGCCGTCGCCGGCCTGCGCGTCCGCGAGGTGGATGGGGCCCTCCTGGATGGTGGCGGTGACGCAGGTGGCGTCGGCCGAGGGCGCAGGGCCAATGAGCGCGGCGGCCAGGAGCGCCAGCGCGACGAAGGGGGATCGGTTCATGGATTTGCCTCCGCGCGGACCACGGGCCGCGCGCCCATAAGCGTTCTCCGCGCGCAGGCAAGGCGCTATGAGCCGAGGGCCGCTTCGCGCGCCGCGCATGAGGGACGACGTCTACGAGCCCGCGGAGGACACGCACCTCCTCATCGGCGCGCTCGCCGCGGAGCGCCCCTCCGGCACGTGGTGGGCCGACGTCGGCGCGGGCGGCGGCGCGGTGGCGGACGCCATGCGCAGGGCGGGCGCGCGCGTCGTGGCCATCGATATCAATCCGCGCGCGGCGATGGACGTGCGCGGCGATCTCCTGGGCGCGCTGCGCGGGCCCTTCGAGGTGGTGGCCTTCAACGCGCCCTACCTGCCCAGCAGCGAGGAGGAGCGCGTCGAGGGCTGGCTCGACCGCGCCTTCCACGGCGGCGAGGGGGGCGTCGAGGTGAGCGAGCGCTTCGTGGCGGACCTTCCCCGGGTGCTGGCGCCAGGAGGGCGCGCGTACCTCGTCGTCTCCAGCCGCGCGGACCTCGACCGCCTCGCCCGCGCGGTGGCCTCCGCGGGGCTGCGCCACGAGAAGGTCGCCTCCGCCCGCTTCTTCTTCGAGGAGATCGCCGTCTGGCGCCTCGTCCGCTCCCGTGAGCTTTAAGGGGGCCCCCCCGGCTTGCGGCCCGTGGCCCCCGAGCGCGTCGTCCTCGCTCCGCCCTCGTCGTGGACCGACGAGCGGCTCCTTGACGCCGCGCGGGCGCTCCCCGACGCGCTCCCCGCCGTCGAGGTGGGCGACGTCGTGGGCGAGCTTCTGGTGGTGCGCGTCGAGCCCTCGCCGGCGCCCTCCATCGAGGTCGTCCCGCGGAACCCGCCCCCGCCTGGCGCGCGCGTCGACCTGAGCGTGCTGGTGGACTGCGGCGCCAGCATGGCCGAGCGCTGGAGCGCCGAGCACACGCGGGCCCAGGCCGCCCGCGCCGCGCTGGAGGCCTTCCTCGCGGCCAAGCCCGCGCGCGTCGCCTCCATCCACGTGCATCCCTTCGGCGCGTCGCTGGCCGAGGCCGCGCCCCCCTCCGACCTGCCCGCCCCCAAGGGGAAGGCCCGCGCCGCGACGGCGCTCCAGGCGCTCCTGGGCCGCCTCGCCGCAGAGCCCACGCTGCGCGCGCACGCGGTGATGCTCCTCACCGACGGCCCCTCCGAGCCTGACCGCCTCGTCGCCGCCGCGCAGCGCGCGGGCCGCCTGGGCATCCCCGTCCACGTCGTCGTCTTCGCGCCCAAGGAGGACGAGGTCCTCGCCCAGGTCGCGCGGGCGTCGGGAGGGACGATCCAGCGCGCCGCGCTGCCCCTCTCCATCGAGTTCCCGGAGGAATCCTCCTGAGCCCCGAGCCCGCCCCCGAGAAGCCGCGCACGCAGATCGTCGAGGAGACCCACGAGACGCTGACCCTCCTCGACCAGGACCGCCTCACCCGCGAGCGCAAGCTCGCCCAGGAGTCCGAGCCCATGGGCGAAGGCCACGAGGTCCGCTTCGCCGAGCGCCACTTCCAGCCGCGCCACGCCATGGGCATCGAGGAGGTCCGCGACGCGGTGGACGCGCTGGAGGTCAAGCGCCGCCTCCCGCCGGAGGCCCCCCTTCCTCCCCCGGAGCCCGCGCCGGAGCCCGGGCCCCACGTCCGGGACGACCACCGCGCCGCGCTGGAGCCCGTGGTCGAGGGGACGCTGGTCTCGGTGGACGTGGTGTACCGCGCGGGCCGCGGCGACGTGGTGGAGGCCGTCACCGAGTCCGGGGGCGTCCGCGCGCGTCGCCTCTACGTCATCCAGGAGGGCGTCGCGCGCCCCGCCGACGACATCGAGAGCCGCGTGGACGACCTGCCCGCGCCCGAGCTTCCCCCGGAGCCCGCGGCGCCCGCGACCGTCGCCGCCGCGCCGGCCGCCCCCGCGGAGCCCGCGAAGAAGGGGCGCTTCTCCTTCGGCAAGAAGAAGGAGGAGCCGGCGGCGCCGGCCGCTCCCGCCGAGGCCCCCAAGGAGGAGGCCCCGAAGAGGCGCCTGCCCTTCGGCAAGAAGGAGACGGCCGCCGAGCCCGCCGACGAGAAGCCGGCGAAGAAGAGGTTCGGCTTCGGGCGCGGCAAGTAGGCCCGATCAGCCCGTGCACACCGCGCCGGCGATGCACACCGGCACGGGGCGCGCGAGGCACACCGCGACCGACTGGATCGTCGTGCTGGCGGGGAGGGCCACCTGCTGCCCCGCGACGGAGGCGCCCAGGTCGCCATCCGCGGAGACGAACGCGCAGCCGCGGCCCGTGACCGTCCCCTGGACGCCGGTCACGCCGACGGGCAGGCCGAAGGTCTGGGGCTGCGTCGCGGGCAGGCCGCTGTTGCACAGGGGCGTCACGCCGGCGCCGTTGTTGCCCACGCTCACGACGCTGTTGCCCTGGAGGGCGTTCAGGATGCCGTTGAGGCTGATGTCCTGGGGGTTGACGCCCTGGGGCGGGGTGCCGTAGTAGTAGAAGCCCTGGCCGGCGTTGTTGTAGTAGAAGCAGCAGCCGGCGGACTCGCGGTCGTTGGTCACGGGGGCGAAGAGGGGCTTGGAGTACGTCATGGTCTC
>JAJPHT010000030.1 GCA_021325135.1 Pseudomonadota bacterium | reverse complement strand
TCCGACCCCCTCCCCGCCCCCCGTTTTCTCTTTCGAAGGTCCCCGCCGGGCGCGCCTCCTCGCGCCCGAGCTAGATCGGCGCGACGATCCACGCGGGGAACGGCCCGAGCCAAGATCAGCAAGCGAAAACAGGGAGGGTAACGGAGGCGAAAACGACACCACGAAGCCGGGGAACTCAGGATTCCCCAATGGGGACCCACGGGGGACTTCACGGGGAACTAAGCGTTTTTGTAGTCGTAGTAGCCGTGCTTCATCGCGGCCTCCAGGATCTCCTGCTGGCGCGGCGTGAGCGCGGCGTCGGGCGCGTACTCGCCGCTGTAGGCGATGGTGACGCCGATGCCCTGCGCGCGCAGGGTGTCGTAGAACTCCTTGGCGTGCGCCTTCTCGCTCACGAGGAGCCACTTGTCGCACCCCTGCGCGATCTCGAAGGGGAGTTGCGGCACGATGCCGCTGGCCTCGATGGCGGCGGGCAGCGCGCAGGAGCGGGCCGCGATGCGCACCTTGGCGGCGCGCGCGGTGGAGTCGAGCACCTCGACCTCGTCGACGGTCGCGTTGGCCTGGATGCCCTTCACGACCTCGGGCCAGCGCTGGCCCTCCATCTCGACGACCTCCAGCGCGTTGCCGCCGCTGCGCGAGTAGTAGGAGACGACCTTGAGGCCGACCTCGGGGAACTGCGTGCTGGCCTGGCGGCACCAGGCGCAGGCGGGGGTGTCCACCTGGAGGATCGTGGCCCACATGGTGTCAGGCCCCTGTTCTGGGGCTCCTCGTTCATAAAGAGGTGGATTCCGCCCAGAACGGACACTCAGAGGGTCGACCCGGACCGAACGAGTTCGGTGGAAACGCCATCCACTTGCGGCGCCCATGGGGGTTCGGCAAGGCCTGCGGCCGAGGGCCGCGGACCGCCAAGAGAAGGACACCACCATGCCCCCCCTCAACGCCACCGCCTATGACCGCAAGACGGAGATGAAGGTCAAGAGCGAGCACACCCCCGGCCACATGTACGCGTGGGTGGGCGCCCGGCTGCTCCTGGGATTCGTCTTCCTCTGGGCCTTCCTGGACAAGAGCTTCGGCCTGAGCTACTCCACCAAGCCCGCCAGCGCGTGGATCCGCGGCGGCAGCCCCACCAACGGGTTCCTCAGCCACACCACGGGCACGTTCTCCGGCTTCTTCCACGCCATCGCCGGCAACGTCGTCACGGACTGGCTCTTCATGCTCGCCCTCCTGGGCATCGGCCTCGCGCTGATCCTGGGCGTCGGCATGCGCATCGCGGCCGTCTCGGGCGCGCTGCTCATGCTCATGATGTACGCGGCCGCGACCGTGGGCGTCGCCGCCACGTCGAACCCCGCCGTCGACGACCACCTCGTCTACGCGGCGGTCCTCATCGGCCTCGCGATGGTGAACGCCGGCAGCGTGCTGGGCCTCGGGAAGTACTGGCAGAGCCTTTCCTTCGTCCAGAAGAACCGCTACCTCGCCTGAAGGAGCGTCGAGGCCGTCCCCATGGCATCCACGCTCCCAAGGAAGGAGGTCCAGGACGTGAGCCGGGCCCTCGACCGCCTGGCGGAGGCGCCCGCCGGAAGCGACGCGGCCCCGGCGCCCTTCCCCTTCCGGAGGATCCTCGTCGCGACCGACGGCAGCCCGGCCAGCGCGCACGCCCTCGCGTGGGCGCGCGAGCTGGGCCGCGAGCCGGGGGTCCGCGTCTGGCTCCTCCACGTCGTCACTCCCCCATTCTCCGCCATGGCGGACCCCACCGGCGCGGCGTTCGGCCTCGTGGCCGAGACCATGGCGCGCAACGCCCGCGACGCGGGCCGCGCGCTCCTGGACGAAGGGCTGAGGCTCCTCGACGCCCCCCGTGCGGAGGCGCTCCAGGGGTTCGGCGAGCCCGCCTCCGAGATCGCGAAGCTCGCCGCCGAGGTGAAGGCGGACCTCCTCATCGTGGGCACGCACGGCCGCACCGCGGGGCAGCGCCTCCTCCTGGGCAGCGTCGCGGACGCGGTGCGCAACAAGGCGCGCGCGAGCGTCCTCCTCGCCCGGACGCCGCCGCGCAGCGACCCCGTCCTCGCCGCCATCGACGGCAGCGCGCCGGCCACCCGCGCGGCGGGCGTCGCGGCCGCGCTGGCCGAGCGCTGGGGCGCGGGCCTGGTCCTCGCCCACGTCGAGAGCCCCGGCGTCGCGCGCCCCGACCTGCGCGCAGGCATCGACGTCGCCGTCCGCGGCCGCCTCACCGAGGTTATCGCCACGGGGGACCCCGCCGCGCGCGTGGTCGCCGAGGCCGACGCGCGCCACGCGAGCCTCATCGTCATGGGCGCGCGCGGGCTGGGGCGCGTCCGCAGCCTCGTCATGGGCAGCGTCAGCACCAAGGTGTGCCACGAGGCGCGCAGCAGCGTCCTCGTCGTCCGGGGGCCCCTCCAGTGACCCTCTCCCAGGACGTGCGCGACGTCCGCCTGCTCAAGCTCGCGGAGATGTACGAGGTCGCCTACGAGGGCTTCGTGCTGGAGATCGCGCAGCGCGTCGTGAAGGACGCCGACGTGCGCTCGACGCTGCTGCGCCTCGCCGGGGGCCCGCGCACGGGCGTGGACCACCACGAGCGCGTCGTGCGCGAGCTGGAGCGCCTCAACGCCGCCCTGCCCCAGGGCGCGCAGCCGGCCATCGACCTCGCGGCGGTCCAGGACGTGCTGGAGTGCGAGCGCGCCGCCCACGAGTTCTACCTGGAGCGCGTCGAGGAGGCCCACGACCCGCGCGTCCGGGCTCTCTTCCGCGACCTGGCCAAGGAGGAGGCGGGCCACATCGCCATCGCGCAGGCCGCCTTCGACCTCGCGCAACGCCGCGCCCGCGCCGTCTCGGGCGTCGACTCCTTCTCCTACCCCTCGTCGCTGGCGGCCGAGGACGAGAACGGCGTCCTCCTGCGCGAGGGCGTCATGGACTTCGGCTCCGCGCCCGCGGGCGACGCGCGCACGCGCAAGACCGGGCCGTGACGGACCGAACTCGTTCGGCGCGATATCTTTTGTCTCGCGAGCCCACGCTCCTGCGAGCATCATGACCGACACCGCGCGTCTCGTCGTCGTCGCCATCTCGTTCGCCATCGTGGGCGCCAGCGTCGCGGGCCTCGCCAGCCGCGTGGCAGTGGGGCCTGGGGCCTCGGCGTCCTCCGCGCCGCAGACGCGCGACTTCTTCCTGGAGATCGTGCCGCAGGACATCGACATGGGAGGCGGAATGGTGTGGCATGCGTGGACGTTCAACCACACGGTGCCCGGGCCGACGCTCGTGGCCACCGTGGGGGACCACGTCCGCGTCACGGTCCACAACGCGATGAACGTCACCCACAGCTTCCACACGCACCTCTCCCCCTACGGGCTGGAGAACGACGGGAGCCAGCTCAACGTCATCACCGGCATCGGCGGCATGGCCATGATCCCGCCCAACGGGACGTACACCTACGAGTTCACCGCGACGGTGGCCGGCCTCTTCTACTACCACTGCCACAGCGCGGATGGCGGGCACACCATCCACGAGCACATGGCGCAGGGCCTCTACGGCGCGATCATCGTGAAGGCGCCCGGCGAGGCGCCCATCGACGACGAGGTCGTGTTCATGGCCGAGCGCGGCTTCGACGTGAGCGACCCCAGGGCGCCCTACTACGTCATGAACGGCAAGGGCATCCCGGGCGGGGAGCACGCGCTGGAGACGATCTTCGCGCAGCAGGGCGTCCCGGGCGTCGTCGCGCAACTTGGCAAGACCGTGCCCACGCTCCACGGGCGCGTCGGCGTGCCCATGCGCATCAACGTCGTCAACATCGGCGACGTCGTGCACAGCTTCCACCTCCACGCCATGACGGCGTACATGGACGACGGCAAGCCGCTTCCCGCGCAGGTGCTGGGCCTGCTCCCCGGCGAGGCGAACCGCGTCACGGTGACGCCCACCGAGCCGGGCCTCTGGCTCTTCCACTGCCACGTCGTCTCCCACGCGGATGGCGGCATGATCGGCGTCTTCATCGTCGAGCCCAGGGAGGGGAGCCTCCAGCTTCCCCAGGGCAACGCGACGCCGCCCCCCGGCATGCCGGGAATGGGCGGAAGCCCGGCCCCGTCCGGGAGCCCGCCCGCGCAGGGCGACGTCACGGTCACGGCCTCCACGGGCGAGGCGGGCGAGCTGTCGTTCTCCCCCTCCCTGGTCGCGGTCGCGCAGCCCGGCATGCTGCACGTGACCTTCGTCAACGGCGGCCACGTCCCGCACACCTTCTCCATCCCCTCCCTGGGCGTGGACACAGGCGAGGTGCCCCCCGGCGCCAGCGCGACCGTCATGGCGACGCTCCCCGCGGCGGGGGACTACGCGTTCCAGTGCAGCGTCCCCGGGCACGCCGAAGGGGGCATGAGGGGGACGATCCGCGTCGGAGGCGCCTCCGCTTAAAAGGCCCGCCCGGGTGCCTATCGCAAGGGGGAAGGGCCCCCGCGGCGAGTGGCCTCCGTGGAGCACGCGCACGACCACGCCCACGACCACGCGCCCGGGGCCCAGTCCAACCGGACCCGGCTCCTGATCGTCATGGCGTGCGGCCTGGCGGTCATGGCGGCCGAGGTCGTGGGCGGCCTCGCCGCGAACTCGCTGGTGCTGCTCGCCGACGCGGCCCACTACGCGACCGACGTGCTGGCCGTGGGCGTCGCGTTCCTCGCCATCACCGTCGCCATGCGACCCGCCACCGCGGCGCGGACGTTCGGCTACAAGCGCGCCGAGGTGCTGGCCGCCTTCGTCAACGCCGCCGCGCTCTGGGGCCTCTCCGCCTACTTCCTCTACGAGGCGTACCGCCGCCTGCGCGCGCCCCCGGGCGTGGACGGCACGCTGGTCATGGCCGTGGGCGCCTTCACGCTGGTCGCCAACGTGCTCCTGGCCCTCGCGCTGCGCCGCGGCGGCGACCACAACCTCAACGTGAAGGCCGCGTACCTGCACATCCTCAGCGACGCGCTGGGCAGCGCCGCCGCCCTCGCCGCGGGCGCCCTCGTGCGGCTCTACGGCTGGACGTGGGCCGACCCTGCGCTCACCGTCTTCGTGACGCTGCTCATCCTCGTCTTCACCTGGCGCCTCACGCGCGAGACGCTGCACATCCTCCTGGAAGGCGCGCCGCGGCACGTCGACATGGAGGACCTGGAGACGACGCTGCGCGCCATGGCTCCCGTGCAGGAGATCCACGAGCTGCACGTCTGGAGCCTCAGCAGCGGCGCGGACGTCCTCTCCGTCCACGTCGTCCTCGACCGCTCGCCCCAGGGCGACCAGATCACCCACGACATCCACGAGGCCATCCGCGAGCGCTTCCGCATCGACCACGTCACCGTGCAGGTGGAGTCGCCCGATTGCCCCTGCGAGATGGCGAGGTGTGGGCCGGCCGCAACCAAGACGGCATAGAAAGAACAAGGTGGCGCGGAGCGCGGCGGGGGCGCATTCGGCCTCCGATCATTTCAGGCGGAGAAAATGGCCAGGCGAGAGGATCCGCCCTTCGCCTGGCGCCTTCGGGGGTTCTGCGTCTCCTCAGGCGCAAGTCGCGCCGGTGAGGAGGAACGTGACGCCCACCGAGCCGGGGACGCCCGCGTCGATCCGCGCCGTTCCCGCGGAGCAGTTGACGTCCGTCGAGAGGATCGGCATCGACTGCGAGCCGCAGGGCCAGGACGCGCTCGACGTGTAGGTCAGCTCCCCCTGGCTGATGGAGATGCTGAACTGGGAGTTGCTGCTCGAGCCGTACTGGATGTTCCCCTGCACGAAGACGCCGCTGAACGAGGCGGACTGCCAATTCGAGCAGGTGGTGCCGTAGAAGGACGCCCAGACGGAGGCGGTGCCCGAGAGGGCGCCCGTGAAGCTGGTGTCCGCGTGGACGCCCGGGAGGGCCGCGAGGCCGACGATGCAGACAAGCGCGAGGGTGGCAAATCGAGTTGACATTCGGTGGTCTCCAAGCGGGAACAGATCCCGCGTAACTAACATGTTAGCGAGACGGCATAACAAGTGGGGATCAAAGGTTTGCGGGCCGCCTGCGCGACGCCACGCCCGGCGGCCCCAGGGCCGGCATCCCGGCCTTCCGCGAGCATCCCCCCGCCATCAACGCAGCGAGCGAACCCCCGCTGCGACGCTCCTGCCGGGATTCGCTCGCCGGATTCCCAAGGGTTCGGCGGCCGAATCCCGCCTGGAGCGTCCTCCCCCGCTCGTATGCTCCTGCCGGGATTCGAACCCGAGTCCCAAGCTTGAAAGGCTTGTATGATTGGCCGGTCTACACTACAGGAGCGGCATCCTTCGGGAGCCTAGCCGCCGATAAGAACGTTGCGGGCGCCTCACGGGATCGGGAGGCGGGTCTGCCCGGCGTGGGCGCGCTCGTGCCGGAGGAGCTTCGCCTTCGCGCGCATGCCGCCCGCGTAGCCGGTCAGCTCGCCTCCGGAGCCCACGACGCGGTGGCAGGGCACGACGATGGAGAGGGGGTTGGCCCCGTTGGCGGCGCCCACCGCGCGCTCGGCGCCGGGGCGGCCAAGCTCCCGCGCGAGGTCGGCGTAGGAGCGCGTCTCGCCGAAGGGGATGCGCACGAGGGCGTCCCAGACGCGCCGCTGGAAGGGCGTGCCCGCCTGGTCCAGGGGCAGGTCGAACGCGACGCGCGTTCCCTGGAAATACTCGTGGAGCTGCGCGGCGGCGGGGGCGA
Organism: Pseudomonadota bacterium; assembly: GCA_021325135.1. GTDB lineage: Archaea > Thermoplasmatota > SW-10-69-26 > JACQPN01 > JAJPHT01 > JAJPHT01. The sequence goes on along the minus strand of JAJPHT010000030.1, from coordinate 210,164 downwards.
GGCGGGCGGGGTCGTCGACGCGCGGCGCGTCCGCGAGGCGGCGGGCGGCCCATGCTGCGAAGCGCTCGGGGCGCTCTCCGGGCGTGCCGACGTAGGCGAGGCCCGCGTCCGTGACGACGAGGCGCAGGGGGCCCAGCGGGCTGGGCGCGGAGCCTTCCGCGTAGGAGGTCACGCGCGGGCCTCCTGCGACGCGCGCCATGCCGCGGGGGGCGCGCCCTTGAGGCGGCGGAACGCGGCGTAGAAGGCGCCCAGCGAGCGGTAGCCCGCCTCGCGCGCGGCGGCCCTGACGGTGGCGCCTTCGCGGAGGCGGTCCGCCGCGGCGAGCACGCGCTGGCGGCGCAGGAACGCCGAGAGGGGCTCGCCCCGCGCGCGGCGGAAGGCGCGGGAGAGCCGCGAGCGCGGGACGCCCAGGTGGCGCGCGAGGGCGCCGGGCCGGCCGAGCCGCGCGTCGCTGCGCGCAAGCTCCGCGGCGCGCGCCGCCAGCGCGGCCTCGCGGGACGCGGCGCGGTCGGGCTCGCAGCGCAGGCACGCGCGGAAGCCCGCGGCGCGCGCGGCCTCGGGCGTGGGGAAGAAGCGCACGTTCTCGGGCTTGGGCTTGCGCGCGGGGCACGAGGGGAGGCAGTAGATCCCGGTGGTCGTGACGCCGGTGACGAAGCGGCCGTCGCATCGCGCGTCCCGGGCGTAGAACGCCTCCCGCATGGCGCGCTCGTCGAGCATGCCTCCGCACCGGGCCCCGGGGCGGATAACGCTTCGCCCGCGCCGCGCCGGCCTTCCGGAAAGGGGACGCCGAACTTCGGCGCGGAGGCAAAGGGCGATGCGGGCGCTCCGCCTTCGCGGCCCCGTGGATGGACGCGAGCGCGCCCGCCGCGCGCTGTCGGGCGAGAGGACGGACCGGCCCCCGCTGTGGATCCGCGGGCTGGGCGAGCGCGCGCTGGCGCTGCCCGTCGACCTCGTCGCCGCGACGGAGGACGCGGTCGCGCCGCTGCCCACCTTCGGCCGCGTGCGCGCGCCCGCGGACGTGGACGCGCTGGCGGACGCAAAGCTGCGCGTGGAGCCCACCGCGCGCCTGCGCGAGGCCGAGCCGCACCGGGCGCTGGTCGCCTCGTGCGGCGCGCCGCTCACGCTCGCCGTGACGCTCCTGGGCGGGTGGGCGCCCGCGAAGGCGTTCGTCTACGCGCACGGCGCCGCGTGGGAGCGCCTCCTCGCGCGCTGCGCGGACCTGGCCGTGGCGCACCTCGACGCGCACGCGCGGGCCGGTGCCGACGTGCTGGAGCTTCACGATCCGTGGGCCGACCGGCTGGCGCCCGAGGAGTTCGAGCGCCTCGTGCTGCCCGCGACGCGCGCCGCGCTGGAGCGGCTCCGCGGCGCGAAGACCGTCTACCACCCCCAGGGCACGCCGCACCTCCTGCCGCTCCTGCCGCGCTGCGGCGCCCATGCCTGGGGCATCGACTGGCGCGTGCCGCTGGAGGACGTGCGCGCGCGGCACCCGGACGCGCCGCTGGTGGGCAACCTCGACCCGACGCTCCTCCTCGCGCCGCCCGCGTGGCTCGCGCAGGAAGTGGGCTGGATGAGGGATGCGGTGCCCCAGGGCGGCTACGTCGCGGCGCTGGGCGGCGACCTCCTCCCCGGCACGCCCGAGGACGGATTGCGCACGTTCGCGGAGACGCTGGCGTCGCGCTAAGGCCGGCGGGCGCCGTCCTGGCGCGACGGGCCTACTCGGGTCGCGCGAAGCACGCGGTGGTGTAGCAGGGGTCGGGCACGCACACGCGCGCGGTGTCGGGAAGCACGCACGCGAGCTTGCCGGCGGGGCAGTTGCGCCCCTCGATGCAGTAGAGGCGCACGAGCGTCACGCAGTTGATCTCGTTGCACGGGTTCTGCACGCAGAAGGGCGCGCTCGTGGTCGAGCCGTAGCAGACAAACCCGGGGCAGGACGAGCTGATCTCGCTGCTGCACGCGAAGGGCGCGGCGTCCGCGGCGGGGGCGAGGATGCCGATGGCGGCGCCGACGAGGGCGAGGACGAGGAGGGCCAAGGTGGTGGGCTTCAAGGAAGCAGGCTCCAAGGCCCGGCCATCCGCAAGGGGCTCCATAGCCTTGAGCGATGCAACCTGGCGACTGCGCTCCGGACGGGTCAGCCCTCACACGAAGGGGAGCTTCACGACCTTGGCCGCCAGGGGCTTCCCGCGCACCATGATGTCAAGCTCGGAGCCCACGGCGGCGTGCGCGACGTCCACGTAGGCCAGCGCGATGCCCTCCTTGAGGGTGGGGCTCAGCGTGCCGCTGGTGACGACGCCGACCTCGCGCCCCTCCTTCGCCACGGGCATGTCCTGGCGCGGGATGCCCTTGCCGCCCGCGCGCAGGCCCACGAGCTTGCGCTTCACGCCCTCGGCCTTCTGCTTCGCGAGGGCGGGCTTGCCGGCGAAGTCGTGGTCCCAGTGGACGAGCCACCCGAGGCCCGCCTCCAGGGGCGTGCGCCCGCCGGCGAACTCGTGCCCCGCGAGGCAGTAGCCCTTCTCCAGGCGCAGCGTGTCGCGCGCCCCGAGGCCGGTGGGCACGAGGCCGTGGGGCTTGCCCGCGTGGAGCAGGCGCTCGAAAACCTCGACGGCGCGGACGCCGGGGAAGAACAGCTCGAACCCGTCCTCCCCCGTGTAGCCCGTGCGCGAGACGAACGCGTCGGCGCCCAGCTCGGGCGCCTGCGTGAGGTGGAAGCGCTTGAGGTCCGCGAAGCTGCGCCCCAGCGCGGCCTCCAGGATGGGCTGCGCCTTGGGTCCCTGGAGGGCGAGGATCGCCGTCTCGCGCGTGGCGTCCTGCACAGGGGCCTTGCCCATCTGGCGGATGCGGTCCGCGACGACCTGGTTCATGCCGGCGTTGGGGACGACGTGATAGCCTTTTGGCGCGTGGAAGACGTAGAGGTCGTCCACGATGGTGGCGTCGTCGTGGAGGACCGCCGTGTACTTGGTGCCGCTCATGGGCACCTGCCCCACGTCGGCCACGAGCGCCTTCGAGAGGGTGGAGACGGCGTCGGGCCCCGTGACCCACAGGTTGCTCATGTGCGAGACGTCGAAGAGGCCCGCCGCCTTGCGCACCGCCTCGTGCTCCTCCAGGATGCCCGCGTACTGCACGGGCATCTCGTAGCCGGCGAAGGGCACCATGCGCGCGCCCAGCTTCACGTGCAGGTCGTGGAGCGGGGTCCGAAGGAGGCTCATGCCGCGGGCAGACGCGCGCCGGTTCTTAAAGGGAGCCCGCTTTCGGTCCGCGCCACGCGCACCGTCCGGGCCGCCTCGTTCCATCCTTCTCCCCGCGCGGCCCCGAAACGCGCACTTGAGCGTTGCGTTTCGCGACTGGCGATTTCGGGACCCTCCGCGTCATATGCCCAAGCGCGGCATGGTGGTTCGCTCGCTCATGCACGACATCCTCGAAGCGCACTGCCCGGCCTGCGGATTCGCCCTGCGCGGCGTCACCGACGACGGCCGCCTCCACACCTGCGGTCTCTGCGGCCTGCCCCTCGCCACGCGCCAGAACTACAGCATCCCCCGCCGCCTCCCCGTGGGCATGGGGCTCCTCATGGGCGCCTTCGCGGCAAGCCACGACTCCTCGCCCCTCCTCGCGGCCAACCCCGCGGCCGTCCCCGGCTTCGCACGGCGATGGAGCTAAAGCGGGGGTTTCAGGGGGCGCAGCCCCCTGACGCGAAGCTCCGTTCCGGCAGACGATGAAAACGTCAGGGGGCTGCGCCCCCCGAACCCCCCATCGCAAGCGCCATAGCCCTCCGCCGCGACTCCCGCGCGTGCGCGCCACGCTCCTCGCGCTCCTCGTCCTCCTCGCCGGGTGCGCGTCGCCCGCCGCCGCGCCCCCCAAGCAGTACCCCGACAGCATGGCCGCCATCGGCGACTCCATCACGGCGGGCGTCAACGTGGCGCGCGACAAGGTGGGCGAGAACCCCGGCGACTCGTGGAGCGTCGGCGACGCGCCCGACGACGGCGTGACCAGCCACTACGAGCGCCTCCTCGCCCTCCACCCCGCGATCCAGGGGCACGCGGCGGACCTCGCCGTGAGCGGCGCCCGCATGCGCGACTTCGCCCGGCAGGCGCAGCAGGCCGTCGACGCGAAGGCGGAGTACGTCACCGTCATGCTGGGCGCCAACGACGTGTGCGGACGCGGCAACCTGACCCCGGTGGAGACGTTCCGCGACGAGTTCCGCGCGGGCGCGGCCGTCCTCAAGGGGCTTCCGACCCCCTCGTGGGTCCTCGTGGTGGGCGTGCCCAACGTCACCGCCATGTGGGACCGCTATCATTCTGACCGCCAGGTCCACGACGTGTGGCAGGCGCTTCGCGTGTGCCCCTCGGTCCTCTCGGACGCCGTCAACGACACCGGCCGCGACCTGGTCCGCCAGCGCATCGACGCGTACAACCAGGTCCTCCGCGAGGAGTCCGCCGCGGCGGGCTTCTGGTTCGACAACGCCTCCGTCCACGACGGGCGCATCCAGGACGTCGACGTCGGACCCGTGGACGACTTCCACCCGTCCCTCGCCGGGCAGGAGGCCATCGCAGAGGCCACCTGGGCGGCGGGGCCCTTCGCCCGCGCTCCTGGTTAGGCCCTCTGGTCAAGGGTCCAAAGAACGCGACGAGCGCGAAGAGCGCCAAGGTCGCGACGGTTCCTTTCGTCGCGTCCTTCGCGCTCATGGCGTTCATCGCGTTCTTTGGACCCTTGTCGAAGGAGATATCGATGATCGAGCGGCAAGAAGGAGGCCGCGCGCCGCGCGTGGGGGACGCATGACGGACGAGAGCGCCGCGGACCGCCTGGCGAGGGACCCGCGCCCCAAGGGCCAGGCCATCCCGCGAGGCCCCACGGTGGGCGACCCCGACGATCCAAGGGCCGAGACGAAGGCGCGCGAGCGGAGGACGGCCACCGCGCTCCCCGGCACCGAGGCGCAGGGGAGCGTCCACCCCAAGCAGATGGAGTAGGCTTTTCCCGCGGGGGCGCGCTCGCGGCCGCGTGGGCGCCGAGCACGTCGAGCGGCTGGACGGCCTCATCCGCCACCCGCCCTTCCACGCCTGGCTGGGCGTCGAGGCCGTGGAGGCGGAGCCGGGTCGCGCCGTGCTGCGCATCCCGCCCAACCCCGACTTCGTGGGCAACCCGTTCATCCCCGCCGTGCACGGCGGCATCCTCGCCGCGCTCATCGACCTCGCCGGGGGCGCGGCCCTCTTCGTCGACCTCCAGTTCCCGACGCCCACCATCGACATGCGCGTCGACTACCTGCGCCCCGCCATCGCCGGGCGCGCGATCCTCGCCGAGGCGCGCGTCAAGTCGCTGGGCAGGACCATCGCGTTCGTCGACGTCGACGTGGTTCAGCCGACTGACGAGTCGGCTGAACCACGTCTGGCCAGCCGAATTTCCCGCAGGAAATTCGGCGATGTGGACGTCAAGGACGAGGAAGGGCGCCTTGTCGCCACCGGGCGCTGCGCCTACTCGGTGAAGGACCAGGAGAAGGGGCCGCGCGGGTTCCCCATCGGATGACTACTCGGGAGGCTCGGCCTCGCGACGGTAGTCCCACACGCGGCACGAGAGCGCGTCGCGGAGGTGGCGCACGTTGGTGGAGGCGATCCACATGCCGCGGTGCCGCGCCGTGGCCGCCACCTGCGCGTCGCCCCAGCCGGGGAACTTGCCCTTCCGGATGGCCTCCTGGGCGAGGCGCGCGGCCTCGCGGGCGATGGGCTCGTCCAGGTCGACGACCTCGAAGCTCTCCACCAGCTCGCGGAAGCCCTGCGCGACGTCCGCGAGGCTCGTGGCGTACTCGATGGCGGCCTGCATGGGGACGAGGATGGCCTCGGGCTGGGACGCCATGCGATCCAGCGCTTCGCGCGCGCCGTGCTTGCCGCGCCTCACGTCGATGAGGAACATCGCGTCGAGGACGGGCATCTCATTCCGTCCACGGATTGCGCCTGTCGGCGCGGCGCATGGCGGCGCGGGCCTTGGCGAAGGCCTCGGGCGGGAAGGCGAAGGCCGCCTTGGAGCGCAGGAAGCGGCGGGCGTCCTTGCGGTGCGCGCGCGCCTCGGCCAGGAGCCTCAGGAGGACGTCGCTGTCGCTCTCGCCCTCGCGCTTCTCCTCGCGCATGGCGCGGAAGGCGTCGTCGCTGAAGGAGGTCGTCCGAGCCATGTCGTATCATGGTACCATCATGGTACGTGAGGTTTCTGGCCGCCCTCCACCCAGACCAGCTCCGCCGCCCCGCTCCGGCGCCCCGCGAGGATCGCCGCCTGCCCGAACTCGCGCGCCAAGGCCATCGCCTCCCCGCGGCCGATCCCCAGCACGAGGACGCTGGGCTCGGCGGGCCACGAGGCATCGTCGCCGCGGCTCTCGCCCGCGAGGGTGGGCCACGCGGCAAGGCGCTCCAGAAGGCGCCCCTGCGCGGCGCGGTTCTCCGCCTCGGGGCAGGGCTGCGAGCCCGGGTTCCACGCGGTGAGGTAGGCCCACTCGTCCGCGCCGCGCTCCGCGAGCATCGCGTCCAGCGCCGCGCTGCGCTCGCCCACGCGCAGGCGCAGCGGGCCGGCGCGGTAGGTGGTCGCGCGGTAGGCGCGCTCCAGGGCGGCGCGACGATCGGGGTCCACGCACGCAAAGCTAGATGCCCCGGCATCTAGCTGGCGCCGCCGTTGCTCGTCGAGAAGGAGGAGACCGGCAGCACCAACGACGACGCCCGCGCCCTCGCGCTGGTGGGCGCGCCCGCGGGCACGGCCGTCCTCGCGCGCCGGCAGACGCACGGGCGGGGCCGCGCGGGGCGCGCCTTCGCCTCGCCCGAAGGGGGCATGTACCTCAGCGTCGTGCTGCGGCCGCTGCTCGCGCCCGCGCAGTGGGGGCTCCTCTCCCTGGCGGCGGCGCTGGACGTCGCGCTTGCGCTGCGCGCTACGGGCTTCCCCGTGGACGTGAAGTGGCCCAACGACCTGCTCCTCGGAGGGCGCAAGGTGGGCGGCATCCTCGCCGAGGCGCGCGTGGACCGCGACGGCTTCGTCGTCGTGGGCATCGGGCTCAACCTGGAGCGCGCGCCCGAGGACGTGCCAGGCGCCACGGCGCTCGCCGCGCACGCGCCGCCCCCCGACGCGCGCGCGCTGGCGACGCGCATCGCGGAGGCGCTCGTGGCTCGCGTCGCCGCGCTGGAGCGCGACGGGCCGGAGGCGACCCTCGCGGGCCTGCGCGCGACGTGCGCGACGCTGGGCCGCAAGGTGTCGTGGGAGAAGGGAGAGGGCGTCGCCGTCGACGTCGCCGAGGACGGCGCCCTCGTGGTGCAGGACAAGGAGGGCCGGCGGCACCGCGTGCTCGCCGGAGACGTCGTCATCCGCCCGTAGGCGGATGACGACAGGCCGGGCCCGGAGGCGCGGCCGTGTGCGTCTGCTCTGACTCAGCGCTCGCGAAGCTGCGGCATCGTGAGGGTCTCCTCGATGCCGCGCGAGGCGAAGTAGACGTCCAGCGCCTCGGTGATCGCATCGCTGATCTGCTTGCCGGTGAGGACCTTCATCGAGTGGAGCTTGATGTGGTGGCTCACGGGGATCTTGACCTTGACTTCCTTCGCGCGGGTCGGGTCTGCCTTGGGTTCGCGGATCATCATACCAGTTTCCTCCCCCGAGGAATCTCATCTCGCACCCGGCTTCGCGCCGGGCTGCTATCACCCCCTCTGGCGCGTGGGAGACATAAGGGAATCGGGTTCGGGCCTGGCCCGAAGTCCCGCGCGGGGCGGACGCAACGAGGCAGCGCGCGCCCTGGGAAGGAGAGAAGCAAAAAGAGTGGGGGTGCGGACCCCCGAGCGCGGTTCACGAGTCTTCGACGGAAGCGAGGTCGCCGGCGTCCAGGTGGACGCGGCTTAGGGGTTGCGTCGCGAAGTAGAGGTCGAGGGCCTCCTTCACGGCGTCGCTGATGGGCTTGCCCGTGAGCACCTTCATGGAGTGGAGCTTCACGTGCTGCGCCATCGAGATCTTCACCTTCACTTCCTTGGGACGACTGACGTCCGGCTTGGGGTCGTCGATCAGCACTTGTTCCTCCCCCGAGGAAGCGCCCCGCGCAAGTCGGAGCGCCCCCGAACGTTGTCCGGAGGCAGGATCAAGCTTTCGGGAGTTCCCCGGCCTTCAGAACGACGCGCCCAGGTAGGCGGAGATGATCTTGGACTCCGCCAGGACGAGGTTCTTGTGGATGGCGTTGGCGCTGACGCCCAGCGTCTTCGCGACGCCCTCCAGGGTGCAGCCGCGCGGGGTCTGGTAGTAGCCCAGGGCGTGGGCGACGCGGAGGACTTCCAGCTGGCGCGTGGTGAGGGGGTCCGTGACCTCCGGGGGCGCGCCGGGGCTTCCCAGGGGGCGGGCGTGGAGGATCTCGTGCTCCAGCCAGTGGCCCGCGCGGGCGGACTCCGAGAGCCGGGCGAGGAGACGATCCTCGGCGTGGGGCCGGGTGAGCACGACGCGCAGGAGGATGTCGTCCCCCTCGACGAGGATGGGGCGCAGGGCGGCGTCGCCCCCCCAGACCTCGCTCCACCAGCCAAGCCCGTAGCCGGAGCGGCCGCGGGCCTCGACGCGCACGGCGATGCAGCCGCGCTCGCGGCCCACGACGTGGACGTGGGAGACCTCGGGGCGCCCTTCGACGCCCGAGAGGAACTTCATCTGGAGGTCGTCCGGGACGAGGGCCGCCACCAGGTGGCGCGTGACGCCCGCGGCGCGGTCTTCCGAGAGGGGCTGGAGGATGAGCGTGCTGCCGGGGACGGCGTGCGCGAAGCCCGCGGGGCCGAAGTCGGGCGCGCGGACGCGCAGCGTGATCTCCCAGGGCTGCGCCGGGTCGACGGCCAGGGGGTCCGCGCGGCTGCGGCGCCTCCCGCCGGAGCCCTTGGCGGCGGGCTGGACGTGGGCGCACACCAGCGTCTCCTCCGCGGCCTTGAGGCGCTTGTGGACGGGGGAGATGGAGAGGCCCACCTTGGCGGCGATGTTCTCCAGGGTGGAGCGCTTGGGCGTGTCGTAGTAGCCCATGGAGGCCGCGAGGCGGAGAAGCTCCTCCTGCTCGGGCGGGAGCATGCGGCGGATGACGTGGGCCAGCTCCGCGGGCTGCACGGGGCCGACGCGCACGACGCGGAAGTCGGTGGCGCCCAGCGCGCGCTGGACCTCCTGGAGGGCGCGCAGGGCCTCCGGCGCCTCCAGGTGCTTGGCCACGAGGACGCGCACGCGGGCCCTTCCGCCGCGCACGACCATGGGGTCCACGAAGCCCTCGAAGCCCGACTCGCGCAGCATGGCGGGGACGCCCATGAAGCCCAGGGCGACGGCCCCCTCGGCGAGGGGCGCCACCATCTGGAGCACGAGAAGCTGTCCTCCCTGGAAGGCGACCTCCACGTCGTCCTGCGGGCGCGCGGCGCGCAGGTCGCGGGCGAGGCCGTCGAACTCCTCCGCGGGGCCGTGGCACGCCACGAGAAGACGGCAGCGGCGCGAGGCCTGCCCGTCGTCCAGGATGCGGACCACCGCGAACCCCTCGTGGGGCGCCCGCGTGGCGCGGATCAGCGGGGAGCGGGCGTCGCCCACCTCCACCACCAGCTCGGTGAAGCTCAGATTCCCACCCCTCGCACAACGGGCTGCACGGAGCAACCCCTGAGGGAAGCCGACGCTCCCAAAGTTACAACACTCCCGACCCCGCAGACCTCGGGAAGTAGAAAACAGTTCCTTGACCTGTCCCACGACCCCCGATGCGTTGTGGTCCCCTTGCGCCGTCGGAACCTTTTAGAGGGGGGCGGGATTCTCCGGGGGTGTCCCCAGGGGCGTCCGCCTCCGGGGCGCGGCCCGTCCGCCACCTTAGCTCAGCCTGGTAGAGCAGCTGATTCGTAATCAGCAGGTCGAGGGTTCGAACCCCTCAGGTGGCTCTTCTTTCTCCCACCGTCGTGGAGATATCAATTCCCCCCTGAGGATGGGAGGTCGGGACGTTCCGTCCTGCCGGAAGGCTTATGCCCGTCGCTGCCGACTGGTTTCGCGTGAACGCGCGCACGGCCCCGGGACGGCTCGGCAAGGCGTGGGCGGCCCTCACCTCGGCGCAGCGCCGCCGCATCCTCATGGGCTCGCTGGTGGTCGTCTCCCTGGCGGCGCGCGACCTGCTCCTCTTCTTCACCTCGGCAAGCCTCTGGGGCTTCGTCGAGATGGCGCCCCGCGCCCGCGTCCCCGCCCGCTCCCTGGCCTAGCGCCGCAGGCGCTCGGGAGGCTCCTTTCCTTCCAGGCGGTCGAGCCTCTCGCGGATCTCCTCCAGCCCCTCCAGCATCGTGCGCTCGAAGGGGGTGAACTGGCGGTTGGCCAGGATGCGGTGGGCCAGAAGCATGCCCACGAAGGCGCCGCCCACGACGCCCAGGACGAGGAGGAGCACGAAGCCCACGGCCTGCGTGAGGACGAAGAGGGCGAGGTTGTCGAAGGGGGGCACGCCCAGCCAGACCAGGGCGATGAACGCGGCCGCGACCAGCAAGGCCCCCGCGAGGATCCAGTAGGAGAGGGGGAAGCGGCGCGCCATCAGGGCGACCTCGGGTGGTCGAGGATCTGCTCGAAGGGCATGTTGAACGTGCGCGGCTCGCTCCAGCGCCCCTCGTCGTCGAGCACGCTGGCCTTCAGGCGGTCGCCCGAAGCGCCGGGGATCACGTCGATGCGCGCGCGGTACTGGTAGAGCTGGCCCTGGGACGACGCGCCCACGTCCAGGAAGAAGCCCGTGCCGTTCACGGCCTGCTCCAGCGAGTAGGCGGACGTGCGGTTGGCCACGCTGGCGTTGTCCAGGGAGAGGGTCAACCAGTCGTAGGCCCGGTCGCCGAACGCAGCATGCATGAACACGGTGAAGTTGCCGTCCGCGCGCGCGGCCACCACGAGCTTGGGCGCGGCAAGGTTGGGGTTGGGCGATGCGGGCTGCCCCGCGGCGCAGCCGCTGAGCGCGGCGGCGGCCACCAGCAGGGGGAGCCAGGCCTTCACGGTCCGCCGAAACCCCCAGGGGGATAAATCGGTTCTTCTTAGCGTCTAGGCGCGCCGACGGATCTCGACCTCCGCCGCGTCCGCGTGCGCGCCGGGGATGGGGGGCGCGGGCTTGCGGACGCGCACGACGACCTCCCGCGCGCCCAGGGCCAGCAGCGCGGCGGCGGCGCGCTCGGCGATGGTCTCCAGCAGGTTGGCCTCGTGGTTCTCCACGGCCGCGCGGATGCGGCGGTACGCCTCGGCGTAGTCCAGCGTGGCGCCGATGCGGTCGCCCGCCTGCGAGACGTCCAGGAACGCGTCGAAGTCCATCTCCAGGTGCTGGCCCACCTTGCGCTCCTCGTGCGTGCAGCCCACGTGGGTGTAGACGCGCATGTTCCGCAGGCTCACGCGGTCCATTCAGGGCCCCTCCAGGAGCGCGTCCGCCACGGCCAGCGCGCGCTTGTGCGCCTTCACGTCGTGGACGCGGACGATGGACGCGCCGCGCTCGGCCGCGAGCACGTGCGCCGCGAGGCTGGCCTCCACGCGGTCCGCGGGGTCCGCGACGCCCGTGAGCGCGCCCAGGAATCCCTTCCGCGAGGCGCCCACGAGGACGGGATATCCCAGCATCGCGATCTCGGGGAGCCCGCGCAGCAGCGCGAGGTTGTGCTCCTGCGTCTTGCCGAAGCCGATGCCGGGATCGAGGGCGATGGCCTCCGGCGCGACGCCCGCGGCCGTGGCGGCGCGCGCCCGCTCGTGGAGGTGCTGCGCGACCTCCTTCACGACGTCGTGATAGCGGGGAGCCTGCTGCATCGTGCGCGGCTCGCCCTGCATGTGCATGAGGACGACGCCCGCGCCTTCGCGCGCGACCAGAGGAAGCATCGCGGGGTCGCGCCCGGCGGTGACGTCGTTGACGATGCGCGCGCCCGCGGCCAGCGCGGCCTGCGCGACGCTGGCCTTCATGGTGTCGACGGAGATGATAGCGCCCGCCTCCGCGAGCCGGCGGACGACGGGGACGACGCGCGCCGCCTCCTCCTCCGCGGGGACGGGCTGCGCACCGGGGCGCGTGCTCTCGCCGCCCACGTCGAGGACGTCCGCGCCCTCGGCGAGGAGCGCAAGCCCGTGCGCGACGGCGGCGTCCTGGGTGGCGTGCCGCCCGCCGTCGCTGAAGCTGTCGGGCGTGACGTTCACGATCCCCATGATGCGCGTGCGGTCCAGCGGGATCGAGCCGCCGCGGATGCGCCAGGCGCGGGTCACGGAGCGTCCTCCAGCATGCCCAGCACGCGCCCCACGAGGTAAAGGCTTCCCGTCACCAGCACGAGCCCGTCCTCGCCCGCGATGCCCTCGGCGGTGCGCAGCGCGTGGCCCGGGTCCTCGGAGGTGATGCCGAAGAGGCCGTTCATGCTGAACGCGCGCGCGGCCTCCTGCGGATCGAGCGCGCGGGAGGAGGGCACGCGCGTCACGACCGCGTCGCGGACGTGGGGCGCGAGGATCTCCACCATCTGCGGCCAGTCCTTGTCGGCCAGCGCGCCGAAGACCGCAACGGGGCGCAGCTTCTCGGCCACGAGGTACGCGACCAGCGTGCGCATGCCCGCGGGGTTGTGCGCGCCGTCGAGGAGGAGCGCGGGCTTACCCGCGACGCGCTGGAGGCGCCCCGCCCAGCGCGCCTTGGGGAAGCCGCGCGCGACGGCCTCCACGGGCACGGGGAGCCCGCGCGCGTCGACGGCGTCCAGCGTCGCCATCGCCAGCGCGGCGTTCTCGATCTGGTGCGCGCCCGCAAAGGGGATTTGCACCTCGGGGTACTCGCGCAGGCCGTGGACCTCCAGCGCCTGGGGCCTCGCGGGAGCGGGCACGAAGTCGTCGCCCAGCACGCGCACGGGGGCGCCACGCTCCGCGGCGATGGCGCGGATGGCCTCCAGCGCCTCGCCCGTGGCGCCCGTGACGAGGGGCACGCCAGGCTTGACGATGCCCGCCTTCTCCCGCGCGATGGCGGCCTCGGTGGAGCCGAGGACCTCCGTGTGCTCCAGCGAGATGTTGGTGATGAGCGTCGCGAGCGGCGAGTCCACGACGTTGGTCGCATCGAGCCGGCCGCCCAGGCCCGTCTCCAGCACCGCGACCTCGACGCCCTCGTCCGCGAAGTGCTGCAGCGCCAGCGCGGTGGCGACCTCGAAGTACGTCGCCTCGGGGAACGCCTCCAGCGCGGGGCGCAGGCGGTCCATGCCGCGCGCGATCCCGGCGCCGGTGATGTCGCGGCCTTCGACGCGGATGCGCTCGTGGAAGCGGACGAGGTGCGGGGAGGTGTAGAGTCCGGTCTTGTGCCCCGCCTCCTGGAGCGCGGCGGCCATGAGCGCGCAGCAGGAGCCCTTGCCGTTGGTGCCCGCGACGTGGACGACCTTGAAGCGCCGCTCGGGGTTGCCAAGCGCCGCGAGCATGCCGCGGATGGTGTCGAGGCCCGGCTTCATGCCGAAGCGGGCACGCGCGTCAAGGAGCGCCAGGGCCTCGGCCTCGCTCATGGTGATAGCAAGACCTCCTTCGTCGTGGGCGGCAGGTCGCGGAAGACGACCTTGCCTCCATCCCAGCGCGCGCGGCCCTCCGCGAGGAGCTGCACCGTCGCGGGGTAGACGCGGTGCTCGGCCTCCAAGATGCGCAGCCGCGCCTCCTCGGGCGTGGCGCCCGGCGGGATCGCGACGGCGGCCTGCATGAGGATGGGCCCCGCGTCCACCGTCTCGGTGACGAAGTGCGTCGTGCAGCCCGCGACGCGGACGCCCGCCGCGTGCGCCTGCTGCTGCGCCTCCAGGCCCGGGAACGCGGGCAGGAGGCTGGGGTGGATGTTGACGAGCCGCCCCTGGTGGCCGCGGATGAACGCGGGCGTGAGGATGCGCATGTAGCCCGCCAGCAGCACGAGGTCGGGCGCCGCGGCGTCCAGGGCCTCGCGCACCAGGCGCTCGTGCTCCTCGCGGCTGCGGCCCGCGCTCTCGACGACCACGGTGCGGACGCCCGCCTGGCGCGCGACCTGCACGGCGGGCGCCTCGGCGCGGTTGCTCAGCACCAGCGCCACGTCCGCGTCCATCCTCCCCTCGCGCGAGGCGCGCAGGAGGCTCTCGAGGTTCGTCCCCTTCCCGGAGACGAGGACCGCGAGCTTCAGCCGAGGCATCGCCGCGCCCATCGGGGCTCTCCTGATTAGGGTTTTCCTCAGGGGGCCACGGGGGCGAGGCTGCGCGCCTCGGGCGGCTGGACGCAGAGGGGCGCAATCGTCTCCCGGAAGCGCTTCGCCCACGCGGTCCCGTCGTGGTACTGCGCGGCGCTGGGGACGCGGAACGCCATCACCAGGGCGAAGCGCGTGGGCGCGTCCGTCTCCTGGAGGGCGAGGAAGGACGCGGTGCCCCCCTCCTTGCGGCCCACTTCGTCAGCGAACGCCGCGACGGCCTTGCGCGCGGCGTCGAGGCCCTCCTTCCTGACCTCGAACGTCTCGATGCGATGCATCATCGGCGGCGCATGCGGCGCCCGCCCCTTGAGGCCGCCGGCCGCGCCAGGGGCCAGAGCCCGGCCACGGCGAGGGCGAAGGCGACGGCCGCCACGACGGCGCCGGGGAACGCGCTGCGCGGGTACTGGAACGCGGGCGCCACGAGGAACATCGCGGCGATGGCCAGGGCCGCGCTCCAGCGCGCCCACCCCGTCCCCGCGGGCGCTCCCGGGAAGAGGAGCGGCCCGGCGGCGAGGGTGACGGCGGCGACGCCCACCGCGGTGAAGGCCAGCAGAAGGTAGGCGGCCAGCGGGCTGAGCACGCTGGGCGCGCCGCCCAGCATCGCGAGAAAGAGGAGGAGGGCGCCCAGCCCCGCGAGGACGAAGGCGCCCTTGAGCAGCGGCCGCGCGGGGGCGAAGCGCAGGTCCAGGTCCGCGGGGAGGCGCACGCGCAGGAGCGCCAGCAGGGCGAGCGCCACCGCGAGCGCGACGGCGGTGGCCGGGTAGCGGAAGTCCGTCGCGAGCGGCCGCGCGTAGGCGAACGCCAGCGCGACGCCGCCTAGCCCTCCCAGCACCAGCGAGGCCGAGAGCAGCGTCGCGCCCGAGAGGGGCGCGCGCGCGAGGCGCGGCAGCAGGAACGCGAGCGCGCCCAGGAGGATCGCGGGGAGCGCGACGAGGATGGCCAGGGCGAGCGCGCTGGTGGGCACGTCGCGGGGCGGCGCCACGAGGAGGACGCCCGAGGCGAGGGTGGCCGCGGCGCCCGTCGCCAGCGCGGCCGCCGCCACGCGGTCCCCCACGCGGAAGGGCTGCTCCGGCGCGAAGAGGTCGTCCCCGTCGTAGCGCGCGCCCCGGAGGAGCGCCGCGGGCAGGTGGGCCACGAGGAGCAGGAGCGCGAGCCCTTGCAGGGCGCCGAACGCGCGCACCGAGACGGGCAGCGCGAGGTCGCCCGCGAAGGAGGCCGCGACGGTGGCGGCGCCCAGGAGAGGCACGTCCGCGGCGCGGCGCAGGAAGGGCGGCGAGAGCCCCAGGGCGAGCCCGCCGGCCGCGAGGAGGAGCCCTACCGCGAGCAGGACGACGTGCGCGGAAGGCGGGGCGATGGCGCTCCCCGAGGAGACGAACATGGCCAGGAGGAGGCCGACGGCGACCTGCGCCGCGCCGGCCGCGAGCCACAGGGAGGCGCGCATGGGTCCCTTCAGATCGCTTCGACCATCTGCACTTCGGGGACGAGCGACTTCAGCGTGCGCTCGACGCCCAGCGTCATGGTCATCGTGCTCATGTGGCAGCCGTGGCACGCGCCCGAGAGGGCCACGCGCACGAGCCCCTCCTCCTCGCGCCACTCCACGAGGTGGATGTCGCCCCCGTCCATCTGCATGGCGGGGCGGATGCGCTCCAGGGCCGCGTTGATGCGCTCCAGGGTGGTCATGCGGGCATCCTGGCCCAAGCCGGCGCCCGCCTTGAACGTTTCCGCGGCCAGCCGGCCTGCCGACGCGCTTATCCTCCAGGCCGGCGAAAGCCCCGCTCGCCTTGCCTCGCAATGCCATCCGCCACGACAAGCGCCGCGGCATGATCGCCAAGATCCCGGGCGTCTCGGCGCTCGCCGAGCTGATCCAGCGCGTCGCGCGCATCCGCCACGGGCGCGCGCCCGTGGGGCTCCTCATGCTCCTGCCGGTCGCGCTCTTCCTCGACGCCCTGGACTCGCCGCTGGACATCCTGGGAGGACCCCTCTCCATGGCGCTGGCCTTCGTCCTGGAGGCCGCGTTCCTCATGGGCGTCACGGGGACCACGAGCTACTCGCTCCTCTTCGTGGGCGTCGACCTCATCCCGGGCGTGGACCTCATCCCCTTCGCGACGCTGACGCTCCTGCGGGAGATCGCCCGCGCCTGGCGCGAGGGTGGCTTCCGCGCGCCGGTGGACCTGGACGGGGCGGTCATTGACGTCAGGCCCGTGGACCGGACGCCCTCGCCGTAGGCTCACGTGTGCGAGAGCGCGCTCCCTTCCTGAGCGTCCATGACGTGCCGCCAGTTCCAGAGCGTCAGCGCGGCGACGCTGTTGTAGGGCGCCCACAGGGGGCCCATCTTCTCCATCTTCCTCACGGCGGACTTGCGCGGCACGCGGTACGCCCGCGCGACGGCGATCTGGAGGCCCAGGTCCTCGGGCGCCAGCACGTCGGGGCGGTGCAGGTGGAAGATGAGGAACATCTTGGCCGTCCACACGCCGATGCCCTTGACCTCGGTCAACGTCTCCACGACCTCCGCGTCGGGCGCCGCGGCGAGGCGCGCGAAGTCCACCTCCCCCTTGGCGGTCTTCTCGGCCAGGTCCAGGACGTAGGCCACCTTGGGGCGCGAGAGCCCCGCCGCGCGCAGCCGGTCGGGCCCCGCCGCCAGGATGCCCTCCGGCGTCACGGCGCTCCCGGAGGCCTCCTCGACGCGGCGGAAGATGGTGCGCCCCGCGGCGAGGCTCACCTGCTGGTGCGTGATGCTCCCCACCAGCGCCTCGAAGGGGGGCCCCCACTCCACGCTGCGGGCGGCGGGCGGGTGCTCCTTGGCGATGCGGTGCAGCACGGGGTCCGTCCGGGCCCACCTGCGCCGGGCCTTGGGGAGCAGGTCGAGGAGAGGGTCGGGCACGGGCGGTCGCAGGCCCCTCATTCGCCTTGAGCCTTGACGAGGGTGGGGACGACGTGGAGCACGACGCGCTCGACGGGCAATCTCCTTTGCAAGCTTGTCCCGGCTCACGGGAGGCGCGTCGGGGTATCGGCTTGCCGAGTAGGCGTCCAGGGCGCGGTTGACCTCGCTGCAGAGCGCATCGCCGACCTGGCCGCGGAAGTGCCGGGCGAACTCGCCCCCCACGTTGTGCGTCCGGGGGATGCGGCCCGTCTTCGCAAGCAGCGCGGCCTTGACCCCAAGCTCCAAGGCGTGCAGGGCGTTGAAGCGCGCCGGGAACAGCTCGCCGCGCTCCAGGGCCGCGGTGGCCGTGCCCAGGAACTCGCGGCTCAGAGCGAGATGGCCTTGTACCTCTGGAGCTTCTGCCAAAGCTCTTCCTCCCCACTTGGATCGTGCATCACCATGCCATCCTCGGCGGCCTCGCGGAAGATCTCCTTCTTCTGGGCGATGAACTCGGCGCGAGTCGCGAAGTGCGCCTGAAGCCGATGGTCGAGGTTGTCGTTGATGGTGGGAAGCATCTCTCCGATGAGGTCCGCTTCGCGCTCTTCGAGCCCGTCATCGGTGAGGACCAGCACGTCGATGTCGCTCTTCCACGTCTGCTCGTCGCGGGCGAAGGAGCCGAACAGGATGACGAAGACGTGCATCCATCGCAGGATGCTGACGGTCTCGAGCGTGGCCCGAAGCCCATGAAGCGCGAGGGTGACCTCCCTTCGGGCCTCGACGTCCCGGATCTGGCTCGCCAAGGGCAGGTCGTGGTCGACGGGCCCCGGGCTGACCCAGGCGATGGCCGACCTTGCGGAGGGCCGAAGCTCCAAGTGGAGCGATCCTCCGGTCAGCGCAAGCTCCACTTCGCGGGCCTGGCCAGTGGCGATGGTCCGGCGCTCGACGAAGCCCAGCTCCTCGAGGCCTCGAAGATAGCGGTAGAGGGCCGGTTTCGTGAGCTTGGCTTCTCCGGCGAGCCTGGTCAAGGTCAGCGGTCCTCCCAGGAGAGCGGTCAGTATGCGCAAGGACACCGGGCGGAGGAGAAGGCCAGGGTCTCGCATCAGATTCACAGATTTGCTAATTCACAAATACGTTTCGAACCGGGCTCCGCGTCCAGGAAGCATTTATATGCCCCAGGCCGCGCTTCAGGCCCGACCCCCATGGCGAAGCAGAACAAGAACGCGGGCTTCCAGCAGGCGGCCGGCCTCATCCGCTACTTCGACGCGGAAGAGGAGACCTCCATCAAGATCGACCCGCGCATCGTCTTGGGCATGGCGTTCGGCGTGGCGATCATCGTCATCGCGATCACGCTGATCTTCCCCCTGCGCTGAGGCTCAGAACAGCCGCGCGGGCTGCGCCCTTCTCAAGAAGCCCAGCTTGGGCTCCAGGTCGGCCACGTCGTCGGGGAACAGCTCCACGAGCCTGAGCCTCCGCTTGCGGTAGAGCGCCAGCTTCTCCTCGCGGCGCGCCTCGTACCCCTGCTGGCCGGAGAGGCCCCAGTATTCGACGTACACGTTGCCGATCCTCCAGTCGGGGCGCATGCCTTTGAGGCGCGGCTCCAGCTCGTGGAGGATGCCGTTGGCGTGGAGCCAGTCGTCCACGGCGCGCTCGGGCTTGGAGCGCACGCGGTGGCCGTCCGCGCAGCGCAGCTTGGCCGGCTTGCGGGCGGGCTCCGTCGGCGCCTCCTCGGGGGGCGGGACGAAGGGCGCGCCAGGCTCTCCGTAGACGCGCGCGGCGTCCGCGAAGCCCACGTCTCGCAGGCCCGGAGAGAGCCGGCCCGAGCACTCCGGGCACCCGGCGGCGCCGCGCGCGGGGGCGTGGACGAGGACGGAGCAGTCCGCGCACTCCATCAGGCGCGTGGCGGCCATGGGCGCCCTCGACGGGACGTTGCAGGCTTGGGCTTCGCGGAGGGTCCGCTGAAAGTATCGCCGCCCCGCGTCAGCCGTGGGGGTGCTCCGGCTCGACGACGGGCTCGCGGAAGACGCGCTTCCCCGCGAGGGTCAGCACGAAGAGGGCGATGGCGACGATGGCGATGCTGGCACCCGTCGCCCACCCCTCCTGGACGGCGAGGACCATGCCCGCGACGACGCTGAGGACGCCGATCGCCACGCTCAGCGCGATGGCGACGCGGAAGCTCCGCGCGATCTGGAGGCTCGTGGCCGCGGGAACGATGATGAGCGCGCTCACCAGGAGGACGCCCACGATGCGGCTCGCGACGACGATGGTGGCCGCCGTGAGGCTCACGAAGACCACGTTGAGCAGGCCCACGGGCAGGCCCGTGACCTTGGCCGCCTCCTCGCTGAAGGTCATGCTGAAGAACTCCTTGAAGAAGGCGTACACCAGCAGCACGAGGAGGAGGCCCACGCCGAAGACGACCTGGAGGTCCTGCGTCGTGATGGCGAGGATGTTGCCGAAAAGATAGCTGTTGGCGTTCACCGTGAAGCCGCCCGTCGCGCTCACGACGAGGATGCCCAGCGCGAGGCCCGCGGTGAAGAGGATGCCGATGGCCGTGTCGCCCTTCACGATGCCCCGGTCGCGCAGGAGGTAGATGGCGACGCCCGCGAGGACGCTGCCCACAAGCGCGACGCCGATGGGGTAGAAGCCGAAGGCGAGGCCGATGGCGACGCCGCCGAAGCTGACGTGCGCGAGCCCGTCGCCCAGGAGGCTCATCTGCCGCAGCACGAGGAAGACGCCCAGCATGCCGCAGAGGATCGCCACGAGGACGCCGGCCAGGAGCGCGCGCTGGAGGAACTCGTAGTGGAGGAGGATGTCGAGGAAGTTCATGGCCGCAGCCTCGGGTCGTGCAGGTGGAGGTGGCCCGGCAGGGGCGCGTCGGGGTCGATGGGCGCGTCGTACTGGACCTTGCGATCGATGACGACGAGCCGCGTCGCAGCGTGGCTGAGGATGTCCGTGTCGTGGCTCACGAGGAGCGTCGTCAGGCCCTTCTCGCGGTTGAGGCGCACGAGGAGGTGCGTGAAGTCGTCGCGCGCCTGCGGGTCGATGCCGGTGATGGGCTCGTCGAGCACGAGGAGGTCGGGCCTGCTGGCCAGCGCGCGGGCGAGGAGGACGCGCTGCCGCTGGCCGCCGCTCATCGCGCCGATCTGCCGCCTGGCCAGCTTCTCGACGCCCACCTCGCGCATCGCCTCCAGCGCCAGCCGCTTGTCCTCGCCGTTGAGGCGGCGCAGGAGGCCGCGGGGCGCGACGCGGCCCAGGCGCACGATCTCCTCCGCGCTGGCGGGGAACGCCGTCTCGACGTGCGCGGCGTTCTGCGCGACGTAGCCGATGCGCCTCCGGTCGCGGAACTCGTGCGCGGGGACGCCGAAGAGCTGGATGGAGCCGCAGCTCGTGGGGACGAGGCCCAGGATGGCGCGCAGGAGCGTGCTCTTGCCGCCGCCGTTGGGGCCCGCGAGGCCGACGAACTCGCCTTCGCGGACGAGGAGGCTCACGTCCGAGAGGACGCGCTCGCGGCCCAGGTTGACGCACACGTCGCGAAGCTCCAGGACGGGCTTCCCGGGCGGGTTGGGCGCGTGCGTGTGCGCCGGCTCGTGCGTCACGGGCTGCACCCCATCCCATCGTGGAGCGCGACCATGTCCTCGCGCATGACCGTGAAGTAGTCCACCCCTTGCCTCTGCCTCTCCTCGGGGACGATCTCGATGGGCGAGAGGACGCGCGTGGTCGCGTGCGCCTGGTCCGCGATGGTCTGCGCCACCTTGCTGCTCACGCTGTCCTCGAAGAAGACCACAGTCACGTTGTGCGCCTTCGCCTCGTCCACGACGTGCGCGACCGTCTGCGGGTCGGGCTCCGCCTCGGGGTCGAGCCCCGCGATGGGGATCTGCGTGAAGTTGTACTCCTCGGCCAAGTAGCCGAAGGCCGCGTGGTTCGTGACGGCGAAGGGGGTCGAGCAGTTGGCGAGCGTGAGGCGGTACTCGCGGTCCAGCTCCTTGAGGTCCGCGACGAGCTGGTCGGCGTTCGCGCGGAACGTCGCGGCCTTGTCGGGCCAGGCGGCGGCGAGGCCCGCCTGGACGTTGCGCGCCATCTGCTGGGCCAGCACGGGGGACATCCACGTGTGCGGGTCCGCGGGGAGGCTCTTCGCCTCCTCCTCGTCGGGGTTCGCGCGGGTCCTGAGGCCCTCCGTGGACACGATCAGCCTCGTGTCGGGCGCCTGGGACCGCGCGGTCTGGAGCCACGCTTCGAAGCCCGCGCCCATGACGACGAGCGCCTTCGCGTCGTGGATCTTCACGACGTCGTCGGCGGTGGCCTCGTAGTCGTGCGGCTCGACGCCCGGCCTCACGACGCTGCCCACGACGAGGTCGGGGCCGGCGACGCGCTGCGCCAGGAACTGGAGCGGGTAGAACGTCGCCATGACGTCGGGCGCCCTAGAGCCGGACGAGGCCGGACCTCCCGAGGGGCTCGCGCAGCCCGCGAGGGCCGGGAGCGTGACGGCGGCGACGAGGAGCATCGCGGTGGCGCGCATGCGGCCTGCATTCGCGGGAGGGTCATAGCCATTTCCATAAAGCTAGGAAACTCTCGCAGCCGGATTGCGAACGCAGGCCCGCGGACCGGCGGGGAAAGGAGGAGGTGGCCCAGAATTCATAGGAAACGCTTTGAACCTGTGAATCCTTGCCAATCCATGGCCGTCGTGAGCATCAGCATCCCCGACGCGCTCCTGCGGAAGGCGGACGCCCTCATCGACAAGCGGGGCTTCTCGGGCCGCAGCGAGCTCCTGCGCGCCTGCGTGCGCGACTACCTCGTCGCGACCGCCGCGGAGGAGCGCGGGGGCGCGCGCTCGGCCAGCGTCACCCTCGTCTACCCGCACGGGGAGGAGAAGCCCTTCGCGCGCATCCGCCACGAATACACGGACGTCGTGCGGAGCATGATGCACGGCCACGCGCGGAAGGCGTGCATCGAGATCTTCGTCGTGGAGGGCCCCGCGGAGCGCGTGCGCGGGTTCGTGGACGCCCTGCGCGGCACGCGCAGCGCGCTGCAGGTGGGCGTGGTCTACGCGGACGCGTGGGACGACGAGGACTTGGACGCGCACGGGCACGAGGCGGACGAGGAGCCCGCGCCGCGCCGGGGCCGGGCGCCCACCGGCGCAAGGACGCGGGGCTCACATCGGCTTGCCTGAGCCCTTGTTGGTGGCGCGGTCGATGACGACGTCCACCACCGCGGCCTTGCCGCTGGCGAAGGCGCGCTCGATGGCGGGCGCCACCTCCTTGGCGTCCACGACGCGCTCGCCGTGCCCGCCGCACGCGAGGGCGATCTGGTCGTGGCGGACCTTCTGGGAGAGCCCCGTCGCGACGGCGCGCTCCTCGCCGTAGAAGGTGAGCTGCGGGTCGCGGATCTGGTTCCACGCGCCGTCGTTGGCGACGACGACCGTGACCGGGATGCCCTGCCTCGCGCACGACTCGATCTCCATGCCGTTGAGGCCGAACGCGCCGTCGCCCGAGAGCACGAGGACCTTCTTGGCGGGATGGACGAGCTTCGCGGCCATGGCGAAGGGGAGGCCGACGCCCAGCGTGCCGTAGGGGCCGGGGTCCAGCCAGTGGCCCGGCTGCGAGACCTCCAGCACCTTGCCCGCCAGCGCGACGATGTTGCCCCCGTCGCCCACCACCAGCGTGTCCTCGTCGATGGCGTCGTTGAGGCCCTTGAGCATGGCGAGGGCGTGCATGGGGTCGCCCCCTTCGGCCATGGCGGCCTCGTTCTCGGCGATCTTTTTCTCGTCGTGGCGGCGAAGCTGGGCAAGCCACGCGGCGCGGTCGGGCTGCGGGCGGCCGTGGAGGAGCGCGTGCAGGCCCTCCAGCGTGAGGCCGAGGCTCCCCACGAGGCCGACCTCCACGGGGCGCCGGCCCAGCGCGGCCGCGGTGGTGTCGGCGTGGATGATGGCCGCGTCGGGGTTCACGCCCTCGCCGAAGCTCATGCGGAAGTCGAAGGGCGTCGCGAGGTCCAGCACGACGTCGGCCTCGGCCAGGGCCTTGCCGCGCGAGTGGACGAGGAAGTGCCTGTGGCTGCGCGGCAGCATGCCGCGGGCGAGGCCGTTGAGGTAGACCGGGGCCTGATAGCGTTCTGCGAGCGCCTTCAGCGCGTTCTCGCCGTGGCCCCACCAGACGCCGGAGCCCGCGACGACGACGGGCCGCTGCGCCTGCGCGAGGAGGTCGGCCGCGCGGCGCAGGTCCACGTCCTCGGGCGTCGCGCGGAACGGCACGCGCTGGCGGCCCCGGGGGTAGACGGGCTCGGGCGACTCGGCGAAGAGCACGTCCCAGGGCACCTCCAGGAAGGCGGGGCCCGCGCGGGGGCTCGTGGCCTCGCGGAACGCGGTGTGCACGTAGTCCTGGAGGAGCCGCGACTCGTAGCACGAGGCGGTCCACTTGCACAGCGGCGCGAGCACGGACGCCTGCGGGCCCTCCTGGAGCGCGCCCTGCCCGAAGCGCGCGAAGTCGCTCTGCCCGCCCAGCACGACGACGGGCGAGTCCGCGGCGCGGGCGTTGGCGACGCCGGTCACGCCGTTCATGACGCCGGGGCCCGCGGTGACGGCGGCGACGCCCGGGTTGCGGGTGAGGCGCGTCACGGCGTCGGCGGCCATGACGGCGGCCTGCTCGTGGCGCACGTCGACGACGCGGATGCCCTCGTCGAGGCACCCCTCGTAGATGGGCATGATGTGGCCGCCGCAGAGGGTGAAGATGTGCGTGACGCCCTCGTCCTTGAGGGCGCGGGCGACGTGCTTGCCGCCGTGGATGTCGGCCATGCCTCCTCCACCAGCCGGGCTTGGCTTAGGCGTTTTTCCATGGCGGAGCCCTTTCATGGGGGAAGCGCCGTGGGGCGGCCGTGAACGTCGCGGACGCCAAGGGGCTCACCTTCGAGTGCCAGCCCGGCTGTGGGTTCTGCTGCACCGCGACGCCGCTGGTGCTGCCCCACGAGCGGAGCCCGCTGGGCCCCCTCGTCGTCAAGGCCGCGGACGGCACGCTGCGCATCCCGATGAAGGGGCCCGCCTGCGGCGCGCTGCGCGAGGACCGCGCGTGCGGCGTGTACGAGGCACGCCCCAGCGTGTGCCACCTCTACCCGTACCAGGTCCACGCGGGGCGGCGCATCCAGGTGTCGGTCACGCTGGCGTGCCCCGGCGTCGCGGAGGCGCACCGGGCCGACGAGCCCGACACGGACGGCGACGCGAGGCACCCCTTCGGCGTGGCGAGCCGGGCCGAGGACGGCGCGCGGCGGGCGGCGGAGCTGGCCCTTGCGCAGCCCGGCGCGGCGGAGCAGGCGCAGCGCGCGAAGGAGACGTTCGCCGAGTTCGACCGCCGCATGAAAGAGTGGGGCGTCCACGCGCCGCCCGACAAGCTGCGCGGCGCGTTCCTGCCGCACGTCGCCGCGCTGGCGCGCCCGCCCATGCTGCCCGCCTTCTTCGCGGGGCTCGCGGAGGGCGACCTCCTCCTCGACGCGCCCGACGCCGTGTCGCGCCTCTTCGACGCCGAGGCCGAGGCGGGGCTCGACGACCTGCTCCCGGACGCCGCGGCCGACGCCTTCGACGAGCCGGAGACCGTGCTCTGGGTGGAGCCCGCCGGCTTCGCGTGGACGCAGGCGCGCGTGCGCGGCTCCGAGGTCCTCCTCACCCGCGGCCCGCGCGAGAGCCGCCTCGCCCTCGACAGCCTGCCCCTGGACTGGAGCGAGGAGGCCAGCGCGACGCTCGCGTCCTACCTCGCGAGGCTCTGCGGGCGCGACCACGCGGAGGGCGCCGCGGCGTGGCTCGTGGACGCGTCGGGCTATCAGGCGACGCTCCCCGCCGCCTACGCCCGCGTGCTGGGCGAGGCCGCGCTCCAGGTGGTCCTCCGCGCGGGCCTGCTTGGCGCGGAGGCCGGCGCGGAGGAGATCGACGCCGCGCTGGCCCGGCGCGCCGTCTCCGCCTACGAGACGAGCTTCCACTCGCTGCCCACGCTGGGGGCGATCCTCTGAAGGACGCGCAGGCGCGCGTCGTGCTGGTGGGCGTCCTCTTCCGCACCGCGATGCCCCGCGTGGCGGCGGCCCTCGCGCCGCGCAAGCCGCTCCCCACGACCAAGGAGCGCCTCCTCGCCGCGCTGGAGCAGGGCGCGTGGGCGCTCCCCGGCGAGACGTTCGCGGACTACTCGGGCGACGAGTCGTGGGCGGAGGGCGCGCTGGCGAAGCCTGCGGTCCGGGCGCTGCTGGACCGCGCCGTCGCGGACGCCGTGGGCGCGCAGCCCGGGTAACCGTGAAGTAGGCGCACCGCGTCGACGTGGCCAGAGGGTGCGAGGCATGGGGGATGACGCCGTCGAGGCGATGCTCCACGAGTACGACGCGCTGCGGGAGGAGATCCGCCTCCACAAGTCGAGCATGCGCCAGCACTACGTCGTCATGGTGGGCGTGCTCTCGGCCTTCGCGGTCGCGACGCAGCTGGGCCTCCCCGTGGTCACGGACCTGACGCTGCTCGCGGCGCCGCTCCTGAGCGTCACCTTCGCGATGCTCTTCCTCAACGACGGCGCGCAGACGCTCATCATGGGCAAGCACCTGGAGCGGTTGGAGCGCCGCGTCAACGCCCGCCTCGGGGCGCGCGCCCTCCTGTGGGAGTCGGGGACGGCCGCGAAGCTCTGGCGCCTCAAGGACCGCAAGAGCCCCTTCGCGCGGCGCGTCCCGCCCACCGTCGCGGCCTCGTGGCTGGGCTACGGCGTCCTCGTCGCGGCCTACCTCGCCGGCGGGTACGAGGGCGCCGCCCGCCTCTGGGCGTGGCGCGCGTGGGCGGGCGTCGCCTACGGCGCGCTCCTCGTCGCCGTGCTGGCGTTCCTTGCGATCCACCTGATGCGCATGAACGCCCTCATGCGCGAGGGGGGCGACCTCGACGCCATCCTCGACGAGGTGGACGACCCCGGACGGGCGCGCCTGAGCCTCGACCCCGGCTGGATCGCCCGCCTGCTGGACGGCCCCTCCTGACCGCCACGCTCTTGCCCTCGCGACGCGTGGCTCCGCGCATGGAAGTCAGCGGTGGCTACAAGCTCAAGACCGGCGAGCGCGCGCCCCCCTTCGACTTGCCCAACGTCGATGGCCGGCGCATCGCCCTCTCGGACTTCGCGGGGAGCAAGGCCCTCGTCGTCGCGTTCTGGTGCAACCACTGCCCCTACGTGCGCAGCTACGAGCGGCGCTTCGTGGAATGGGCGGACGAGGCGCGCAAGCGCGGCGTGGGCGTCGTCGCCATCAACAGCAACGACGAGCCGAACTACCCCGAGGACTCCCTCGACCACATGGTGGCCCGCGCCCAGGAGCAGGGCTACCCCTTCCCCTACCTCCGCGACGCGAACCAGAGCGCGGCCACGCTCTACGGCGCGCAGTGCACGCCCCACTTCCTCGTGTTCGACTCGGGCTTCCACCTCTGCTATCAGGGGCGCTTCGACGACGACCGCGAGGGGACCAAGGTCAAGGAACGATATCTCCCCGACGTGGTCGACGCGCTGCTGGCGGGACGACCTCCCAAGCGCGACCAGACGTGGGCCATCGGGTGCTCGATCAAGTGGTCCTGAAGCGGGGGGTTCCGGGGGGGGGGCGCAGCGCCGCCGCGACCGATATCGCTCCTACTTCCTGCGGGCGATGGCCACGCCCATGAACACGGCCCCCACCGAGCCCACGGCGACCGCGACGAGGAGCGAGGTCTGCCCCTGGCGGATCATGGCGGCCACGTCGTACTGGAATTGGTCCAGCGCGCTCTCGTGGGGCGCGTCGGGGACGACCGCGAGGAGCGAGGCGAACTGCGGCTGGTCGAGGATGGTGGGGTCCTTGGCGGCCTGGACGGAGGCGATGGCGTTCACGAAGCCGAAGCCCGTGTCGTTGTCGCGCCCCTTGGGGCCGAGGTCCTGCGCCGTGACGAGGATGATCTTCTTCACGTCCGCGGGCGTCAGCGCCGGGTTGGCCTCCAGCATGAGGGCCGCCACGCCCGCGACGTGGGGCGTCGCCATGCTGGTGCCGCTCAAGGTGCCGTAGAAGCCGGCGGAGCGGTCGCCGAAGAGGCCCGACACGCTGGTGGTGGAGGGGGGCACCGCGCTGGTGATGTCGCTGCCGGGCGCCACGACGTCGGGCTTCAGCAGCTTCGTCGCGATGGTGGGCCCGCGGCTGGAGTAGGACGCGATGCGCTTCTGCTTGTCCACCGCGCCCACGGTGATGGCCTTGGCGGCGGCGCCGGGGGCCGTGATGGTGCTGGCGTCGGGGCCGGCGTTGCCCGCCGCCGCGATGACGACGAGCCCCTCGTCCACGGCGTGGTCCACGGCGCGGCAGATGGCGTCGTTGCCGTCGGAGGGGGAGCCGCCCAGGCTCATGCTGGCGATGCGGATGTTGTGCGCCTTGGCGTTGGAGAGCACCCAGTCGAGGCCCCGGAGCACCAGCTCCGAGGTGGTGGCGTTGGCGGCGCTGAAGACCTTCACGTTGGCGAACTTCGCGTCGGGGGCCACGCCCTTGTAGAGGCCCTGGGACTGGGCGCCGTCACCCACCGCGATGCCCGCGACGTGGGTACCGTGCCCCTCCGTGCCGGCGGGGGCGACGACGGTGACGGGGGAGCCGCCCAGGGGCGTGCTGGGGGAGCCGGCGTCGAAGTCGGCCTCCACCTTGCCCTGGAGGTCGGGGTGCTGCTCGAAGGCGCCGTCGTCCAGGATCGCGATGGTCTCCCCCTTGCCGGTCACGCCGTAGTCCTTCCAGACCGTGGGCGCGCCGATGAGGGGGACCGAGTCCTTGAGAAGGCGGTAGATCGCGTCGTCGTGCTCCAGCATGACGACGCCGGGGAGCGCCCGCAGCGCGGGGACCTGTGAGGGGAGCGCGCGGACGGCGAGGATGGGGAAGTGCGCATAGGCGCTGGTCACCTGCACGCCCAGGGAGTCCAGCGCGGCGCGCTGGCCGGGCGTGGGCATGCTGGCGTAGTCCACGAGGACGGTGAGCGGGTCGGAGGAGCCCAGCCTGGCGGCGAGGGCGTCGTCGATCCCGTCGTGGTCGCGGTCGAAGGAGACGTCGGTCCACCAGGGGGCGACGGGCTGGGCGCGCGCCTCGGCCGAGAGGGGGAGGGCTGAGGCCAGCAGGAGAAGGACGCCCAGCCACCCCAGGCCACGCATGCGCGGGCAGTCGGCAAGGCGATATAGAAAGGTTGTTGGACGCCCCGGTCCGGGGCGTCCCAAAACGAAGGAAGGCTTAGCGGCGCTTGCCCTTGGCCTTCTTGGCCTTCTTGGCGCCGCCCTTCTTGGCGGTCTTCTTGCCCGCCTTCTTGGCGACCTTCTTGCCCGCCTTGCGGCCGGCCTTCTTGGGGGCGGCCTTGCGGGCGCCCTTGCGCGCCTTCTTGCCGGGCTTGGAGGCCTTCTTGGCCTTGGCGGCCTCGCGGCGCGCCTTGGCGCGGGCCTTGCGCTCCTCCATCATGGCCTTGCGCTTGGCCTCGCGCTTCGCCTTGCGCTCGGCGGCGCGCTTCTTGGCCTCGGCGCGCTGCTCGCGCCACTTGCTGCCGCCCTTGCGGCGCAGGATGGGCAGGCCGGTGCGCGTGGTCGTCGCGACCTCGTAGCCCTGGGGGAGCTCCGCGGGCGAGCCCGACTTGGGCTTGTTGCGCGCGAAGAAGTAAATCGTCTGCTGGCGGCCGCCCTTCAGGGTGACCGTCCGGCTGTACAGCGTGTAACCGTCCTTCTGGAAGGGCATGGAAATCCCTGTGGAAACGTCACGCGTTCCAAGGGTGCATAAGGTTGTCCTTTTATATCGGCCCAAGAGACGCCAGGGGAAAGAAGACGGGGACGAAGAATCGATACATGTTCAATTTCCCCTGGTCGAATCGGCGCAATCGAAGGCCCAGCATCGCCACCCCCGCTTCCGATGGAATTCCTATGGGGCGGCGCCGCTTCGGCGCGCGCCGAGGGGGTTTTTCCTCTCGGGGCGGCATCCGCGCGCGTGGAGTTCGAGCTGATCACGCGGCGCCTCTGCCTCATCAAGGACACGGGCCACGCCGGAGTCCTCTGGGGCGGCAACATGATGGCGTGGGTCGACGAGGCGGGCGCCATCTACGCCGGCCGCCAGGTGGCGAACCGCTACATGGTCACCAAGGCGTTCACCGAGATCGACTTCCAGAGCCGCGTGGCGCCCGGCGACATGGTGAGCTTCTACGGCCGCGTCGCCCGCGTGGGGCGCACGAGCCTCGCCATCGACCTGCGCGTCACCGCGGCGCACCCCGCCGACCCGGACGAGCGCGAGGTCCTGCGCGTCACGGGCGTCTTCGTGGCCATCGACGCGGCGGGAGACAAGGAGCCGATCCGCCGCGTCGAGAGGCCGTGACGCCGCCGCCCATCGACAAGGGGCGCCCAGGGGCCCATTCCCCCCGCGCCGCGTGACCCCCGCACGACGCTTCCCTCGTGGAAGCGGCCTGGTCAAGAAGCGTACCACAAGCGGCCTGAAGGGGCGGTTTTCGCCGATCGAACCAGAAACCCCCTCCCCGCCGAGCCGCGCTCCGGCGCGATGCGCGTCGCCATCGTCAGCCCGTACGATCCCCGTCCGAAGGAGGGCGACGATCCCCACGCGCTGCGCGGCGGCGTCGAGGAGGCCCTCGACCGAGCGGCCTCCGGCCTCGCCGCCCGCGGGCACGAGGTCACGCTGGTGGCCAGCGCGCGCTCCTCCGGCGTCGAGGAGACCCCCGAGGGCGTCCGCCTCGTGCGCGTGCGGCGCCTGGGCGCCCTCTTCCGCAACCCCATCGCGGCGCTGGGGCGCGCGATCCCCGAGGACGCCGAGGTCGTGCACGTCCCCGCGACGTACCCGGGCTTCTCGGACGTGCTCCTGGCCCGGCAGGCGAAGCGCGGCCGCGCGACGGTGCTGGACTACCACTTCGACGTGCACGGCACCTCGTGGCCCATGCGCGCGGCCGCCGCGGCCCACGCCCGCACCGCGGGGCGCCTCATGCGGCGCGCCACGCGCGTCGTGGCCAAGAGCATGGAGTACGCCCGCGCCTCCCCCGTGCTGCGCGCCTTCCCCGCGGGCCGCGTCGACTGGGTGCCCAACGGCGTCGACCTGGAGGAGTTCGACGCGACGCGCCCCCGCGGCGAGGCGATCCTCTGCGTGGGCCGCCTGGTGCCCTACAAGGGCGTCGACGTGCTCCTGCGCGCCGCGCGCGACGTGCGCCGCGAGACCGGAGCGCCCATCCTCGTCGCGGGCAGCGGCCCCCAGGAGCGGCGGCTGCGCGACCTCGCCGAGTCGCTGAAGGCCCCCGTGGAGTTCCTGGGCCGCGTGCCGCGCGACGAGCTCCGCCGCCTCTACGCCGAGGCCCGCGTGTGCGTGCTCCCTAGTATCAACTCCCAGGAGGCCTTCGGCATCGCGCTCCTGGAGGCCATGGCGTCGGGCGCGCCCGTCGTCGCCAGCGACCTTCCCGGCGTGCGCGAGGTGGCGCTCCTCTCGGGCCTCGTCGCGACGCCCGGCGACCCCGAGGACCTGGCCGCGAAGCTCGTGGAGGCGTGGCGCGCGCCGGAGCGCTTCGGCTCGCCCGCCGACGTCCGCGACCGCGTCGCCAAGGAGTACGCCTGGGCCCGCGTCGTGGAGCGCCTGGAGGCCGTCCACGCCATGGCGATCTCGGACGCGGGGGGCCCGCGGTCGTGAGGCTCCTCGTCGCCACGCCCTACCTCTTCCCCCAGGGGGGCGGCCTGGAGCGGTACGCGCGCTCCATCTCGGCCCACCTCGCCGCCGCGGGGCACGAGGTCGCCGAGATCGGCCACGCGACGGCCCGCTTCGAGCGCGTCGAGGGCGGCGCCCGCCAGGTGGGCGTCCTGCCCCGGGCGCGACTCTCCAACACGCCCCTCTCCCTGAGATATCATTCCGAGGCGCGCCGGCTCCTGCGCGAGACGCGGCCCCACGTCGTCGTCGTCCACACGCCGGTCCCGGGCGCCGCGGAATTGGCCGCCCTGGCGGCGCGCCAGGCGCGCGTGCCCTACGTCGTGACGTACCACGCGGGCCGCCTGGCCGCGCCCAAGGGGAGCCCCCTCGCCCTCGCCGCGTGGGCGCATCGCGCGGGCCCCGAGCGCGCGCTCCTCTCGGGCGCCGCGGCGCGCATCGCGGTGTCGGAGTACGTCGCGGACCGCGTCTTCGGCCACCGCGCCTGCACCATCGTCCCGCCTGGCGTGGACGCCGAGCGCTTCGCTCCGGGCCCCCCGCCCGTTCCGGGGCGCATCCTCTACGTGGGCCCCGTGGACCGCGCCTACGAGTGGAAAGGGTTCGAGACGCTCTTCCAGGCGTTCGCGCGCCTGGCGAGGGACCTCCCGGAGGCGCGCCTGCGCGTCGTGGGGCAGGGCGACCTCGTGGACCGCTACCAGTGGCGCGCCCGGGCGCAGGGCCTCCAGGAGCGCGTCTCCTTCGCGGGGCGCGTGAAGGAGGACGACCTCCCCCGCGAGTACCAGCGCGCCGACGTCGTCGTGCTGCCCAGCCTCAGCGACGCCGAGAGCTTCGGCATGGTGCTCGCCGAGGCCAACGCGTGCGGCCGCCCCGTGGTGGGCTCCCGCATGGGGGGCATCCCCACCTTCGTCCGCCACGGCGACAACGGCCTCCTGGCCCCGCCCGGCGACGCGGCCGCGCTGGAGGAGGCGATCCGGCGCGTGCTGGAGGACCCCAAGATGGGCGCGGCCATGGGGCAGCGCGGAAGGGCGCGCGTGCTGGCGGAGCACCGCTGGGACGACCTGGCGAAGCGCACCGAGCGCGTGCTCGCGGAGGCTATTGCAGCGTCCGGGCGCGCGCCGCGAAGAACTCCTCCTTGACGCTGCGCTCGATCCCCTGCGAGAGGTGGACGCGGCGGAGGAGCTGCCACGCCGCGTGGCGCACGTCGCGGCTGGGGCTCGCGCGGAACCGGCGGGCGTACAGGAGATGGAAGGCGCGCTCCGTCCACCCGTCCGCGTGGCGCTCGGCGCGCGTCGCCTGCACGGCCTCCAGGAGCGCGCGCCGCGCCTCGTCCCACGAGGGGGCGGGCAGGTCGCGGTCGGCGAGCTTCCAGTCCACGGCCTGGGCGAAGAGGGCGTGGTCCGGGTGCCCCTTGGCGAGGTCCAGCCGCTCGCGCAGGCGCGCCGCGTAGAGCCCCTCGTGGAGGAGGCGAGCGTCCATGGCCGCGAGCACGGCCTTCGCGCTCTGGAGGGCGACCTGGCGCTCGTCGGTGGGCTGGCCGGGCTCCGGAAGGGCCAGGAGCAGCCCCGCGGCGCGGTTCCCCAGGAGGCGCGCGGGCTCGCGGGGGTCGAGGTCGCGCGCGTCGAAGCGCGGCAGCCTTCCCAGCACGCCCTCGTCGCCGTGGAGCACGCGGCCGCCCAGGCGCAGGTCCAGCCAGAAGAGCTTGCGGCCGACGCGGGGCAGGCGCGCGCTCCAGACGGGCATGAGGTCCACCTCGATGCCAAGGTCCTGCGTCAGGACGGCCGAGACGTGCTGATATCGCGCCCGCCCCCCGGGGGCCGCGCGGACCGCGACGAGGTCGTAGTCGTTGACAGGAGCGCCGTCGCGCACGGTGCCCTCGCCGCGGCTGAAGCCCCCGGTGAGCACGAGGGCGTGAAGGCGCGCGTCCGCGGCGCGGCAGGCGTCCACGATGCGCGCGAGGTCGCGGCGCACGCGCTCGCGGGCGGCGGGGTCGGAGCCTTCGGTGAACGCGAAGTCGAGCATGCGGCCCGCACCTCACGCGAGCGCGAGGCCGGGCCCCTCCAGGAAGGAGCGCCCCTCGTTGTGGCCGGGCACGTCCACGCCCGCGAGCGCGCAGAGCGTCGGGAACACGTCGACGAGGTTGCGCAGGCCGAGGTCCTTGCGCTCGCGGGCGAGGGGCGAGTCCATGCAGAGAACGCCCGTCGTCTCGGCGCCCCACGTCTCCTGGCCCGCGCGGGGCGGCTCGTCGCCGTGGATGCCCTTCTCCAGGTAGCCGTGCATCCCCTTGATGTCGTGCTCGACGACGTGGAAGTAGTCAGGCCAGAAGAGGACGCCCGGGTCCGCGGCAAAGAGGAGGTCGCCGTAGCGGCGGTCCAGCGGGATGCGGCGCTGCCGGCGCTCCTCGGCCTCGATGATGCGCCCGTAGGGCTTGTCGGTGAAGAGGGCGCGGATCTCGCGCTCGGCCTTCTCGGTGTGGAACCACGCGTTGGCGATGGTGCTGTTGAGGAACAGCGTGTAGTCCCGCCCCGCCTTGAGGGGGAGCGACTCGACCATCTTCAGCACGTTCACCTTCTCCATGACGGGCGCCATGCCGTGGTCGCCGATGGCCAGGAAGTGGAACGTCTGGTAGTTCTCCGCGAGCGTCTGGTGGATCTCGCGGCACTTGCGGTCGATCTCGCGGATCTCCTTGGCCATGAAGGCGCGGTCCGCGTCGGTCTGCGTCTTGGCGGGCACGAAACCCTCGGGGACCAGGGGCCCCTTGTGGTGCGCGCCCTCGTCGAGGTTGCTGAACTGCGCGAAGACGAAGGCGTGGTCCTCGCGCTGCCGGAACGTGTCGAGGACCATCTTGTGGATCTCGTCGTCGTTCCCGCTGATGGGGTGCGCGAGGTACTTGAACGTCCGGCCCTGCGCGCGCAGGAGGTCGAAGATGCCCGTGAGCGGCATCGCGTTCTCCTCGAAGATGGGCTTGTGGTCCTCCACGACGCTGAACGCGGGCAGGTAGGGACCGGGGATCCACGCGGGGTCGGTGTGGTACTGGCCGCTGGCCCAGCGGCTGATGCGCTTCACCGCCATGCGCATGGGGTACATCACCTTGCGCGGCTGGTAGGCGCGCGCGACCGGGCCGAGCTTCCCCACCCACTTGAAGGGCGAGTTCTCGGGGTCGTACCCGAACGCGCTGAACGCGTTGCTGGTGTCGGGATACGTCCCGGTGAACATGGTCGTGCGCTGCGTGAAGCCCGGAGGGCTCTCGATGCTGGCGGTGAGGCCGCGCTCCATGAGGCCGTGCAGGAAGGGCGCGTTCTCCGGCGTCAGGTAGTCGCGGCGGCAGGCGTCGAGGATGAGGAGGAAGGTGGTCTCTCGGGGCTTGGGGGCTTCAGGCATGGACGATCCTCCGCTTGAGGTACGCGCTGACGAAGGCGAGGTCGAAGAGGGGGGAGGCCGCGGCGCCCTTGAGCAGGGGGAGCGGCTTGTATTTGCGCGCGACGGGGCTGGCGAGGCGGCGCAGCGTCGGCGCGAAGAAGACGAGGAGCGTGCCGCCCAGGACCCACAGGTTGCCGCTCACGACGGCGATGAGCCCCATGCCGGCCACGGCGACCGCCCAGGCGAGGTGCCCCTTGGGCGCCCCCAGCAGGCGGTGGAGCTGCGCGTAGGCCGCGCCCTCGCGCTGGTGCTTGCGCCACTCGCCCTTCCACGAGGCGACGTCCTTGTGGCGGACGACGGCGTCGGGCGCGTAGGCGATGCGCAGGCCCGCGAGGCGCGCCTCCTTGGCGAAGGCCACGTCCTCCGCGCCCTGCGCGTGCTCGTCGAAGCTCAGCGTGTCGAAGGCGAAGCGCCGGTAGGCCGCGTTCACGTTGGAGGCGTAGCGCTCGGGAAGGCCGTCGCTTGCGACCTCGAAGTGGCGATAGCGCAGGCCGCGCGAGACGGTGGCCGCGTTGTCGGTGGGGGGCGCGTGGCGCTGGCGGCCGTACACGATGTCCGCGTTCCCCGCCGCGCGGCGGATGGCGTCGAGCCAGCCCGGCTCGGGGACGGCGTCGGCGCTCACGAACACGATGAGGTCGTGGCGCGCCATCTCGATGCCGGCGTTGCGCGCGGCGCCGAAGCTGACGTTGACCGGATAGGCCTTCACGCGGACGCGGCCGGGCTCGCGCTGCGCATAGCCCTCGGCCAGGGGGACGGTGGCGTCGCGGCTGGCCGAGTCCACCACGATCGCCTCGTCCTCGCCGCGCATCTGCGCGAGCGTGGCGTCGAGGCATTCGGGCAAATTCACTGCCTCATCCTTCGTGAGGATGACCACGGAGAGCGGTTCGGGGTTCGTCAACGGAGGACCTCCTCAGGATGGCGACAAGGCGGACGGCGGAGTAGAGGCCCGCGAGCGATTGCACGCCGAGCCACACGAAGCCGACGCCCAGGATGCCCAGGCGGACCAGGGCGAAGGGCGTCAGCGCAAGGAGCGCGGCCATGGTGATCGCGGGCAGGAGTGTCAGCTCCAGCGCGGGCCGGCGCGCCTTGAGGTAGGAGAGGTAGACGTTGGAGATGGCGACCGGCGCGATGGAGATCGCGAGGATGCGCAGCAGCTCCGCGCCCTGCGCGTAGTGGTCGCCGAAGACGCCCAGGAGCGTCCCCCCCAGCGCGAAGAGGCCCACCATCATGGGCCCCAGCACGATGAGGGAGAGAAGGAACGCCTTGCGCAGCGCGGGGCCCGCGGGGCCGGGGCGCACCAGCGCGGCGAAGCTCGACTGCGTGATGGCCTTGCTCGCGAGGAACGCCACGGTGGCGACGGTCCAGGCAAGGTAGAAGCGCGCGTTCTCCGCGGGGCCCATGGCGCCCAGGACCAGGATGGGGAAGACGAGGCCCGGCAGGAACTCGCTGAGGTTGAGCGCGTAGTTGCGCGCCGCGTAGCCCAGCATCTCGCGCGCGGGCGCGGCGGGCAGCCCCTGCGCGGGGTGGCGCGCGAGGCGCGGCAGCGTGACGGCGAAGGCGAACGCCAGCGAGGCGGCCAGGCCCAGGCCCCACGCCACGGGCACCGCCTCGTCGCCCAGGCTCGCCGCGACGACGAAGGGCGCCGCGAGCTTGAGGCCGTTGAAGGCGAGGTTGCGCGCGAAGACGAGGACGCCCGCCTGCTCGCTCACGAAGTAGGCGTCGAACACCCACGCGGCGCCGGTGCCCACGGCGAGGAGCACGAAGCCCAGCGCGGCGACGGGCGCGCGCAGCGCGTCCAGCGTCTCGACGCCCTCCACCGCCAAGGCCAGCACGACGAGGGCCACGAGGCCCGTGAGGAGGAGCGTCGCGGCCGCGGCGCGGGCGAGGAGACGCTCCAATTCGCGGCGGCCCAGGCCCGGGCCGTAGCGGATGATGGCGGCGTCGAAGCCCGCCTTCCCCACGAGGGCCGCGAGCGTGGCGGCGCTCACGACGGCGGCGCCCACGCCCAGGCTCTCGGGCGCGAAGCGGCGCGCGGCGACGATCCAGAAGAGGAAGCCCAGGAGCGCGGAGGCGCCCGCGTTGGCGACCAGGGCATAGCCGTTGGCGTAGAGCGGGTCGCGCAGGTGCTCTCGCAGCGAGGCCACGCGGCGCCCCTGGGCCTCTTCGGGGAAAACGTTTGCCTGACGAGCATCGAAGCCCGGGAGAGCGTGCAGGCAGGCAGCGCGCGCTCCGGAGGGCCTCGTGTTTCGAAGAGTGTACCTGAACCGCCTTGGCCCGCTCCGTGAAGCGTCCCGCAATGTCTCGCGTCCGCGTCATGGACGTCGCGGGCCCGGCCCTGCTGCTCGGCATCGTCGTGCTCGGGTGCGCGCTCCGGCTCCACGACCCCCTCTCCACGCCGGTCATCGGCGCCGAGGACCCCTACACGCACCTCGTCCTCACCAAGGAGGCGCTGGCGCGCGGCTGGTTCGGCGGCTCGCAGTGGCTCGGAGGGACCGGATATCCTCCCGGCCTCCACGCGCTGGGCGGCGTGCTCGCCGCGGACTCCGGGACGCCCCTGGAGACGTGGGTCATGTTCGCGCCCATCGCGTTCGGCGCGCTGGCCATCGTCGGCACGTTCGCGCTGGCCAACAAGCTCTCCGGCCCCGTGGCGGGCCTCGTGGCGGCGCTGCTCGTGGCGGTCATGCCCGAGCACATCTTCCGCACGGAGCTCTACTTCCCCACCGCGCTGGACATGGCGATGATCCCCGCCTACCTGCTCGCCTTCGTCCTGGCGACGGAGAGCGGCGCCTCGCGCTCGCAGCAGGGGGGCGCCATCGCGCTCTTCGCCGTGCTCACGGCGGCCCTCGCCTTCGCGCACCCGTGGGTCGTGCCCCTCATGCTCGTCCCCGCGGCCATCTGGCTGGCGCTCCGCGTGCTGCGCGAGGGCGCGCCCTTCGAGCCCTCGCTGCGCCGCCTCCTGCCCGGCGCCATCATGGTCGTGCTGGGCGCCTCCTTCGCCATCGCGTCGCGCTGGGACCACACGGACAGCGGCTTCGCGTCGTTCTTCGACCACCTGGGGCCGCTGCGCGTCC
Source organism: Pseudomonadota bacterium (assembly GCA_021325135.1). Classification (GTDB taxonomy): domain Archaea; phylum Thermoplasmatota; class SW-10-69-26; order JACQPN01; family JAJPHT01; genus JAJPHT01. The sequence continues at coordinate 173,044 of JAJPHT010000030.1, read as the reverse complement.
TCTCCGCGCTGAGCCTGCCGGGCGTCCTGCTCTTCCCGGTCTTCGTCGTGGTGCTGGGCCTCGTCGCCGCGCCCGGCGTCCTCCTCGTGGCGGGCCTCGCCCGCGTGCGCCTCTCGCGCCCCACGCGCATCGCGTTGGGCATCGCGTGCGCCGCGGTCGCGCTCGCCGCGGTGCAGCTGCTCGCGCGCACGCCGCAGCCCGGCGTCAACTACCGCAACATGCTGGGCCGCGTCGCGCTGGACCTGGGCCTCGCGGGGCTCGCGGTGGCGTTCATCGCCCCCTCGTCCCTGGGCGACCTGGGCGTGGGCCTCTGCGCGTTCACCTACCCGCTCACGGCCCTCAACGTGTTCAACAGCTCGTTCTGGCCGCAGCGCACGGTGGTCTACCTCTCGCTGGGCGTGGCGCTCCTCGCGGGCGCCGCCGTCGCGACCGTCGTGGGCGCGCTGCTCGCGTGGCGCCCGCTGCGGGCCCCGCGCCGCGCCTCGTGGATCGCCCCCGTGGCCTCCATCGCGGCGGTGCTCCTCGTCGCGGGCGCCGTGCAGGCCGCGCCCGCCCACCCCTACCCGTGGTACCGCCTCTACACCAACGCCGAATACTCGCTCATCAAGGACACGAACGCCATGGTCGACAAGGACCCCGGCGCGCGCATCATCGTCTACTCGTGGCAGCCCGGCCTCTTCCTGAAGGCGACGGGCAACCCCGACCAGGTGCGCTACTGCCCCGATTGCTATCGCGACGAGGCGCAGCGATCGGCGGCCATGTCCGAGTCGCACGGCGCGCTCTACGCCGTCGTCGACAAGTACACCGACAAGGACGCGCAGAAGGGCAAGGCCGACGAGTCGTGGCTCTCGGGCGCGAGGCTCGTCTCGCAGGCCGGCCAGTGGCGCGTCTACCAGGTGAGGTGAAGGCCATGATGTTCCCCCAGCTTGCGCAGAAGGGCCAGACCGCCGCCCTGCGCCGCCCCTCCGTCACGATCCTCCTGCCCGCCAAGAACGAGGAGGACGGCATCGAGGCCACCTTCAGCGCGCTGCCCATCCCGCGCCTCCTGGAGCTTGGCTACCCCGTGGAGATCCTCGTGGCGGACGGCCGCAGCCACGACCGCACGCGCGACGTCGCCGAGGGGCACGGCGCCCGCGTCATCCAGCAGCTTGGCTCCGGCAAGGGGCGCGGCGTGCGCACGGCCCTCGACATCGCGAAGGGAGATTACGTCGTCATGCTCGACGCCGACGCGACGTACCCCGCGCGCGCCATCCCGGCCTTCATCGCGACGCTGGACGAGGGATACGACGTCGTCATGGGCTCGCGCTTCCTGGGCCGCATCGAGCCGGGCGCCATGAAGACGGTGAACCGCGTCGGCAACCACGGCCTCTCCGCCCTGGCGAGCGTCCTCTTCCGCCGCCGCTGCACCGACGTCTGCACGGGCATGTGGGCGTTCCGCCGCGACGTCGTGCGCGGCCTGGGCCTCACGAGCAAGCACTTCGAGGTGGAGGCCGAGCTCTTCGCCCGCAGCGTCGTGGCGGGCCTGCGCATCACGGAGCTTCCCATCACCTACGGCTGCCGCGCCGGGGAGACCAAGCTCGGGAGCGTCCGCGACGGCCTGCGCATCGGCATGGCGCTCGTGCGCTATCGCCTGGGCCGCTGAGCGCCTTCAGCCCGCAAGCGCCTCGCTGACGTCCCAGAGCCGCCGCGCCTGCGCGTCGTCCCGCGCGAGCGCGCTGGGCTCCACCTCGCGGCGCCGGTGGAAGTAGCGTCCCGTGACGCCCGCCACCTCGGGGCTCGCCGCGAGCCAGATCGAGGTGTCGGCCCCCTTCTCTGGCGATATCAAAAACGGCGTCGCGACCTTGACGCCCCAGCGGAAGAGCCCCGACTCGGGCCGGCGCCCCCACTGCGTGCGCACGCTGCCCGGATGCAGCGCGTTGCTCGTGACGCCCGTGCCCGCCAGGCGCCGCGTCAGCTCGCGCGCGAACCACACGTTGAGCAGCTTGCTGTTCGCGTAGGCCCGCATGCCGCTCCAGCGTCGCTCCAGCTGAAGGTCGTCCCAGTCGACGCGCGCGCCGCGGTGCGCCTCCGAGGCCACCGTCACGACGCGGCTGGGCGCGCTGCGCTCCAGAAGAGGAAGAAGCTCCCGCGTCAGGACGAAGTGGCCCAGGTGGTTCACGCCGAACGTGCTCTCGAAGCCCTGCTTCGTCCGCTCGAAGCCGGCCACGTGGAAGCCCGCGTTGTTCACCAGCACGTCAAGCCGGCCGTGGCCCGCCGCGAACTCCCGAGCGAAGCGGCGCACGTCGTCCAGGTCCGCCAGGTCCACGCGCATCACCTCCAGCCGCGCGTCCGGCAGCCCGCGACGGATCTCCGCCGCGGCCGCCTCCCCCTTGCGGACGTCGCGCACCGCCATCACGACCGAGGCCCCGAGCCGCGCGAGCCCCCGCGCGGTCTCCAGGCCGATGCCGCTGCTCGCGCCCGTGACCAGAACGACCTTGCCATCCATCCGCGGAAGGTCCACGCCCGATCGACGCGCCCCTCCCGCATAATGGGCGTGGTCACGCGCTCCAGCTGCAGCGCCCGCCTCGTCTCGGGAGGCAGACGGTCGGCGGCCGGGCGCTCGAAGGGGGGCGAGCCGTGCAGCATGCCCGAAGGAGCCGCGCGACGGGGGCTTGGAGGTTCGGGTCGCGGGGGCGACGGATCGTCACGCCGCACGGCGGCGGGTGGGTCCGGGTGGCGCCAGGCGTGCACGCCTGGCGCCACCCGGACCCACCCGTGCAGCCGTCGCCGACGATTCGTCACGACAGTCGTTCGGCGCAGGATATCCATCCTCCGACGAACGTTCGTCGCCGTTTCGGGCACCCTTATGACGATCCGGCGAGGGTGGAGGGGTCATGCCCACGACCCTGGACGACGTGGACCGGAAGATCCTGCGCGCGCTGCAGCAGAACGCCCGCGTCTCCAACGCGGAGATCGCCCGCCAGCTGGGCATGGTGCCCTCGGCGATCCTGGAGCGCATCCGGAAGCTGGAGGAGCGCGGCTACGTGCTGGGGTACGAGGCGCGGCTCAACCCGAGGCTCCTGGGGCGCAGCCTGGTGGCGTTCATCCAGGTGAAGACGGAGGGGCGCGAGCACGGCGGCGTGGCGGAGGCGCTCTCGCGCGTGCCGGAGATCCTGGAGATCCACACCATCGCGGGGGAGGATTGCTATCTCCTCAAGGTGCGCGTGGCGGACATCGAGGGGCTGCGGGCGCTGCTCTCGGAGAAGATCGCCGCGGTTCCGGCCGTCGTGGGCACGAAGACGACGGTGGTGCTGGGCACGAAGAAGGAGACGGGGCACCTGCCGGTGGAGCCGGCGGCGCTGCCCGTGGTGTCGCGCTGAGCCTCAGGAGCGGACGCCCACGAGGGCGAGGGCGCGCGCGAGGAGGGGGCGGCGCGGCCGGTCGGGCGCGCGGCGCTCGGCGTGCGTGTCGGCGCGGTTGCCCGCAGGCAACAGTGCCGACAAGCCGCCTCGCGAGGCGGCTGTGTCCAGGAGATACCTCTCGTGGTCGCGCTGCTCGCGGCCGGGCCGGGGCGGCGTGAGGGGCGGGTCGTGGAAGAGGGAGTGCGAGGGCATCGTCAGGCGCGCGTGCGCCACCATGGACATATCCTCTTCGGAGGCCGAAGATGCGGTTTCTTCGCCGACGGGCCCCTTTCACCGAACGAAATGGATGCCCTCGAGCGTCAGACCTTGGGGGGCAGCTCCACCAATTCCAGCAGGACGCCGTGGGTGTCCTTGGGGTGGACGAAGGCGATGCGGCTGTTCTCGACGCCGCGGCGCGGCTCCTGGTCGATCATGCGGACGCCCTTGGCCTTCAGCTCCGCGATGGCGGCGTCGATGTCCTCCACCTCGACGGCGAGGTGCTGGATGCCGGGGCCGCGGCTCGCGAGGTGTTTGGCGATGGGGCCGTCGGGCGTGATGGACTCCAGCAGCTCCAGCTTGACGCCCGCCAGGGGGTAGAACAGCGTGCGGACGCCCTGGTCCTGGACGACCTCCTCGTGGGTGAGCTTGAGGCCCAGCAGGTCCTCGTAGAGGCGCTTCGCGGCGGCGAGGTCGGCGACCGCGACGCCCAGATGGTCGATCCGCTTGACGCGCATGGCCGCGCACCGGGGAGACCCCCCTTGAGCCTTGGGGAGGTTCAGGAAAGGCGTGCGCTTCATCCATGCGCGGGGAGAGGCCCTTCCATGGCCGCGCCCGGCGACTCCGACGAGCCGCTCTATCGGCTGACGCAGAGCGCGGGCCTCCCCCTCCTGGGCACGGCGCTGGGCTGTGCGTTCGCGCTCCTCCTGGCCGCGCTGCGCCTGCCGTGGGCCGCCGGCGTCGTCGTGCTGCTGGCCGCCGCCTACGGCGTCGCGGGCCTGCGCCTGCGCGCGGAGGTGATCGCCACGCGGCGTCGCCTCGTGGTGCGCCGCGCGTGGCGCGAGGAGGCGGTGCGCTTCGCGGACGTGCGCGCCGTGCGGCTGGAGCGGGACCTGTGGAGCACCGACCTCGTGGTGGCGCGCGCCTCGGGCAGGCCCCTGCGCGTGCGCGACCTCCAGGACCCCTCGGGCGCGGTCGCCGTGCTGGGCAGCCTCGTCCGCGCCGCGCGCGAGCCGCGGCCCATCGGCGTGAGGCTCCTCGACGAGGAAAGGCAAACCGCTGGGCCGCAAAAGCGTTGAAGCCGCGCGAAGCCTACGATCCTTGCGAGGACGCATCGTGCGGAGGCTTCTGGCCCCGGGAGGAGTCGTTCTCCTCCTTCTCCTGCCCCTCGCCTCCGCCGCCGTCGACGGCCTGTCGTGGTCCTCCTCCGCCTCTGTGGAGATGGACGGCGTGGTGGAGGCGAGGGCGCCGGAGGGCATCGTGGAGATGGAGGACGCCCACGCCAGCGGAGCCTTCGCGCTTGAGCTGGGGAACGGCACCATCACCGTGAGCGCGTGGGAGGTCGCCCACGCCAACGTGCCCGCGCAGTACGGCTCCTACAACCCGCCCCTGGGCTCTGCGAAGGACCAGAACTTCTCCGTGCGCTCCTCGCATCTCTCGGTGAGGATGGACGACGAGCTTCTGCGCTTCACCCTCGTGGCGCAGCCCGGCGGCGTCGTCTCGCTGGAGGGCGCGGGGCACCTTGCGGGATTCCCCGTGAGGCTCGCGCACGCCTACGCGGGCTACGCCGCCTCGCAGGTGGACCCCACCCCCTTCCTCCCCTACCGGCCGCCCCCTTACGTCGACTGGACGTGGCAGGCGGGCTGGCTCTTCGCGGGCGACTATCCGCAGGCTTCCGCCGAGGGCTTCCCCGTCCTCGCGGGAGACGCCATCAACGCCAGCGGCCCGGTGAGCCTCATGGTGATCGGCGGCGTCGCGACGTTCCTCGACGGGAACGGCACGCTCCAGACGGTGCAGCTGGGCAACCACACCGAGTCCACCTCGCCCGGGGGCGTCGTCCAGCGCGAGACGCGCCTCCTCTTCCACGGCGAGGCGCGCCGCGCGTCCATCCCCGTCACCGGCCACTGGGGGATCTCGGGCCCCACCGTCCAGTGGCGGCTGCGCGGGACGCTGGACGCGCCGCACGCCACCGGCGAGTACCGCGACGAGCGCGGCGGCCACCCGTTCCAGGACGAGCCGCTCCACGCCTCGGGCGACCTCGTGATATCACCCCTGGAGCGGAGCGCCGCCCTGGGGCCGTTCCCCTACGCGGCCTCCGGCGGCTTCGACGCGCTCTCCGTGGGCGGTGCGCCGGTGGTGGACGCGTCGCCGCGCGCCGGCCTCGCCGCGCCCGCGGTGGAGGCGACCCTGGTCGGCGTCGCGCTGCTGGTGCTCCTGCGCGTGCTCGCACCCCTCTACACGCGCCTCGCGCCCCGCGACCTGCTCCTCCATGAGCGGCGGCGCCGGCTGCACGAGATCGCGCGGCAGGAGCCGGGCCTCCACCTGAGGGAGCTTGGCCGGCGCGCGGGCCTCTCGTGGAGCGTCGCGCGCTTCCACGTCCGCATGCTGGAGAAGGGAGGCCTCCTGCGGCTGGACCGCCGCGGCGGCCGGGCGCGCGTCTACCCCGCCGGGGCCCAGACCGTCGCCGCCGCGCTGCACCCCGTCGCGCAGCGCATCCTCGACGCGCTTCCGGAGGACGGCGCCCCCCTGGACGTGCGCGACCTGCGGGAGCGGGTGGGCGTCTCGCGGCAGCTGTTGAGCCACCACCTGGACCGGCTCGCGGAGGAGGGGCGCGTCGTGCGCGCGGGAGCCCGGCCGACGATGGTGTCGCGGCCTACCAGTTCTTCTCCGTGTTGATGGGCGGGTGCGTGGCGTCGTGCTCGTGGAGCCAGCGCTCCACGTCGATGGCCGCCTTGCAACCGGAGCCCGCGGCGGTGATGGCCTGGCGGTAGCGCTGGTCGAACACGTCGCCCGCGACGAAGACGCCCTCGACGTTGGTGCGCGTCTCCAGGGGGCCGTGCGTGCGGATGTAGCCCTTCTCGTCGATGTCCAGCTGGCCCTGGAAGATCTGCGTGTTGGGCTGGTGGCCGATGGCGAGGAAGAAGCCGCCCACGGCGAGCTTGCTCTTGGCGCCGGTCTTGAGGTTCCTCAGCGCGAGCGCCTCGACGGTCTTCTCGCCCAGCACGTCCTCGACGACGGTGTCGTAGACGACCTCCACCTTGGGGTTGGAGAGGACGCGCTCCTGCATGATCTTGGAGGCGCGGAACTCGTTCCTCCGGTGGATGAGGTAGACCTTGCTGGCGAACTTGGTGAGGAAGCTGGTCTCCTCCATGGCGGTGTCGCCGCCGCCCACGACGGCGATCTCCTTGCCCTTGAAGAAGAAGCCGTCGCACGTCGCGCACGCGCTCACGCCGTGGCCGCGCAGGCGCGTCTCGTTGGCGAGGCCCAGCCACTTGGCGGAGGCGCCGGTGGCGACGATGACGCTCTTGGCCTGGATCTTCTCGCCCTCCACGTCCAGCGTGAAGGGGCGCCTGGAGAAGTCCACGCTGGTGACGTTCTTGTCGATGAACTTCGTGCCGAAGCGCTCGGCCTGCTTGCGGAACTTCTCCATCAGCTCGGGGCCCTGGATGCCCTCGGGGAAGCCGGGGTAGTTCTCCACCTCGGTGGTGATCATGAGCTGGCCGCCCGCCTCGTAGCCGGCGATGACGAGGGGGTCGAGGTTGGCGCGGGCGGCGTAGAGCGCGGCCGTCAGGCCGGCGGGGCCCGACCCGACGATCACCACCTTGTGGACGGACATCACGTCCCGGGAGGCGGGCCTCTTTCTTGAGGCTTCGCTCCCTGGGAAGGAACCGGCTCCCGCGACCTGCGTCTCCTCTGGAGCGCGCGCCACGCGTCCCACCCCAGGGGGGCGCCCACGAGGAGCCCCAGCGACACGGCCAGCATGACCCACAGGTCGCGGGGCGCGTAGGCGCTCCCCACCTTGGTCCAATCCGCGGGCGGGTCGGGCTGGTTGGGCTTCCCGGCGAGGGCGAGCTTCACGAGGCCCAGCCAGGGAAGCTCGCCGCGCGCCTTGCCCTCGATCCAGCCCGCGAGGACGGGCGAGGGGCGCCCCTGCGCGTCGTGGGAGATGGGCCCCACGGGGTCGATGTAGGCGTTGTGGTCCCCCTTGGTCACGAAGCCCGTCGCCTGCGGCCGGTACGGCTGGAGGCTCCCGCCCGGCCCCGGGACGCCCAGCGAGGCGGAGGGCACCAGCACGCCGTTGCCCGCGTAGACGCACCACGAGTGCCCCTCGTCGCGCGCCTTGGACGCGCCCCCTTCGCAGGGCGCTTCGTCGGACCAGCGCACCCAGTAGAGGGGGCCGGGGCGCACCTCGATGTAGGCCAGCGCGCGGTGGATGATGGGCGTCGCGGCGGCGTCGCCCCCCGGGTGGTAGATCAGCACGTCGCCCGGCTTCCCGTAGCTCCCCCGCGAGCCCTCGACGAGGGTCCCCACGTCCTCGGGCCCCTTGACGTGCTTCACCAGGACGAGGTCGCCCGGGTCGATGGTGCCGATGCGGCCGTAGGTGACCTCCGAGTCCGCGTGCATCATGCTCCCGCTCTCCACGATGACGGCGGGGGGCCACGTGCCCGTGTAGATGTAGAGGCCCCCCAGGACGAGGGCAAGGAGGGCGATGCCGAGGAGAAGGTCGCGGCGGAGCACGCCCCAGCAGCCCGGGGGAGGTATTTGATGGGCGCTCCCACGTCCCAGAGGGTTCACCGTTGCGCGGCTGCGACGGGTGATTCCGGGAGGAGGGTCAAGCCCTCCCGCGCGCTCCCTCTCCCGTGCTCCGCCCGCTGCTGGTCGCCCTGCTGCTCAGCCCCGTGGCCTCGGCCTGGTCCGTGACGCTCCACGCCCCCGCGGAGGCCGGCGCGGGGCTCCCCTACCTGGTGGAGGCGTGCGTGGACCGGCCCGGCGAGCTGCGCCTGGAGCCCGCAAGATACGCGCCCGTGGAGGCGGGATGCTCCACGCTGGCGGCCAGCGGCGCGGACCTCACGGCGCGGCTGCGGCCCGCGGGCGGCGGCAGCGCGAAAGCCGCCGCCTCGGCGCGCGTCTCGTTGGTGGATTCCCCCTTGGCCTCGGTCGCCGCCGCGGGCAACGCCTCCCTGGTGGGCCGCGACGGTGATATCATCCTGCGGGTGCCCGTCGTGGAGGGCACCGCGCTGCTGCCGCTCCTGCCCGGCGCCGCCGGGTGGCGCGATGACACAGGGGACCACGCGCTCCCTCCGCCCGACCGGCCCGCCCTCGTCGAGGTCCGCCAGGGGGCGGCCATCCTGCGCAACGACGGCGCGGGGCCGCTGCGCCTCGCGGGCCGCGCCCTCGGAGCGCCCCTGCCTGATATCACCCTGGCGCCGGGCGAGACGTTCGAGGCCAAGGCGCCGCGCCACGGGCCGTGGACGCTGCGCGCGGCGGGCCGCGTCGAGGCCGCGCTGGAGGGCCCCGCGCCAGGCCCAGGCGAGGCGCTGCGCGCGGAGGGGATCGTGCGCCTCGGGCGGACCGCGGAGGACGGGGCCCCCTTGGAGATCGAAGGCGCCATCGCCCTCTTCGCGACGCCCGACGCGGGCGCGGCGCCCGTCGTCTCCCTTCTCGATGGCGCGCGGCGGGAGGTCCTCGTGGAGGCGTACACGCTGACCAGCCCCGACGTGGCCGCCGCGCTCTCGCGCGCCCTTGCGCGGGGCGTCGAGGTGCGCGCGCTGCTGGAGGGCGCGCCCGTGGGGGGCCGCCCCGCCGAGGAGCCCGGGATCGTCTCCGCCCTGGTGGCGCGGGGCGCCCGCGTCGCGTGGCTGGGCGGCGCGCCCGGCTTCCCCGCGCGCTACCCGACGCTCCACGCCAAGGCGCTCGTCGTGGACCGCGAGCGGGCTTTGATATCGACCGACAACCTCCACGCGGGATCGTTCCCGGCGGTCCCCGGCGCGGGCTCGACGCGCGGCTTCGGCCTGGTGGTGGAGAACGCCACCTTCGCCTCGCGCCTCGCGGCCGTGATGGACGCCGACATGGCGCCCTGGCCCGACGTGCATCCCGACGCGGGCGACGCGCCGCCCGCGGACCTCGCGCCCGGGGCCGGCGCCGCGGAGGGCCCCCTCTTCCGGGCGGAAGGCGCGTGGAACGTCTCCCTGGTGCTGTCCCCCGACGACGGCGCGTCCAACGCCACGCTGCTGCGCATGATCCGCGAGGCGCGGCAGCGCGTCGACGTGGAGATGCTCTTCGCCGACGCGCGCTTCGGCGACGTGCCCGATCCGTTCCTCGACGCGCTGGTGGACGCCGCGCGCCGGGGCGTCGAGGTGCGGCTCCTCCTGGACGGCCGGGACGACGACGGGCGCAACCGCGCGGACGCGGAGCGCCTCTCCGCGCTGGCGCAGCGCGAGGGGCTGCCGCTCGCGGCGCGCGTCGACGCGTCGGGCCGCACGCTCCACGCCAAGGCCGTCGTGGCCGACGGCTCGCTCTACGTGGGGAGCATGAACTGGGGCCGCGCCAGCGCGACGGAGAACCGCGAGGCGGGCGCCATCCTGTGGAACGCGACGGAGGCGGCGGCGTGGATGCGCGGGAGGATGGAGCAGGACTGGGCCTGGCGCCCGCCCGAGAAGGCGACGCCGGGCGCGGGCGCGTGGGCGCCCCTCGCAGTGGCCGCCCTGCTCAGTTGGAGGGCACGAGGTCGAGACCGACGTCGTAGCTGACCTTGGCCAGGGGCACCGCGCCCTGGACGTAGGACATGTCCAGCACGAGCGAGTAGTCGCCGGGCTTGTCGAGGGCAAGGCGCATGGCGTCGTTGACGCCCGAGAGGGAGAACGTGCCCGAGTTGTCGGTCTTGATGACCTTCTCGCCCTGCATGAGGCTCCAGCCGTAGGAGAGCACGTCGCCGCTGGAGACCATGGTGACGTTGAGCCGGCCCGACTCGGGCGCCGCGAGGTGGAAGCGGAACGTGTCGGTGGACTGCGCGGGCGTGAGGGAGCCCGACTCGTGGAGGTGGACCGGGGGCGCGGCCGTGGCGTTGGGCGTGGAGGGGGGCGTGGGCGGCGTCGGGGGCGCGACCGCGGCCTGCGTCTCCATGCTGCCCTGCCACGAGTAGCGCGAGAGGTCGTGGATGCCCACGATCTCGCCGCTGGTGGCGTTGACCGCCGCGATGACGGAGCGCTCGGGCGAGCTGGCCATGAAGACCCACGCGTCGGGGACGCCCGTGTTGCCCAGCGCCTCGGCCAGGGTGGAGTTGGGCGCGCGCGCCGCGCCGCGGAAGGTCTCGTTCTTCAGCGCCGCGGCGAGCGCAGCATCCGAGTCCCACGACCAGTTGCCCAGGGGCTTGCCGTCCGCGGACTGGGCGCGGTAGGACTGGTAGGCCGCCGCGTAGCTCCCGGCGTAGCTGCCGTAGTCGTCGAAGGCCTCGGACTCGTTCTTGGAGACGACGGTGCCGTCCGCGCTGACCTCGAAGGCGCGCGACTTGCCTTCGGCCGACTGGTAGACGTAGGTCCACTGGGTGGCCAGGCCGTTGCCCACGTCGGGGTCGGCGGGCAGGTCGGGGTCGGGCGCGTCCTGCGCCTCGGCGCCGCCCACAGCCACCAGCGCCGCGGACTTGTCCCACGCCTTGGCGGCGCTGGCCGCGAGGTCCGCGTTCCGCTTGGCAGAGACCTCCTTGACGCCCGCGTTCTCGAAGTGCGGACCCTGGCCCATGCAGCCCGTGAAGGCCAGCGCGAGGAGAAGGAGGGCGGGAACGATCCCCGACAGCCTGCCGTGCATGGCCGCCAAAGCCCGGACGAGGGCTGATAAGCTTGTTGGAGGCCTTGTTGAGGAATGGCGGGCGGGTCCAGGCCACAACAAGGCTTACCTATCCCTCCTGGGGCTCCGGCCGGCATGCAGACCCGGGCCGCCCTCCTCGGCCTCCTCCTCGTCGCGGCCCCCCTCCTCGCGGGCTGCCTTGCGGACGCGCCCACCGCGACCCCCTCCGCCGCGCCCGCCAAGGGGCGGGACCCCCTCACCACGGCGACGCACACCCTGGGCTCGTTCCTCTCGGAGGACGTGCCCGCCTACGACGGCGTGCCGCTGCACATCGACGTGCAGCTCCCCAACGGCTCGGGCCCCTTCCCGACGCTCATCCAGTACACGCCCTACTCCAGCAGCCTCAACCCCAACGACGAGGCGTGGGGCGAGACGTCGGGCAAGAGCGGAGACGCCCTGGCCAGCGAGTACGTCCCCTACGGCTACGCCGTCGCCATCGCCCACGTCCGCGGCAGCGGCCAGAGCGGCGGCTGCTTCAGCACCGGCGGCCCCGACGAGGCGCGCGACGGCTACTCCCTGGTGGAGTGGGTCGCCAACCAGTCGTGGTCCTCCAAGAAGGTCGCCCTCATGGGCACGTCCTACGTGGGCACGACGCCCATCAGCACCGCGACGCTCCACCCGCCTCACCTCACGACCATCGTCCCCGTCTCGGGCGTCTCCGAGTGGTACCGCTACTACTTCGAGAACGGCGTGCCCCGCTTCTTCGGCGAGCTGCCCTTCGGCGTCGTCTACACCGACCAGCCCATCTGGGCCGCGACGGGGCTCGTCCCCAAGCCGCGCGACCCCGTGGCCTACGCCGAGGGCGTGCCGGGCAACGCCCAGTGCGGCTCCGCGCAGATGCAGGAGGCCTACGCCAAGGACAGCGACTACGACGCGTACTGGATGGCGCGCGACTACGTGAAGGACCTCGCCAACGCCACCGCGCCCATGCTCTACGCCCACGGCTTCCTCGACGAGAACACGCCCACGTCGCTGGTCACCGACTTCCTCAACGCGTACCCCGGCGAGAAGCGCGCGTGGCTCCAGCAGCACGGCCACGGCGTGCCGGCCTCGTTCAAGGACTACCACGCCTACGTCCACCGCTGGCTCGACCACTGGATGCTGGGCCGCGACAACGGCGCCATGGACCTTCCCCCCGTGGTCGTCGAGGACAACCGCGGCAAGTACCACAACGCCACCGCGTGGCCCCCCGCCGACGCGCACGAGGCCACCTTCTGGCTGGGCGCGGGCGGCAAGCTCGCGGACGCTCCCCCCGCCTCCGGCAGCGCGACGTACACCGACGACCCGCGCGCCGTGCAGGAGGTCCGCGACGCCAACGTGCCCGCCGACGGCACGTTCCTCCGCTTCGAGAGCGCCCCCCTCGCCGCGCCGCTGCACCTCTCCGGCGCGCCGCGCGTGAACCTCACCGCCGCCAGCAGCGCGACGAGCACCCAGTGGGACGTGCTCCTCTTCGACGAGGCCCCCGACGGCACCAGCGCGTTCATCACCCGCGGCTACCTCGACGCGCGCCACCGCGAAGGCCTCGACCACGGCGTGGACGTGATCCCGGGCAAGGACCTCCTCTACGCATGGCCGATGCACAGCCGCGACTTCCACGTGGACAAGGGGCACAGGCTCGTCCTCACGCTGGCCTCCAGCGACAAGTACGTCCTCCCCGACAAGCCCGGCGCCACCAACACCGTGAAGCTGGGCCCCTCCCTCGTCACGCTGCCCGTGGTGGACCTCCCCGGCTCGGCCTACGCGGACGCGCCGCCCTCCTCCCCGTCGTAACGCACCCCGCGCGGTTCCGACAAGTTATTCGCCCGTCGCGGAGTGGCCTGCGACGTGACGGACGCGGACGAGAAGATGAGGCCCCGCTCGCTGGGCTTCCTGGGGGACGCCTCCCTCCTGGTGGCGATCCTCACCGCCATCGCCTACGCCGGGGGCCACGCCCAACGCGACGCGTACTTCGGCCACTGGCGCCTCCCCGCGGGGGAGCCCGGCTGGGACACCAGCGTGCTGCTGGAGAAGGGGTTCGAGGCCGGAGGCGCCTTCATCCTCGTCTTCCTCCTGTGGCTCTTCGCGGCCTCCGAGGGGGGCCTCTCGAAAGGCGGCAAGACGGAGCGGTCCCTCCGCGCGTTCGCGATGCTCGTCCCCTTCGCCATCTTCACGTTCGCCGCCGTCCGCACCGCGATGATCGCGTTCGACCTCGCGAAGGCGCACGCCTGGCTCCTGCTGGTCGCGGTGGTGATCCTGCTCGCGCTGCTCGCGCGGCTGGCGTGGTCCTTCTTTCGGGAGCTCCCCCACGGGCCGACCCTGGGGCGCTCGCGCACCTACGACGTCGCCCTCGTCGCGATCGTCGTCGTGGGGCTCCTCACCTGCACCCTCCTCCTGGGGAGCCTCCTGGGCGACTCCAACGGCTCCATCGACGCCGCGGGGGACAAGTCGACCCTCCTGCGCGTGCACTTCGAGTTCGTGGACAACGCCTCGCACGAGCGGCAGGACTGGCGCCTCCTGGCGCACTCGGACGGGACCTACTACGTGTTCGACTTCGACGGGCCCAAGACGAGCGCGGGGCAGCCCATCGTGACCATGATCCCCGACTCCGCCGTGGCCGAGGCGCGCCTCACCCCGCCCTAGCCCGGGGGACCCTGGGGCAGGGTTCATAGGGGGGAGCCAAGAGAGGGGCCGGGGTGGCGGACGCGAGCCTGGGCTTCATCACCCTCCTGGGCGGAGCCCTGGCGGCCGGCTACGCGGGGCACCTCGTCTTCCGGCGCTTCCGCGTCAGCGACGTGAGCTTCCTCATCGCGCTGGGCATCCTGGCGGGCCCCGTCCTGGGCCTCGTCGACCCGGGGCCCCTGGCGCCCGCGATCCCCTTCCTCTCGCCCCTCGCGCTGGTGGTCGTCCTCTTCGAGGGCGGCCTGGAGCTGGCCTGGGAGGACATCCGCGCGCACGCCAACCGGGCGCTGGGCATGGGGCTCACCACCTGGGCGCTCACGGGCGTCCTCGTGGGCGGCGCCGCGTGGCTCCTCCTGGGCCTCCCCCCCGCGCTGGCGCTCCTCTTCGGCTACGCCGTCGCCGCGACGGGCATGCTCGTCGTGATCCCGCTCCTCCAGCAGGTGAACGCGCCCACCGAGGCGCGCGTCATCCTCACCGTGGAGACGAGCCTGGGCGACCTCCTCAGCGCCGTCGTCGTGACCACCGTCGCGGGCATGATGCTCGCCCACGGCTCGCCCGCGCAGGGGCTGGGCCTCCTCGCCGCGCGCTTTACCGTGGGCGCCGCCGTCGGGCTCCTGGCGGGCCTCGCGTGGGCGCGCCTCCTCCACCGCTGGCGCCCCGAGAAGCACGCCTACATGGTGACGCTGGCCGCGCTCCTGCTCGCCTACGTCGTCACGCAGCGCCTCGGCGGCTCGGGCTACCTCGCCGCGCTGGCCTTCGGCCTCACGCTGGGCAACGCGCCCGCCCTCATGCGCCTGGGCGGCATCGACGACCTCGCTCCTCTTCCCTCCGCCTCGCGCGGCCTCCAGAGCGAGCTGATCTTCCTCCTGCGCAGCATCTACTTCGTCTTCCTGGGCCTCAGCATCCCGCGCTCCGTGCTGACGCCCGGCTTCGCCCTCGCGGGCCTCGGCCTCCTCGCCGCGCTGCTCCTCGCCCGCGTCGTGGGCATCGGCCTCGCCGCGCGGCGCTCCCCCTCCCGCGGCCTGCTGCTCGCGATGATGCCCCGCGGCCTCGCCACCGCCGTCATCGCCGCCATCCCCGTCGCCATGGGCGTGCCGGGCACCGAGCGCTTCCCTGCGTACTGCTTCCTCGTGATCCTCGCCGCGGACCTCGCGACGAGCGTGGGGCTCTGGTGGGTCGCGCGCCGCGCGCCCTTCCCCGCGGGGGGCCACGACGCCGCGCCCCTTCCGCGATAGCACCGCGCAGCCCGCAAGGTGCGCGGCGCAACCGAAGGGCTCGCATCCGGCGCGAGGCGGCCCCGGCAGGGCTTTGCTCCTCCGCCGCCCGTGCGAGCTGCCGCAAGGGCGGTCCCCACCTCCCCCGCTTGGCCGCCAATCCCCGAGCTCCGGACCGGTCGACCCCTTGCGGCTCTCCTTGTCATCGCCGCGGCGCGCACGGCCAGCCGGCTACGCCAGGCCGACGGCCTTGAAGAGCGCCGCGTTGTCCCAGAAGAGGATCTCCTCCTCGATGCGGCCCTCCTTCCAGCGCGCGACCGTGCACATCCGGCCCTTCCACGTCTTTCTCGTGGGCTGGAGGGTCCTGCCGTCGGGCGTCTTCATGGGCCGCGCGAAGGTGACCTCCATCTCGCCCACGACGCTCGTCCAATCCCCCGTCGCGGTCTTGATGGGGTGCGTGAGGATCTTCGAGTCGAAGGCGGCGAAGAACCCCTGCGCCCACTTCGCGTGCGCGTCGTAGCCTTCCGTCTTCGTCCCGTCGGGATAATGGACGATGACGCCGGGCGCGTGGATCTCCTCGAAGACGTCCATGTCCCTCGTGTTCCAGGACTCGAAGTCGAGACGATCGAACGTCTTGAGGTTCTCGTCCGCCGTCGCATTGCCGGTCCTGACGTTCGCGTTCTGGGTCGGAGAGTAGGCCATGCAGGTCCGCAGCAGGGTGGAGCATGCAACAGCGTTTTGGCCACCGGGCATGCGGGCGGGGCGCGTGGCTTGGGCGCTGCCCGGGAGCGAGAAGAATCCGTGGGCCGACCCGACGACGGGGTCGGACGCGCACGCCCGCCGGGAGCGCCGCAGCATCGCCCGCACCCCCGAGCGAGTCAATCCGAGCCCCGTCCTTGCTTCAAGCCGTGACGATGAAGGCCTCGAACCACGTTCCATCGCACGCGCCGCGGCCCACGAGCACGCCGATGACGTTGTAGATGTAGAGCTTGCCGCCGACGCAATCCGCGAAATACTTGCCCGGGGGCAGATCGAGGGAGGGCCCGGAGCCCGTGGCCCCGTTGTCACCGACCGCGACGTGGTAGGCGAGCTGCCCCTCCGAGAAGGACGCGCCGGCGCGGACGCTGGGCAGGGGCGGCGTGGCAACGGCGTCAAGGGGCCCCGCGGCAGCGAGCGGCGCGAGCGTGGCGAGGGCGAGCAGGGTGAACGCGAGCGTGAGGGCGGTTGTCTTCAAGGGAAGCCTCTCCATGCCAACAGGCGCGCCGGCAGAAAGCGTGGAAGACATCAACCCCTTGGTCGCGTCGTTGAAACCTTGCGTCGCGACCGCGGCGAGGACCGTGCTCAAGAGGGCCGACCTTCTCGACCAGGCTCTGCTCCCGCCCGAGCGCGCGCGGCGTCGAGCCGAATCGGCGCGACGATCTGGGCGGGGAACGCCCGAGCCGAAAACCTCAGCAGAAAACGGGAGGCGGAAACGCCAAGAGAACGCGACAAAACGGGTGCGCGCAGGGCTACCTGGTCGGAAGCCCCACGTTGCCTGCACGGAGGAGCCAGTTCCCGCGCCTTACTTCTTCCCAAGTGAAGCAAAGTAGCTAGCTCCCGTACGCCTACGGGCTAGCTGGATTGGGGGCGGGCGTTCGGCCCGTCGAGCCGGTCGGGCTTGTCGGGCCGGCGTGGGAATGCCCATCTCGTGTGAAGCAGACACGATGGTGATTCGCACATGGCAGCGTCCGAGTATTGGAAGGAACGGCGGGATCGCTCCTCGACGGTCTATTGGCCCACGCTGATGGACCTGCGCGCGCGGAAGGAGCAGGCGCGGCTGGCCGGTTTCGGGTCGGACTTCAGCGCGTGGGTGGTCCAGATGGTCGCGAACGCGATCAGTGGGTCGGTGTTCCCGCCGGAGTACGTTGAGAGCCTGAAGCAAGAGGTCGAGCGGCTGCGGCGGTGGCTGGAGACGGCACGCGAGGAGACGGAGGAGTACCGGAAGCAGAACCGGCGGCTCCAGGAGCAGCGCGAGAAGCTGATCGTCCTGTTGCACGGCCTCCCAACCGGGGCGGAGGTCGTGGCCCGGTTCCTCCAGCAGGAGGTGCAAGCGTGATCGACCCGCGCCTTCGGCAACGCGTCGAGATCGTCCCTGTGCGGCCGGGCGTCCGCAACAACGTGACCAACGCTGAGTTGCTGGATACGTTCAGCCGGACCGTGCACCTCGCAAAGCCAACCCTGACAGGGTACCTGTGCAGCATCCGGGACGCGCTCAACTACATGCGGAAACCTGATGGCGAGGAGATTCCGCTCCGGAACTGGACGAAGGCCGACATCTGGGCGCATCTGCACTTCGTCGAGGCGAACTACTGCGGCAGCTTCCGCCCGATGCCGTTCATCGAGGAGCATGCGGTATGCCGCCGCCAAGTCTGGCTGGGATCGAAGCCGGCCGCGGTCGCGGCCCGCGAGAACTGCCAGGGGTGCCCCCTTTTCACGAAGCCCATGGTCTCGCACCGCGTCAACGCGTTGAGCAAGTTCTTCAAGTTCCTCGCCAAGATCGGAGCGGTCCCCTTCAATATCATGGCGGATGTCGTTTCCGAGTTCTGGGAAGAGGATCCCATCGACCCGGACGATTCGGAACGGCGCCGCAACCCGACCGTGGAGGAGCAGGTGCGGCTCGTCAACGAGACGGCGCACGCGCAGCGGCGGGCGTTCTACGCATGCTCGGCGAAGTGGTGGTTCCGGCCCAACGAGATGTTCCTGCTCGACCGCTACGCGAGCTTCGGTCTCCCGATGCCGAAGGGCTTGCCGATGCCTCGGGGCTTCGAGGAGGGCTTCCGGAAGCACCCACACGTTAAGGCCTTCGACGAGGGCGGGGACATGGTGTACATCCCGTTCAAGACGAAGCCGAACGGGGAGCGGATGCGGGAGAAGCGCAAGGGGAACCGCTGGAGCGTGATCGATGCTGAGCTCCGCCCGATCTTGGAGCAGCACCTCGCGTGGTGGGAGAGCAAGGTCCGCCGCGACAAGGACGGCGTGCCGCTCTACTCCACGTTGTGGCTCAGCGACCGCGGGACGCCGCTCGTGCAGGGCCAGATGTACCGGACCTTGTTCACGGACGACTGCCTGCGCCTTGGGCTCATGACGGAGAAGGATCTGCGTGACCCGCTTCGCGTCTGGACGTGCCACTGCCAGCGGCACTTCGGCGAGCAGGTGTGCGAGATGCACGATGTTCCGGACAACTGGAGCAAGCACTTTCGCGGCGACCTCTTGAAGGACGCCAGGAAGAAATACTTCAGGCCGAAGCCGGAGGAGGTGCGGCAGAAGTACCACGAGTTCGTCCCCATCTTGGGGTTCATGCCGCTGCCCAACGCGCCGCGCATGGGGGGCGGCAAGGTCGGCGAGTCCTTGATGCACGAGACGACGCTCCTCTCGGAGATCGACCGCATGTCGGCCTCAAGGCGGCGGCTCGTGCAGGCCTCCTCTGTGGAGCTTGTCAGCAGTCGCGAGCGCTTTTTCATCCCGCGGCGCGTCGCGGCCGCCCTCCTCTTCGCCCTGCGCATCTCAAGGCCGCAAGAGGTCTTCGAACTCGCTCCCGATCCCGAATCGCGCAGCGATGGACGTGAGTTCGCCAAGGACGACCTCACGACCAGATACAAGCAGGCCATCCAGGTCTTACGCGCGGGCGGGCCGGCCTCCGCATAAGCGCGGGCGCCGGCCCAAGCGGGTCGCGGTCCACTCGCTCGCCCCGGACGACGCTCGCGAAATCCTGATTCGTGACGACCACGGGTTCGGAATCTGCTGCATGCCGAAGCGCTGCGGCCTCGCCGACGCCGGGCGGGATGCTGTCTCTGCCCGTCTTCCTCAAACGCGATCGTATCTGGCGGGACTCACGAGCGCGAGAGCGACGTGATGGCGGGGATTCGACTCCGAATGGGCGTATTGCTCACTTGTCGTCGAGAGCATCTCGGGGAAGTCCAAGCAGGTCGAGGTAGCGCCACGCGTCCTCGATCTTGAGAAGCTTGTCGGTGAAGACGAGGCTGCGAAGCGCTCGAACGATGCTGGCCTGATCTGGAGCCATGAGCTTTACCTCGTGATGGGGGTGAGTCGGTCGCTCGCGAGGATCTCGCGGAGAACGTCCAGGCGCTTCGCGGTGAGGGCATCCGCTCCCGTGAGGGGCAAGCGCTGATCATAGAGCGCCATGAGGCGGACCATTTGACCCACACCGATGGGCCGGCTGTCTCCCCGAAGCGACATCGCATCTTGGAGTCGCAGCGAGAGGCGTTTGTAGTACGAGCGCGCGTCGCTGGGGAGAGCGTCTGTCATGGCGCCATCCTGAACGCCGGTTTCATGGTGAGGCGGCGGTCTGCGTCGCGGGTGGGGGTTCGCATTCTCGGATCTGAGCGCATGCTGGGCGTGCTCCTGGGCCTTGTTGCGTCGGAGTTCGGCGCTGTCCATCACCGATCGGCGACGCGGGCCGTGTCGCATGTGTCCGCAATATTCCTTTCGGCGTGGGAGTCAACGGCACCGTTTGCGCGGTCTGAGGCGCGGTGTGCCAAACCTTCATGGAGGGGGAGGCGCGCGGTCGTTGACAGGACGCGTGGAGGGCCAGGCGAGAGTGGCCCCCATGGAAGCGACGACAATCTCAATGAAGATTCGAGGCAGCGGAACGCGAGAGGACCCGTGGCTTCTCTCGGGTCGTTGCGCCGTTGCGTCTCTGGTCGACCGGCACGTCGCGCGGGTGGGTTCCCACGACGACGTGGAGGCTTCGCTCTGGGCCTTGGCGTCGGCAGCCGGCATCCGCTCGTTGCTCCTCCAGGTCTGGATTCCAGGAGGCCGCGTGCGGGTTGCTCCGAAGCTCCTGGCCGAAGTCTCGCCCTCGTTTGATCCTCTCGACCTCGTCCAGGTAACTCTCACGGGGGATCGGCGCGCGTTGAGCACGCTGTTGGGCTCGCTTCTTCCAAAGCACCACCTGGTCACGATCGCGGCTTGGAGGAAGGGCGATGAGCCCAGCAGCCTCGACGAGTTGAAACGCGGTGCCCAAGACCTCGAAGAGCAGTTCTCTCGCTTTCTCGAGTCGCGGCGGGTCTACGATCCGCCGTTTCGGCTCCGTGACGTGGGGGCGGGGAACGACCGTCGCACCATCCAGAAGCTCGCGGAGGTGGCTCACAAGTTTGCCATCCGCGGTTTCCTCTCGTCTTGGAAGGAGGCTGGATACCGCGTCTACGCCGTCCAGAAGACCTTCGTTCGGGGGGTGGGAAACGCTGCGTCGTGAGGCTTTGAGCACGACCGAGATGCGCCTGTTGAGCCTCATCGAGGCGCATCCGGCATCGACTCCTGCGGCCCTTCGCGAGATGGCCGGGGTCCCCCAGGGCACGGCGGCGTATGCCTTGCAGACGCTCGAGAAGCGCGGGCTGATCGTCTGCCAACGTCTTGGCCGGCGGATCGGGTACTGGAAGGCTGGATGTGGAGTTGTCTGTCCGCTCCAGCGTGCCCATGCCCTGCTCTTCAAAGGGCGAGCGAAGGCCTACCTTGCTGCTTTGACAGCCCCTGGCATCGGCGAGCAAGGAGCGAGCTTCGCGAACGTCTGCGAAGGCGTCGGCGCGGCGCCGGGGGACCGGTGGGCGTTCAACGTCATCGCCCGCTCCACGCTGGTGGAACGCTTGCCCGGGGGGCGCCTTCGACTGCGCGCCGAAGCGCGGCCGTGCGCGACGGCGCTGGTGAGCGGCGCTCCGTGCCCCCTTTTCCGGCGCGGGTGCGTTCTGGCGCGGCAATGGATGGAGCGGTCGCAGTCGCAACGTCCCAAGTCCTTATCGCCGATGTCCCTGCTCCGGTCTTCCACTGCAGGTGCATCCCAGTGCCGGCAGTCCCCGGGGGCCGCGTGCATCCCATCAGCGGCACCGCCCCCGGTTTCTCCTCCTTCTTCGGGCCAGCCGATTCGGCCAGCCGAATGCGGATCGTGCCCAATCCGGCCAGCCGAATGCACTGGAAACACCCGGGTCGCCGCGAACCTCAGGGGAGACGCCGCGGCTCGCCACGAAGAGCTTATGACCCCTCAAGTTCCCCACGAGGTGGAAGGCTCTCCGCTGCTCGGTGACGAGCGCGTGGGAGCCACGACGAACGAGGCCGGATCATGCCTCTGCCCCCACCGACTCCAGCTTGGGCCCTGCCAAGGGCCCAGGCCCCATTGCGGCGCCTCCGAAGACCGTGGGCACCCGAGGGCAGAAGCGGCTCCGGTCCCGCGCAACGTGAACGCGTCCGCAGAAGCAGGACCGCCTCCCAAGGCGGATTGCGGAACGAGGAGGGAGGCTGAACCCCAGGAGTGACACCATGAGCGAGAGCATCCCAACGGCCCAGCTCTTCGTAAGTCCCCAACACGTCCGAAAGCGACTCAAGCGCGACCCATCCGACTGGAAAGCCTTCGTCGAGGACATCCGCGTCGAAGGCGTCCGTGACCCCTTGAAGATCCGCAAGACCGACCGCGTCCTCAACGTCGAGGGCACACAGCGCCCGATGTGGGAAGTCGTCGATGGACAGCGACGGCTTCTCGCGGCCCTCGAAGCCGGGCGCGAGCGCGTTCCCTGCGAGAAGGTCCACAGCCTCAAGAGTGGCCTCGAAGTCGCGGTCTTCAGCGCGAAGGTCAACCTCCTGCACGACGACCTCAACCCCGCCGACCTGGCCGACCTCGTTCGCTTCCTCCTCAAGGAGGACCCCAAGCGCTTCCCGACCCGGGCCGCCGTCGCCCTCGAACTTCACGCGAGCCCGAGCCGCGTGAGTGCATGGCTCGCCCAAAGCAGCCTTCCCGAGGACGTCACTGAAGCGGTGGGCGAAGGCCGCCTGACGCAAAAGGCCGCCGAGCGGATCGCGCAAGGCTTCGATGAGGATGAGACACGCCGGGAAGTCAGCCGCCTGGCCCAGGCCTTCAGCTCCCAGCGTGACCAAGTGGATGCGGTGGCCGCCGTCCGCAAAGACCCCCACCTCTTGGAGCTCCCCGCCGAGGATCGGGCCATTGAAGTCCGCAAGCGCATCGACCACGCCCACCACGAATCACTCCTGGACGAACTGCGCGCCGCCCCAACCCCCGAGCCCCCCTCTTGCATTCCCGAAGAGGAACGCAAGAACCTCATCGAGGCGTGCGAGCGGCTCAAGCGCGAGGACCTGCGCGACGAACTCATGGCGCTCGACGCCGCCGATGTGACGGGCTACGCACGGCTGAAGAGCCTCCTGCACGACCTCACGCGGCAGGCCACGCCGCCCCGGGCCACCAAGCGGAGCCTCGCTCAAGCCCGCCATGAGCTCCCGCATGAGGCCGAAGGGCCCCCCATCGTGCCCCGGGCTGCTCACACCGATGTCGAATTGGTCACGCTCGAGGAGATCCAGGCGGCTCGCGGAGTCGTGGCTCGCTTCGTCGCGGAAGCCGAGCTGCATGACGGACGCGTGCTGACCCTCGATCTGGCCAAGGCGCCCGGGCTCGAAGTCCTCCTCGAACGCCTCGTCGTCGAAGAACTCCGCAAGAGCGGAGAGATCGCAAAGCTGCTCACCCACGAACGCCCCGACGACGACCTCGTCGCAAGTCCTGAGGAAGACTGACCGGAGGCCCCACATGCATGATGCAACAGCTCCCGCGCTCCCGCATCGTCGGTCAGCCTCGCGCATCTCGGCACCCATCATCCAGACGGCCTCGGCGCACTGGCAGCTTCGGCCCGTGCTCTTGGTCTGCCCCCGATGCTGGCAGCGCTTCGAGGCGCCGGACTTGCGGCGCAACAGCCTACGCCATCGCCGCATCGCGTGCCCCGCCTGCGGCAAGCTCATCGACAAACAATACC
Source organism: Pseudomonadota bacterium (assembly GCA_021325135.1). Taxonomy (GTDB): domain Archaea; phylum Thermoplasmatota; class SW-10-69-26; order JACQPN01; family JAJPHT01; genus JAJPHT01. Next base: position 150,148 of record JAJPHT010000030.1, on the reverse strand, counting down.
ACAAGCGCCTGCGCGAGCGCGACGAGAAGGAAAGCATCCCAACCCCCAAGGGCGAGAAGATCGGCTGCAAGACCCAACTCTTCCTCCTCGAGGTGGCCTCGTTCCTCAGCGCTGGGGGTTGGTTCAGCAGCTCCCAGCTCATTCGCGCCCACCTCTTTGGCGTCGCCGCCAACATGCGCAGCCTGCTCCACCACGGCATCGTCGAGCGCGAGACGCTCAAGCACTACACCCTCACGCCCTTCGGCCACGCCGTCCTCGCCCGCGCCCGCGAACACTACGCTCCCCCCACGAATCCCTCCAAACCCACGCTCCCAGGTGACTCCCATGGAATGGCGGAAGGAACTCACATTTGAACGGAATACGAAGACCCTCAGCGCCCGCGTCGTGCTCATGAAAGTCCTCTGCGCCCATGGCGGCCGCGCCACCATCGATGAGCTCAGCCACGTCTCGGGCCTTGATGCAGGCTACGTCCGACGGGAAGTCCACCTCTTCGCAGACAAGGGCCTCGTCCACTTGCGGCTCGAGTCCACCCGGCGCGGGACTCGGCTCATCGTGCATCTTCCCCACAAGGCGCTTGGCGTTCTCGACGACGACTCCCTTCGCCGGTGCTGGACCGTCTTCTGGAGGCTCTGGTGCGAGGCCGACATGGCGCACCCCATCCTGCACCCCCAGCTTGCCCAATGTCTCGGCTGCACGCCGCGCGCCGCCGCGGCCCTCGTCCGCCATCTCAAGGGCATGGGCTACGTCGAGGCCCTCCAGCATGGGCACAAGAACGTCATCGTCGCGCCCACGCTGAGCGCCATGACGAGCATGTTCTGGACAACCCAGAGCGCCCCACCGGCAGATCCCTCAGGCGGCAGGCTTCCGCCGGCGGAAGCCGCCACGCCGGCGCAACCCCTTCTGGAGGGGGTCGCCGCCGGGGATAATGGGTGCCAAGCCGCGAGCTGACCATGGATGAGCAAGAATACCTCGACACGTACGCCTGCCCCCTGGTGAGGCTCGTCTGCACGCAGGCTTTTCCCACGGAAGCCTGGCCCGTCCAACGCGCCATCCTGGACGCGCTGCTGCGCCACAAGCACCGCGGCGGCAAGGTACCGCCCGCCGGAGAACTCCAGGAGTGGCTCCTCCACGCGCGCCACGTCGTTGCGACGGCCCATCGCTGCGCCCCCGAAGCCCCTCCGGACGTCGTGGCCCTCCTGGTCACGTTGACCCTCACGCCTCTCCACCACTGGGCGGCCAAGGAAGGCCCGGCCGAACCCGCCACCTCGCCCCAGCTGCGTCTCCTCCAGAACCTCGGCGTCGAGATCCTCGACAAGGCCACGCTCTCCAAGGCGGAGGCGAGCGTCCTGATCGACCAGGCAAAGGGGCGCAGACTTTCAACGCCGAGCCCTGTCGAGGCTCCCCAGTGCGAGGTGCCCTGGTGTGAAGAGCGCATCGGTCAAGCGCAAGCCGAGCGCTCCCGCCGCGAGATTCCCGAGGCTCCTCTACTCTGTGAGGGGCATTTCGAAGCATACCCCAAGCTGCGCTGCAGCGAATGTGGGAGTCTTCTCGATCCTCCCGTCCATCGCTACTGCGTCGAGCGCGTGTTCACTCCGCTCTGCTTTGCCCACCAACGCGCACACGGCATTCTCAGCACGCGCCGAAGCAGTCGCCAAAGCGGATAGGCTCATCGAAGTTCGCGGACTCGGTCGGCCATCGCGTTTGTGAGCCGCTCAAGGTCATCTCGCACGCTCCGCCGAAGGACGTCTTCGTGCTGTGGCGACCCCGGTGCGCCCCGAGCGAGGACGCGCCAAGCCTGTTCCTCATCGACGTGGGCGACGATCTCTTCGTCGCCGCGGCGGCCGAACAACGTGTACGACATCAACATGGGCCTCGAAGGGTGGCCTTCGAACCCTACAAGAACGCGGACGGCCGCCCAGAGGAGACCCTTCATGTTCGCCTCAACGGCGGCTACGGCATGGCCATCGGCAGTGTTCCGCGTGACCATGCGCGTGATCTGGTCGGGACCTTGCCAGTTCCCCAGCCCATACTCACGATCGATGCGCGCACAGACCTCCAGCAGCTCAGAGCGGAGACGTTCCTCGCGGACTGCGGGGGAAGATGCATAGTACGTAGCGACGGCGTCTCGCGCGCGCTGCTCAGCATCCTCCGTCGTTGGGAGGGGCGCGCCGGGGCGCCAGGCGCGAACGCTGCGGATGGCATCGCGTGCTGCCCGGCTCGAAAGGCGCTGGATGGGGTCTCGGCGGAACATGTTGCGCAGCAACGTGTTCACGTATGGGAGACGCGGGTCGTTCGTGATGCGCGCCAGGTTCCATTCGGGGGCCTCGTGGGCGAAGGAGCCGTTCGCGCGCTCGGCCTCGTCGAACGCGTCGCCGCCTGAGAGGGCCTCGTAGATGAGACCGGCGAGCATGTAGACGTCCGAATTTGGATGCCACAGAGCGCCGCCGCCGACACGCAGCTCGGGCGGACGCCAGCGGCCCGGCCCCAAGGAATCACGCGGGTCGGTCAGATGCTCGTCGTGCTGCGCCCCGGCATGAGCGAGGCCGAAGTCGCCCAGGATGGGCGCTCCGCCCTTGGTGTCGAAGAAGACGTTGCCGGCCTTGACGTCGCGGTGGGCGCCGCTCGTGGTTTCGTGCAAGAAGACGAGTACGTCGGAGAGGGCCTCCGCAATCTCGAGAACGCGGTCGATGTCGCCCTCATAGACCTCGAGGTAGGCCGGGTCACGATCCTTCTTCCACATCGCCCCCGCGCGGTAGCGTGGCATGACGTACCAAGGCCACTCGTCCTTGGAATCCGGAAGATTCGAGTCGACCACGCGGACGATGTTCGGGCACCCAGCCGCGTTGAGGGCCCTCAGGATGTCCACCTCGATGCGGAAGCGGGCCAACTGCTGCGCCTCGTCCCGGCCCGGTGCATGACCCTTCTTGCGACGGGGCTCCTTGAGCACATGCTCGGCCTGGTCGCCCTCTCGGCGCGCCAAGCGAGCGACGGATTGACCTCCCTCGCCCAGGCGGGTCCCCAGGATCCAAGTCCACCTTTGCGACGTCCGAGTCTCCTGCATCGTTGCAGGACCGCCCGCGGTCATAATTGAAATGCTCGGCCCATCGCCAACCGGGCTGCCCCCACCGGAGACGCTCCTCCGTTGACGGACCTGAGGCTACAAACCGACGGGCATCCCCCCGGGGGACGGGACACAGGGGGCGGGAGCTTCGCGTGTGGTTCCGGGACGTCGATTCCGTGCGCTTCGAAAAAAGTGGCGACCAACTTATCTAGGAGACCGTGGAGCAGGCCGTTGAGAAGGCCCGTCGGGTCTTCTTGCCACGACCGGCCCAAGGGGCCTGGCGACGAGCCTGACTCCGAGTGGTCCGGTGGCGCACGCGCCTCAAGGCCAGGCCCCCCGCGGGGGTGACCGGTCGCGGCCGTCCCGACCCCAGGCGGGGTCCGAGCAAGAGGCATGGCTCTAGCTCGGGCTCTGCCTGGGACTCGGGACGCGCCCAAGACCCCCAGGAGCACGCTCGAATGATCGAATCCTCCCGCACCCGCCAGGAAGTCGCCCTCTTGATGAGCACCATCCTCATCGTCGTGATGGTCCTCTCGCCCTGGGCCGTCCTGGCCATCTTCAACGGCCACAACGACAGCGCCAGCGCCGGCACCACGAGGGACTACCTCGCAGTCCGCGTCAGCGACGTCAAGCAAGCCTGGTACATCGGCACGAATACCACAGGCGTCCCCATCAAGGTGGACGTCACCTCCAGGCTCAACACCACGATCTTCGACGCGCCCAACGTCAATGGCGCGCCCTTTTACGGCATCGTTGTCACCGATTTGCCCCTCGCCAACGTGAGCCAGGGCGGCGCCAACGAGACGGCACCGGGCAGCGCGACGAGCCTCGTCTTCATTCTCAACCACACGGTGGGCGAGCTCGAAGACAACACCGTCACGGGCGCCGCGTACACGTTCAAGGTGGACGCCATGGGCCAGTACAACGCCTACAAGCCCGGCAACGCGACCCCCGTCATCACGGACTGGCACGGCCCCACCTCGCCCGACTTCGGCCTCCATGTGGGCTTCGCCCAAGGAGCGGACGCGATCGTCAGCCTCGATGGCCTCGACAAGACCGACGGCACGGCGCTGGCGAGCAACTACACGCGGACTTCGGGGGTGAGCTTCCAGAGTCTGAGCGCCGCCGACGCCGCCGGCAAGGCCTACCAGCCCGCGTACGACAACCCCATCGTCATCAAGATCACGGGCTACAAGGCAGGCACCGGCGGCAACGCGGCCGACGCGGTCCGCTTCAGCGTAGACCTCACCAGCCCCAACGCGCCAGGCGCCTGGACCTACAAGATCGGCATCCCCGCCCTCCACATGCTCGCGAGCGCGGTCGTCATCGCGCTGGCGATCTTTGTGGGCCCCCACACGTGGCTGCGCCACGTCCCCATCCTTGGCCGACGCGGAGGCGTGCGGCACGAGTGAACCAACGAGGTGACACGATGTTCTTCCCCATCTTCAGCATCATCATCGGCGCCGGCTTCGGCGTCCTCGTCATGAGCCGCAAGACCAACCACTGGGGCCGCTCGGGCCTCCTCGTGATCCTCGGAGTCCCCGTGCTCCTGGGCTTCATGCTGGGCTGGTACGTGGACACGCACTACCTCGCCTACAGCGCCATCATCGACTGGGAATGGGCAGGCAATCCCTTCCAGAAGGCCGCCGCCCTGATCGACCTGGCCGCCTGGGGCATCGCAGGCCTCGCCCTCGTCACCGGCGCCATCAAGGCCGGCAACATCCCCGGCTGAACACACCCCGCCCGCGAGGCTTCCGCGCCTCGCGGGCACCCCCTGTTCTCATTCGTCCCGCGCACGCCCGAGGTCCTCCCCATGGCCAACTCACCCAAGCCCCAGCCACGCCAAGGGCTCCTGCGCCACTTCATTCCCACTGAGCTTACCACCTGGCGAGCCAAGACGACGCATCGCGCTGAAGAACGCCGGCGCCTCCACGTGGGCGTCCGCATCGGACTCCTCATCACGCTCATCTTCGTGGGCGCGGGCGCCTGGCACGTCCTGCTCGAACCTGGGAATCCAGCCGTGTGGCTCGTGATGTACTTCTGGACCACGCCCGCCCTCTGCGTGGCCTACTACGAAACCCACGCCCGCCACCTCCCTCCCAATGCGCGCTGGAGCAAGACCACGACCGCCTACGCGCTGCTCTTCCTCAGCGCCGTCGCCCTCGCCCTGAGCTTCGAATTGGCCATGGCCAAGGGCACCCTGACGCTCGTCATTTGGGGCTTCGTCGTCGGCCTCTTCTGGAGCCTGCTCCTGATGGGTGCGGACTCCTGCTACGAGTTCCGCGCCAGCAAGTGGCTCTGGCACCACACCAAGCAGCACGCTCGTCCCCACCTCGAACGCCTCCGCACACACGCCCGCGCGGGCCGCAAGTGGATGCACGGGAACCTCCGACGCGCAAGACCGAAACGCACCGCGCCCAAGAGGCGGTGAGCCATGCCCCTCTTCCGCCGGCGCGGGCCCAAGAAAGTGGCCTACGACAACGCCACCAGCGTGATCGACCGCGCCGACTGGAAGAACGATCCCACCCTCGCCGACCAAGTCGCAGCCCAACTCCGCGCGGCCACGCGCGACGATCCCGGCGCTGCAGGCCGCATCGACATCCGCAACGTCGCCGCCGTCATCGATCCAGTCACCAACGAGACCCGCTTCTTCCTCGACGAATCCTACGCCGAGCGCTACCGCCGCGGGGAGCACGTCACCGACCAGAATGGTCATCGCGTCGATTGGACGGCCTTCATGATCGGCAAGCCCGTCAAGTGGGTCCCCGAAAAATACCGCCTCACCAAGCAGCACCGCGACGAGGGCCTCTTCGGCCTCAACAACCAGAGCCCCTACCAGATCATCAGCCCGAACCCCGAATCGAAGCGCGCGCTCGACGCAATCTTCGAGGGACTCGAGGCGGGAGAAGCGTGGCGCTCAGGCCCGGCCCTTCAGAAGTGGCTCAAGGCGCGCGGCGTGCTCTTGGGCGAGCTCTCGCAGGCGGACAAGAAGCGCCTCGCGGCGGCCCTCATGCAGCAGGCCAGCGTGCGCCCCGGCCGCGTGGACATGCGCGCCATCGAAGAGACGTTCTTGAGCGGTGCGCAGCGCGAGGAGGTCCGCCAAGAAGGAGGCGCGACTCGTTTCTACAACGCCTACCTGGGCGAGGTTCCCGCGGAGGTGCGGCGGGAGTGGGAGGCGCGCACGGGCCAAACGCTCGCCACCAAGGAGGAGTTCCTGCGCGCGGTGGCCGCCTGGAAAGGAATTCCAGCCCAAGCGGCCAAGCGCATGACGCAGGAAGAATTGCTCGCAGCGCAGCCCAAGCGCGACGCCGCGGCTCGACAACGCGTTGACAAGAAGCTCAACGAGAGCTTGGAGACCGACATCCAGGACATCTGGAGCCTCGCCAAGCCCGGCCTCTTGGGGGACAAGAGCGTCCGCCGACTGATCGAGGCCGGCATCACGCTGGAGGACTTGCGCAGCGGCCGCGTCAACGAAGACCGGCTCAAGGGCCTAGGCCACGTGGGCGCGGAGAAAATCGAACGCCTGCGCAAGTATTTCCCCATCCCACCCAGCCAAGACGCCAAGCGAGGCCCGGGACGCCCGCCGAAGCTCTTCGGCGAGGCCATGGATCCCTTCCGCCGGCGGAAGGGCGGCCTCCTCACCACCACCCAACAAGTGCGCAGCCCCTCTTCGGGACAGATCGAACACGTCCGCGTGCCGGGCAAGCTCACCCAGTTGTGGGGGGATTTCAAGGCCAGCTTCCGCGACACCGTGGGCCGCCCCTTCGCCTTGGTCAAGCAGGTGCGCGACTCGGAGAGCCACCGGTACGTGCGCGAGGCGCGCGAGATCGCCGGCACGAAGCGCGCCTTGAGCTTTCGCACGCACGAGGTCAAGGCGCGCAACGGCCTCGCGGCCACCTTCTGGGAGGCCCTCTTCCAGAGCGGGAAAGCCATCCGCCTCATCCTCCTGCTCACCATCGGCCTGGGCAGTATCCTCTTCCTGCCCCTGGGCGCGTTCCAGTACGCGGGCTGGATCGTCTTCGGCTTCACCGCCTTCGCCATCAATGGCGCCTACCTCATCGGCCTGACCATGCTCAACCTCGTCGCCACCGGCGTGATCAACAGCATCAACGCCTTGGGCTTCACGACGCAGACGGGCCTGCAAGGCTTCCTGGACCAGGTCCACCAGGCCTTCCCCACGAGCAACCCCAACGACCAGACGCTCCCCTCCTACTCGCCGATTCCGTTTGACCTGAAGATTACGAACGTGATCGACCCGAACACGTGGTTTCCCGATTGCGTCAACACGGACAGCCTCGGAAGCGTGGGCCTCCACATCCTCAGCGAGTGGCTCACGGCCTTCAGCGCCTGGGTCGGCACGAATGGCGCCTTCGCCGTGGGTGCCAGCGTCATCCTCTTCGTGGGCGTGCCGGCCTACTTCGTCAGCCGCGGCACGAGCCTGAGCATGACGCTCCTGGGCGTCTTCATCATGGTCACGCCCGGCCTGAGCGACGGCGTGGGCCTCCCCCTCTGGGCCCTCCTTCTCTCCGTCCTCGTCCTGGGTGGAGGGTGTCTCTTCGCCATCTGGCGCCTGAGCATGAGCGGCCCCTTCGCCCTCGCCTTGGGCGTCGGCGTGGCCGTGGCGGGCTTGCTCGCCGTGGGCCTCGTCTACCAAGGCATCAGCATGATGAGCCTCACGGGCGCCTTGGACTTCTTCAAGAGCGTCAACGCCGGCGTCACGCCCATCGCCCACGCGCTCGCGGGCACGGTCCACGAGCTCGCCTTGGGACTCGATGCCGTCGCGGGCCTCGTCAAGACGGGCTGGGCCCACGCCTTGGACCCCGCGAACTTCGTCGGCGTGCGCGCCGCGCTCAGCCAGGCCGCAGACGCGACCAGCCTGCAAGCGCAGTGCGCGGGAGGCGCGTGAGTGGCGAAGCAGAAGCCCAACGCGGGCTTGGGCCGCTTGCGACGCTTCTTCTTTCGCGGCAGCATGCGGCTCTTCGAAGAGCCCGACCAAGGCTGGGAACGCCGCCTGGAAGAGTCCTCCCGCGAGTGGCGAGCCAAGGATCCCGCCGCACGCCCGCAGGGCAACTACCTGGCGAACATCTTCGTCGATCGGCATGAACGTCACGTCCAAACCCTCACGGACACGCTCAAGCGCGCGCACGGATTGAGCACCGCGGACCGAGAGAGGCTCAGGCAGGATCTCGAAACCAGCGCGGAGGAAATTCGGCGCGCAGGAGAGTCCTACGGCGCCAGCGAGCACGTCGTCAAGGCCGGCTTGGCCCACGTCAAGAACGCGCTCAACCTCTTGGCCGAGCAGCCCGAGGCCATCGACGACTGGCTCACCACGAGCTACGAGCGCATCACGCACGACCTCGAACGGTGGGGCAAGACCCAAGCCGCGGGTCCTTCCCTCCAGCCCCAACTGGAGAGGACACTCAAGGAGCTGCGCGCCCTTGAGGCGAGCGACAATCGGCCCGCCCGCGCTCGCGACCTGATCCGGCGCCTCCAAGTCTTCGCCCAGAACCGCCGCATCACCCTCGACGCAGCCACCCCGGCCAATCCGTCGTCCACGCGGCCCGGAGCACGTGCTGGCCTCACGGGCACCAGCGTCGCCACGAGCGTCCCACCCCAAGTGCGGCAGAGTCACGCCTTCGCCCACATCGCATGGAAGCGCGCCCACCCCAACCAAGTTCGCATCAAGAGCGCGCGCGACCTCGATGACCTGCGCGAAGCCCTCGATCGCGACGTTTTCCAGAACAAGGCCAACCAAGACTGGCTCAACACGGCCCAAGCCGTCTGGGGGGCTCCCATCCGAGAGAGCATCCTCGGCACGCAAGGGGACGACATCAACCTAGGTCGGCTCGAACAACTCCACACCGCCTTGGGCGTCGAGATCCGAGACGTGGCCGCGCAAGCTCTCGCTGCACGCAACCAACTCGAAGCGCGCCGATTGCGCACGCGCCTCGTCAAGCTGGCTGAAGCCGGCGACTACGTCAACCTCCTCAAGGCCCAAATCGAACCAGCCAAGAAGAGCGCCTACAACCGCACCGTCGCCGCGTTCCGGGCTCAACTGGGCCAAGAAGCCAAGACTCTCAGCGCTCACGTTGCCCAAGCCCTCCAGCGCGCGCCCAAGACGGAACCCGAGCTCGAAGCCTTGGAGCGTGACCTGCGCGACTTGGAGGGGCACATCGCCAAGCTGAGCACCAAAGCCAAGAGTCTCGATGAGCAGGGCCGGCGCCTCAATCTCCCTGAGCGCGACGAACTCCTCGGGGAAGTCCACGACCGCCTTCGAGAATTGGAGCAGAACCGCAAGCAGCTCCAGAGCCTGAAGAAGGTAGCTGCGATCGAGACGAAGCGCGCCACACAGCAGGCCAAGGAGCGCGCGGCAGAGCGCGAGAGGCAGCGTGGCGAGACAATCACGACCTACGAAGACATGGTCGAAGGCGAGCGAGACGCGCGCAAGACGCTGCGCACCTCCACGGACCCCGACGCCCGAGCCAACGCCACGGCCTTCCTGCGCAACCTGCCCCGAATGCGCTCGCGCATTGCCAAACATGACGAACTCGAATCGCGTCTCCGCTCCCGCCAAGATCTCCTCCATGAATACGAGAAGCTCGCGAGCCGCACGAGCGGTGTCGAGCGGCAAACCGTGCTCGATGACATCCGCAAGACGAAGGGCGAAATCCGCGCCATGGAACGAATCCTCGCGGACGAATCCCCCACGAACGACTATGACGCGGGCGGCCTCAACCCTCGCGGACCCTTCGGGTGGGCGCGTGGAATCGCGACGCGCACGAAGCTCACGGCCCGCAAGACCGGCATCGCCTTCGATCGGAGCATCGCGCGCCCAGTCCGCACTGGCCTGAAGAGCGTGCGCTCCAACACTGGATTCGAGGCCGCCACCGACCACGTCGCCGACTCGCTGAAAGTCGCGGGCTTCTCGTGGCTCTGGCGCCGCCAAGCCAAGCTCGTCCAACGCCAAGCCCGAGAAGCCAAGAAGGCTCAACGGATCGCGCGCAGCAGCGCGTGGGAACTCTGGTACACCTTCAGCGACCCAGTCCGGTGGACGCTCAGCCTCGCCATGACGCTAGGCCCCCTCATGGTTCCCCTGGGCGTGGGCGAACTCGCGGGTTGGATGCTGGCAAGCGTCGTGGCGTTCATCATCAACATCATCTACGAGATCCTCGTCGAGGTCTTCAGCCTCGTCCTCTTCGGCTTCCTGGGCTTCCTCAACATCCTGGGCAGCGCCATCGAGGGCGCCCTCGACAAGGGTGCGGCCTACTTCTTCGGCGCCTTGGGCCTCTGCGAGACGGGCATCAACCAGCCCGACTGCGCCTACCAGAGCCTCCACTTCCACTTCGGCGTGGCGACCGCGAAGGCCACGCCACTCATCGACCTGCGCTTCTTCTACCCGACCATCTTCCACAACAACAGCATCGCCAGCGCCCTGCTCGACTTCCTCAGCACCGTGAATGCCGCGTGGATCCTCGCTGCCGCCCTCCTCTTGGTCCTCGTCTGGCCTTTTCTCTTGATGGAGGACGACGACTGGTGGAAGCGCCTGCTCATCGCCACGGGCATCACGCTGCTCGCCTTGCCCGCCTTCTTCGCGCAGGTCCACCTCGTGGACTCGAACTTCTACAAGCAAGCGGCCGACCTGTTCCGCACCGGCACGACGCGCATCCTCGAGGGCCCCGGCCGCGCCTTGGCCGATGCCGCTGAGCAAGCCGTCCTCAACACGAGCCTGCCCACCTTCGACGGAGGCCCCGCCTCATGAAGGACGCCTACCGCGCCCTCACGCGCCAAGAAATCCGCGACGTGCGCGCCCAAGTCGAGCGCGAGCAGCGCATCAAACTGCCCCGCCACATCCGCGTCGTCCACACGCCCCACAAAGCCTACCCGGACGACTACGCCGGCTGGGTGGGACGAGGCAGCACCAGGCGCGGCCTGCGCGGCACGATCCACCTTTTCCTGGGCGAGCCCGTGCCGCTCAAGAAAGAGGCGCTCCACCACGAGTTCACCGAGATTGCCTGGGTCGTGAAGGGCAAGACAGTCCTGCAAGGCCACCGGCGCGCCATGCACGACGAGAAGCGCCACCTCGCACGTCTACCCTACCGGACTCCCCAAGGACGAGCCTACCGCGAGACCCTGCCCCTCTTCCACCGCCTCGAACGCGCCCCCCGCGCGCGCTCCGTCCGAGCGCGCGTCCAAGACGGCCTGCGCGGCTTCCTGCGCTTCTTGGGGGTGGGACGCTGAGCGACTCGCGCCTGGCCGACCAGATCCGTCGCCGCTTCCTGGCCGGCCGGCCCAACGAGGCCGAGGCCCTCTACCAGAAGGCCCGGATCCTGGAGAATTACGAGCAAGTCTTCGAAGCCGCCCAAGAGGCGGGCCGATTGCGCGACGTCGAGGAGACCCTCGACTACGTCACCCGCGAAATCACCGCGAGTGGGCTGGAAGGGCACGTGAGCCTCGAGGACGCCCGTCCCTACTTCGTCCCTTACGCCTTGAGCAGCCCCGCCTTCGTCCGCCGCCTCTACGGCCAAGGCATCAGTGAAGACGAGGTCCGCCGCATCGTCCAGGCCGCCCGCAAGGAGACCAGCGCGAGCCGCCAACGCACCATCGAGCGCGACCTTCTCCAACCCCGTCGCGTAAGCGCTGCCACGACCAGCGAGAGCCTCGCCAAGTCTCGCCTCCGCCTTGACGCGACGCAAGACCCCGCCACGTTCCACCCATTGACCAAGGACGGTTTGGGTCGCTTGGCCAAGCTGCGGACCCACCCCTCCGCGACGCCCCTGGGGCGTGCGAGGCGATGGACGAGCCGCATCAAGCAAGGCCTCGGCTTCACCGTCCACGACGTGGATACGCAGACCACCGAAGAAGCAGCTCTTCGCAAGCTCACCGAGCGCTACGGCGTCCAAATCCTCACCCCCAACATGCTGCGCGCGATGCGCGAGCACGAGAAGACGCGCGGCAAGGGCCCCCTCTTGAGCCGCATCGCCGTGCAAGGCGCCTCATTGGCCCCCCGCACCGTGTGGGGCGCGGCCAAGTTCCTCACCAAGCAGAACCTCGTCTCGTGGCGCATCCAACGCCTCCAACGGCGCCTCTCGCAGACGCGGAACGACGAAGAACGCATCGAGCTTGAACAACAGCTCGCCGCGGCGCGCGACGCCCTCCCCTACAAGCGCCAGGACACGCTCTTGGGCAGTCTCATCGTGCTTTGGCGCGAGGCGCGCTGGGCCCTCAAGCTGCGCCTCATCGTCGTCCTCCTGCTCTTCTTGAGCACGTTCTGGTTCATTGGGTGGTACGGCAGCCTCGCGCTTCTCCTGCAGGCGGGCATGGTGCTCTTCGCGAGCCTCGCCAACCTCCTCCTTGGCGGCCTCAACGGCGTGCTCTGGCTTGGAGGCGGGCTCTTCTACCTCGTCTCGAACCTCGCAATCGGCGCCACCAACGCCCTGACGGCGTTCATCTACGACAACGTCTGGAAGACGATTGGCCGCTACGTGCCAGGAGCCGAGTACAGCAAGCCCATCCTGCGCATCACGGTCCTCCACATTCCTCAACTCAGCTACCTCTTGAGTCTCTTCAGCCACTACCACGCCGACCCCACGAGCGGCAGCGTGGACCTTGGCCTGCCGCACTACTACGCCATCGACGCCAGCGCCCACCTCGTCAACGGACCTTTCTGGGACACGAGCGCGTTCCAGTTCCCCACCATCAGCAAGATGGCCCTCACCTGCCAAGACCTGCAAGCCTTCGCCCTGAAGAACGGCGACCCGCCGCCGACGACGTGCGAGGACTTCTGGACGCTCCACCCCGAAGGCGCGGGAGGATGGCTCCACGAGCTCTACTGCCAAGCCGCGCCCACCGACACATCGTGCACCACCAGTCCCACCCAGGGGAGCCCAACATGACGTCCGCCCCACGCCCCGACCCCGCCATGAGCCTCGCCCTGAGCCTCCTCCTCGCGCTCCAACTCCTGAGCGCCTGCTTCCCACCCCCGCCTGCGCGCGTGGGCGAGGAGACCTTCACCACCCTGGGGTGGGGAACCAGCATCTTCGGCAGCGTCTGCGACGGCCTCGACAGCGTGAGTTGGCTCCCCAGCTGCGACCACGCCGTCCCCGTCGTGGGCACGGCGCTGGCCTACGGTGCCTGCGCGGTCGTCTTCGCCGAGATCGCCGCCACGCCCTGCATTGCCGCCGCGGGCCTCAGCACGGGGGTGGGCGTGGGCACGAGCCTCGTCACGAAGCGGGGAGAGTGCTTCCAGACGGGTGAGCAATTCTACGACGACTGCCTCACCGCCAACTGGGGGAGCACCAAGGCGTGGGTCCAAGATGCCCGCCATGACAACGTCGGCATGAGCGGACAGGGCTTGGTGGAGACGGCCGGCATGGCGCTCGACTTCGTGGGCAGTGCCATCCCCGTCGTGGCCGCCGACTCGCAAGGCTACAAGGCCGGGTACCAAGCCGCGCGCGACGAAGGCGCGGGCGTCTTCAAGAGCCTCTTCTCGGGCCTCAGCGAGACCAAGGCCGGAGGCGTCGTGAAGACCGTCTTCACGGGCAACACCAAGCAAGCCGGCCAAGACGCGGTCGAGGCGAGCAAGAACCTCCGCCTCCAGGCATGGGACCGCGTCAATCCCACCGCCGCGCGCCGCATCGGCAACGCGGGCATGACGACCGACGAACTGATCGACAGCATCCCTCGGGCTGATGTGAAGGCCATGCGCTGGACCGCGCCCAACCTCCGCGCCACTGTCTACGAGACGACGGGACGAGCCCTCAGCGCGGAGGGCAAAGTCGCGGGCAAGGCCAGCCTTCTCGCCCGCGTCACGACCAAGGGCGGCGACGTCATCGAAAGTGCGAGCGACCATATCAGCCCCAGCACGGGCGCTAGCCTGGCCACCAACGGCGTCAAGTCCACCCCCGACCAGAACGACGCCCCCAACACGCCCGACCCTTCTTCCTCGCCGCCTGGCGGACCGCCCAACAACAACGGCGCGGGCCCCGATGGCGGCGGCACGTCCACCAACGGGTACGGGACGCGCCACGTCACCATCACGCTCTTGACGCCTGACGCGACGGAGCGGCTCGCCTACGCAACGGGGGAAGCCTTCACGATCAGCTTCCGCCTCCACGCGGACCAAGGCCTCGACACATGGGCCCTCTGGCTGGGCAGCCTCAAGACCGCCGGCCACCAATACGCCGACTTGCCCCACGACGCGACCGACCGCGTCACGCTCAACACGCAAGACCATCCCCTCCCCGCCGGGCACTACGCGTACGTCCTGCGCGCCAGCGACGGGAGTGTCAAGACCGACCTCTACCTGCACTTCGACATCACGGACGCGAACGGCAACGTGCCCAACACGGACCGCACGACCGACACGAACTGCCAACAGGATCTCAACAAGAACGGCTGGCCCGACTGCATCGACAAGGCCACGACGACCTTCGTCGCGCCCAGCAGTCCCGATGGCAAGCCGGACTGGTTCCGCCTCCTCCTGGGTCTTCTCATCCTCTTGGGCTTCATCGGCGGGGCCATCCTCGCCCTCCAAGGAGGCCAAGCCTCGTGAGCCACGCCACGCGCCTCCAGGCCTGGCGCCGGCACCGCAACGCCTTCCTGGGCAAGCTCCTCCTGAGCCTTGCCAGCACGACGCTGACCCTCCTGCGCATCATCGAGTTCGACGCCCTCCTGCTCCCCTTGGGCGCCGTCGTGCTCAGCCTGGCCGCCATATGGATCGAGGAGGACTACCTCGATGAGCACCAAGAACGCCTCCTTCTCACCGCCGCGGTGGCCCTCCAAGCGCTCCTCTACAGCGACCACTTCGGCCCCCTCCTAGCCATCCTCCTGAGCCTGCCTGGCCTCGCCATCATCTGGCGCGGGCCCCTCTTCGCCACGGCTCAGCGCTTGGCGCGGCACCCCGTCGCGAAGGCCGCGCAGGCGCCCGAGGAGCTTCGCGAGGCCAAGAAGAGCGGCGAGGAAGCCCTCCACGCGATCGGGGCGCGCGCGGGGCAAGCTCACCGCTTCTTGCGAGGAGAGGCCCACCAAAGTCGCCGACGCCCATAAGAAGGACTTCGAGTAGGCTTCGCGCGGATCGGCATGCGCAAGCCCACCCACCCCCCTCCTCGTTCCCCACGCGCGTCTCGCCGCGCCCATGGCGCGTTCCGCGTCGAAGCGCCCGATCGGCTCTTGGCGAAGTGGGGCAGCCACTTGGACGTGCGCGCCAAGATCCTCGTGGGCGCCGGCGCGTTCGTGGCGTGGGTGGGGCTCATGATCTTCTTCGGGAGCCTCTTGGGGCCCACCCTCGTCTGCGTCCCCGTCATCTACTTCGCCTTCAACACCGGCACGGAAATCACGCCCGGCGAGGCGCGCTGGGCCCTCAGCCTCGCCCTCGTGGGGACCTACTTCATGATCGGCAAGCTCTTCCTGACCGGCGCCTGGTTCCTCCTCGTCACCCTCGCGTTGCTCCTCATCTGGCTGCCCGCCTTCATCCGGGGCCGTCAGGTGGGCGATAGCATGGCCGAGACCCTCAGCCTTGGGGGTGGCTTCCGCGGGGCTCGTACCCAGCGAGAGGGGAAGCAGCGTCGGCACCGCCGCGCCACCCAGCTCGTCGCGCTCATGCTCCTGCTCGTCCTCGCCACGCCCTTGGCCTCCGCCCGGGCCCTCGACGAGGACGGCTGCGACCTGGGCTTCCTGTGTGGCTTCATCACGCCCGCGGCCCAACGGGCCTATGCGGCGTACGTGAGCGACACGAGCACGTCGGAGAGCACGTACCTCGCGGACTCGAAGGAATGCAACTGGAGCCTCTGCCACACGAGCTGGACGCCCGCCCCCGCCAAGCCTCCCCCGCCCCCGACTCCGGTCCCCTCGCCTCCCACGCCAGACAACGTCCAAGTCGGCTCCCCCTGCGGGATCTTCTGCAACGTCGGCCGCATGTTCACCTTCGGGCTCGACTTCGTCTGCCAACCCCCCGCGCCGTGCGCCTCGTGGATCGCGCCCGCCGCCAACGCCGCGGCCCACGCGCCCCCCACCAGCTCCCAGAAGGAGGACCCCGTGGCCCAGGCCAAGGTCGATCCACCGGCCCCCGCAGAAAAGATGGCCCTCAACCTCAACGCCCGACTCGCCAGGGGAGCCGTCTGCGAGCTCTACTGCGACTTCATCATCGATCCCGTCCAGACGGGCGGCACGAGCCTCATCATCGACATGCAGCCCCCCTTGGGTCCCCCCGCGGGCGGCGTCAACGCCGTCACGAGCATCGTCGGACCCCTCTTGGGCAAGCTCGCCATCGACGTCCTGGGCTTCCACGGCCAGAGCCTCGACACCGTCCCGCTGGGAGGCAAAGCCGCCCTCTATGCGAGGCCCAGCGCGGCGCCCGATGGGATGGCGGCCACCTTCACGAGCGACTGCAACCAGGAAGGCCAGACGGTCTTGGGCCACCCCGCCACGGGGTCCGACTTGGCGGGCGCGTACGAGTTCGACTACGTCGTGGACTGCCGCGGCACCATCCACTACGTCCTGAGCGCCACGCGCGCCGGCATGGATCCGGGCACGGCCTCGGGCAGCTTCGAGATGCCCGTCCACTACCCCAAGCTCAACGTCCAACTCGTCGGGGGCAGCAACCAAGACGCCGCTGGACGCATCCTCGCCGGCAAGGGCACCCTCACCTTCCACATCAGCCTCACCGACGCCGACGCAGGCGACGACATGACCCGCGTCGTGCCCACCATCACGCTCGAGGGCGCGCCCCTCAAAGGCGAGATCAGCGTCACGAGCAACGAGTTCGACTGGGAAACGCCCACCATCGACCTCCCCTCGGGGTTCTACTACGAGGTCTTCCGTGCGGTGGGCGCCTACAAGGTGGGGACGGACTTCGTCAAGAGCGACCCCGTCCAGTTGACGCTCAACGTGGGCGATCCCGCCGACGCCAACCTCGTCAAGGTCCTCACGACGCGCCTGAGCGCCAACCATGTCCATCCTGGCGACCGCGTCAGCCTCCTGGCCGACATCGAGTGCATGGGCTTGCCGGGCTACATCCAGGCCACCATCCACTGGACAGACGGAAGCCGCGCCGAAAAACCTCCTCCCTTGGCTTGTAACGGGGCTCAGACCCTCACCTTGGGCGCGCACGCTTTCTTGAGCGGCTCGTACAGCCCTTGCGTCGAGCTCGTGAAGGTCAACGCGTACCGCGAGCCCATCACGGGTGTCTACACCAACTGCGAGACGCCCCTCCAGCTCTTCGTCCAGTCCAGCAGCGGCAACGAGGCCACGACCCAAGGCACGAGCGCGCCAGGAGGCAGCGTTGATGGTGCAGGTGCTGGCGAGCAGAGAACCGTCTCGCCGCCCCAAGGCACAACGGACGCGGGCGCGACGAGCACGACCGACAAGCTCGTCACGCAGGCCAAGAACGCGGCCACAAGCGCCTCCGACGCGGCCGGGGGCGTCGGCTTCAGCCTCTTCCACGGGACGACTGGTTTCATCTTTATCACGAGCCTCCTCGGGGCGGCGCTCTTGGCCCTCTTCTGGTTCGCCCGACAACGCGGCCTCCTGAGCCACGAGAGCCCCGTTCCCCTCTTGCGTTGGGGAATCGAGCCCACCATTGCGGCACCCACCGTCTACGGCGAGAAGCGCGGCCTCCTCAAGCGCATCTTCCACCGCCATTCCCGAGAGGCCCCGCCTGCGAGCATGGCTCCGACGATCAACTTCCACCTCGAGCCCGCCCCGCCTCCCGATGACCCGGTGGAGGGAAGCTTCCGCAGGCGGCGCCGCTAGGACGTGCCCCGATGCGGCCCAAGCGTGGCGGCTTCCGCCTCCGACTCCAACTCAACCTCGAAGGCAAACACCCCAAGCAGCCAAGCCAAGGCGGGGTGGGGATCCGGGCGCGCTTCCATGCTGCCGGCCACCACCTCCAGACTTGGGCCCAAGGGCACCGGCGCGGCGCCATCGCCACGGCCCTGCTCCTGCCCCTCCTTCTCGTGCTCGTCCTGTGGGGCTTCCTCTGGTGGAACGGGCTCGTGGCCAGCCCGCTCCTCGTTCATCTCACCGGCCACGATCCCCTCGCCGAGGAAGGCCCCGCGAGGTTCGAGAGCGACATGATCGTCACCACGCCCCAGAATGGCGAGACGATCAGTGGGAGCGTCCTCTTCCAGGGCGTCACGCGCCCCCAAAGCACGGTCTACTACTGGGAGAAGGGCCAGAACGTTCCCGCGACGACCCAGACGGCAGCGACGGGCGTCTGGACCTACCAGTTCAACCCCGCGAGCCTGAGCGAAGGCAGCCACCTCCTGGTCTTCGCCAGCACGAACGGCAAGACCTGGAGCAGCCTCGTGGAGCGAACGGTCACGATCCAGCACGACGCCAGCCCCAGTCCTTCGGGGGGCCTCTTGAGCATCTTTCGGCCCGTGGGCGAGGCGCTCCGCGGGGGCGTCAACATCTTGGCCGCCGCGACGGGACTCAACCTTCAGAACGACGTGAACCAGGACGGGGTCCCCGACTGGCTCCAGGCCAGCGTCGTGAGCCCCGTCGCCATACCGGCCCACCTGACCCCCATCATCGGGAGTCCCGCCTGGTTCAACCTCCTCATCCTCGCGATCATCGTGACGATCCCCCTCCTCGTCCTGATCCGGAAGAATCCCTCCTGGTTGGGACCCACGCTGAACCGCTACTTGGCGCTCCGAGCCGTGGACAAGGATCGCCTGCGCGCCAATCAGCTTGCGCGCAAGCAACTCATAACGGATCTGGAAAAGGATCGCAACGCGCTCCAAGCAGGCAAGGACGCTCGCCTTGGTGACGCCAAGACGAACGCGCAAGCCCGCCACCAGGCCGACAAGGATCGGCAAGCCGCCCTGCGCATCAAGATGGACGCCCAGAAGTACGCCGCCCAAGCGCGCGCCGCAGCCGCCGCCAGCCGCGCCGCTGGGCAGACCGCCGTCGCGCGGACCAGGCGCGAGGCGAGCCTCGAATCCAAGCGCGCCGACCTCCGCATTGCCGAGTTGGCCGCACGCCGTTCCCCTCCCACCATCATCAACCTGGGTCAGCGCCTCAGGAAAACGCAAGGAGCCTTCCGCGGCAAGCGCCGCACCTTGCGCCCCCGTAAGCGCACCTAAACCCGGTGGCCTCCGCAGCGAGTCGTGCAAAAGCTAGAAAAGCGCGGGGCGAAGGGAACGCCCGCATGGTGGCTGCGCGCCAGCGCCTCCGTGGCCTTCTCGTGCTGGCTCTCCTCCTCGGTTCGGGCCTCTTGGCCGCCCCGCCTGCCGAGAGTCTCAGCGTGGGCCCCTTGACGAACGTCACCAACGTGGTCCTTGGCGGCATCCAGACGCTCAACTTCGTGAACCTCGATGGAGGCACGCGCACCATCAACAGTGTCCTCGTCTACGACGACGCTTCCCAGAGCCTCTACAACCTCACGGTGAACGATCCCGTCAGCTTCCGCATCCAGGTCAACCAATCCTGGGTCGGCCTCACCAAGAGCTGGACCCTGCTGAAGTACGAGTTGAGCTACGACGCGGGTGCCTCGTGGACCCGCAGCACGCCGCGACCTGGCCCCCTGGGGCCGGAGATCATCGTGCCCGCCGAACCCCTCCAGAGCACCAGTCTCGTCCAACTTCGCCTCAGCGACGAATACGTCCCGTGGAGCCTGAGCACCTTCACCGCCGGCCAGGCCGGCTACGGCCTCGGGGACCCATCGAGCCTCTTGCTCAACCGCGCCGAAGGCCTCTGGTGGCAACTCCAGCAACTCCAACCCGCCACGACCCCCGTCCTCACTAGCACGCGCGCCTCGTGGCTCAACCAGACCCTCCCAGGAAACGTGACGTACCCCGCGATCACGACGACGCTGTCGAACACGACCATGGGCACAACGCTCCTTGTCACGACCACGACCCTCCTCACCAACGCCAGCGCGTACAATCTCACCGACGCCTTGACGGGCGTGACTCGCTACTACACGAGTGTCTCGAACCTGACCATTGTCAA
Organism: Pseudomonadota bacterium; assembly: GCA_021325135.1. Lineage (GTDB taxonomy): Archaea > Thermoplasmatota > SW-10-69-26 > JACQPN01 > JAJPHT01 > JAJPHT01. Next base: position 130,137 of record JAJPHT010000030.1, on the reverse strand, counting down.
CGTGACCACGCAAAAGCTGGCCGGCCTCCGGATCCAGTTCACGCCCTCCTGGGGGCATAGCAACTACGGCAGTGAAATCCGCCTCAACAAGACTTGGGCCGCCACCGCGTTGGGCTTCACGACCCAACCCTATGTCGAGTGGGGGCACGAGGGCCCCACGTGGAAACCCCTTCCGGTCTCAGACAACGGGTCCTACTGGGCCATTCAGGCGCCCTCGTTCTCCACGATCGGCATCAACCAAGCCGCGAACGGCCTCGTCGATGGGACGGTGCGGGACGTCACCGATGATCTCACCTCGGCCGGGTCGCCCAGCATCGACGCGTCTCTGCTCGACACCGTCAACGTCGCTGGAACAACAGGCAACCCGACGACGAACTACGACGGGACCGACTACAACGCCGACCAGTTCCTCCGCCAGAAGTGGCAGCCCAGCACGAGCGGCTTCCTCGCTCAAGTCGCGCTCCAGGTGCATGGCCACACGACGACCTGCGACCGGCCTCAGGAGGGCGAGAACATCATGCTCGAAGTCCAGGTGTACGCCGACAACAGCGGCGCACCCGGCAGTCTCCTGGACTGGAGCCTCTCGCCCCAGATCAGCACGAACGCAGGCGGCATCGGCTTGACCAACCCGCCCACGCCCTACTTTGGCCACGGCGCGGCCACCTTCGCCGGCCAGACCTACATCCAGGCCGGCATGACCTACTGGATTCTCTTCCAGCAGCACAGCGCCCTCCCTTGCACCTACGGCGTGGACTACTTGACCACAGGCCACGCCAGCCCCAATCTCATGGGCGGCTGCCAGGAGAGCACCGACAACGCGACATGGACCAGCGTGAGCGGGAGCACGGCCTGCCACCTCGGCGCGTGGGTGAGCCCGACCTCAGCCTACCCGTGGAGCGCCCACAAGTGGAGCGCCATGCCCGTCTCGTATCCCCAGCCCGTGACGGACACGATCAGCAGCTACGCCTCGCCCCAGCCCGGCACGACGTACCGCGACACCGTGAACTTCGCCATCGGCTACACCGCCCCCCAAGCCGGCCTCCTGACGCGCATCGACATCAGCCTCGGTGGCGACATCAACGCGCCCAACGCCATCTGCGGTGTCCCTTGGCAAGGCACCTGGAACGTGCTCGCTCCTGCCAACGGCGGCCAGAACAGCAGCCTCCAGGACGCGGGCAACCCCGGCATTCCAGGCGTGTCTGGCACAATCCAGGCCAGCAGCGCCGACGGCGTCTATCGCCAGTGGAGCTACATCATCGTGCCTCCCGTCCAAGTCAACGCCGGCGACCAAGTCTATGTGAAGAACACCGCGGGCCAGGACAACTACTACAACAACGCCTACCACAACTGCCTGGCGTACCATCGCACGACGAGCACGCACGTCACGCCCATCAACGTGACCGGCCAGAGCGCGACGGAGGACGCCTTCCTCCGCGTCTACTACGGCACGTATCCGACCACCGCGTACGCCCAAACGAATAGCAACATCCACAACTTCCAGAACCTCGTCTCGCTCCTCGACGCGCGCGTCTGGCCCACCCAATCCCCGCCCGCCGGAACCAGCGTGGGTGTCCAACTCAACCCCGGCGGCGCCTGGACGTTCCTTCCCCCCGGACAGTACACGAGCCTGGGTTCCTACTACCCGCTCACGACGATGAAGTCGCGCTACGTCCTCAACGACACGACCACAAGTTTCCCCACCCTGGACGACACGGTCCTGGGATCCAGCTTTACCTGGCACGCCGAGTTCAGCGTGCCCAACTTCGAGACGCGAACCGTGGGTCTCAGCAGCGAATCCGACGCCTTCAGCGGCACAACGACTCTTCCCTACGTCACCACGGACGCCCTGCTGAAACTGCCCACGAGCATCAACGCGAAGGGGATCATTGCGGGCGGCGTATATGCCGATGGCGCCTACACCGACGCGGGCACCTCATCCCCCACGAACCTCGCGAAGAAGCAGATGGGATTCGACTCGGCCGGCCTGAACGTGTATCTCCGGCCCAACAGCTTCACGGTGGGAACCCAAACGTGGAACGCGACCGGCGGCGCGTGGTTCGCGGGCTCCAACTACCTGTGCTGCTCGTTCAGCGACCTGAAGGGCATGTTGTGGACCTACGCCTACCCGTACCTGAGCACCAGCTACACGGTCACCAACGTGTGCCTCAATGCTCGGGTCATCGCCACGGGGAACGCACCCTACACCATCGGCTGGGGATTGAGCGCCAGCGTGGGGGGCAAGGAGCTCGCCACTGGCACCATCACCGTGCCCACGAGCGCCACATCGCCCACATGGCTCTGCTCCTCCCCTTTCAACCTCCTCGTCACCACCGGCCAGGTTTTCACCTACGTCAAGTCCGAGAGCAGCACCGACATCCGCGTCAGCATGGCGCCCATGTCGGCGAACATCTGCGGCGCCTGCCCGGGATGGCCCACCCAGAACGGCGTCTACACGGCCTACAACAGCCCTACTTATCAGCCCTCTTCCCAGGCGCTTCAGTCCGACCAAAACGCGTTCTACATCGGCCCCGTCGTGACCTACAACCAGACCACGCTCCAAAGCATGGGCAGCGTGAACCTCACCTGGGGGACGCAGTTCAACATCACGGTCCCCGGCCTCGTCCGGTCAGGCGACTACATCATGGCCCAGGGCCTGATTCTCGACGTCAACAATCGGCCCATCAGCGGCTACATGACCAACATGACGGTCACGTACGCCAACGGCACGCCCTTGCCCAACAACGTCGGCGTGGGCCCTTCCTACAACGCGACGAACGGCAACTTCCTAAGCATCATGACGACGACGTACCTTGCCCCGGGCAACTACTACGTCACCATCGGCTTCACCGACACCGTCAACGGCGTCTTGGCGAAGAAAAGCTGGCCCGTCGCCATTGGCAACGCCCCAACCAGCACAACGAGCCCTGGAGGCCCCGTGCCGCAGGTGTACGCGGACGGAGTGATCTACTACAACTTCTTCGACAACAACACCGGCTTCGGCCTCAACCCCGACTTCTACAAGGTGTACGTGAGCACCACGCCCACCATCACCGAAAGCAGCCGCGTCGTGGGCGGCCGCGTGCCGCTCTACGTGGGCAACACCTATTACATCGCGGTGAAGGACTACTTCGGCCACATGGTCTGGCCACCCCCGGACCTGGCCAGCTACTCCTGCACCGGCGCGAACGGCGAGGCCTGCCCCTTTAGCCAAGTCACGAGCACGTACGGCGTGCTCAACGTCGTGAAGCCCCAGCTCTTTCTCGACGTGGGCGTCACGCTCTACCAGGTGAAGATCAAGAACACGCAGACCGACCCGGCCTACCTCCAGATGAGCGCCAACGGGAAGACGTACGCCACGTGGGTCCTGCCCGGGGAGATCACGAGCCTCGAAGTCCCCCAGGACACATACGCGCTCCAGACGGACATCTACGACGCCAACCTCCAACCACCCCAACTCGTGGACTACGCGTACAACTACACCGGCAGCACGCAGCCCTACTGGATGCCCAGCCCCGCACAGGACACGGCCGGCGACGGGAGCCTCTGCCTCCAGCTTTCCTGCACGGGACAGCCCGCCAACACGGGAGTGCCCGGCAACGGCGTGACCGGCAACGGCGCGGCGTGCCTGGATGGCGCTGAATCCACGGTGGCCTACTGCAGCGCCGCGAACGCCACCGCGCAGGGCGAGACGTTGGCCTACTTCGGGACGCTGGATCTCAACCGTGTCTCCAAGCTCACCAACCTGACGCTCCACCTTTGGGATGGCGACGCACGCAGCTTCTATGGCTATCGCGTCGAGACCAGCGCCGACCCTGTCCACAACGGATGGAGCCTGCTCTGGGACAGCACGCAGAACGGCTGCGCAGGAGGCGGGCTCGCTACCCGCGTGGGCCCCACGATGCCGGGGTCCGCTGGGGGCGTGTGCACGAGCGCCAACGTGGACTACCAGGGTCGGCAAGTCCTCTCCTTCTCGCCCCAGGATGTCCGCTACGTCCGCGTCTTCCTCACCGGCAGCACGGCCAGCAGCGCCGGCCTTCTCACGGAAGTCCTTGCCGGCGCGAGCGCCAGTGCGAGCCTATTGGTCAACCAGGACCAGTTCATCTGGATTCGCGGCTACGACCTCTTCTCGGTCGTATTCCTGATCAACAACGTCGCCAGCCAGGTCTACAACCAGCAAGTCAACGTGGGCATCCACATCAACAACCAGGACTCCACGATCCAGCAGCAGACCACGACCATCGCGGCGCTCTTTAATTCCTCCAACTCCTGGGTCGGCCAGCAGATCCTGGGCATCTACGCGGGCATCAACAACACCAACACGAACGTCTCGGCCCAGGCGGCCATGATCCAGCAGAACATCAACAACTTTCAGACGAACGTGAGCACGCAGGTCGCCAGCGTCTCCCAGAGCCTCGTGAACCTCAATTCCAACGTGACGAACCAACTCGCCTACGCCCAGCAGCTCGTGAACAACACCAACGCGAGCCTGGGGAGCCAAATCGTCTATTCCAACCTCTTGCTAAACAACACGAACACGAGCATCCAGACGCAAATCACAGGCGTGAGCACGAACCTCTCCAATCTCAACGCCTCGGTCGGAACCCAGTTCAACTTCGTCCAGGCCCAGATAGTCAACGAGAACGCGAACGTCTCGACCCAAGTGAACGCGCTCTCGACCCTGGTCAACAACACCAACGCGAGCATCGCCACCCAGGTGAATCAAGTCGGGGCGAGCGTGAACAACACGAACGCCTCGATCCTCAACCAAATCAGCCTGGTGAGCGCGAGCATCTCAAACCTCAACGTCTCGGCGCAGGCGCAGTTCAACGCCCTCTCGGGCATGATCGCGAGTTCCCAGTCGAACCTCACGAATCAGACCAACCTGGTGCAGGCCAGCATCGTGACCCAGAACGCGAACGTGTCGAGCCAGTTCAACACCATCGGGGCACTCATCAACACGACCAATGCCAGCCTGGGCACGCAGGTGAATGCGCTCAGCGCCCAGGTGACCAACCTCAACGTCTCGACGCAATCGCAGCTCAACATCCTGCGCAGCGAGGTGCTCAACCACGGCGTCGCGCCGCCCATCGACAGCAGCGTCGTCGCCATGTACCCTTTCGACGACGCCAATGGAACGGTCGTTCACGACGCCAGCCCGTACCACAACGACGCATCCCTCGTGGCCACGAGCCTAGGCAACTGGACGGCGGGCCACGTGGGGGGCGCGCTGAGCTTCAATGGCAACGAGTGGGCCAGCCAAAACGTCTCCACCTTGAGCTCCACGAGCTTCAGCATCGCGGGCTGGCTGCGCCTCGATCCAGCCAGCTCGGGCTGGAGCTTCGCTCACCCTTGGGGCCTCTTCGGCCAGCACAACGCCACCTTCTACGCGAGCAGCACGACGCGCGTGCTCAACTACAAGGCCCAGACCATCGGCGGTGCCATCGTCACGGGCAGCACGGGCGCGAACCTCTCCAGCGGCGCCTGGATCCACGCCGCCATGACGTACGACAACGCGACCCTGCGCGTGTACATCAACGGCAGCCTCGTGGCCAGCGTCCCCGCGCCCGGAGGGCTCGACGCCAACGGCGGCCGCCTCATCACCCTGGGCACGAGCGGGGCCCTGAGCGCTTCAAACGCCTGGTTTGGGGGGCTCGACGAGGTCTGGGTCTACAACCGCACCCTCACCGACGCGGAAGTGTACGGCCTCTACCAGGACCTCAACCCGCTCCTGTTGAATCAGTTCAACCAAATCGAGGCCAACGTCAGCAATGCCCAGGCAACGATCACCAGCCAAACGAACGTGCTCCAAGCGCAGATCGTGAACACGAATGCGAACCTGTCGAGCCAGTACGTCAGCATCAGTGGCCTCGTGAACAACACGAATGCGAGCCTGGGCTCACAAATCAACGCTGTCCAGGTCCAGATTGTGCAGGCCAACGCGAACGTGTCCGCGCAGCTCAACTACGTGAACTTCCAGGTGAACAACACCAACGCCACGCTCCAGTCCGAGGTCAATGCCGTCTGGGCGAGCGTCAACAACACGAACGCCAGCGTGCTCTCCCAAGTGAACGCGATCCAGACGGCGATCCTCAACCAGAACGCCAACGTGTCGAACCAATTCAACCTGCTCAACGTCTCGATCCACAACGAGGAGACCAACATCTCGACGCAACTGAGCCAGGTCTGGTTCAGCGTCAATTCGACGGGCAGCAACGTGTCCACCCAGGTGAACGCCGTCCAAGCCCAGATCGTCAATTCGAATACGAACCTCTCGACACAATTCAATCTGCTCAACGTGACCGTGCACAACGAGGAGCTCAATCTGACGAACCAGTCGAGCTACCTCCAAGCCCAGATCACGAGCCTGGGCGGCAACGTCTCCAACCAGACCAACGCCATCGCCCTGACCATCTCGAACCTCAACGCCTCGATGCAGTCGCAATTCAACGGCGTCCTCGTCCAGATCAGCAACACGAACCTGAGCCTCGTCGCGCAGACGAACCTCATCCTCACGCGCATCGCCAACCAGTTCGCCACCGAGCACGGCGTGGACGGCAGCACGAACCTGTACGCCAGCTTCGACTCGCCCGATGGAAACCTCACCCCGTCCAGCGTCCCGGACTTGGCGGGCAAGAACAACACCGTGTACCTGGCGGGCAACGCGAGTCTCACCCCCGAAGGCCACGCCGGCGCGGCCCTCTACCTGCCCAACACGACCACGACCAGCCCCAATACCATGGCGTACTCGCTGGGCAACTTGAGCCTCGCGAGTGGCCAGCTCAGCGCCGCCGCATGGGTCGAGGCGGACGACTTCAACCGCCAACAGGGCGGCGCGACCAACTGGTACATCCTGAGCAACGGCCGCTCCTGCTGTGCCACCGCAGCTGGGAGCTACGGCGGTTTCGGCCTCTACGCCACCGGCACGCCTGCCCACCTCCAAGGCTGGGCCTGGACGGGCACCACCGACACGAGCCAAGTCACCGCCGTGGGCACGACGACCCTCGTACCCGGCGTCTGGTACCACGCAGGCCTCACGTACGACGGCTACAGCCTGCGCCTCTGGCTCAACGGCACCCTCGAGGCCGCCACCACGCCCTTCGGCACCTACACGCCCTTGGTCCAGCCCAACGCGACTTACCCCTACAACCAGAAGGCAACCGTGGGCGACTTGAGCAGCAACGCCCGCCAGTACCCCTGGCATGGCAAGCTCGACGAAGTCAAGGCCTGGAACCGCAGCCTGAGCCCAACCGAGATCCAGGCCGACGCCCTGGGCATGAGCCCGGCCATCCTCACCCAGGTGAACCTGCTCAACGCCCAAGTGCAGAACGAGAACGCCTCGCTCACCGGCCAGATCAACGTCGTCAACACGAACCTCAGCAACGTCAACGCGAGTCTCCAGGCGCAAGTGACCAGCGTGGCCACGACGCTCGTGAACACCAACGCCTCGATCCAGAACCAGGTCAACATAGTCTGGGGCGCGGTGAACAACACCAACCTCTCGATTGGCACCCAGGCGAACCTGATCAGGGGCGACATCGCGACGACGAACGGGAACGTGACGACGCAGTTCAACACCCTCAGCTTCGGCCTGCACAACACTGAGACGAACATCACGAACCAGACCTTCGCCCTCTGGGCAAGCGTCAACAACACCAACAGCACGGTGGTCAGCCAGGCAAATCTCGTCTCAGCGCTCATCGTGAACGCCAACACGAGCACGACGAGCCAGTTCAACCTCATCTACGGCGAGGTACGCAACACCGAGACAAATCTCACAAGCCAAACCAGCCAAGTGAGCGCCCAGATCTCCAGCGCCAACAGCACGAGCGTGAACCAGACCAACGCGATCCAGGCGCAGATCGTGGCTGAGAACCTCAACCTCAGCGCGCAGTACAACACCCTCGTGGCGGCGCAGACGAGCAGCAACGCCACGGTGGTCAATCAAACCAACCTGCTCATGGCGCAACTGGCCAGCGTGAACCTCAACGCGACGAACCAATCGAACCTCATCTCAGCGACGATCCGCTCGACGGAAGGCAACATCACGAACCAGACCAACCTCGTCGCCGGGCAGATCGTCAGCGAGAACGCGAACGTCTCCACCCAGTTCAACCTCGTCCTGTCGAACCTCAGCGTCGTCAACGGCACGGTGGTCAACCAGACTAATCTCCTCTCGGGACGTATTTCACAAGAGGAGACGAACCTCACCTCGCAGGCCAACACGATCCTCCTGAACATCAGCAGCCAGAACAGCACGATGCTCAACCAGACGAACTCGCTGCTGGTGAGCATCGTCAACTCGAATGCGACGATCGCGAACCAGACGAACCTCATCCTGGCGCGGATCTTCAACGAATTCGCCATCCAGCGCGGCATCGACGGGAGCGCGGCGCTCTACGCACCCTTCGACGACCTCTCGAACAACACGCTGGCCAAGGACCAGAGCGGCAAGGGTCACGACTTGATCCTCAAGGGGGGCGCCGTCGAGGTCGCGGGCGGCCGGGTGGGCAGCTCGCTCGATCTCCAGCCCCTCGCGCCCAACGTGAACACGACGGGCCTCGTTGCGTGGTACCGGCTGGACGAGCACTACGGTGGCGCGGCCAACGACAGCACTCAACTGGGACGCGACGGGTCGTACAACCCGCAAGCGAACATGAGCCACGTCCACGGCAAGTACGGCTACGCCGCCACCTTCGATGGCGCCAACGACGAGGTCATCCTCCCCACCGCGCCCTTCACCTCGGGCCTCACGGGCGACCGGACGCTGGAGGCGTGGATCTACCCCCAGGGGCTCGACCGGAACGGCGCCACGATCCTCACGACGAAGAACTACCCTGACGGCACGAGCCCCGGCTACTGGTTCGGCCTCGACGCCGCCGGCCGGCTCAGCTTCGTGACCAGCGACGGCTCGGGCGCCGAGTCCAACGTCACCGCCAGCGCGTCTCTCCCCCTCAACACCTGGGAGCAGGCCGTGGCCGTCTACGCCCAGGCCACCAACACCGCCACCCTATACGTGAACGGGTCGCCCATTGCCACGGGCACCCTTGGCCTGGCGCCGGGCGTGGGCGGGCGGGCGCTCTTGGGCGGGGAGGCCGTCCTGCCCGAAACGCAGGGGGGCAACAAGGCGGGCTGGATCGGCCGGCTCGACGAGATCCGCGCCTACAACTTCGCCGAAGGCCCCCAGGACGTCGCCTGGCGCGCGATCAGCCAGCACGGGATCAGCCAGTACGCCCAATCGCCCAGCAACCTCACCCTGAACAGCGGGAGCCTCAGCGCCAGCGCCTGGATCTACGCGGCCGACTTTGACAACTGGACCCAGAGCCTGGGCAGCTCCGCGTGGTACGTCCTGGGCAACGACCGGGACTGCACGTGCTCAAGCGGGGCCTGGGGCGGGTTCAGCCTCTACGTCGCCGGGGGCACGCCAAAACTACAGGGTCGAGTCTGGCTCGACAACACCACGACGCTCACGGCCACAGGCGCGACCCCACTCCAGCCCGGCGCGTGGTACCACGTCGGCCTGGTCTACGACCAGTCCAGCCTCCGGCTCTACCTCAACGGCGCCCAAGACGCCCAAAGCCTGGCTCCCAGCGCGCCCCGGCCCATGGCGCCGCCCAACGAGACGTACTTCGGCCAGCACGGCCTCACGGTGGGGGATCTGGCCTGCTGCGCCCCCATCTTCGGCTGGCACGGCATGATCGACGAGGCCAAGGTCTGGGACCGCAGCCTCAACCCGACCGAGATGCAGGCTGACGCAGTCGGCGTCAGCCCCGGCCTGCTCAACCAGGTCAACCTCCTCAGCCAGAGCATCGCGACGTCCAATGCGAGCATCCAGACGCAGGTGAACCTCGTCCAGTCCCAGATTCGGACTTCGGAGTCCAACCTCACCGCCCAAACCAACACGGTCCTGGTCAACCTCTCGAACCTGAACGCCAACCTCTCGACGCAGGCCAACCTCCTCCAGGCCCACGTCACCAACACCGAAACGAACCTCACCACGCAGATCTCGGCCTTCAGCGCGAACGTCTCGAACCTGAATTCCTCGGTCCTCAACCAGTACAACAGCCTCACCGCCCAGGTCCAAAACACCAACGCCAACCTCTCGGCCCAGACGAACATCGTGGGCGCGCTGGTGAACAACACCAACGCCTCCCTCGCTGGGCAACTGAATGCCGTCCAGGTGAGCATCGCAAACCAGAACGCCAGCCTCGGCGCGCAGCTCAACTACGTCGATTTCCTCGTCAACAACTCCAACGCGAGCCTCCAGAGCCAAGTCTCGACGGTCCTGGGGGCGGTGAACAACGCCAACGCGACGGTGGTCACGCAGGCCAACCAGATCCTCGCGCAAATCCAGAACCAGAACGCCAACGTGTCGAACCAGTTCAACAGCCTCAGCCTCGTGGTGCACAACGAGGAGGCGAACCTGTCGAGCCAAGCGAACCTCATATGGTTCACGGTCAACAACACCAACTCGAGCGTACAGACGCAGACGAGCCTCGTCAGCTCCCAGGTCGTCAATCTCAACACAAGCGTCGTCCAACAGTTCGCCGCGACGAACACGCTCGTGCAGAATGCGCAGTCCGCCATCACGAACCAGACCCTCGCCATCCAGGCCAGCGTGGCGAGCACCAACGCCTCATTGGGCAACCAGACCACGACGATTGAGGCCCAGATCGTCACGCAGAACGCGAACGTCACGGCGCAGTACAACAGCCTCGTGGCCAGCGTCTTGAGCGGCAACGCCACCCTCGTCAACCAGACGAATGCGATACTCTCGCAGATCGCGGCCAGCAACAGCACGGTGGGCAACCAGACCAACTTCGTTCTGGGCCAGATTCGCACGAGCGAGGCGAACCTGACCAACCAGTCGAACTTCCTGAGCGGCGCGATCGTCAGCGAGAACGCCAACGTGTCGAGCCAGTTCAACCTCATTCTGGCCAGCGTGGCGAGCGCGAACGCCTCGATCCAGAACCAGTCGAGCACGTTGCAGGCCAACATCACGACGCTCAACTCGTCCCTCCAAGCGCAAACGAGCAGCTTGTCGGCTCAAATCGCCAGCACGAACGTGAACCTGAGCGCGCAGTACAACGTGCTTGCCGCGAGCATCACAAGCGAAAACCTCACGCTGCTCAACCAAACGAGCCTTCTCAGTGCCCAGATTCTCTCGGCGAACCTCAACGCCACGAACCAGACGAATCTGGTGACCGGAACAATCCGGACCACCGAGGCGAACCTCTCCAGCCAGTCCAATCTCCTGGCTGGTCAGGTTGTCAGCGAGAACGCGAACGTCTCGACGCAGTTCAACCTCGTGCTCTCGAACATCACGACGCTGAACGCTTCGGTATCGTCGCAGGCGAATGCGTTGAGCGCCCAGGTGAGCAACGTGAATCTCAGCCTGGCCAACCAATCGAACCAGATCGAGGCGAGCATCAGTTCGACGAACACCAACCTCTCCGCGCAGTTCAACGCCATCAGCGCGGCAATCCAGACGAGCAACACGTCGATCCAGAACCAGACGAACCTCATTTTGTCGAGCCTGAGCAGCGTGAACGCGACGGTGGGCAACCAGACGAACCTCGTCCTGGGGCAGGTGCGGGTCTCGGAGTCGAATCTCACCAACCAGTCCAACTACGTCGAGGGCCAGATCGTCAGCCAAGGCGCCAACATCACGAGCCAGTTCAACGTGGTCCTCTCGAGCGTGGCGACGACCAACGCCACGGTCGTGAACCAATCGAGCCAGCTCTCGGCCTTGATCAGCACGACGAACGCAAGCCTCCAGAACCAAACCAACACCCTCCAGGCCCAGCTCGTCAGCCAAAATGCGAACCTGTCCTTGCAGTACAACGCCTTGAGCGCGGCGATCACAAGCGAGAACCTCACCCTGCTCAACCAGACCAACGCCCTCGCGGCGCAAATCGCCATGAGCAACGCAACGCTGGTGAACCAATCGAACCTCCTCTATGGGGAGATCCGGACGACGGAGGCGAATCTCACCAACGTCACGAACGTGGTGAGCGCGCAGATCGTGAGCGAGAACACGAACGTCTCGACCCAATACAACGTCCTCGTCACGACACTCTCGACGCTCAACGGGACGGTCCTGAACCAATCGAACCTGCTCTCGGCCCAGATTGCGAGCACCAACGCCTCGCTCCAGAACCAGACCAACGCCGTGAGCCTCCAAATCGTCGCGGCGAATGCGACCATGGTCAACCAGACAAATGCGATCCTGACAGAGGTCCTCAACAGCAACGCGAGCCTCTCGCAGCAGGAAAACACGCTCCTGGCCCGCGTCATCAACCAGTTCGCCAACGCCAACGACCCCCTCGCCCCCACCGACACGGTCGCCAAGTACGCCTACGACGAAGGAACAGGCACGACCGCCTACGACACGACCGCGAACGGGCGCCACGGCACCGTGAGCTGGGGCGCGCCCACCTGGGTCCAGGGCCGCTACGGAACCGGCCTGCTCTTCAACGGCGTCAACGACACGCTCGACTACGCGCCCGCCTCCGACTTCACGGGCCTCTCCAACAAGACGCTCAGCGCGTGGGTCTTGCCCACAGGAAGCGGCTCCTTGGGCGAGACGATCTTCACAACCATGGCGAAGGGCAAGAACGCGCCCGCGGGGTACTGGTTCGGCCTGGGGCCCGGAAACTACACGCCCGCCTTCACGATGGCCGATGGGACGCGCAACGAGACCGCGTGGGCCTCGCGCGGCTTGGCCCCGAACGAGTGGCACCACGTCGCCGCCTCGTACAACAACGCAACGCGCGGCGCCAGCTTCTGGATCGACGGCGCCCCGGCCGGCACGAGCACGTTGAGCCTCGTCACCCTCGGCGTGATCACGGCCAGCTTTGCGCGCAGCGGCGGCGAGGCCACCAACCCGGACCCGGTGGGCGGACACCAGGCCGGCTTCCATGGCACCCTCGACGAGCTGCACGTCTACCGGCGCCCCATCACCGACTCGGAAGCCCTCGCCTTGTACTTGGGGGCGAGCGCGGGCATCGGGCTGCAGTACAACCTCCTTAGCCAAGCCGTCTCGAACGCGAACCTCTCAGGGACGACGCAGTTGAACCTGCTCCAGTCCCAAGTCATGAACCTCAACGGGAACCTTTCGAGCCAGACCAACACGGTTCTCGTGAATCTCTCCAACCTCAACACCAGCCTCCAGTCGCAGGTCAACCTCCTGCAGGCGCACGTCGCCAACGTCGAGACCAACGTGTCGGCCCAAGTCAACCTGGTGAGCGCGAACCTCTCCACGCTGAATGCCACCGTCGGATCGCAGTACAACGGGCTGGTCGGCCAAGTCGTCAACACGAACCTGAACCTCTCGGCGCAGACGAACTACGTGACGAGCCTGCTCAACCAGACGAACGCCAGCGTGGGCACCCAACTCAACAGCGTGCAAGTCAGCCTCGCCCAAGGCAACGCGAACATCACGGCCCAGGTCAGCTACGTGGGCCTCGTGGTGAACAACACCAACGCGAGCCTGGGCTCACAGCTCTCCACGGTGACGAGCCAGGTGCAGAACACGAACGCCTCGGTGGCCAGCCAAGCCAACGCCATCATGGGCCAGATCGTCAACCAAAACACCAACGTCTCGAACCAGTACAATTCTCTCTCGCTCCTCGTGCGCAACGAGGAGGCGAACATCACCTCGCAAGTCAACCAGGTCTGGTTCGGCGTGAACAACACCAACGCGACCCTCCAGACGCAGACTCTCCTTTTGGGATCGAAGATCGACAACGCCAACACGAACGTCTCGACCCAGTTTGCGCTCCAGTCCCTCCAGATCCACAACGAGGAGACCAACGTCACGAACCAATCGTCGAGCCTGCTCGTGAACATCAGCAACATGAACGCGAGCGTGGGGACGCAATTCCAGGGCGTCACGCTCCAGGTGTCGAACCTCAACGCGAGCCTCCAGTCCCAGGTCAACGCCTTGAGCGCCCAGATTTCCAACTCGAACCTCTCGGCGCAGCAGCAGGTCAACCTCGTCTGGGCCACGCTCAACAACACGAACTCGTCCTTGGGGACGAGCATTACGATCCTCTCGGGGAAAATCGACTTTAACCAGGCGCAGATCAACACGAGCTTCGCCCAGGTCCAGGCGAACCTCTCTTTCACCAACACGACAATCCTGAACAACCTCACGAGCCTCAACCAGAGCCTCCAGACCCGCCTCCAAGAGGTACTCGGCGACGTGGACGCCCGGGGGCAGGACGCGCTCAACCAGACCCTCTGGGTCCTCGCCAACGTGACCACACTCCAAGGAAACCTGACAGCCCAGCTCCTCAACGAGACCACCCAGGTGCTCGGCCACGTGGACGCGCGCAGCGACGCTGTCTACAACCAGACCCTCCTCGTCCTGGCCAACATCACAAGCGCCCAGTCGAACCTGAGCCAGCAAGCAGAGTCCAACCTGCTCTTGATCCTGGGCAACGTGACGACGCGCAGCGACGACCTGGTGCTTCGGACCACGACGCTGCTCAACCTCCTCGTCACGAACCAAGGCGGATTGAACGAGAGCCTCCGCGACAACTTCACGACGCTCTTGGCTCAAGTGAACGCGCGCAGCGACCAGGTCGTAGGCCAAGAGGCGCTGCTCCTCTCGAACCTGACGGGGGTGAGCACGAGCGTCGCCTCCAACGCGACCCTGATCCTGGGCCAGCTCAACGCCCGCAGCGACGACCTGGTCCTGCGCACGACCACGCTCTTGAGCAATCTCACCGCGCAAAACGCGACCCTCAACGCCGGCCTCGCGGCCCAAGGACTCCTGATCCTGGGGGCCGTGTCGAACCGCAGCGACGACCTTGTCGCCCGCACCGAGGCGATCCTCGCCAACCTGGCCTCCACCAACACGACGCTCAACGCGAGCCTCCAAGCGAACGCCGTGAGCATCCTGGCCACCATCTCCGCGCGCTCGGACGACTTGGCCCTCCGCAGCACAAGCCTCCTGGAGAACCTCACCAACGCCCGCCAGGGCTTGAATGACTCACTCCATGCCACAGCCCTCAGCATCCTCGCCAGCCTGGCGGGCCAGGAAGACGCGGCCTTCAACCAAACCACGGCGATCCTCTCCGCCCTGAGCACCAACCAGGCCCAGCAGAACCAGTCCCTCGTGGGCCTCGAACTGGACGTCCTGGGCAGTCTCGCCAACCAGTCGAGCCAGGCCCAGGCGCGGGAGGACCAAATTCTTCAGAGCATTGCCCTGAACGCCAGCGCCACAACGAGCACACTGAGCGCCCAGACGCTCCAAGTCCTCACCGTGGTGAACCAGCGCGACGACGCCCTCGTCAACCAGACTCTCCACCTCCTGGACACCCTCACGGGCGTCAACGCCACGCTCAGCCAGGACCTTGCAGAGCGCGCCTTGAGCATCTTGGCCGCGGTGGACAACCGCAGCGACGACCTCGTCGCGCGCCAAGAGGCCATCCTGGCAAGCATCGCGGCCAACGCGACCCAGACCAACGAGGCCCTCACGACCACGGCCTTCACCGTCCTGGCGCGCGTCGATGCCCGCAGCGACGACCTGGCGAACCGCAGCACGACGATCCTCGCCAACCTGACCCTCGGCACCGCGAGCCTCAACCAGAGCGTGACGCTCGCCGCCTTGACCATCCTGGCCCAGGTGGACAACCGCAGTGACGCCGTCTACCAGCGGGAGCTCGACATCCTCGACGGATTGGAGACCAACGCGACCAGCATCACGCAACACCTCACCGCCCAAGAGGTCGCCGTGCTGGCCCAGCTCAACGCCCGTAGCGACCAGATCGTGAACCACACCCTCGACATCCTCGCCAGCATCGAATCCCAGAACCAGACCGCCGTGGCGACTGTCTTGAGCGCGGAGGCCGCGCTCTTGGGCGACGCGCGCACCCGCCAGGACGACGTCATCAACGCCACGCTCAACCTGAGCGCCAGCCTCCGCCTTGTCAACACGAGCCTGGCGGATGCCCTCCTGCGCACCGCGCAGGACGTCGAATCCTCTGTGGGCCAGAACGTGAGCACGACGCTGGACGCCTTGGCCCTCCTCTCCCAGCGCGTCGGAAGCCTGGGCAATGCGACCATCGCCGACACGATTCAGAGCATCCTCGCCCAACAAGCCCAATTCGGCCAAGATGAAGCCCTTGCCTTGGCCGCGCTGCGCGGGGACGTGGCGAGCAACACGACGCGCCTGATCGACCGGATGGACGCCACGGGGCTGCGCCTGGAGGCGACGCTGGGAGAGGTCCAGGCGGCCCTGGGGCAGAACACGACGCAGGACATCCAGGACGCCTTGGCCGCGATCAACGAGAACCTGACCCGCAGCGTCCGGCTCTACATCCCCGGTCTCACGACGAACGACACCACGGCGCCCACCAGCGTCCTCTACGCCAGCGTCAGCCTCGAGGCGCCCAACACCATCATCGTGGGCTGGAGCGCCTTCGACACCCAGAACCTCGTCACGGGCGTCACCGTCTGGGGCCGCCCCGTGGGCCTGGGCGACTGGACCCTCCTCGTGGCCAACGCCTCCAGGCAGGGCAGCGCCGCGTGGACCAACGCGCTGGACGGCGTCGCGTACGAGTTCAAGAGCACGAGCACGGACGCCGTGGGCAACCAAGAGACCGACCCCGCGGCCCCCCAGCACAACTGGATCATTGTGACGTACCACGCCCCCGAGAGGCCCATCGTCACGCCGCCCACGAGCACCCAGGAAGTCGCCCAAGGCGTCTTCAAGCGCCCCTTCCTCATCCCGGGCCCGTCTGCTCCCGGCGCCCTCCTCGTCGTCGCCCTCGCAGCCTTGCTGGCGCGCCCACGCACGGCGAAGCCCTCCCGGGGACCCTGCCAGCGCGCCCCCGCGCGCCCCTTCGCCACGTGCCTCCTGGGACTCGCGATGGGCGTCATGGTCGTGCTCCTCTTCGTGCCCCTTGTGGCGGGCCAAGGCTCACCCCCTGCCGCGCCGGGCAACCTGCGCGCCGTCCCGGGAAGCGGCACGATCAACCTCACCTGGGATCCTCCCGTGGGCGCCACGACCACGAGCACGACCGACGCAGCCAGCGTGCGCGACTCCCTCGCGCCCGACCAAAACGCCGCAGCCTTCACGTGGGAACCGGCGAGCCAAGCCACGACCCTCCAGACGGCGCAGAACATCGAGACCGGCCTCGCCAGCATCCCTAGCACCTACCTCCAGCAATCCTTCACCGTGCCCACCTCCGGCTTCCTCTACCAGGCCAGCTTCGAACTCCAATTCACCCCCGCCTGCTCGCAGACGGAGTGGTTCGAGATCCAACTCTGGCAGGGCACCACGATGCTCGCGGACAGCGCCTCGGACGCCATCACGCCCTGGATCGTGGGAACCCACAGCCCATGGGGGCTCCCAGCCACCTTCACCCGAGCCGTCCCGCTCAACCCCGGAGTGACCTACGCGCTGCGCTTGCTGCCCTCGGCGCGCATGTGCGCCAACGAGAAGGTGAGCCTCATGGACAGCTTGAGCGGGGGAACAGCGAACCTCGCTGGGCATTGCGTCTCCAAAGATCCCACCACGGGCCTCATGAACGACGTGGGCCAATACTGCGGCCTCCTCGTCAGCCTACACGACACCACGATCAACCAAGCTGCGAGCAAATGGTGGCCCCCCAGCATCCCCTCCACCGACGTGCGTGCCCCCGGTCCAGCCCAGACGCTGCCGACCAGCTACGCGGGCCCCAACGGCCTCAACGCGCGGTACGCCGGCTTCAAAGTCACCACGACCAGCCGCGTGGACCGCATCGACTTGAGCATCACCGGCTGCGCCGGCCTGACTCAAGGCGCGTGGACGCTCTACGCGACCGATTCGAGCGGCCAGCCCACCACGCCCATCGCCACCAGCTCGCCCCTCACGCTCCAGTCCGACGGCTTTGCATCCCTCGTCTTCGACCCCCCGCCCACGCTGAGCTCCGCGAACACGTACGCGCTCAAGATCGGAGGCACCAACACGGCGACCTGCACCTACGGCACCGACACCACGGGAGGTGCCGCCACGTGGGCCAACTACTACGTGATCACGCACCCCTGCGCGGACAACACGTGCGGCTGGACCAAGGACGGCAACACGGGGTTCTACCTCAACCTCTGGAGCAGCACGTACGCGCCCGACGCCTACCTCACCAGCAACCCGCTCACGACGCCAAACGACGCGAACTCCTACCAAGTCACGCCCGTCGTGTTCAACACGAACGGGTGCCTCTTCTGTCAACTCGACATGAACATCAATGGCCAGTGGTTCAATCCCATGTTCAGCAAGCAGGTGGGAAACTTGCCCGGAACGCCCCGGACGCTGACGGCCACCCTGGAATGGATCGGCGACAGCGGCCTCGCGCTGAGCGTGCCCACCAACGGCATCAGCGTCACGTGGTCTCCAAACTACCTCGTCAGCACGAGCGTCCAACGCTCGCAGAGCGGAAGCAGCGAGACCAACGTCTTCACCCCCGGCCCGCTCAGCGCGACCTTCGGAGGCCCCAACGCCTGGCAATCCGCCAACGGCATCTACCGCATCCCCGTGAGCCCCAAGCTCACCACCCTCTCCACGGCCCAAGTCTACGGCGAGCCCGCCCCGACGAGCGTGGGCAGCCTCTCCAGCCTCGCACCAGGAACGTACTTCTTCGACGCATCCAACCACGTCGTCTTCCTCGAGAGCCGCGTGGGTCCCTTCGGTCCCTCCTACGCGCCCCAGGCGGCCGCGAACGGCACGACGGCAGGCCAGAGCGTCACCACGTATCGCGTCTACAAGAGCACGGACGGCACGACCTACAGCCTCGTGGGCGCCACGGGCGGCCTCAACGCCTCCTACGACGTCAACAACCTCCAGAACCGCCAGACCTACGCCTTCGAAGTGACGGCGCTCAACGGCGCGGGCGAAGGCCCGCCCACGAGCCCCCTCTGGGCGATGCCCCACGCCATGCCCCCGGGCGCGCCCGTCGCGCTCACCCTCTCGCCGGGCAACGGCTTCGTCGATGTCGCGTGGAGCATGAACGCGAGCACGGGCGGCGCGGCGCCCACCGACTACGTGATCTACGCCGGATCCAACCCGGGCCTCCTGGTCAACCTGAGCGACACGGGCGGCAGCAACACCACGTTCCGCGCCAACGGACTGACCAACGGAGGGTCGTACTATTTCGCGATCAGCGCCGTCAACACGGCCGGCGAGGGGCCGCTCGGCCCCTCCCAAGGCGTCATGCCCGTGGCAGGCCCCGCCCCCATCGCGCCCACCCTGGCCCACGCGGCCGGTTCCGGCTCCTCGCCAAGCATCCAACTCTCTTGGACGCCCAATTCGCAAGGGCCTGCGGCGACCGACTACAACGTGTACGCCGGCCTGACGGGCACGAGCCGGGTGCTCGTGGGTGACACGGGCGGCGCGAACCAGTCCTACCTCGTCAACAACCTCGTCAAGGGCCAAGCTTACGCGTTCGTCGTCACGACCCTCGCCAACGGCCAAGAATCAGCCCCCTCGAACCTCGTGACCGACACGCCCAGCTTCGCTCCCTACTCGCCCAACCTCCTGGTGGCCCAGCCACGCAACGGCGCCGTGGATCTGGCCTGGAGCCCGCCCAGCAAGTCAAGCGGTACCCCAGTCACGAACTACGCGGTCCTCAAGAACGGCGCGCAGGTCGCCCTCGTGGGGGGCACGAACACGACGTTCACGCTCAACGGCTTGACCAACGGCGTCACGGTCAGTCTCCAGGTGGCCGCCCTCGCAGGCACTCCGGGAGATCCCAGCAACTCCCTCACCGTCACGCCCACGCTGAATGCTCCCCCCCTCCCGGGCGCGGTGAGCGGCCTTGCGGCCGTGCCGCGCGATGGGGGCGCGCTCCTCACCTGGGTTGCCAACCCCGAGACGAGCCTCGCTGGCTACTACGTCTACCGCGGCGCCGTGCCCGGCTTCGACTTGGGCCAGCCCGTCGCGAACCTCTCGTGGTCGTCAATCAGCTACGCCGACGCGGGCATCCCCAACGCCCAGCCCGCCTATTACCGCCTCGTGGCCTACGACTCCTCCTTCCACAACGCGTCGCCCAGCGCCCAGGTCGCCGTCCTGCCTTGCGCGGGATGCGGCGTGGCGCCCACGCCGCCCCGGAACCTGAGCGCCCGCGTCCAGGACGCCGCCCTGAGCCTGCGCTGGATACTTCCTGCCTGGGACGGTCGGAACCCCATCACCCAGCTCAACCTCTACCGTGGCACGAGTCTCAACTGGACCCTCCTGACCACCCTGCCCCCCACGGCCACCACCTACCAGGACGCGCCTCTCCTGAATGGCGTGACCTACACGTACCGGCTCGCCGCCCAGAACGCCCAAGGCGAAGGCGGATTTGCCTGGCTCAACGCGACGCCCGCCCGCGTCCCGTACGCACCCACCCCAGTGGCGAGCGTGCGCCCGGACAACATCGTGCACCTGACATGGACGCCTCCCGCCAATGGTGGCTTGCCCATCCTCTACTACCGGCTCTACCGGATGAATCCCCAAACCCTCATCGCCACGATCAACGCGACCAGCTACAGCGACGCCCGGCCCAACTGGGACCCCCAGGCCTACACGTACGGCGTAAGCGCAGTCAGCCTCGCCGGAGAAGGCGACGTGGGCCAATCGGGCGCCGTGAGCGTCGCATCTCGCGACTTCTTGAGCCCCAGCGACCTGCGCAACGTGACCCTGCGCGTCACTGGCGCGCCCCAGGGGATGCCCACCTTGAGCCAGGCTGGGAACCCCTTTGGGAACGGTCTCTCCAACCCCGGCGTGGCCATCGCGACGAGCACCGACGGCGTGAACAACTACCGCGTGACCCTTCGTGCTCGCGACCAGAACGATCCCACCAGCAATCCCCAATCCGGTCAATCCATGTTCACGACGGGCGCGACGCCCAAGTTCTACCTCTACCCCGAGACGACGAGCCTCACCGCCAACGGCGTGGACCTCACGCTCTACCTGGTCTGGGGCAACGGACCCACGGGCAACCGGACCCTCCAGAACGCCACGACGGACTGGGTCTACGCGACTCTGACCTTCTTCAACTTCGCCACCAGCCAGGTCAGCACCACGAGCCAATTCGCCATCCCCTTCTGCGAAACCCAGGGGTGCATCTCGTACAAGAGCGTCACCGGCGTGGGAGGCACGAGCACGCAGACGCTCACCACGCAATGGTGGATCAACAAGAACGCGGCCAACACGCTGGGCCCCGCCGCCGCGAACCTGGCCTACGCGGGCTCCTACCGCATGGCCATCACAGCCGCCTGGCGCAATGGCGCCACGAATCAGATCGACAGCACCAGCAACAGCGACTGGGACCAAGGCCCCGCCGGCAGCTACGGCAACAGCCAAGCCGGATACCTCACCACCACGGCCAACGTCACCTCCTACGAGACGTACCACGCCGACGAGGGCTGCGCCCAACCCGAAAGCCAAATCACTCGCGGAGAGTCCATCTGTGGCAAGATCCAGACCGAGACGACTCCCTGGCGCCTCCAGCCCGACTACGACCAGAACTGGATGAAGACCGCCAACACGGCCTTCGACGGCAGCGTCCAGACGGTGAGCAGCCAAGGCGACGTGGGCACCATGCAGACGCCCCTCCAGACCGGATCCCGGACGATCTTCCTCTTCGGCGACGCGGGCGGTGTCTACGCGCGCGCCTACGACGCGAACATGAAGATCCAGCAGAGCAGGGTCGTCCTCATCAACAAGAACCAGGAAGGCACGCCGGGCCAACTGCTCAGCCTCACCTACTATAGCCCCCAAGACGCCTATTATCTCGTCTATCAGCTCGTGGGCGACCAGAAGTGGTACCTCAAGCAGTTCGACACGAACCTCAACCTGGTGCGCAGCTTCAACGTCGGCTCCCTCTGCGGATCGTGCACCCAGAGCCTGGGCGCCATCGCGGGAAAGCAAGGCATCGTGCTCTACTACGGACAGACGAACCAGGGCATCAGCGTCACCTTCTACGATCCCACGCAAGACGCGATCACGACGGTGGGCCAAGTCCTCACCGTCACGACGGGAGCCACCCAGAACCCGAACGTCGTCTACGGCAACGGCGAGTTCCTCCTTACGGCCGAGCGCGTCGGCACGGGCACGGCGCTCAAGCTGAGCGGCCGCTTCCTCGACGAGCGCGGAAACCCCTTGGGCACGGGCACGTTCGACATCCTCGACCGGAGCACCGACACGCCCACCAACAGTGGCAGCATGACGCACGCCTACGGCGTCGCCTACGACGCGCGCAGTAGGTACTGGCTCGTCGCCGCCACGACCAACGATGGTCGCGTCTTCGCCATCCCCGTCAACCCCACGACCAACGCCGTGGTGGGCACCATGAAGCAGATCACCGCGGCGACGTCCAGCCTGAACGTCGAGGTCGAGCTCGTCAGCTACCAGCAAGAAGTCCTCTGCTTCCTGGGCGTCATGGTCCAAGACGCCCAGACGAGCACCTCCCAGGACGCGACCTTCTCGTACGCGCTCCTGAGCGCCGAGGGCGAGACGCTGCGCCCGTTCGTCACCATCGTGACCGCCCCCCAGACCGCCGTCTACCCCATTGGGAGCGCCGGCTTCGCCCTGAGCAGCTACGCTTGGACGACAGGCACGAGCGCGACCTTCATGTGGCTGGGCATGACGCCGGACGCGTCCACGACGGCGTGGAACTACACCGTGCTCATGCCCCAGGAGAGCCTCTTGGTCCGCGAGGCCGACGCGTTCAACAACACGCTCGCCTGGGGCGAGCTCGCCTGGACCAGCAAGACGCTCACCTACCAAGTCCAGACCGCTCCCAACGCGTCTCCAGGACCCATCATGGAGACTGTCCTGGTCGCGCGCCAGCTCCCCTTCAACAGCCTGCAGCCGTGGGTCCAGTTCAACACCCAACGCGCCCCGGCGTACAACGCGACCAGCCTCGCATTCCAGACGATGATCACGCGGCCCGACACCGGCCAGCGCACCAACGCCTCCTACTACATCGACAACCAGATCTTGTTGGGCAGCACCAGATCCCCCCAAGTCCTTGGCGAGGTGGGCGCCAGCGCGACGACGCCCGCGTACGCGACGACGGACGCCTTTCAAGTGGGCGCCACCCTGAAGGACCGCTGGGGAAACCCCCTGCGCAACACGACCGTTCAAATCTTCCTCGCGAGCGGCTTCGGCACGAACGACCCCGTCCAGAGCGCCACCAACCAGACTGGCGATGTGGCCTGCGCGCCCTGCACCGCGAGCCTCGCCGGCCAGCCCGACACCTACAACGCCACCACGCTCCTGGCCCCCGATCCCTTGGACTACCACTACGTCCTCCTGACACCCGGAGCATCCCCCGCCTTGGACAGCCCGGATATTCGTCTCCTTGGCGACCAGCCGCAGCGCGCGACGACCACCACGGGCGGAACCGGCCTGAGCCTCCCCGATGCGCCCAACGCGACGACGCCGAACCTGCTCGACGTGAGCAACAAGGTCTGGCTCGCCCAGAGCACCCTCGCCTACCGCGGCGCCGTCGCGCCCTATGCCGATTTGATGGCGGGCGACACGCAGCGCGCGAACGCCACCCTCTGGGGCAGCCGCGGCCAGCCCGCCCCCGACGGAACCCAAGTCCAAGTGATCTTCACGCGCCCCTCCCTCGCCACGCAGGTCCTCACCCGGACCACCACGGGAGGCCTGATTCCGAACGCGGACCTCCTTCACGCGTCCTCCGACCCTGCCGGATCGTGGACCCTCAGCTTCCAGCTCCCCAACGGCACGCAGACCACGCCCGACCCCTACAACGAGACTTGGCAGGTCAGTCGCGCGATCCAGGCGGACTGGCTCGACACCAACATCACGGGCAACACCACGACCCCATTCAAGGCCTACGAGCCCGGCGAGGTCGTTCAGGTGGGCGGCCTGCTGCGCCATGCGGACGGCGCTGCGTACCGCGTGAAGAACCCGAACGCTTCCCTGGGGTACGCCCGCAACGTCACGGTCATGGTCTATCGCGGCAGCGGCACGACCGAGTACGGCACGGATGCCTTCGCGAACCAATCCGCCGTCGGGGTCGATCCCGCCACGGGCCTTTTCACCACGAGCCTCCCCGTGCCCAACAGCGCGACGTCCACGTACACGAGCACGCACAGCGCGACGTACGACGGGAACTGGGGGTACAGCCTCCGCGTGTTTGATGGCACCTCGAGCCTGACGAGCAACGCCCTCGGGAACGACCTCAACTCGCCCAACCGCCTCGACATCGACAAAAGCCTCTACGTGGCCCAATACGTCGAAAGCCGCAACGACACGGACAATCCCAGCGACACCGACTACAACTCAGGCCTCGACGACTCACCAGGCAACGCCCCTGACAGCGACTACTCCCGCGTCAGCGTCAAGAACGTCCGTGGCGAGCCCACCAACCAGTTCAACGGCCTCAGCGTCCTGCGCACGCTGACGAACCCCTTCACCGCCCAAGTCACCTCCACCACGAGCCTCCCGCTGACGCCTCTGAATCCCGCCACGGGTCTCTACCGTACCGCCTGGGGCCCTTGGACCGCTTGGACCACGAGCAGCGCCTCGTACACGCTCCAATCGAGCGACACGCACGGCGCCACGACCATCCGGCCTGATCCCGGTCCCGCCCAACTCACCGGCGCACGGGTCCACTACGCCTTCGCCAAGATCGACCCCGCCCGAACCCTCATCCTGCGATCCCAGACCCAGAGCATCGTCGTCACGGCTGCGGACTCGTTCGTGGACCTGAGCGACAATGGCGTGCTCGACTTCAGCGCAGGCCCACTCCAAGGCGTCTCGGGCCACCTGAGCGACTACGACGATGGGAGCACGTCGCTGTGGACGTTCAACCAGTCCTTCGCCAACCAGGCCAGCCCCTTCAACCTCTCCTACACTTACACGAGCACCGACCGCACGGGATACCGCGACACGTACCTCAGCCTCGCCGCTGGAGCCCAAGGCAAGCTCAAAGGGCGCGAGTGGATCACGAGCCCCGGCCAGTACGACCACCACGCGCCCGCCGCGCCCACCAGCAGCCTCATCCTGCCGCGGCAAACGTGGGTGGTCCAGAACCAGTCGGACTGGAACCAGCACGGCCCCGCGCAAAGCATCGACACGAGCCAAGGCGTGCTGCGCATTGCCCCCGGCACATCCAGCGCCCGGTGGGTCAGTCCCATCCGCAGCGCGGGCACGCCAACGCAGGCCAGCCTCGCCGCAAGCCTCACCCTCAACGCGGCCGCCGATGGCCTCGTCGTGGCCTGGATCAACACCAGCAACGACGACTTCCTCTCCCAAGAGGCCAGCGCCCAGACCATGCTGAACGGGCCTTTGACGGGAAGCGTCACGCTCAACCTGCCCAGCGGAACGGCCCGCGACTACCGCCTCAGCCTCGTTCTCGCCGGCGTCGTGGCCGGTGCCGGCGTCGTTGCCGGTCGGGTCCACCGCGTAGCCGGACGGCAAGAAGGAAATCAAGGGAGCGAAGGTGAGGCCTGCGGCCAGTAGGAGCAGTATGCGGATGGTCATGGTTTCACGCATGTCGTGGGTTGAGGGCGATCCGGGTCGTTTCGAGCATCTTCGATTTGGGCGGGGTTGCACGGGTTCGATCACGCTCCATCAGGCGTGCTTGTCTTTTCTCGGGCTTCGTGAAGCGCGGCCCGGACTTCTGGGTTCCAGGCAACCTGTCTGAGGAAGACAACGATAGGCTCGTCCACGTCAGCGGCGAGGAGGCGGGTTACAACATCGGGCCTGTCCCGAATGGCGAGGCAGAGAAACTCGGCTGCGTGTTTTGCGTCCTTCTGTTGAGCCGCGTAGATGGCGGCCTCGTATGCCGCTTCGAGATTGCCCAGCGCGTCAGCCTCGCGCCACAAGGACCAGGCGCGCTCCATCTGTGCATCGTCCTGCGTCGCGATTCCGAGCTCCGTGCGAGCCCAGGCCTCGGTCATCACATACTCGGAATCTTGGGGAGCCAAGCGGCGGGCCTCCTCGATATATGCGAGGCAATTGGCCAAATCGTGCCAGTTGCCCGCGGCGTCCGCGAGCTTCCCCCAGTCCTTGGCCCTTGCGCGCCTGATTTTGACCAGCGCCAAAGCGCGGTTCCACGTGGCACGTAGCGCCACGGTTCGCGCGTGGCCCCGATATCGCCAGCCGGTTATCCGGTCAACAGTTGGGGCTTGCACTCACTCCGTCTCCCTTGAGACTTCGTCAGTGGGACTCGGTTCGAGCCGCGCGAGGAGGGCTTCGAGCTTGCCGGTCGCGGATAGATCGCGCAGACGGTTTTCGCCGGATGATGCGACCAATCCCGCTTCCATGAGACGTTGCAAATGATAGTAGACGACTCGCTCGCTCAGTCCCAGGAGTCGGTGGAGGGAAGCGACGTCTCCACCCGGATGCTCTCGAATGGTGGTTGCTACTGCACGGCTGGTGGCTCCCCTGAGGAGTCCTTCGGCGAGAGCGTCGCTTCCGGCCCCGGGGGGGTAGATGAGGAGCCTGCGTCCCTGTCGGACGAAGTGCAGCTTGCCCGCCCGCTGGAGCGTCTGCAGGTGATGGCGCATGGTGCCCGTTCCGATGCCAAGGCGGCCCTCAAGCTCGGTCACTGGTATCCCTGGCCGCTCCTGGATGATTCGCAAGAGCTTCGCAGGAACCTTCGAGCGCCCTCGCTTCGGAGTCCAGGGGAGTTTCTTGCTCTCCTTGGCTCGCATCGGTTTCTCAGCCCGCGGCTTCAACGCAACCCCTCACCAAGCAATCGGGAACAAACCATGGCGACGCACACGAGACACTACGCCCCCTACAGGGAATCTTGAGCAGGCGGCTCGATGCGCCTCCCCTGCACGGGCATAGGCGGCCACTTCCGAGCCCTGCGTATCGCCCGCTTGATCTCGGGGTCCCGCGCAACAACGTGAAGGGAAGGATCCAATGCACCGATGAAAAGGAGCACTTCGTCAGGATCCGGATCGCGCTCGATGGCCAACAGCAGGAATTCCTTGAGCCTGCCAACGTCGTGGGCCCGTTCAGCGTGAAGCGCGGCGTGGTAGGCCGCGCTGTCGCTTCCAGCCGCATGCGCCAGTTGCCAGAGGACCGTGGCCTCGTCGGTCTTGCCCATGAAGGCAAGCACGTCCGCCTCGCGTTCCATCAGGTCCACGCTCGTGGGCGCAAGTTTCCTGGCACTCTGGATCCAGCGCAAGGCAGCCGCGTAATCTTCGCGCTCGACATGGAACTCATAGAGCGTGCAGAGGTCCTCCACGGACAAGGGCTTCTGAACGACAGGGAAGAGCTTGTCCAGGAGCATTTGGAGTCGAGGGGGGAAGCTGGGGATCATGCCTGATCCCCTTGGCTCAGGTCGTCTGTTCCGTTGGATGCCAGCGCCAGGCGCGCCGCCCGCTCCTCTTCGTCCTCCCAGGGGAACGTGAAGAAGCCCACGGCGATGAGGACTCCACCGACGAGCACGAAGAGGTACCCCAGCGCCCGGGCGATGGCCAGGGGCTTGTTGGAGGTCCACAGCCACCCACGTAGGACGAGACCGACCAGCCCAGGTAGGAGGATCAGCGTGCCCGGGGTGATGGTTCGGATGCGGAAGCGTCGGATTTCCATGTCACTCCAACAGAGCCGCGCCCCCTGGATGCGGACCTCCAATGGTTGCTCTGGCCAAGTCAGGGCCATCCGTCGGTTGCGGAAGAGGTATGCATGGCGCTGGGCGGCACGCCCGAACGCCTCGACGATGAAGGAGGCATTGCGCGGGACGTTGATGGCGACGAAGTGCTTGGGCCGCCGGATGGTCCGGAAGAGGGGAAACCAGAACTCCATCGTCTCTGTCGTCGCATCGTACAAGTCAGGGTGCGCGGCACCATCGAAGAGCAGCGTGTAGCCACGCGCCTTGCCCAAGAGCGCGCGGGCGGCGTCGATGATCTTCACCGCCTCCTCTTTGTTGAACTGAGTGAGGGGCTTGGCGTGGATCACGAGGAGTTTCGTCGTTGGGTCCCACTGGGCCAGTTCGTTTGCGCAGCGCCACTCCGGGCTGTCTGGCGGGGGGCGAGGTGGGACGAAACGCCGCTTGTCGCGAGGCTGGGGTGGGGGGGCGCGGCGGGCGGCTTCGTCGTTCATGATGCCCATGGCCTCGGTGGCGCTTAGGCCGAGTTCTTCTTGGAGCTCGAAGAGCTTCGGCAAGGCCACGCCCGCGGGCATGGAGTTCTCGAACGCCTTCGCTGCTGCGCGCCGGAACTGGTGGCGTCTCCTCAAGCCGGGCGCGCACAACGCGACACCGAGTGCGCCCGCGAAGAGCGCCGCCACCAGGACAGCAACCTGCGAGACCGCGATGGCGACGATGAGCAGGACGAGAGCTACTGCCAGGATGAGGTAGTGGGGCCAGTAGCCGTGGTGCAAGAGGCGGGGAGATGGCCACCTCCAGCGGCGCCGATGTGCCACGTCAGGTTCCTCCCTGCGGGAGCATGAAGAACCAGGTCCAGGCAAGCGTCCCGTCGGCGAGATGGCCATGGTGTCAGCTCTCCGAGGATGGGGGCGCGCTCAGAGGGCCTGATGAAGTGGGAGCGGCGTGCTCGTGGGCCAGCCAAAGGCCGAGCCTCGTCACCTTCCCCTCCCACGCCCGCAGGGCAGCGCGCAGACTCAGAACGCTCAGGAGGCCTCCCAATGCGGCGAAGACTACTGGCACGTCTTCGAAAGGCGCCGAGGTGCGGAAGGCGGGGACGGCGGGAAGGGTCATCAGTACAAGGTAGCTGACCAGACCGCCCAAGAGGGCGAGGGCGGCGAAGACGTTGCCCGCGCTGGCCCCGGGGCCGCGATTGCGGTGGATTCCCTTGAGCAAGAAGAATACCCATCCCAAGGCGAAACCCGCCCCGGCCCCCTCGAATGCGGCGAGGCTGACCCGGCCCAGCGGGGTCAGGGGCTGCGTGGCCAAGAGTGCGGCCATGAGGCAGAACACGAGGCCACAGAGGATCCACACGGCTTGGAGAAAGACCCACCGCCGCGAGTCGGGCTCGGTGCGCCAAGGTCGGCGGCTGGCCTCGAGCATCTCGCCCTCCATGCGCGCGCGGGCCACACGTTCTTGGTGGGAGAAAGCGCGCCGCGTCCTCAGGAAGAAGCCGAGGGCCGCGGCGAGGAGAATCCAACAGGCCGGCGTGTCATGGTTGATGAGGCTCGCCAGGCCTGCCGCCAGGAAGCCCGTTCCCCAGGCGATTTCCAGGGAGGCACGGGAGGGCTGGCGGAGCAGCACGCGGAAGAACGGGCCAACGAAGCATCCCAGCGCGAGACCGGCGCCCCCGAAGCTGAACGCGATGTCGTCGAGGCCCGTGTAGAGCCCCCAGCCTGGGAGCAGGACGGGCATGAACATCAGCGCGGCGGCGCATGCTCCTGCAAGCGCCGTCGCCCAGAGAAAGGCACGTTGGCTCATCTCCTTCGGCGCTTCGGCCAAGTGCGGGGCGGCCAGGAGGTCGAGCAGGCGCCGCTCGCGCCTATGTCTCTCCCCCTTCGTTTCCCCCTTGGGAGCCTCGAAGGGGAACTGGAGCATCTTCGAGGGTGAGTCCAAGCTGGGTGCGGCGGGCGGCGGGCGAGGTAGAACGCGGTGTGCGAGGGCCCGTGCCCCGAGAAGCCCGAGAGCCCCCAGCGGGAGGATTATGATTCCCAAGCCTAGCCAGAGGACAGGCTGTAGGAACGCGCGACTCAGGCTAGGTTGAATGTTCCAGGCGATGAGGGCGAGGGCTCCCACGGCGAAGGCGAAGAAGAAGTTGAAGATGGCCGCCTGGATGAGGTCCCAGAAGACGATTAGGAGGCCGTCCTTCGTCTCGTACGCACGCAGGGGAGCAATTTCGGGGAGCCCTCTCCGAGTTCGGGCCCACATGCCTGCCAGCAGGCCCAAGGCACAGATCGCCAGGCCGACCCCCCAGATTGTGGCGTCGCTCGGAAGGGGGTCTGCACCGGCGTGGCCCCGGATTGTATCCAGGGCGCGCACAAGCGCTTGAGCACCCAAGTACGAGACGATCAGAGAGCTTCCCGAGATCATGAGGGGGCGGCTCGTCGTTTCGAGGAAGCCCGGTTCGGCCGCCGTCTGAGTGGACCCCTCAGTGGTGCTTGAGGATTCGATCATCGGGCCACCCTCCCGGAGCTCACGGCGCGGCCATCGAAGGCGTCGCTATCCATGCGCAACGCTGGCGTCATCGAGTTCTCTCCGCGGTGTCGTACTTGTCGCTCATCGTCTCGCGCTCCGCCTATTCCGGTCCTCATTCGGCTCCCGCATGTTGTGGAGATTCGTCCGATGGAGGATCGGCGGATTCGATCCTCCAACTTGCGTAGAAACTGAAGTGGCCTCCTTCTTGGCGCTCGGGCGTGATCGTCATCCTCCAGAGGAACGCGACGATGATGGGGGTGGCAACCGCCCAGGCCATGAACGCCAGGCGTCCGAGCATGCCGATCCAGTCGGAGGCGAATCCCGCTTCGGCCGCGCCCAGCAGAATCGCCAGGAGCCAGAGGAACCAGAAGCGGAACCCGACGACGGGAAGGACCACGAGGCCGACAATGAAGAGGCCCAAGTACGGCATCTCCATCACGGGCAGCGTGCTCCAGTGCCCGGTCGTCAGGAGGGTTCCGAAGGGAATGCCCCCGCGGAGGGCGGCGCGCAGAAGTAGGGGCACGCTGGCGATGGTGAGCCGCGTCTTTCCGCTCCATCCGAATCGCGCCCCCACGAAGAGGTACGCGGGCGCCATGGCGATCTGCGCCAGGAATGCCCCGCCGTACGCAGGTCCGCCCCCAGCGTTGCAGGTCCAGGGACAGCCGGCCCGCAACGTCAGGACAATGGCGGCAACAGAGGTGGCGATGGCGATGAGGAAAAGTGCCCCGTCCATGACACGCCGGAACTTGCTGGTATTCTTCGAGGGAACCAACAAGAACGCCAGCCCCACGGGGAGGGGGGTCAGCAGGTAGGCGAAGCGGAGCGGATCGGTCCAGCTCACCGGCATGCCGAAGCTGTCCGAAAAGAGCCACGCCAAGGCGGTTGTCCCATCGAGGACGAACAGGAGCGCCAAGATGACGGCCGCGCGCTCCTTTTTCAACGCAAGGTAGGCGGCTGCTGCGAAAGGTCCGGCGACGAGGAGCGCGTCAAAGAGGTTGAAGATCACGACCGTTCACTCCCTGCCGAAGTATGGGGTCAGTTTCACGGTGTAGCTCGTGGCGGCCCCGGAGTAGGCGACGAGGTGCCCAGTGCATCCTGATGCACAGTGGTCGAGCCCCACCAGGACGACGGCGCCGTGGGCGTCGTCATAGACGCGGGTCAGGGTGTCGTGCTCCGCGTTGGTCACGTAGAGCGATGCGGCCCAGCCTGCGTGCGAGGGCGCGGCGTCCTCGTCGTACTCGATCCGGATGGCCTTCGCCCCCTCGGGGACCTTGATGGGGAAGTCGGCGGCGCTCATGCCAAGATCGGGCGCGTCCGGCAGGGGTGCGGAGGGCACGATGCTGGGCAGCGGCGGGAGGCCGGGCGTGGCCGGGAACGTGAAGGCCAGCGTGGTCGTGTTGCCTGGCGTCGCGTCGAGGACGGGGGGCTGCGTCACGCTGGCCTCGCGCCGCGCCTGGCGGGCGAGGTCGAGCGCGCCCTGGTAGTCGCCGCGCTGGATCAGGTCAAGCGCCTCATGCGCGTGGGTGTGCGCGGGGTCGGCTTTTCCTCGGGCGAGCAGCGCCGCGCTGTGCGCGGGCACCGTGGCCGTCTTGGTCGCGGGCTTCGCAAGCACTTCTCGGGCGATCTCGGCGGCGTTGCCGCGCAGCACGGCGTCCTTGTCGAACTGGTCGAACTGCTCGCCGTTATAGCGGTAGGACATGACGCTGGCCGTGCTGTCCCAGAGCCAGTTGAGGTTGTAGGAGTCGAGGCCCACGTCGTCGGGGCTGCCGGTGTCGTGGGCGTGGGTGAGGCCGAAGCTGTGGCCGCCCTCGTGGGCGAGGACCGCGTTGTACCACTCCCACCACGCGGCTTCGGTGCCGAAGCGCGGCGCTTCGCTGGGGTTGCACTCGGGCGGGATGCGGTTGCAGGCGATCACGTCTTGAATGTTGAAGTACACGCCCCAACTGTTGCCCACCTCGTCGCCCATGGCTTCGCCGTAGGTCACGGCGCTGGGCGCATCGAGGACGAACGCGAAGGTCGGGTACGTGCGCGAGCCGGGCGGGCCCTTGGGCACGTAGTCGTTCCAGTGCGTGTTGAGGTAGTGCTTCAGGACGCCAACGCTTACGTCCTGCCCCTCGTAGCGGCTCTTGGCGTCCTGCAACGCCGCGGCCATGCCGGGATCATCGTTGGGCAGGACGACGAAACGGAAGCTCGCATTGACGCGCGCCCAGGGCACGAGGGATTGGAAGGCGCGCACGTAGGCGGCCTGGTCGGTGTGGCGCGCGTAGTCCAAGGGGTCGATCTTGCCCACGAGGCTTCCAGGGTTCCCGTGGGCCTGGGAGTCGATGAAGACGGTCACGGGCAGGTCGTACTCGTCCGCGTACTCGTAGCGGTAGAGCGGCGGGCGGGCCCACAATATGTGCGCGGCGTCGCTCACGTCGCGGCCCAGGTTCGCGTAGAACGTCTGGTTGCTCTTGACCTCGTAGATGGGCGGGTCGGTGAGGTCCACGAGGCGCCGCTGGGTGAACGCCTTCGTCATGTTCGCCCAGGGCTTGAAGTCGATCTGGTTGGGCGCCGCGCCCACGTCGAGGAACACGAAGTCGTGCGCCCCGCCCCAGGCGCGCAGCGTGCTCATCGCGGGCCGCGTCTGGTTGTCGGGCACGGCGTACTGGTGATAGGTCTCCTTGGGGAGTCCCGGCGTATCCCAGGTGTCAAGGAGGAAGATGGTGTAGCTGGGCGCCGAGAAGTTCAGCCCGACGGCGTCGCGGTGCTCCGCGATCCAGGCCTCGATCTTGTTGGCGTCGATGCGCTCCACGTCCTTGCAGTCCGGCGTGGTGGGATCGCTCGGGGGCGCGACGGGAAGGGGAACGGGAGAGCCCGGCAGGCCCGGCGCATGGCCGGGCCGGCAAATGCGGTGCAGCCCCTCGCGGTCGTGCTGGGCAAGCCACGGGTCCGGCGCGGCCGGCATGGCGATTCTCTCGGCGTAGGCGAAGAGGTCGTGCGCGAAGCTCGCCGGCGCCTGGTGGACCTCGTAGGTGACGTGGTACTGGAGCGCGTCGGGCGCGAGGTGCGCGGTGGTTTCGAGCTGCGCCTCGACGAACGAGATGGGCGTCTCGGCCAGGTTCTTGCGCAGCGAGGCTTCATCGAAGTTCTGGAAGCCCACCGTGACGATGTGGATGGGCAGGTCGAGCGTGAGCGTGGCCTCCGGGTAGGGGGCAAGCGTGGCCGCGGGCGCGTTGGAGAGGCAGCCAGCGAGGACGGGGGAAGCCATTAGGCAGAGGAGGGCGGCGAAGGAGAACGGGCGATTCATGGCGTTTCACTCGGTGGTGGTCGTGGCGGGACTGGTCGGGTGCGCGGCAGATGATCCGTGGGTCCCTGCTGGGCTTGAGAGCGCCTTGCGGATGGCGAGGCCGAAGGCGATGGGGATGCCGGCCAAGAACGCGAAGAAGGCGGACGTGGCGATGGAGTCCGGGATGCCAAGCCCGATCCCCGCGTCAACGCTCCCGATGAAGGATGCGAGCAGGGTCGCGGCCAGGATGCCCATCGAGGTGCGGATGCGCCCGGCAAGGAGGAGCGTCTTGTGGATGGTCCAGAACAGCAGGGCAGAGACCAGGGCGAGGCAGATCATCGTGGCGTCGCCGATCTCTCGCTGGAAATCTGAAGGCCATCCGTGGTGCGCCACGACGGTGAGCGTGGAGGCGACCGTGGACGAGAGGCGGATCAAGAGCGTGGCAGCGGCAACCAGCGCGAAGATGGCGTTCTGCATGGTCCGCGGCGCCCGCGCTTCTTGCACGAGAAGCCAGACGACGTAGACCGAGAGGACCGTGTGGCCGAACGCGAAGATGAACAGGCCGCCAGGGCTCGCCCCGCAGAGGTACACACAGGGGTCTGCCCAGGCGGCGACCGCGAAGAAGAACGCGATGACCGCCATCAGCACGAACCAGAAGCGGTGGCCCACGGACCAACGGTAGCTCGCAGGGGCGTCGGGAGGCGTCTGGTAGGTCGCGGAGAGGGCGACGGAAAGAGGCAGGGCGCCAAAGAAGGCGACCACGACGAAGGACGACGCGCCACGCTCGCCAAGCGCGGCCAGGACGCTGCTAAGGAACGTGAAGCCGTAGATGGCGAAGAACCAGCCGACGGCACGGGCGGAGGGCTGCCCGCGCCGGAGGATCAGCCATGCTGCAAGGGCGAAGTTGGCAGCGCTGGCGAGGGCTTGGAATGAGGTGATGATCGGATCGCTCATGCGGATTCACTCGTGGATGGACGTGTTCGACAGAACGCCTGCGAAGGTGAAGGTCTCCCGCTGGGCCCCTGGGTGGTCCTCATGCGTGCTCGGCCCCCAGCGTGGCCTCCTGCGAGCGCGCGGGCTGGAAGGTGGCTCGGCGGAGCACCATGAACAGCGCGAGGCTCAGCCCGATCCCGCCCAAGACGTAGGGGTAGCCCGCGTAGGGGCCCACGAGGGGCGCGGCGATGCCTCCGAAGATGGCGCCCACGAGGAGCGCGGTCCCGCTCCAGACGAGAATGGTCGCCGCGCGCAGGCGGAGGCCCGCCTGCCACTGGGTCTTGGCGATCCAGGCGAGCCCGCCGAGCGCGGCGAGGCCCAGCGTCACGCTGATGGCATCGAACGCAACGAGATAAGCCCCGGTGGGCCAGTGGCCCATGGCGAGGGCGCCCATGAAGATGCCCTCGTAGGCCAGCGCGCGCAGCAGCAGGATCACGGCGCCCGCGACGGCCGCGGTCCCGCCCAGGAGGGGCGTCGGCCGGCGCGCGTCGCTCACGAGCAGGAACGCGCAGGCCAGCGGCACGAGAGTCGTGAGGGAGAGAGTGAGCACCAGCGGCCCCGTCACGCCCGCGTTGCCTTGCGTGCAGCTCCACGCGCAAGGCACGGCGAGGAACGTAACAACGCAGACGCCCGTGAAGATCCAGGCGAGGCCGTAGAAGAAGCCCAACCGGGACGTCCAGGGCTCCTTCGTTCCACTGGTGGAGTGGAACCACTTCCACGCCAAGACGAGCAGGGGCGGGGCGAAGAAGCACGACATCCAAGTGGCGCGCTTCCACGAGTCAGGGAATCCGTAGTCGCCAAGGCTGATGCCCATGGTCAGCAGGCCATTGAGCACCGCGGAGGCTCCAAGGGCGCGGGCGACGGGGTGGCGCTTGACTAGGAGCCACGCGGCGAGGCTGAACGTGGCAAGAAGGCCGACGACTTCGAGGGCAGAGAGGAGGGGATCGTCCATGGGTTTCACACTTGGCGGGTCGTGTTTGTGAGGGTGATCTCGACGTGGAACGGCTGGTCTGTGCCGACCCATCCGCCCAAGGGCGGGTTGCCTGTGGGATAGTTGGGTGGGCGGACGAAGAGGAGCAGGTCGAAGGTGGCGTTGTGGCCCTTCAGGTCGCAGTCGAAGGGGAAGGGGGAGCTCGTCGCGTTGGCTTGGCAGAGCGTGTTCCAGTCCCCTGAATCGGGTACAACGTCGTTGAGGCTCAGGTGGAGCTGTTGCGTCGCGGGCGAGGTCGCGGTCCACGTCAGCGTGAGGTGCGCGTGGTTGTAGGAGCCGTTCGTCAGCGAGCGGTAGCCGCCGGGGTCCGTCGGGGTCCATTGGCATACCTCGTCCCCGACAGTCGCGTTCGCGCAGACGAACGCGCTCGTGTTGGTCTGGCCGTCGTACCGGAGCACGAAGGGCGCTGACTGCGTGGTGTTCGTCGGCATGGTCGATGCGCCGCTCGTAGTAGGCTGCGCCGCAAGGTCAGCGCGCGCCGGCGCCGCAGGCACTTCCGATGGCGGCGAGGGGCTCACGCAGCCGGCCATCGTGAGCAGTACGATGAGGGCGAACACGCGCCGATGGTTGTCCTTGCGTGCTGGGCGGATCATGCGTCCTCCCGGCGGTGCGGCGTGAGCCCGGGTGCATCGGCCGTTCGTCCAGTCACGTCCGCCTCGTAGCCGGCGATCTCACCCGTGTCCTTGGGAGGACAGAAGGTAGCGTTGAAGGGCCAGCGTTCGCCGGGCTGGAGTGTGCCGTTGAAGGTCAGCAGCTCGTGGTCTCGGGCGTGATGGCCCGCATCGTAGCCGGTGATCGTGACCACGACGGCCGTGATGGGCTTCGTGTCCAGGTTCACGACGCTGCCGGTGGCGTT
The DNA here is from genome assembly GCA_021325135.1 of Pseudomonadota bacterium. Classification (GTDB taxonomy): domain Archaea; phylum Thermoplasmatota; class SW-10-69-26; order JACQPN01; family JAJPHT01; genus JAJPHT01. Next base: position 93,955 of record JAJPHT010000030.1, on the reverse strand, counting down.
GAGCACCCCGTTCAACGCCGTGTAGGTGAAGTTCTCCACCGTCAGCGAGACGACGGGGATCGTGTCGGACTGCGCGGGCCCAGTGAAAGCTCCGGGGCCTTGAGTGATGATAATGGCAGTGAGCGCGCCCCCGAAGAGCAGCGCGCCCACGATGAAGAACACTACGTCGAGAGGAGGAATACGGGGCACGGTCGTCATGGTTTCACCTCTGTGCGGGTAGGTTTGGGTGACCACCCCACGCGTGTGGCTCTCCATTCGCGGGTGAGCTTCTCGACGCGTGGATCTCCGATGTCCCTGAGATCCTCTTGGGGAAGAGAGGCGGTGAGGTAGCAAGCGATGAATTCGCGGGCGGCCTCCATGTCGTCGTGATCCAAGGCAACACAGAGCCCGGCGAAAGCGGCGTCCTTGCTGCCGACCTCGTGGGCCTTCCTGTAGAGCTGGTAGGCTTCCTGCGTGTGACCCAGTTCAGCGTGGGCGCAGGCTTCTGTCTCGACAACATGCACGCTTCCAGGTGCGAGTCCGCGCAGGAGTGAGGTGAGTTCGAGGGCGCGCTCGAATTCGCGGCTCATCATGGCCACGTCCAAGAGAGCCGCGTACTGATCCACGGTCAGGTCATGGGGAAGGCGCGCGCTTCCCAAGCTGAGGGGGCGCGCGAGATGTCGTCCCAGCCTCTGAAGGAAGCGGTTGATCATGCTTCCTCCTGGACGCGTTGGGGGAAGTGCGCGAGCGCGATCTTCTCGAGGCTGATGGCCTCCTCGCCGCTCAGGCCCAAGTCGGCTTGGGCGCTCAGGAGGGCCGAGAAGACTTCCTCGTGGAGGATGGGGTACTTGGTCCAGGCTTCGTGGAGGTCGTGGATGTAAGCGCGTCGGCGCTTGAGGCGGAGCAACATGAGCCAACTGCCGGAGGCGAGAAGTGCGAGTCCGACGGTGAGAAAGAGGAAGCCGAGCTGGACGAAGGGGGCGGGAAGCAGGAAGGCGAGGCCGAGGAGGAGTTCGAGATACGCCGGGTAGTAGCCCAGGTGCCATGCGCGAAGGCGCCAAGCCGGGGCGGAGCGAAGAGTCGGGGCCGCTGGTGGAAGAGGGTGCGCCGGCCTCACTCGGGGTCCCGGAGGCGTGTGAAGGTCGTCGAGGCGTTGGGAGGCCGCGTCGAGGGCTTCTTTGATGTCGGATTGCTCGGTGAGGCTGGCGAAGAAGGGGTCCGCGTGGACGGCGGCCACGGCTTCAGCCGGACGCGTTTCGAAGCAGCGAAGGAAGAACCGCTTGGCGGTCGCTGTGTCCTCGAGACTGGCTGCGAGGTAGGCCGCGTTGAAGGGCGCGTTCTCACTGCCGGCCATCATGGCCTGGGCGTAGAGATCGAAGGCTTGGTCGTATTCGTGGAGGCGGCCGCGGATGAAGGCTTCGAACTCGACGGCTTCCACGCTGGTGGGGGCGACGCGTCGGGCTTCCGTGACGTAGGCCAAGGCGCGTTGGGGGTCCTCGTCCTCGGCGGCGAGGCGCGCGTACGTGATGAGGGTATCCGGCGCAATCTCGACCATCGTGTCCCTCAGGCGTGTTCCATGGAGGCGTTGGGGCAGGCGGAAGGACCCGGCGTTCGAGTGGATGCTGCGCCGTTCCATTCGTCCGTGACGTGGTGAAGCAGGCCGGTGTGCGCGTCGAACCAGTAGTCCGTGTGCCCATCGCTGAACTCCACCAGGGGGCTGTTCGCCATCAGCAGGACGTACTCGTGATCGCCCAGTTGGGCGTGACCCATCGCCACGTCGCTTGGGTTGATCCAGAGGAACGAGGCCTGCTCCGTGGCATCGAGGCGCGTCTGGCGCACGTACGTGACCGTCGCGACGCTGGATGGCGTGGCTGCCGTTAGGGACGCGCATGCCTCAAACTGGATCGTGATCTGGGTGGGACTCACGCCCAGGACGGTGGCGTGGTCGCTGAACCAGGCGTCCGGATCGGGGGCGAAGCCGCGCGCGAAGCCTCCGGGCTGCTCAACGCCCAGGAACGTCCAGGCGTGTCCCGCTTGCTGCCAGCTCGTGTCGAAGCCTGCTTCGCGCGCTTGGACTGACACGGGGAGGCCCGCGAGGGCTAGGATGCACGTGAGGGGGAGGAATGCGCGAGACATGGATTGTGTCTCCTCACGGGGGGCTGGTCCAGACGGGCGTTCCGGTGGCTCCGCTCAACGCCACCAGCGTGCTCCCGGCGAGGGAGTCGTATTGGACCTCAACCAGGTCAGGCGCGCCATCCGCGGTGAGGTCTGGCAGGATGTAGCTGCCCGGGCTGGGCGCGCGCGTCCAAAGCGTGGTCTGGGTCGCAAGGTCGAGCGCGCGCAGCGTGCCGCTCCCATGCTCCCAGTCATACTCGTAGGCGCTTGGCGCGCAAGCGCACGCGGCTGGGAGGTTGCCTACGAGGACCCGACTCCCCGACTGGTTCTCCTCTTGGATGAGGGCGCGGCCGCTGCGGCCGGATTCGGCATGGAGCGTGCTGGTATGCGTGCCGTTGCAATCCGCGATGAAACTGACGAGGACGATGCCAGCGCCCTCGTGGAGGGCGTCGGGGGCGACGTCGAGCGCATAGCCCGTGCCGTCGCAGCCCGCCCTCGCCGTGGGCGTCGTGCTCAGGAGCCTGGCTCCAGTGGCGCCATCCCAGCGCGTGACGTTGAGGCCAATGGTCCCGCCGCTTGTGGCCGCGGTATCGAAGGTGACCACGTCAAGACCGGGACCGTCATCCACGTTGCCGATTGGTATGAGGAAGAACGCCTCGATGGGCCTGCTCCAGAGGTGGGCTCCTGTCGCGCCGCTGATGGCCTCCCAGGAGGGCGAGTCGGTCAGTGGGAAGCGGAAGACGAGGAGGTCCGAGATGCCATCCCCGTCGAGGTCCCCGAACGTGCCCACCCACGCCGCATCTGGAGCCAGGCTCGTATTCCACTGGGGGACCATGTTGCTGGCGTCGAGGAGCGTGGCCGTGGCGCTCGCGCCGTCTCCCGCGCAGGTGCGCGGCGTGAGGGGTGTGGAGCCTTCGGCGAGGTTGGCGCAGGCTTGGGCGCCGGGGGGGTAGGTGAAGTTCAGCCACAAGAGACTCCCCTGCCCTCCCCCGAGGAGGGGCCCTGGGACGAGGAGAGCCTCCGCTGTGCTGCGGGGCAGAACCTGCGTCGTGACAGGCGCGCCGGTGGCGCCCACGACGAGTTGGGCCGTGCTGGTGAAGCGCAGGAGATTCGCCTGCATGTCGTCGTGGACTTGGACGGGGTTGGTGATGAGGCCGGTGGTGGGCGAATAGTCGGGCACAGCTTCCCCGGCCGCGTCGAGCCAGTCGAGGACGAGCTCGGGAGCGCTGCCCTGCGTGGGCACGAGGGGAGCGACAACCACGCTGGCGTTCGTCGCGTAGGGGAAGCCCAAGGTCGTGTAGCCCTCTTTGCCCTGCCAGGTGCGGGTCCAGAGGGGCGCGCCGGTGGCGCCGTTGAGGACATGGAGCGTCCAGTGGTAGGTGGTCACGCTGGAGCAGTACCAGTCTGTGTTGAACGTCCCCGTGGGATCAGGAGGTGCCATGACGCCGAGGGGGCAGTCGGGGCGCGAGCCGTCCACGGTGAAGGTGAGCAGGATGACGTCGCGACCGCCATCCCCATCCACGTCGGGAATCGACGCGGCGCCCGCCGGACTGGGCGGATCCATCGCAAGGGTCCAGAGCGTGGCACCCGTGGCGCCACTGAGCGCCTCCAAGCGCGTGGCCGGATACGTGTAGTTCTCGTCTAGCAGGACGTCAAAGACGAGGAGGTCTTGGCCGCCTGTGCCGCGCAGATCACCGGCTGCGAAGGGGTAACGCCACGGCGCGGCCCGGTTGGCCTCCGTGTTTGGTGCGGCGGAGGTGCTCGTCGCCATGCCGGGCAAGACGGGCTTGAGGAGGTTCATCGTGGCGTCGAAGTAGGTATGGGGATCGCGAGGATTCGCGTGTGCCCAGGCGAGTGGGGGCGGCTCGACGCTCGCGAGGCCGGCCGGTGGAGCATGGAGCAGCGCGGGGCGCGAGGGGGCGCCTGCAGCGTGACCCAGAGGCAAGGAGAGGACGAGGGCCACGAGGAGTGAGAGGGTGCGGATCGGGGGGCTCATGCGGGTTCACCTCTCGCGAGGTCAACGCAGAGCCCCAAGCCCACTGGCGCGTGGGTGGATCCGCCGTTTGATGCGGCGGAGCGGGGCGTGCGCGATGGCTTCGCGGTTGCGAACGCACGCCCCTATAACGTGCGCAAAACTCTCAATACGGTTCTTGGATTCAAACTTTTCGCGCCTCATGGCTTTCGATTCGACTGGGATTCCCATGGCCATGCGCCGAATCGGGTCGCGGGGGTGAGCCGGTCGGGTCTTGCGCGGGTCGCCCGAGGGCTTGGAGGAGCCGTTGCGTGGCGCGAAGTTCTCGATACCTTGTGGTGGATCCAGCGGTGATGAGGGCCGCGGCGAGTAGTTTTCGGACGTGGTAGTACGCCACGCGTGGCTTCAAGTCGAGCACCATCTCGAGTTGGGCGATGTCGAGTTGCTCGTGCTCGGCAATGGCTTGGGCGATCAGGCGAGCGGTGGCGCCATGGAGAAGCCCATCGGCTACGGGATCTGGCTGGTTCGCATTGATAGGATAGAGGAGGCGCCGGCGGCCGTGCGTGACGCGCTTCACCTTGCCCTCGCGCTCCAAGGCCCGGAGGTGGTGGTAGACTCCGCTCCAGGCGGTGTTCATCTCGCGCGTGATCGCCGTGAGTGAAATGCCAGGCCGCTTCGCAACGATGTCCAGCAACTCGTCCCGGATTCTGGCCGTGCGCTTGGCTCGCGGTGATCTTTCACCTTCGTCCTTCCGCCGGTGGCCGGTCAGGCCAACCACGACCTTTCGAGGGCGTCTGGGGGGAGGCCGTCGTGGTGCAGGGAAGATGGTAGGGGCGCGGAGAGGGTCGCGAGGCATCACCTCGGCGAGGAGGTCGTGCAGCGCCCCAGGATGAGGAGGCTTTGAGGCACCGCTTGGAGGCGGTCCTGGGGCGTGCACGACGTTCCGTCGCAGTTGACGCGCACGCCCCTATACGTGTGCGCATCCACCTAAGCGGTGTCCTTCGATTCAAGCCTTGCGGCGCGCGGCTTCCCCGATCAAGGGCTTGCGTGGCGTTAGAGGACGTTGACCGTGAGGTCGTAGGCAGCCGTCTCCCAAGGTGGGGCCGAAATCCTCGTCACCGTGACGAGCACGTCGCCCGTCTTCGCCTGCATCGTCAATTTCGTCGCAACATCCTATGCGACTCCGGGGTCCGGCGCACGCCCATCAGTGTCTACGGCAGGTCCAGTTCGAGCTCAGCACGGCTGGGTGTGGAGGGGTTGCAGCCATATGACACGGCAGGCGGCTCCAATTCGACGCGCAGGCAACTCTCGACCATCGTAACCGCGAGTGTCGGCGGTGACGGGACTCCGTTGGTAACTGCCACGACCGCGTACTCAGGGAATGCTGGCACAATTCCGGTTGAGGGCGGAGCATCCGATGGGACGATATCCACCGAATGCCACGACGTGCCGTTGATTCCGTAGACCTCGTAGTAGTCGGGGGCTTCAGGCGCGGGGCCCCAGGTGACGATGGCGCCGCCTGGTTGGGAGATGGCGATCGCGGCGGTAGGTTGGGAAGCATCGCCGAAGGCGGACGTGGTCGTGCTCGTGACGATGAGAGCGATCGTAGCGAAGATGAGCACGATGCCTCGGGCCTTCATCGGAATCACGGCGGCCACCTCCCGGGCGACCCATAATGGCTTTGGCTGAGCATCCACGTCAAGCCTGGTCCAAGATCGGGAGGACTGAGGAAATTGTCCTCCGCATTGGAGAAGGTCGTGGCCATCCTTGACAAGACCTCTCACGATTGATTGGAGTTGTCGTGTGATAGAAGCAATGATGGACGAAAAGACTCAATATTAGAAATCTGCGTCTCGCCTAGGCAGTTGGTCACGGAGGCGCTCCCGTGCAGCCGACTGGGTTCGAGAATTCTTGTGAATTCCTCGCCGTGTCATGGGGGGCCGACGACTTATTATCTGATTTCCCCTTCCGCGGGCGAGCAAACATGGGCGTTGCCGAGGCCAGGGGGGTGCGAGCCTATAGCTCTGCGTGCGCAGTTCTATTCCTTGTTCTCTTCGTGTTGATAGCCCCTCAAGCCTCGGCTCTGGAGAATGTCAGCGGGACCTTCACGACTCGCAACGTCGTTGACCTTGCGGACCTGGCAGACGCGACCTTCGTCCATCCCTCCGCCATGTTGGCGCCTGACCTCAGCAAAGGGGCAGCCGTCCATCTCAGCGTCGCCTCAGCGTACGTCTGCTACACAAACGAGACCTTCGCCCATGCAAAGGGTATCGGACCGATCCCAGACTCGAGCGTCGCCATCCCGCCCAAGAACCACCCGTGCGGGGTCCAATCAGACTTCACCCTCGACGCCACAGGCAGCGCGACTGGGCCGATGTACATCGGCTGGTATGTTGACACCATGTCCCTGACAGGAAACGCCTCCGGGATCACGGTAGACACGGAGCACGACACACGGTTTGCAAGCACGGACGCGCAAACCGCTACTCCAGGGGATCCGGATGGAAACCTGTTCTTCGCCGAAGACCTCAACGGATCGAACGTTGTCTTCTCTGGCACGGGCCAATTCTCGGGCGTCTTCTCTGGCACCCTGAAGATCCGCGGCCTAGTCACCACGACAACCTCCAGCGCGGGAACCGAAGAGCACAACACGGGAGAGGAAAACCCCAGCGGTGTTGCCGGCGAACAGACTGAGAGCTGGCTTTCGGTGAGAGCGGAGAATGCATCTTTCACCTTCCGATCAGGCGCTCCCGTCAGAATTGCGGCAAGCGCCGTGACCGGGACAGTCAGAGGCACAATCTCGCTTTCCGCTGAACAAGGGCTCCTGGTGGCTAGCGAAGCACGCTACCTTCCGTCTAACTCAACTTTCCGCGATCAAATCACAGGCACATTTGATCTGAGGTTTTCTCCAAGTGAGACAACGGGTCCAGCGTCACACCTAACGCTCCAGGGGCCGCTTACGGCGACATCCCTGCAACGGGTGCCCGTTCCCCCGGCGCCATGGAGACAGACGAACCTTCCTCTCGTTGTCGCAGGCGCAGTCGTGACCACCGGTCTCGCGGTGGGAGGAGGCCTTCTCCTCTACAAGCGAAGGAAACCGACAGCACTTCCCACCCAAGAACAGGACGCCGTCGATGAGTACGCCACATCGCGAGATGGCGTCTCTGTGAATCTCGCGCCAAACACGGCTCTGGAGGCCAAAGCCCGGATGGATCTGGCTGTGGGATTCGGAGAATGGCCAGAGGCCCTCATGTGGGCCGACGCCGGTTTGCAGTTCGCGCCCAGGGACATCGATTTGTGCATGTCGAAGGCGCGGCATCTTCGCCGCCTCGGCAACCTCGAAGCCGCGCTGGACGCCTTCGAACTCGCGGACTTGGCGGGTGCCGAGATGGCTAAGATTGAACTGGCCCTCACGCTCGTCCGCGTGGGAGACCTGGAGCGGGCCGTTGCAACCCTGAGGAAGGATCTGCTCGGCCGGCCTGATCATGTGTGTGAGTTGAACGGCGAGCCGGAGTTCGAGTCGCTGCGTGGGCGGCCGGACTTCGACGCGATCGTGCGCACGGCTCGCGGGGCCCTCGCGAAGCAAGGGTAATTTTAGAGGGGCTTCTCGTCGTCTCGCGTGGCCTTGGCGGCTGTTCGTGCGCCTTCTTCCAGCAATTCAGCTTGCTTGTAGGTGTAGGCCAGGAAGCGCTTCCCGAGGGCGGTGAGTTCGTGCTGCTGGGTTGTGCCGCTGATCCAGGTGACGTTGATAAGCCCCCAGGCGGCCATCTTGTCGCGAATTTTCTTGGTGTAGTCGGCGGAGAAGCCGCCCGCTTCCGTCAATTGGCGGAACGTCTTGGGACCGCTTTCCAGAGCGACGACAAGGAGTTGGACTCCCTGAGTCCTTAGGTATTCACGGAAGACTTCCAACACCGCCCCTCGCCGGGCACGACGGCCACCTGAAGCATCGGGTGCGGGCACATAACCATTAAGCACCGACATACGTTTGAACCATACGACGCGGTCGTATGACCGCGTCGGCTATTGGTTGGGTTGCGGCATGGTCGGACTTTCTCCCCTATGGAAGGACGACATCGCCGCAGCCCAACCACGGCCTCACCTCAAGCGACCACCCGAAATCAGGATAAGCCTTCCCCCCGGAACATGGTGGATCGAACACCAAAACGCGCGGCGAATCTGCGTTCTCCTCACCCATCAAGGACGAGCTGTCTGCGGCCGTGCCATCCTGGCCCCGTCTCGCGCCCTCGGGGCCAAGGAACGCCTTCCCATCGCCAAGGCCTGCCGCGACTGCCTGCTCGAAATCCTCGGCCACCAAGAAGCGACCATCCGTTCCAAGCCCCCCATCCTCCCCCGACCCTTCCGAACGCGCCTCCAAGCTAAACGACGAGCCCAAAGGAGAGCCCATGCCTGACGCGCGGAGGCCGGATCGTGTCCCTGTCATTCTGACCGCGACCGAGCACGCCGAACTCGTCGCCACCGCCCACACGCGCGGCCTCCCACTCCCCGATGCGCTCGTTACGCGCAACGACGCGGAGACGCCCTTCTTCGCTCTCCTCCTGACCCGCACCGAAATCTACGACCTCGTCCAAGCCCTCGCGGATCGCGGCATCCGCCATGAGCCAGGCACGGCGCGCCAAGCCTTGCGTCACTGCCATGCCAAGCTGGAAACCACCCTCGTCGCGCTCCACCATGCCTCCGGGGGGAAGCCCTCTCATGCGTGAAGGAATGAGACTGAAACTTCTCCTCCGCAGCGACGGCACGGGCGCGCTCGTCGCGGACCGTGCAGAGAACCAAACCCAGCTCGACCCCTGGGCAACGACCTCCACCCTCGCCGACCCCGGCCACACCTGGCGCCCACGGCTCCACCGAACACACAGCGAATGGCTGGCCTCGGCCTTGCCATGCGTCGTCCTCTGGGGGCGGCCTTCCACCGCCCGCAACGCAGCGCGCAAACTGATTGTTACAGCTCCGCCCCCGGAGCGAGAACCGTAGGCCAACCATTCGCAGGAAATGGCGACGCCTACACCAGCGTCAGCCATGCGTCAGATCCACGTCCCCCCAAGGGAATTGACAACAATCCATCAGTCGAGCTTATGGCACGAGTCGTGTTAGGAGAAGCCACCGGAGACTGTCGGATGCGAACTCGAACCCTCTGGATTGCCCTCGCGATCCTCACCCTCGCAGGCTCGATCACCCTCCCTGCCATGGCTGACCCCGTCAACACCCCCGTCAACCCCGAGGGGGAAGCCGATGTCCCGGGCGATGGCGGCGGCGGTGGCGGCCTTGGCGGCGGTGGCAATCCGCCTCCCCCACCCCCTCCGCCGACCTGCGATGACAGCCTCACGGGCCTCGTCGATCGGTGCGTCAACGAGCCGGCCAACAACGACTGCGCCGGCGCCATCCAGTGGCCCCTCGAGCAAACCGCCAGCAGCACCGGCTATGTCGGCGGGAAGGCCGATCCTGCCGACTGGTCCAGCGTCTGGCTCGTGCGCACCGAGTCGCTCACTCTGACCGGGGACACGGTGCAATACGCCACTCCCAACTGTGCCCTTCTCGATATCACGTACGGGGGGAACGTCAACGTGGGCGACGATGCCTGGTACCCGATGAAGGTGACCTCCGGCGCGGCGGGAACTCCCTACACGCTCAACACGGGCATCGTCCCCAACGATGCGGGGATGGGGACCAACCAGCCGGGTGGGTACGATATCGGGAACACGTTCCAGAGCGCGCTGGACTACTCGGCGTTCCCCTCGGACACGATCACGAAGGACGTCTTGGCCATCAAGGGCGGTCTCCCCAACCGCGCGCCCCTCGGACCCGACCAGGACTGGTTCCGCGTCCACACGATCGCGGCCAGCCAAGACCCGGGCGGGATCGCTCTCGGGCTTCTCACGGCGACGTTCACCCCTGACTGCAACGCGTACTCAAGCCGGTACGAGTTCTCGCTCATTGCGCCTGATGGGTCATCGTCGGTGGCAACCACGCACGGGTGCGGCGCCATGCAGCAGTCGTGCATCGCGCTGAGTCTGGAGCCCGTGTACGTGAAGACGGCCGTCGACGAAAACCACCTTGGCGGCGGCTACTCCTTCAGCGCCGACAACAGCCCGCTCCACCTCGTCACGAACCCCGGAGGCATAGTCGCCAACCAGTATCCCTGGTGCGATCCCCTCGCGCCTCTCATCCTGGGCCTGACGAGCGCAGGCATGGGAGTGGCCAATGACCACGGCCAGGTTGTCGCCATGGTGACAACCCCGTTCAACTAGCACGGAGGAGGGGTATTGTGAAGATGCTCCACGTGATTCACACGGGCGTGACGACGCCACCCAGGGAGTCGGGCCGAGCCGCCATCACGCTGGCCGTCGCCCTGCTGCTCATGTGGTCCCTCGCCCCCACGAGCTCCGCCGAGCTCGCGCCGCCCCCCCTGTGCGGAACCGTGGTCCCGATCGGCTGCGAGACCTGGTCGACCGTGTTCGACGACCACTCGGAAGACAGCCAACCCACTGAGGCGAGCAGCCCCGATGGCTCGCACGTCTTCGTCGCGTTCTCTACGAGCTCCCTCAAGCTTATCGTCGTCTCCTACGACTCCCAGACAGGAGCCCCGGTCTGGACGACGACCTTCACGGCGCCCGACTACAGCCCTGGGGAACGCATGATGGTCGTTTCGCCCGACGGCGCACGTCTCTACGTCGTCGGGACTCTCATCGGCGGCCCCGGCGGCCTGACGACTTCGAAGGGCCTCACACTCGCGTTGGATGCGTCGAACGGGACGATCGCCTGGAACGCGACCGTGCCGGCTAACTCGTTCGGATACGCCTTGGCCGTCTCTCCCGACGGTACCCGCGTCTACACGACGGGAGAAAGGAGCGACAACTACGTCACCGTCGCCTACGACAGTGCAAACGGCAACCCGGTCTGGTCAACCTCGTATGACGGCGAAGGTGGAACAGCACCCCAGTATTACCCCAGGGCGTACGACAGCGCCTTCTCCATCGCAACGAGCTCAGACGGCGGCGCCATCTACGTGACCGGCATCAGCGCAAGTGCCCCCGGTCCCATGGAGTACGCGACTTTGGCGTACGACGCCGCGACCGGTGCGCAACGCTGGCTGGCGCGCTATCACGGCCAAGACGCCCAAGGCGCGCCCACCGATTCCGAGGCATACAGCCTCGTCTCTTCCCCGATCAATCGGGCAGTCTACGTCTTGGGATCGGCAGGCGCCGTGGCGTACGATAGCCTCACGGGCGAAATGCGCTGGGCCAACCAGGCCACGGCAACGTGCCCAGTCCTTACGCCACGCGGCGTGCTGCGTGAGTGCGTCGTGAAGCTGAGCCCAGACGGGACTCGCCTCTTCGCTGGCACGCCCGAAACCGTCGCCGCGTACGACACGGCCACAGGTTCGACGCTTTGGGCGCTACCCATTCACGTCTCCGATGGGTCCCCGACAGGCGCGGTCTACCCGACTCCCCAGAGCGACTTCTACCAGAGCGACATCACTCTCAGTCCTGATGGCTCGAGGGTGTACCTAACGGACAGCGGGGGGCATGACGTGGTTACGGATGGCCGGTTCGGGGGCCATTACGAGACCTTCTCGCTCAACGCCACCAATGGCCATCCAGTCTGGCGCGTGGTGGCCGGCAACGGCTTCCAGCAGGTCTGGATGGTGACTGCCGCGCCGGATGGAGCGCACGTCTTCGTCACGGGTGAGTCGTACGGAAACTCGATGGGCGCGATCATGACCGTCGCCTACAACACGAACCTCGGCCTCGAATCCGCCCCCAAACTTCCCTCTTAACCCCGTAAATGGTGATTTCCCATGCAGAAGCAGTTCCTCCCAGCCCGCGCTTTCTCCCTCTTCAGCGTCGCCACCCTCCTCTTCGCCGGCCTGCCCATGCTTCCCTTCCTTGCCGACACGGCGCAGGCGGGTGCGGTCCTGTTCCAGGAGGAATGGGACCTGCCCAACACGGTCTGGACGTACAACCCGCCCACGCCGACCTTCGCAGGCCAGGATTGCAACCCGCATGACGTGACAGCTGTGACACCGCCTTGTGTCTTGGAGGTCCAGGCCCAGACCACGGGCCAGACCGTCACGGCCACTGCGAGTCCCACCCTGAACATCACTGGGTCTGGGTATGAGGTGGGTGTGGACTTCTACAACCAGTGGACCGGGGGCACCGATAGCAGCGCGCTGACCCTTCGCTTCCCGGGCGGAGAGTGGGTTCAAGCCAATCTGACCTACGGCGCGGGCAACAACAACCTGCGCCTCATCACGAAGAGCAGCGCCACCTCGCTCTTCACCACGCCCAGCCACCAGACGTTCGGCTACACACAGCAGACCTGGTACCGGCTCGTCCTTAAGCTGGATGTCATCGACGGCCAAGTACATGGCGAGGTACGCGACCTCACTGGGCACCTCCTTGCCAGCAGCTCCAGCGTGGGCATCTCAGCCAATGCGAGCCATCTGAATTCCCTCACGTTCGACAACTACTACTACGGCACGGACCCACTCGTAGGCCAACCGCCCCACCCTGTCTTCTACGACGACTTGCAGGTCACGCTGCCGGATCCGCCACAAGCGCCCACCCTCGCCGCTCTCGCGGGCCCCGGCGCCGGCCAGATCGCTCTCAACTGGAGCGTTCCCTCGGACGACGGCGGCATGCCCATCCTCAACTACCTGCTCTACCGCGGCAACGCGACGGGCAACGAGACGACTCTCGTGGCGAACACCACGATTCAGTCATTCACCGACTCTGGCCTGGGCAACGGCGTGAAGGCGTACTACGTCGTCAAGGCCGTCAACGCCGTCGGCGCGAGTCCGGCCAGCAACGAAGCGAGCGCCACGACCTTCAACTACCCAAGCCCGCCCCAGAACCTCAAGGCCGCGTCCGGCGTGAACGTGGGTGAAATCGCGCTCACGTGGAACGCGCCCGTATCGAGCGGCGGGACGCCGGTCACGAACTACACCATCTACCGCGGCAACACGACCGGCTCAGAAGCCCTCCTCGCCCAGATCGGCGCGAACCGCACCTACACGGACACGCACCGCCCCAACGGCACGGCCTGGTTCTACACCGTCACGGCCACGAACCTCGTGGGCGAAGGCACCGCCAGCGCAGAGGCAAACAGCACGCCCAAGCCCGACCAGGCCTGGGCGCCCACCGGCGTCAGCATCTACCCGACGACGGGCTGGACGGGCGACCCGCGCACGGTCAACTTCACCTACCAAGTCGCCGTCAGCCAATGCGACCCCAGCCAGACGTGCCCGGTCGATCACCAGTGGATGGTCCTTGAGGATGGCACGCCGGGCGGCGTCGATGGCGCGATGCTCGCCAACGGGACGAACACGCACCCCGGCCACGCCGAGATCGTCACCTACAGCGTCAGCACGACGACGCATCCCACCGGCGCGGACGGCACACACTTGCTCCAGGTCGCGGCGGATCCGCGCGTGGGCAGCACGCAGTGGAACGAGTCGAGCCTCTCGTTCCACCTCGACGCACCCGCGCCCGGCTACCTTATCGGACCCAGCACGCCGCAGCTCAACGCGACCACGACGACGGGCAACACGCAGATCCAGGTCCTGAGCAACTACAGCGTCTTCCAGAAGCAGTGCCGTCCCACCGACTCCTGCTCGATCCAGAACGACTGGAAGATCCTGCTCGACGGCACCAGTGCGAACTCTCCCGACGGCCAGCTCCTCGACAGCGGGAGCAACCAGCACTCCGCCCACGGCGACCTGATCGCGTACACGATCAACCGCAGCGTCCAGGTTCCCCCGCTCACGCCCGGCCCGCACTACCTCAAGGTCGCCGCCCGCGCCGACGCCAACTCCTCCTGGCAGGTCAGCTACACCCTGCTGGCGGGCATCATCTTCGCCCCCAACTTGGACGACGCCACGTACGATGCCGGCGCCGGCCAGACCGCCTACAACGTGACCAACAATGGCACCTCCGCCATCTGGGCCGAAGGCCCCGAGGCCGACCTGCCCACCACGGGCCACTCAGGCTCCATGGCATGGGGCACGACGCTGGCGGGGAACTACCCGCCGCTTGCTGATGGGACGTTCCACTTCGCGGTGGACCTCACCGGCAAGGCGAGCGCCACGCTCTCGTTCAACACGCTTTTCGAAACGGCGGACAGCTACGACGCGGGCCAAGTCTGGGTCCAGGCCAACGGCCAGCGTACGCTCCTGACGCCCTCCTCGGGCCCCGCCTACGCCCAACTCATGGACGGTAGCCAGGGCTACGCTGGATCCAGCGGCGGTTGGAAGGCCGCGACCTTCGACCTCTCGCCCTACGCCGGAGGCCCCATCGACGTCCAGTTCGAGTTCCGCAGCGACGCGCTCCAGCAGGCGCGCGGCTGGTTCCTCGACGACCTCCAGGTCACCGCCGATGGATCCCAGGTGTTCAGCGACTCGATGGAGAACGTCTGGACCAAGACGGGCACGTGGACGCTCGCCGTGCCCACGACGGGTCCCCAGCGCGGTGACTCGACGCTTCACGCCTGGAGCGTCGCGCCCTTCGCGCCCTACCCTGCCTCCTCGCACAGCCTCCTCCAGCTCCCGACGCTGGATCTGAGCGGCGTGGGACAGGGCAGCTTCAGCTTCGAGCAGTGGTTCCACACGGAGTACGGCAACGACAGCGCCCACGTCGAGATCAGCCCGGATGGCGGCGCCACCTGGCAAGTCCTCCGACCCGCCACTGGGCTCCTCTACGACCGGCTCCCCGACGGCAGCTTGGGCTGGAGCGGCAACTCCTTGGGCTGGAGGCTGACCACGTTCGACCTCAGCCCCTATGCCTACCGCAAGGTCCAGCTCCGGTTCGTCTTCACCAGCGACGACGCCCTCCAGAGCGAAGGATGGTACGTGAGCGACTTCCTCGTCACGAGCCTCGCCACGGGCACGTCTCCCCTGCAGCCCTACAACGCCTACACGACAAGCGCTGATGCATTCTACGCCTACTTCGAATCCAGCGGCAAAACGGCCAACTTCACGACGCCCAACGGCCAGACGGTCAGCGTGAAGTATACGGGCAACAACGGCGACGTCGTCGCGCGCCTCGCCGCCGACGGCACGCTCACCGCGCGCCAGGCCCTTGTCGTGGGCGGCAACCCGACGCCCGTCTCGAATACGAGCTTCGTTGTGACCAACGGCGTCTGGGTCGGCCAGCCCACCAGCGGCACGTGGACGATCCA
Organism: Pseudomonadota bacterium; assembly: GCA_021325135.1. Classification (GTDB taxonomy): domain Archaea; phylum Thermoplasmatota; class SW-10-69-26; order JACQPN01; family JAJPHT01; genus JAJPHT01. The sequence goes on along the minus strand of JAJPHT010000030.1, from coordinate 78,696 downwards.
CGGGGCCCCCACCCTTCTGGGCGTGGGCGGCACGCAGCTTGTGGTGGGGGGCAAGACGTTCGACGACGTCAGCCCCGCCAGCGAAGCCATCGAGGGCACCGGCAACGGCAAGGTCAGCGCCCAGAACCAACCCATCCTGCACTGGAACTGGCACAACCAAGCCACGGCCCGCTACGACACGGGCCTCACGAGCACGTCGAACCCCGAGGAGACAACCAACGACACGCGCCTGCGCTACGAAATCGACTCGGACAGCGATGGCTTCTCGGACAAGGCCGAGATCCGCGGCCACTCGGACCCCTTCAACGCGAGCAGCACGCCCTACACGGACGACGACGCAGACGGCGTCCCCAACATCCTCGAGCCCACCCGCACCGCCGCCCTCGACCCGCTCTCCACTGCGCTGGCCTCGTACGTCCAAGGCCCGCTCACGGGCGTGGACTGGGAGCACTCCAGCCTCCGGGAGACGACGCAACTGGTCAACGACGGCGAGCAGATCACCGACAGCAACAACGACGGCGTGCCCGACTTCGCGGACCTCACCAACGACCCCGCGGCCACGGCGGTCCTCGTCGGCACCGACCCTGCGCAGAACGCGCTCGCCTTCAGCGTCGCCAAGACGGGCATGCAGATCGCGATCCTCGTCCCGCCCGACTGGAAGAGCACCTCGCTCGTCGAGATCGGCAACGGCGCCACCTCTACGACGAGATCCCAAATCTCCTACGCCCAGTTCTTCTCGGAACTGAGCAGCTACTACGCCACGACCGGCCTCTCGCCCACCGTGCAGGCCCAGCCAGGCATGTTCCTGGACAGCGTGCTGCGCCAGCACCTCAACGCGGGCATGACGTTCAACCTCGTCAAGACCCCCGCAACACCCGGGCTTCAGGCCGGCGTGCCGCTCGACTTCCTCGCTGGCACCGGCGCCGAAGGAACGTGGACGCTCATCCGCGACACAGACGTCACCGGCGTGACCCTCACGCTCGCCGGCATGAGCATCGACGCCAGCCTCCCCCAGAGCAGCCTCCCCAACATGGACGCGCTGCACGTGAGTTGGCACTTCATCAACATGCAGAACGCGCCCGCCGTGCCCAACGGCCACACGCCCTGGTACAGCGACTCTGGCGCGCAGACGCAGTGCCTCTCGTACAACGCGTTCCTCCGCGACGGATCCTGCGCCCAGTTCCCCACCACGCAAGGCATGCGCCTCTTCGGCGCCAACGCGAGCTTCGCCATGCGCGGCCTCCTCACGCAACTGCGCACGGAATACCAGGCTGCGAGCCTTGCCCCCCAGGTGGTCGCCTTCGTCCAAGCGCAGGCCGCCGCAACGGGCCTCACCAATCCGGCTCCCTCCAGCGCGAGCCCAGCCTGGTACGGCGCGCCCCAGACCACGCTCAGCTCCACGGGCGTCACGTTCTCGATCCCGCAGGGCACCCTCGCCGCGGCAGACATCGGAGCGCCCAGCCCGCGGGCGTTCGACTGGAGCTTCGAGGAGACCCCGGCGAATTCGCATGTGGGCAACAAGCCGGCCACCCGCCTCGTCTTCGAGCCCAGCGACCACAGCACGACGGGCAGCACGATCGTCGTCTACGGCGCGACCCTGCGCGCGCTGGGGTACGCCTCGACGTATGCCCCGCCCAGCATTGACCCCAGCCACGCCGCGAGCACCACCATCGCCTGGCGCGACGTCGACGGCGACGGCATCAACGACTACGTCCTCACCTTCGCCCACTTCTCCAAGGCGTGGGCATGGTTCGGAAGCTCCTCCATCACTCCCGCCCCGCTGACCTACGCGACCATCGCCCCCAACAACCCCAACAACGCGTTCCTCTCGGGCGGCTTCAACCGCGCCGTCGTCTGGGACGGCATGATCTGGGGACCCACCGTGAACTGCAACGGCGGATCGCCAGGGTGCCTCTTCCCCAACGACGTTGACCAGAACCGCGCGCACGACCGCGCGGTCGCGTCTACGGGCCCCTCTGAGGCCTGGTACGTGGGCGGCAACGACTGCGGGCAGACCCCCAGCGTCGGCTGGATCCTGCGTCTCGCCTTCAACCCGGCCAACGAAGGAGCAAGCTCCTTCACCGGCGATTGGCAGTTCTCGGGCTCCAACCCCACCACGGGCTGTGGAACCTTCTACGATGTGGACTCGCTCACGAGCACCGACGTCTGGGCCGCCGGCGAGCTCGGCATTTACCACTACGATGGCTCAAGCTGGACGCGCGTCGTCAACAATGGCCACGGGTTCAACCACACCCGTTGCTTCGACGACAGCGACTGCTTCGTCTACGACAAGCAAACCAGCACGCTCCTGAAGTACGACCTCGCCCACAACTCCCTCACGACCGCGACGAACATCCCCTTCGTCCCCGCCCCGTACGCTGACTCGGTCGTGCTGAACTCGAACCGCACGGTCCTCTGGGCCATCAACGGCATCAAGGCAGCGTACTGCCAGCTCCCCTGCACGTCCTGGACGAACGCCAACCTGCCTGCGGGCACCGACTTCATTGGCGTAGGCATCTACGGCGACAGCACGAGGGAGGCGTGGGCCGTGGGCTCCAACGCCTCCGGAAATGCGGCCATGTACCGCTACGTCAGCGGTACCTGGACCAAGTGGACTGCTGGCATCTTCGCCAGTGATAACGGGTTCGCTGGGATTGGGTTCCAGGGGAACAACGAAGGCTGGACCGACGACTTCAGCGGCCGCACCTACCACTACACCGGCTCCAACAGCCCGCCCTTCGCCAACTTCACCAAAGACAAGACCAGCGCAACCACGATCGACGTGGTCAACGTGGATGGAAGCACGAGTAGCGATCCTGACGGCGATCCCATCACCTACTCGTGGAACTGGGGCGACAACACAGCCGGCGTCAGCACCGCCACCGCGAGCCACCGCTACACCAAGAGCGGCACCTACCAGATCCAGCTCACGGTGACCGACACGAACGGCGCCTCCACCACAAGCGCCCCCCAGGCCGTGACCATCACCGACGCCGCTCTCACCAACGGTGTCGCGCTCACGCAGAGCATCGCGGGCGCGGGCGAGTCGGACTACTACCAGATCAGCCTGCCCAGCGGCGCGGACCAACTCAGCGTCGTGCTCACGGGACCCAGCGGCACCAACTATGACCTCTACGCGAAGCTCGGCAGCGAGCCCACCACGACCAGCTTCGACGCCAGCAGCACGGGCAGCACGAGCTCGGAGTCCATCGCGAAGACGCCCGCCGGCGCGGGCACGTGGTACATCATGGTCAACGCGGTGCAGGGCTCGGGCCAGTACACGCTGACGGCGACGCTGCGCTCGAAGCCCAGCGCGCCCACGATCGCGCAGGGACCCAATCCGCAGTTCCCCAACCAGCCTACCTGGCTCAACGGAAGCGCCACGGGCGGATCCACGCTCACGTACACCATCGCGTGGGGCGACAGCACGACCTCGCCCCCCCTGGGGCCCTTCGCGAGTGGGACATCGTACTCCGCCCAGCACAACTACGGGGCCGTGGGCACGTACACCGCGACCGTGACCGTCACGGACCAGTTCGGCCTATCCAACAGCAACACGGGGAACGTGAACATCCGCGACGTCGCCGTGGGCAGCACTGATCCATCCTGGGGCGGCCTGACCAGCCTGACGCTCAACGGCACGGTCTCAAGCATGAATGGGCTCAGTAGCGTGGACACGTGGTTCGTCTACGGCCAAACGACGAGCTACGGCAGCTCCACCTCGCACGTGACCCGCTCGGCCACGGGCTCCTTCAGCGTCCAAGTCCCCGGCTTGGCCACGAACACGCTGTTCCATTACAAACTCATGATGCAGAACAGCATGGGCACCTCGGACGGCGGCGACCGCACTGTCTCGACGGCCGACAACGGCGCGGGCGCGCCCACCCTGAGCGTTTCGCCCAGCGTGACCGCCCGCAGCGAGCTTGTGTGGGCCAACGGGAGCGCCGTGCACCCGCAAGGTGCGAACCTCACATACTCGATCGACTGGAAGGACGGCACCAACACCAGCACCTTCCCGGCCAGCGGCAACGTCAGCAGCGGCACGACCTTCAGCCTGACCCACACGTACTCCTCGCGCGGCACGTACCTCGTGACGGCCACCGCCACGGACGAGTATGGCGTCGTCGCGCCCACCACGCAGCAGGCCCACGACGTCGTGGACTTCGCCGCCGGCACGACGAGTGCAGCCAACAACGTGGGCAGAACGAGCGCCGTTCTCAACGGCAACATCACCGACACCGGCGGCGATAGCGCCGGCGTTCTCGCTTGGTTCCAGTACGGAACCCCCGGAGGAGCCACACAGAACACCACACCCGTCCACTACACCGGCACCACACCCATCCAAGTCTCGCAGACCGCGACGAACATGGTCCAGGCCACCCAGTACCAGTACCGCCTCATCATCAAGAACGAACGCGGCACCTCGACCAACAGCCTGGGCAACGTGACCACGAACAGCCCGCCCACGTGGACTAGCCTGGAGACCTTCCCCTCCGCGAGCTACGAGGACACACCAGTGAGCTTCCAGGGCCGCTACACGGACGTGGACAACGACGCGCCCCCCGCAGGCTACCCCGCTGTCGTCATCGATGGGATCCGGCACGTCATGACGCCGATTTCGCCCTGCGTCTACACGTGCGGCGTGGTGTACGCATACAACACGACACTTGACCCCGGAACGCACAGCTACAAGTACGTGTACACGGACGGCACGGGCCCTGAACAGAGCACAACGCAGGCCAGCGTCGGACCCGTGTACCGCATCGTCGCCATGAGCGCCACCATCAAATACGACAGCACCGCCAACGGACTGCCTTCCCCGGAATGGACGCGCGTGGAGACCGGCAAGTCCGCGACCTCGCAGGGGCCCTTCTGGCACACCGTGAACACGCCCAACGCGCCGGGCCTGCGCGATGCGCCCGACTGGCCCACCGGCATCAACACCGAGCCCAGCGTCAGCCTCTGGTTCGGCGACAACGCCACCGGAACGTACGCCAACGGCACGAACGAGGCGCACGGCAGCGTCATCACGCCGCCCATGCACCTCGAACTTGCGCAGAACCCAGCGCTGACATTCTGGACGTACTTCGAAACGCAGGACAACGGCACCCAGAACGACACGAAGAAGGTCTACGTCATCGGCCCAGACGGGCACGAAACCCAGGTGGACACGCTCAGCGCGCCCTACCACGGCAACCACCAGTGGTGGCCCGTCTCCATCAGCCTGCGCCAGTGGCAAAACCAGACCGTCCGCGTCCGCTTCGAGTTCGCCACCGGCGATGGCCAGGCCAACAACTACCGCGGCTGGTTCATCAACCAGCTCACGGTCGGCACGGACCGCGACAACGACGGCATCCCCGATTCCGTCGAGCGCAACACCACCGTCATGACGATCTGGCGCAGCCCCGACGGGACTGGCATCGTGCCCGGCAACAGCCAGCTCATCAGCCACCAGTGGGGCCTGCAAGCTTCGTTCCCCGAGAGCGTGTACGCGGCCGTCAAGCTCAGCGGCACCTGCAACGTGCGCGTCGTGCTCAACACGACGGACTGGAGCACGACGCTCATGAACGGCACATGCAGCGGCTTCGGCACTGGCACCGCGGGCCTCTCCGACGGAAGCTCGCTCGTGCTCTTGACGAACCTCGTGCAGGCCGGCTTCAACGCGAAGAAGCTCGACACGCCCCAGACCTTCACGCTGACCGTGACGACCCTCGGCAGCGGCAGCGTCAACCAGTACGGGTACTTCCTGCTCGCATCGGGCCACACGCAGTACATGCTCGGCGACAGCGACGGCGACGGACTCACCGATGGAGCCGCGCTCAACGTGGCCGGCGTGGACCCACTCTCAAGAGACCCGGACAACGACGGGTTCCTCAACGCCTTCGACACGCGGCCCTTCACCTCGGACGCGCCCCCCTCCATCGACGTGCTCGGACCCAAGACGACCTCCGGCTGGCCTACCTCGCTGCAGGCTCACCTGACCAGCCGGTACGGGATCTCAGATGCGCGCCTCGTCTTCACTGGAAGCTCCGGCAACAGCCGCGAGCTCGTTCCCTCCAACCAGGATGGGAACACGTGGCAGTGGGACTTCCCCAGTGACCTGGGCGCAGTCTCCAGCGTCCGCCTGGAGGTGAACGACTCGCTGCGCAACAACGCCGAGGTCATCCTCACCTACAACGCGCAGCAGCACCCGCAGACGATCCAGACCAGCCTGCGCGAGTGGAGCGAAACTGGGATTGTCATCGCCACCACCTTCGCTGGCTCCGTCGCGACCATCTCGCCCACGGCGGACGCCGTCTGCGTCGCCATCACCGAGGGCTGGTGCGCGCTCGCGCTCGTCGCCGGGGGCATCGTGACCGTGGGCATCGGGACCATCGTGGCTCAGACCTACCAGCATACGCCCCAACAAGGCACCACGCAAGTCGTCCGCGACGTGTACAACCCGTATGATCCACGTTACACCCGCGGCATCGTCCAGGACTTCCCCTTCAGCGACTTCAACATCGCCGCGGGAAGCTTGGGGTGCTCCAGCGCCCTGCGCCTGCTCGCCGGCCCCGCCGCCGGTGCGTACGCGACCAGCGACGCGAACGGCATTGTGGCGGCCTACAGTTCGGCCTTCACGACCGGAGGCTACAACGCCATCTCGGACGTGCAGTCCAAGCTGCGCACAGAGCTCCAAGGCACCAAGTACGTCTTCCAACTCGACGCCTTCACCGGCGTCCTGATGTACGTGGACTACGCCGGGAAGTTCATCGACCGCTGGCATCTGCAGCTCGACCCCACTAGCTGCGACCCCGCCCGCATCACCTACGAGGACCGCACCCCGACCAACGACCCGGCCAGCGTGGACCAGATCATCCAGCTTCTCGGCGCGGCGACCATGTGGGCGTTGATGCTCAAGATCGTGGACCACGGGAAGATCGAGCCTCAATCATTCGTCCATATCTTGGACGGCAAGAGCGGTAATGCAGAGGTCACCAGGTTCCCCATGCCCGAGCTTCCCCAGGCGTTGAACGACGCCGTGGTGCGTTCCGTCTGCGACTACACGATCATCCCGGGCAAGGTCTGCGACTGGGCGAACAACAAGCTCCAACAGCAGTACGAGCTCACCATCGCCATGCTTGCGATGAACGCCGCCCAAGGCAACGCCAGGCCATGTGCATACGCACCGCCTTGGTACTGGGAAGATCCGTCCAACCTGTCGAAGAGGTGCAACACGGTCGGGTCGATGGCGCCTGTCGCATCTAACAACCTTAACACGGTCACAATCTCCAGTTCCAATGGAGCCTGGAACGACCTCGGCGCCTTGGTGGTCGGAAGTCCACTCGACACGGACCAAGTGCTCAACGTTCCCAAGGAACTCAAGAGCGCGGAGGACACAATCAAGGCCTGGAATGCGGGGCACCCGGCAACGCGGTCTGCCTACCTTCCCATGGTAGCGGTTCAGAACAGCGTCGTGGAGGTATATATCGAACTGGAACCCTTGGCCATCACGTTCGGGTGCTAAGCCATGTTGAATCCCGGCCTCAGATCCGCATGCGGTGTCCTGCTTGCTGTGCTCGTGACCAGCGGGTGCATCAGCGATCGGGCCGCTGCGATTCGGGCTGAGGCCGAGAAAATCACCTTCCCCTCGGGAGGCCATCGTTTCATCATGTTCGCGGCTGCGGGGAGCAACAACAGCGCAACGGCCCAGGTCGCGTACGCCTACCCGCGGTCGTTGAACGCGTCGCAACTCTTCCAACAGCTTGAATCAAGCCTTCAGGCAGACGGATGGCATGTCCACCACGAGTACGACTACACCGACGACCAAGGATGGTTCCATACAAGCGACAGCATCCAACGAGGACATGTTGCAGGAGGGTGCGTGACGCAGGAGGGGCTTGGCGAAGAATCGGCAAACCAAGAGATCGTCTGTACGCTCAACGAGATATTCCCCCAGTGAAGTTCGAGATAGCTCGCGGGCGAAAGAACCCGGGGGGGTTTTGCTCGTGATGGTTGCCCGAGCACCCCTTATCTTCCTGCCCGTGGCGTCGATGATCCTTCGCCGTCTTGGAAACAGGTCGCTCCTGGCCTGCTCCTTGACGGCGGCAGCCAATCTTGGAAACTGCTATGCACCTATTTGCGGTCCCTGCAACGATGCGCTCGTTCCCTCTTGTCCTTGCGATCTTCCTGATTGGCTGCCTCTCGCCATCCGAGAGCCCGACGCACACGCTGACCAACACGACAGTGAGCGCCGCGCCATCTGCAACTCCAATCCTCACGGCCACAACGCGAGCGAACTCCCTCAACGCATCGACCACCAACAATTCGCCTTCCGCCTCATCGCTTCGGTTTGATCTTCAGATCGTGGATCAGGTTCACGCGTCCGATCAGCAGGCCGGGCATGTGACCGTCCAGGCCGAGGCCACGAATCTCGGCGGGGAGAACCTCACGATCTGGTGGCCTCCGTGCCAGCAGCCGTTTGGCATGAGCATCCGCGATGCCAACGGCACGATCTACGTGCCCTACAACTCGGCTTGCCAACCCCAACCTGGAACCATGGGAATGGGGCGTCCATGCATGGATCCCTGCAGCTTTGACTACAACGCTTCGCAGCCCGAGACAGGTGCCAGAGAGCTCGCGCCCAACCAGACCTACGAGGCCACGTACACCTTTCCCGGCTGGGTCCAGCAGGGCGGCTCCGACGCACCCTGGACTTGGCTTCCCGCCGGCAACCTCAGCTTCCTGGCCACCGCACGCTGGTACGGCGACGACCACGGCGGGATTCAGGCCAACGCGTCCTTCGAATGGACGACCGAAGATGCCAATCCATCGCGCTGAGGCGCGCGAGGTGGACACAGTACGGTTCGAGGAACGCCTCCACCCAACACTCCAGACGCGGCTGCGCTGAAACGCAGCAAGGGCACGCGCTGCTCAGTGGCAGAAGGCCATTCCTATTCCGTGCGCCGCTCTCTTGCCTTTGGGTTGGAGCGCGCCCTGAGCATCTCCACCACTCTTTCCCCGCCCAGGCTTCTTTTTGGCACAATGAAGATGATGCGGCGTGTGGCGAAGAACAAGAAATGTCCCCGCAGTTCGACGTTTCTCCACAAGCCGTCCCATGTGAAAGATTCAGATCGGCCGCCCGTGCGGATGGTGAACCCTTCGGCGGTCGTTTCCATCGTGAACATCCTCTCATGACTCGGTTTCTTGCTCTGCTGCCACGCGTCCCGGAATATCCCGACGACAATGAGGCCGATGCAGAGCAAGGCCAACGGGACGATGATGCCCAATGTGGGGTACTTCTGTGGTGCGATCACGTACGCGAGGGCCAACCCCGCCGTTGGTGGCCCGAGGAACATCATGATCCGCCGGAAGCCGTAAAGGTAGAACGCGAGGTAGTCCCGGAACTCAAGATCCACGTTGAATGCGAGATCCGCGCTGCTGGTTGCAAACATAGTCCTGCACCACGATTGCGGGCTTATCGTGACGAGATCGCGTGGATGAGCCAGGCCACGACTGTGCGCATGAAGTTGGATCCCGACTCGCGCTCCTCTCCACCTTGCAAGAAGCCGTGGGAGGCTGGCGGGGCGGGTGAACCGACCATGATACAGTTGGCCGATGCAGTTGCGTCGAACTGTCTGCAGGCGAGCGGGCCCCCTCCGGCGTTGGCAGCGCGGCCCGCCGGACTGATCGCAACGCAGTTCACGGAGGCGGTCTCGACGCTGCTCTCGCAACTTTCCTGGCCAGCTCCACCGTTGGAGGCGTCCCCGATGACGGAGATTGCGACGCAACTGAGGGACGCGTAGCCGAGTCCTTGCGCGCAGGAGCCTGCGCCATCGCCACCGTTGGAGGCGTTGCCGGTGAGGCTGGCTGCCGTGCAGGTCGTGGAGCCGATGCCCAAGATGACCTCACAGGAGCCGCCTCCTTCACCGCCATTGCGCGCGGTGCCGAAGGCGGATATGGCTATGCAATTTGGGTTGGCTGCGAGCACCGTCGCGCAGCTGTAGGTTCCGTCTCCCCCGTTCGAGGCGTCTCCTAGCAAGGAAATCGCGATGCAGTTGAGGTTGATGTCGTCGGTGAGGACGCCGTTGGTGAGGCACGATTCCTCGCCGTCTCCCCCATTCGTACTCCTTCCCGCCCCGCTGAGCGCCACGCAACCGACCGAGGCAGAGCTTTGGGTTTCGCACGCGCGGGCTCCGTTGCCGCCGTTCGAGGCGTCGCCGGCGGCGCTCAGGGCGATGCACGAGACCGCGCCGGGGTGTGCGCACGAGTCGTCCTGGTCGCCTCCGTTGCTGGCGTTGCCGGTTCCGCTCAGGCTGGTTCCGTGGTCGGTGTGGGCGTTGCCGGTGCCGCTGATCGCGAGGTCGCCTCCGTTGGCGTCGCCGGTTGGGCTGATTGCAACGTCGGGGGATGGAATGAGGTCCGCGATGCGCACGGCTGTGCACTGATCCCCCGCGTTGCCGGATTCGCAGTGCGCCTGGCCGGTGCCGCTGATTGCGACGCACTCTTCGACGAGGGCCGCGTCGCAGGAGGCGTCGGCATCGCCGGTGAGACTCACCGCGGCGCAGTCCAAGCCGAAGCAGCGCGCATTGCCCACGGGCGCGAGGGCGGAACCCCCCGTGGCGTTCCCCATTCCGCTTGCGGCGAGGCTGAGCGCGTTCCACGTTGTGGTGGCGTCGCCCGTGCCGCTGAGCGCGGTGTCGTTGCCCTCCGCGGGGCCCGTGAGGCTGGTGGCGAAGTTGCCTGTACTCGGGCCGGTCCCGCTGGTGGCGATGGGGGCTTGGCTCTGGCCCGTGCCGCTGACGGCGATGGAGTTGGCTTGGGCGTTCTGGGTGGTCTCGACGTCGTTGCAGGGCCCACCGTTGCATGTCCCGGTCACGCCGAGGGGGAGCCATCCGTTGGCTTCGCCCGTGGCGGTGGCCGCGATGCACAGGAAGCCCACGGTGCACGTCGCGTTGCCCAAGGGGTTCACGGCGAGGGCCCAGCCGTTGCTTGTGCCGGTTGCTCCGGCCGCCACGAGGCTTCCGTTGCTGGTGCCCGTTCCGGAGACGGCGACGGGTCCGTCCGAGTCGCCCGTTCCGCTCACGGCGAGGCCGGAGTCAGAATGGGCGTGGCCAGTCCCGCTGATGGCCAGCTTGTCTCCCTCCGCATCTCCGGTGGGACTGATGCCGGGCTGGATGGGATCGGTGGCGCCTTCGCACGCGCCGGTCACGACGAGGCCGGCGCAGACGCCGACGCTCGAGTGGCCATTCGAGCTCCACCCAACGCCCAGGAGGGAGTTGCCTGCGCCCCCGTTCAAGACATCCAGGCCGAAGCCGGTGTGGTTGACGAGGACGCTGCTGGTCGTGGTGATGGCGTTGTTGTCGCTGCGGGTCTCGATCCAGCTTGAGGTGGCGGTGGCGTCGATGCGCATTTCGCCCGCTTCGCCCAGGCCATTCCAGTCGTAGGTCAAGACCGCCCGCTGCCCCCCGTTGAGCCCGACGGCTTGGGTGCCCAAGTCGCGCGTGCCGCCCGTCGCGGTCGCGATGACGGTCACGTGGACTCGGGCCACGGTCGCGCCCTGGTCCTGGTTGGAGAGGTTGACGAGGATCGTGTGGTGCAGGCTGGTGGGCGCTTGCGGATCCGTGGGGCCCGCCGCCGGCGCGACCGTCAGGGTGTCGAGGCTGACGTCGGCGGGATCGAGCAGGGCGAGTTCCATCCAGTAGTCGCCTCCGCCGTCGTGTTCGGCGATGCCGAGGCGGACGTGAGTCACGTTGCCCAGGAGCGTGTTCACAGGGTAGAAGGTCGCGTTGGCGGGGCCGCCGAAGACGCTGTCCCAGTTCCACATGTCGTGGGCCGTGATCGTGCGGCCCGCGTCGTCGAGGATGTAGACGTAGGAGCGGGGAATCGTGGTGTGGTAGGTCCACTGGAGGACCTTGCCGGGCGTGACGTTGAATGCGTACCAGTCCGCGTGGTCGCCGTTGGCGGGATCCAGCGTGCCGGCGATGTCCGCGAAGGGGATCGCGATGGCGTGGGTTGCGTCGTCGGGAGCATCCGCGCCGGTTGCGTTGTCGTCCTGGCCGGGTGCCTCGGCGTGGGCGCTGGGGACGAGCAGGAAGAGGGCGAGGAAGACGGGGAGGGGGGCGCGCATAGTCTCACGGGTCGTATTGGCCCACGCTGGTCGTTCCGAGGAGCGGGAGGGTGATGCCGGCGCCCGTGCCGCGGCCGTAGCTGGTGCCAGCGCTTGCGACGCCGTCCGCGTCCACGTTGTGGTTGAGCAGGTCAACGCCTTGTCCCAGTTGGCCCACGAGGACGAACTGGCGCGTGACGAGCTCGTTGTCGCCCAAGTTGGCCTCCCAATGCGTCGAGGCGTGGGCGTGGACGTCCATGTCGCCAAGCTCGCCCGTGGTTTGCCACTCGAGCAAGACCGTCCGGCTCTGGCCCGCGGGGATGGTCAGGCTGATGGTGCCGACGTGGCGGCGAGAGCCGCTGGGGTCGTTGGCGGGGTTGACCCAGACGTCCACCACGCTGGGGGCATCGGCGGCGCCATGGTTCTCGACGGTGACGTTCACGATCCGCTCGACCGAGGCCGGGAGAGGGCCAAGATCGGACTGGATGGTCACGGGGGTGATGGTGATGGAATCGACGGCCAAGTCGGCGAGCGCGACGGTGGTGAAGTTGAACTCGTAGGTGCCTTGGTTCGACCAGAAGTTGCGCGTGATGCCGAGGTAGAAGGCGCCGGGGGAGGGGATGATGTCGAAGTGGTAGCGTGCTGGAGCACCACCGAAGTTGTCGGTGTAATATCCGCTGATGAGCTGGCCGTTTTGGTCGTGAAGGAAGGGGTTGCCGTTCTGGTCCAAGAGCGTAATTGCGATTCCCCAGAGGCCAGTTGTTTGGAGGTCCACGCTGAGTCCTTGATGAGCGGGGAGGCCGGTCATGAGGTACCAGTCGGCGCTATCACCGTTGGGGTCGTCCAGAGTCCCCGTGAGGTCAGTCCCGTTGAATGAAAGCGCGTTCGCTCGGTTGTCGGGGGCGTCGGCGCCCGTGCCGGCATCGTCTTGGGCCGCGGCGAGAGGGAGGAGATTGACGAGGAAGAGGCTAACGAGGATGAGGACCGCTGGGCGCAAGTTGGGATGGCCTCCCGGAACGGCCGAGGAGACGATGCGCCTTAAATCCTGCCTTGGCCCCTCGTGAGTGACATGGATTGGCGGGTCTGCGGGTTAGGCCGGCTCGGCGGGGAAATTGACAAGAATCCTACACAAAATGGGGGCGTTACGCGCAGGAGTTTAGGAGAAGCCTTTTGAACCCTCTTCCCGGGTGCGGGGCGTGCGTCCGACCACGCGATCGACAATGCCGATTGCCCTCCTCGTCACGCTTCTCTGTCTCGCTCCGAGCCTCTTGACGTCTTGGGCGGGCGCCGACTCCGTTGCAGACGACAGCACCAGCGGGGCCCGGAACGTGAAGGACCCGGCCAACGTCCTCACCGTGGGCAACTCCATCCGCGTCGTCCACTTCCGGACCTCCGACTCGATCTCCCCCGTTGTCTATCCCGAGAACGGGACGATCGACTACAACCAGACCTACGACCTCACCTTCACGGCCCTCGATGCGGCCGGCTTGGACCTCGGCGGCGTGGCCCACCGTCTGCAGCTCGTGGACCCCCAGGGGACCAACGTCGGCTCGACGCGGCAGGCCTACAACGACACCGAGCACTGCGGCGACGCAGTCTATCCCAACGATTGCGCCACGCCCACTGCCTTTGCGAACGCCACGTTCCCCAACGTGCGCTTCAACAAGGCCGGCGTCTGGACCGTCCTGGATGCGGACGCTGGCACCCAGGCGGCGATGATCCTCATCTCGCCCCACGCCGAGATCGAGGTCCACCTGAGCCCTTCCACGGCGACCTACTCCTCGACAGGTGGCTTCTCCGAGGTGCTCACGGCCCTCGACCAGACCGGCGCCCCTGTGGCGGGCGCGACAATCCACGCCCCACCTGGGAGCGGCGTGCCCGATGGCGTGACTACTGACGCACACGGTTCCTTCGCGTCCTTCCAAACCGGAACACCCCCAGTCGGGACCTACGAGTTCACCGTCCTGGCCGACGTCACGGGCGACGGCATCCCCGATGTCCAAGGGCAGGCCAACTTCACCGTCACGCTCCCTCCCTTCGCCCTCTCCCTGCACGACGTGTCGGGCAACGGCATCTCCTCCATCCCCGTCCTCCCCTCCGCGAACGGCGCGCTCCAGACGCAGACGATGACGCTCGCCATCGCGGACGACGCGGGTTCTGCTCATCCTCTCTGTGAGACGGGCGGGCCCTCCGCGTGCCTCAACGCCGCCACCGGCCGGCCTCCCACCGCGCAGGAGATCACGGACTACGCCGCCCACGATGTCGTGGTCTCCGGCGTGCTCCTCTCGGCCGGGAGCGCCTCCTACGACCCGTCCACGGGCGTCGCGACGGTCTCGGGCCTCGTGCCCTCGGGCGCTGGACAAGTGTCCTTCGCCGTGACGTGGCCCGGTGTGGGGGCGCGCACGCTCGCCGTTCCCACCGCAAATGGCGCCCTCGCGGAGTCCAACCCCAACTCGATCCACGCCGGCCGCGTCTCCGAGCTCTCCGTCACCGTCCGCGATGCGTTCGGCAACCCCGCTCCGACGGCGACGATCACGGGCCTCTTCGAGGACGGCACGCCTGTCACAACCGAGACCGTCCCCGTCAACCCGTTCCCCGTCAACGGGGACGGCTCGCCGGGCTTCGGCCAGGACGGCATGTACGACCTGAGCCTACGGCCCGACGTCGCGACGCCCCTCCTCCTGGAGGCCCACGTCCAACCCCCCGGCGGGTCTCTCGCAGTCGCGTTCGTGCGCGTCGAGGTGGCCCCAGCCCTGCCCAACCAGCCCCCCACGCTGGCCATCACGTCCCCGGCGAGCCTGGAGAACGTCAGCGGCATTCTCCGCGTCTCGGGCGCCGTCAGCGACCCTGAGGGCGATCCCGTCACGGTGTCCGTCCGTGTGGACCAGGGCCCCTGGATGCCCGCCCAGGGCGCCGCCCCCTGGTCGCGCTTCGTGGACACGATCGCCCTCGCCGAGGGCCTCCACGACCTCCAGGCCCAAGCCTCGGACGGTGTGGCGACCTCTGCCGTTGCGGACGTGCAGTTCCTCGTGCGCAACGCGGCCCCGCCCGCGCTGAGCATCGATTCGCCCCTCGCCAACGCGACCCAGAACGGCAGCGTGACCGTCCAAGGACACGCCTACTCCCCCACTGCGAGCCTGGCCAGCGTCCAATGGACCCTCAACGGGGGCCCGCTCAGGACGGCCTTCGGTAAGGAGAACTGGAGCTTCACGTTCGACGCGCGCCTCCTCGGCCCGCAAGCCACGGCCGACATCTACGTCCTGGTCACCGACGAGCAGGGAGCCAGCACGGGCGCGTTGCTCCACCTCAACGTGGACAACCGCCCCGACCTCGCCCTCAGCCCAACCGACATCACTGTCACGCAGAACCCCATCACGACCGACGGGGGCACCGTGCCCAACCACGCTTCCCCCGAACGCGTCGTCCACGTCCGGATCCACAACCGCGGCGCCACTGCCTCCGAAGGCGGCCAGCTCCTCCTGACCTCCGAGGCCCAAGACCCCACTGGGCTCAGCTCCGCGCCGCAGATCATCGCGCGCATCCTGATTCCGTCCATCCCGGCAGGCGACTCGGCCTTGGTGGAGACCACCTGGAACACCACGGGGACGATCGGAGACGTTTCCCTCTGCGCCCAAGCCTCGCCCCACGGGGCGGAGCGCGACCCAGACAACAACGCCGCCTGCACCCATCAAAGCGTCCTCATCGGAGGCCTGGGCATGGGATTCAGCTTGGCCAGCCTCCTCCAGGCCGCCTCGCTGCCCTGAACCGTTACAAATGCGAAATGAACCGGGTCCTATGCTGCCCTCAAGGAGAATCCCCGTGCGCCTCATCACCATCCTCGCCCTCGTCTTCCTCCTGATGCTCAGCTCGATGAACCTCGCAAGCGCGCGGTACGACGATGACGCTGGGACGGGCCAAGACGCCCAAAACAGCCTCACAGACGCCATGCCCATGCCAGAGGGCAACTTCAGCGGCGAGATGGGAAGTAACATCGACGGCTCCGATTGTTATCAAGACACCCTCACCCCCGGCACGCCCATGGCCTACACGGTGACGAAGACGAGCCCCGACTATGCGCCCCTCTTCGTCTTCCTCATGACGCCCGATGGCACCATCCTCGCCGACTCCCAGTGGCCCCCCGGCAACGTCTACGACGTCCGAGCCATCGTCCCCACCAGCGAGGCCATCCTCTGCATCGACATGCACCCCCAGTTCTTCGACCGCGTCGCCACCTACACCGTCACCCACGGAATCGCCATTGTCCCTGACGTCCAAGTGCTCAACGTCCAAGTCCTCGAGCAGGCTCCCGTCGCGAGCCCTCCCACGGGCGAGATCCACAAGCCCGAGACCAAGCGCGTCCAAGTGACGCTTCGCAATCCCACGATGGGCGATGCGCCGCACACCGAAGTGCGCCTGATCGACCACGGCTACGACAACCTCACAGGGACTTTCGTCTCCGACGAGCGCGTCGATGTGCCAGCGGGCACCACCCGCACGTTCACGTTCACATGGAGCGGCACCGGCCGAGTGGGAACGTTGTCGCTCAATGTGGACGTCTTCGCCTGGGCAGACACCGACCCGACCAACAACCACGGTTCCACCCAAGCCTCCTTCATCGCGCCTGGGCCCGGCGTCGATCTTTCGGACTACATGAACGCCCTGCTTTGACGAGGCCTCGCCCCCGCGCCGCGCGCCTGGAGCCCTAAGCCTTTTTTCATCCCATCGACGCCGCGCGCGGGAGCCCGATTGCCTTCCTCACACGTTCCGACTTTTTTCTTGGCTCCGAACTCCGGGAGTGGCCGAAGGCCCCCCACGGCGGAGCTACCTTTCTTTTTCCGCCAATTCTTTTTTTCGAACCAGAGAGCCCGATTCAGAATTGGCATGTGGGGAAGGCAAGGGGGACCACGACGGGCCAATTCTGAAAATGGGGACCGAAAACAGGGCTCCCCATGGGCCATCGCAGGCCCGAAGAAAAAATCTCGTCCAGGACCCCCGACCCAGGGGGTCCTCGTGGGTGAGGGAAATTCTCGGAAAAATAGTGCTCAGAGGAGCTCCAGTGGGAGCGTTCTGGTCGTCGTGGACCACCTGAGCATCGCGCCGCGCGTCGGCGCGCTCCTCGTGAGGAGGAGCAAGAAGTGGAAGCGACCTGTTCCTCAAGGGTCAGAGTTGGGGACCGCGGACGTGCGCGTAGACGCTCCGCGAGACATGTACGCGCAGAAGTCCCACCCGCGACCTTGCGATCAAGGCGCCCCACCGAGCCATGCGCTCCACGGGGCGTTGAGACCACGAGTCCGCGCGGCTGGGATGGATGAATGGCCGAAACTTGCCCGCGCCGGACGCGGGAGTCCTACCAAACCACGGTGGCGGTCGATAGGTCCGGAGAGAGTGAACCACACCCACACCAGCGGGTCCTCCGCCCCAAGCCAGCAAGAACGGCTTCCAGGGCGGCCTCGCAGGACGGAACACCACGACCCAGCGCGCGCCAACGCACGCTGCTTGAGGTCGTTGGGGACCTGTCCGCGAGGAAACGGGGTACTGACCCCGACAAGGCGATGGCGCGCAGCGACCAGTCTGCGCGCCCACACCTTCGTCGCAGGGTCGGGAAAAAGTCCCGGGCGCACCCCCCCAAACCGGGGTGCGCTTAGAACGCGCGGCGCGGCAACATGCGCAGCCGCCTGCTCAGGCCACGTGAAAGTCGAGCCGGAGCGGCGGAGCGGTGAAAGGGCGTGAGGCGTGGTTTGCTCAAGTCCGCGCCGGCTCGGCTCGAACCCCAGGCAATGTCGAAGGTTTTCTCCTGAGCTCGCGCGGCAGCCGTGGCCGATCCAGCAGGCCCCCAGCGAGGTGCGCGAGTCGAGCGCGCACCTTCCAAGGGCAGGCTGGATCGGGCGGCTCAAAACCACCCAGGGTCCTCGGCGAGCCCAAGCCGCGATGAGGCATGTCAACGCCTCCCCGCGCGCCGCGGCAAGCCATGGACCCAGACCTGGCCAACCCGAGCCACGTTTTTCGGGACTCGACGCCGGCAAGGGCGCGCGCCGGCACTGGGACAAGACGCGCCAAGGCCCATTCGCCAGGGCCACCAAAATTGGCGAAGGGCCCGGCCACGAGCCCCATTCGTGGCCAACTCTTACGCCGTGGGATGCTACGACGACGAAGCGAGTCACGCCCGAGCTTGAGCTCCGGCTCGCGTTGAAGGCCCGACTCGCTTCGGCCCAGTTCGCCCACGGCCTTTCTCCCTGGTCGGCCCACCGGCTCCCCTTGCGGAGGCGAGGTGAAACTCCCCGCCCGACCCACACAACCAACCTAGGTGAAACCATGCAAACGAGACACGAACCCGCAGAGACGAAACTCGCTGAACTCCTCGACACGCTCAGCGCCTACCTCATCGGCAAGAATGACCCCGAATCTGCCGCTCTCGCGCACTGCCGCCTCTCGACGTGGCGCAATCGCCGCACGCGCCTCGGCCTCATCGCCAAGCAACGCCGCGGCAACCCCACCTGGGGCATCAAGGCGGACGCCGAACACGACCGCCGCGTCCAAGCGAGTCTCGTGCGCGCGCGAGGTCTCCTTGAGATCGCCGAGACCTACGAACTGGCTGACCACGACGCCGAAGCGGCCCTGCTCTTGAGCGTGCCCCCGCACGCGTTCACCTACCAGCGCCGCCGTCTGGGCCTGCCCAGCAAGCGCGGCCGCGGCCGCCCCGCCAAGCCGACGTCTCGGCCCGACATCGTGGAGACCCGCCCGAGGTTGCGCGACGTCGTTGCGCAATTCAGCAAGACGCGAGGCTTTGGCCTCCGCCTCAGCCACCGCGCCCCTCGCGGCGCTGAGCCTCGCATCGTCGAGGTCGGACCTGCGCGGCAGGCCGTGACGAGCCTCGACACGTACGCCCTCTCCCCCTGAACATCAGTCCCGGACTTTCTGAGGAATGACCCATGACAACCAGCGACAGCAAGATCTCCAAGACGACCCGCAGCCGAACGCCCCGCATCTTCGCCCCGAGCGCTTCGCGCCTCCAGCGCGCCATCGTGCTCCCCGCACACGTCCCGCTCGACTGGCGCGAATACCCCATCCCGCGGGCCAATCTGCGCGGCGAACCCGCAGCGGATCTGGAGGCCTGAACCCGTGCTCGCGAGCCGATCCGTCGCGCGCTTTGCGTACGGCGCCGACGAAATCAAGGGCGTGGCGTGCCCTGCCCGCGCGGCGGGCGTCCGCGCCAGCCGCACGTTCGCCGTCTGGTACGACCACGAGGTCCGCAAGAGGACACACCACGCGCGCCGCTCTGGCGTAGTCCGCGAAGCCATCGCCCGCGAGGCCTGGCTCTGCGCGCTGCACCAGGCGCGCGACCACCTCGACGCCCCGCCTCGCGGAGCCGCCCTGAGGTTGCGCATTGCAGAGTGGTACTGGCGCCTCACCGGCCACGTGAAGGCGCACGAGGAGGTGGCCCGCGCCCTCGGATGGCTCTGAGGAGCCCGGGGGGTGCGTGCCGAAGACTCATATTGGTGCTCGTGAGCCAGGCATCACGCAGCGCGCCCGCGCAGGCGCGCAAGGAGTGGACAATGATCCCCCTGGCCGTGATCGAGCGCCTCCGCCAGAACGGCATCCCCCTGGACGCCATCCAGCGCCTGGAGCACGATCTCGAGGATTACGCCCAGCACCTCGCCCAGAACAAGATCTGGAACCTCTACGGACCCGAGGGAGCGGGGAGCTGATGACGGACCTTTTCCCCGAGGAGGGGTGCGAGGCCCTCCGCGTCCTGCTCCACGCCGCCGGACTGGAGGCAACCCCTTCCGCCGGCGGAAGACCCGCACGCCTCCGCCAAGCCCGCGAAGCCGCCCAGGAGGCCGTACCACGCCGTGGTCCCAAGGGGCGCGTGATCGGCAAGTTCCTCGCCTTCCGAGAACCGCCCTGGGGACACCCGCGGCGACACCCCCAGGACCGCGCGCGGCACCCCCTGGAGCCAAGGCCCGGCCCCGTCCTGGAATTGCTCGGCGAGATCACGCTGCGGAGGCTCAAGCGCGTCAGCCGCCAAGAGGTCAATGATCTCTTCGGCGCTGGCGGGGCCGTCACCCGCCTGCGCGAGCGCCTCCGCCGCAAATCGACCTCGCGCCGCCACTCGTTCTGACCAGGCGCACACCCAGGAGCGCGCCTGGCTTCTCCATTGGTCCCACGAGACGCTTCCCTGCCCTTCCGTGGGCAGGTTCCGGTGCAAGCCCGGAGGGGACCCACAGGTGAAACGCATGAGAGCCACCGCCATCAGGAAACCCAAGAAACCCCCCGACAACGCAGCCGCCGCCATCCGACGGGACACAAGCCGGTCCATCCTGGCCGGCTGGTGTGCTCTACACGGATGTAAGAGCCCCGCCTCGCGCGCTGGGTCCTCCGCCCAGCGCCCTCCCGAAAAACCTGCGCCGCGGTCCCACCGCGGCCCACGAATTCTGCGTGATGTGACACCATGTTCGTCATCGACCACTTCCGAAAGAACACCCCCAGCCTGATCGACGTCAACCTCGTGCGGACCCGACCCAGGCGCCGCAACGCACCGCGCCAAGACCGGGCACGCCACGAACGCGCCAAGCAGAAGGAGCGCAGCGCGCTCCCTCCAACGGGAATGCCTCGCCCGACCTGGCAGGGGGCCACGCAATGAAGCCCGCCGAGTGCCGCGTCGCTCAACTCGAAGCAGCCCTCAGCCAAATCGTCCGCAGCGCGCACGCAACCAAGACGGCGCCCAGTGAAGACCTCGGGCGCGCCCTCGCCCACGCCCGGGATCTTCTGAAGGATTCGGGCGATGGCCGCCTGACGAGCTTCTGGATCGTCCAGGACCCCACGCCCGACTCGACGCTCGAAGACATCTGCTTCGAGACAACACCCGAGAGACACGCGGACTGGATCATCGGCGGAAGCCTCCTCCGCGGCGGCAGCCGGAACGAGGACAAGGAACGCCACACGACGTACTACCTCGACGGCGCCAAGGCCATGGCGGACGCCACGAAGCGCCTCGCCAAGCGGAGGCGATCCTAATGCCCAGGACGAGGGCGCAGCGGCCGATCCGCGCGTGGCCCAACGGCTGCGGCTACGACGTCGGCCCCCGCTGCCCGCGCGACTTGGGCCCCATCGCGACCTACGAAGCCGAGGTCTGGACCCAGCGAAGCGACGGACGCCTCGCCGTCCGCCTCTTCGACGAGACCGGCTCCCCCACGCGGACCTACCTCGCACCGGGGGAGGTCACCGACCTGGAACTCGCCGTGGACCTCGCCTACGTCCACGGCGACCTCATCCCCGCCTGAACACCCCACTCTTCTGCACCTCGACCTCGCGCATCAGCGTGAGCCCTCGACCGCGCAGACCAGGCTGAGGTGAACCACTTCCGCACCGTGAGGCGGAAGAGATCGCCGGCAACCCCCAAGATTGGGAAGCTGGCGAGGACCACGACTGGGAAGTCTCGCCCCTGAGGATTGCCTAGGAAGGCCGTCCGCCCAGATGGGCGATCCCATTGACCACCTGCGGCCGAGCGTGAGCTCTGCCGCGCAACCAACAGGAAAGGAATCCACACATGAACGCAACCACCATGTTCGACCTGAACGACCTCACGAACAACCAGCCCATCCCCACGCTCGTCCCGACCCAGCGGGGCCTGCATGTCGCGGACCTCGTCCTCGAAGAGATCCTCGACGACGCGCTGCGCAACGAGGTGGCCCGCCGCCAAGAGGAGCACGCCTACCACGGACCCGCGCCCGAGGAAATCCTCGACGATGAGGAGCGCCGGCTGGCCGAGCGCGCCCTCTACACCGCAGCCACGAGCCCGGAGATCATCTTCGACGACGAGCTGCGCGCCCAAGCGGAGCAGCGCTTTGAGGACATGCTTGTGCCGGAGGAACTCTTCGACGACGAGCTCCGCGAGGCCGTCGAGGAGCACCTCACGCTGCTCGCCCAGGGGGCGAACTAGATGGGTGAGAGGCTCACGGACGCCCTCTGCCTCGCCGTGGTCGTCACGGCCCTCCTGCAAGACCTCGACCGCGTCCTGCGGGTCCTCAAGGGGGGCCCACATGCCTCCCTCGGGACGATCGCCACCGTTCACGCGGTCTTCCTCCTCGCCGTCGCGGCCGCCTACTACCGCCTGCGCCCACGCATCACCGCAGAGGAGACTGCGCAAAAGGCGGGAGATCAGGCGCCCGGGAAGGTCGCGCCGACGAGCTCGCGCGCCACACGAGCACTCACGGTCCTCTACGGGATCCTGATCACGTGCCAGGTCGGCCTGATCGGCTTCGAACTCGCGCATGGGGGCCAGGATGAGCGCCTTGTGCACGTGGGCGACGCGATCAACCTAACGGGCCTGGCCGCGCTCGTGACCATCCTTCCCCGCGAGGCGCACGCCACGCCGCGTCGCCACGCCCTCTTCGTCGGGCTCCTCTTGCTCGCCGCCGGAGCCGCCGCCCTCGCGGCCTTCTGACCACGCCCTGCGGCCGGGTCGCAACGCGTCGCGCCTCTCTGACCCATTGGGTCGCCCCTAGGCGCGAGGCGCCCACCGAGCCCCAGCCTGAACCAAGACCAATTCTGGAGAATTCAGCATGACATCCCTTAGCGAAAGCCAGATCGACAACTCGACGACGCAGACGGCCGCGAACGCGCCCGTCGCCCTGCCCGGTGAAGTTCCACTCACAACGAGCAGCGCCGCCACCGCGATCGACGCGAACACACCCGCCAATGGGCCGCGTCGCAAGCGTCCCCAACTGCACCCGACGGCCGCCTTCGAGAGCGGCCTGATCCGAACGCCGGCCAACCATGAGCTGCTCACAGACCTGCGCGTGAGCGGCGTGCCGGTGAGCCGCATCCGCAGCGTGATCGAAGAGATCGCTCGCGACCCGAGGGTGAGGCGCGAGAAGCGCTTCACCCAGGCGTTCAGCCTACTCGCGGCCTTCGAGGCGTTCGCCAATGAGCGCTTCCCGAAGCTCTACAACCTGCTCTGTGGTCTCTTGCGCGAGGCAACCGCGCCCGAACAGGACGACATCAAGCGGCTCATCGCGCAGGGCGAGTTCGAGAAGGCGATGGAGCGCGAGCAGGCCATGGAGCGCCTCACGGGTCTG
This sequence comes from Pseudomonadota bacterium, assembly GCA_021325135.1. Taxonomy (GTDB): domain Archaea; phylum Thermoplasmatota; class SW-10-69-26; order JACQPN01; family JAJPHT01; genus JAJPHT01. The sequence continues at coordinate 55,530 of JAJPHT010000030.1, read as the reverse complement.
CCCGACAACCCCGCCCGCGACAGCGTCATCGAGGCCTGGCGCACCCACCTGGAAGCCACCACGCCCACGCTCTTGGGCGAACAGCGCATCCGAGAGGCGGCGCAAGCCGTCGCGCACGCGGAGCAGGTCTGCGGGTACATCTACTACGAGCTACGTGACCAGATCGACACGGCGCGCGCCGAGTACGCGCGCGGCGTGGGCCGCGAACTCCACGACCTCATCCGCGCCGGCGAACTCGCGACGGCGGAGGCCCTGCTCGGGCGCGCCGAGGCCACCCTAGAGGGGCGCCTGGAGCGCGTCCGGGCCCGGCTCGAGAGCGCCCAGGCCCGCGCCGCTCGCCAGGCGGCACAGGAGACGGAGGCGGACATCGTTCGGATGCTGGAGGCGGGCTACGCCCAGAAGGCCATGAGCTTGGCCGAGGAGCTCAGCCGCCTCAGTGGTGAGCCCCTGCCCAGCCTCGCGGGGCGCCTCAACGCGGTCGTGGCGCGGCACCGCCTCGACGGCAAGACGCGCGCCGAGGCCCGGTTCCAGTACCTTGGGGGCATCGAGCGCATGTGCACGGATCTGATCCGGCAGGGCAAGACGGAGAAGGCACGCGCCCTTTTCGAGCAGGCCCAACTCAAGACGGGTGAGCCCTTGGCCCATCTGGCTGGGCGTCTCCTGGCGCTGGAGGCGAACCTCCGCCTCCGCGGCAGCAGGACGCCTCGTGCGCCCGCCCAGCCGGCGCAGAAGCTTCAGGTTGAAGCGGCGAGCCTCGTGGAGGTGCAGATTGCGCCGCGCGCGCCCCTTTCGCCCACCGAGGAGCGCCGGCTGACCCGGCGCATCCACCGGCTCGAAGAGCGCTGCAACGGCCTGATCGACTCGGGCGATCTTGACGCCGCCAGCGAGGCGGCGAAGGAGGCCCGGTTGGAATTGGGCGACGCCGCCTTGGCCGCGCTCAGCGCGCGGCTGCGCCGCCGCGCCCAATGCGCTCTGTTGAACCGCGGCGGTTCCACGCGGGCCGTGGAACTCGCGGCCCTCTTCTGAGCCCGCGTACGATCCCCACAAATAGGAGAACCTCCAGCCCCGCGACCGGGACGCGCCTGTCCCACATCGGGGCCACGTGAACGAAGCCCTACCCTTCGGAGACAACCTCATGAGAACCATCCCCGCCCTCTTGGGCCTCCTCATCGCCACCTTCCTCGTCGGCCTCAATCCCGTCACGCCGCCAGCAGGAGCAGACCCCAGCTTCACGCCCCCCCGATACGCCTGCGGAGACGCCCACTGGCAAGACCCCGCTCCCCTCGGTCCATTCGCTTTCGTGGACGGCGCCCCCGCCGACTGCTACCACGGGCTCGAGTACGACACGCGCGGCATCACGGGGACCGGAACCACCAGCGACCCCTACGTCGTGGAGAGCCGCAGCCTCGACCTGCACGACCTCGCCGACCACGGCTACCCCAGCGGGGGCGAGATCATCCACACCGACTACGTCGAACTCACCGGCCTGACGACCTTCGCCATCTACGGCGAGATGGTCGCTTGCATCGACGGGATCGGCTTCGTTCCCCTGCCCGCCGACGAGGTCAGCCCAAGCCCCCACGACGCGCTCTACGGCCTCCACGTGGTGGACAGCCAAGGCATCCATGTCGTCAACAGCAACATCCAGCAAGCCCTGCGCAGCGGGATCCTCGTCGAGGGCACCAGCAGCGGCAACGTGAGCTACACAGACCTGAAGTACAACTACGGCAGCGGCGCCCGCTTCACCGGCCCCACGACGAACTGGATCTTCTACGGTGATCTTTTCCGCCGCGACGGTTGGGTCATGCACCACGACCCCGCGAGCCCCACGGGTATTGACAGCAGCAATGGCGCGGGCCTCGTCGTCGAAGAAGGCGCCACACCCACCGTCAAGAGCACGAACTTCGAGGGCAACCTCAACGGCGTCTTCATCGACCAGCACACGGAGCCGAGCACGACGGTGACGACGAGCGACAGCAGCTTCAGCCTGAGCTTCTGGTACGCCCAAGTCGTCTACACGGCAGCCCCCACGACATCGGGGGATCCCTCGCTCGTGACGAATCCCTGGACGTGCAACGGGTACCCGTTCTGGTGGAACGAGTCCAGCAACCCCACCGCCATGCCCGCCGCGAGCAGCAGCGCCACCGCCGCCAGCACGGGCAAGTGGTACGCGCCCCTCCTCGTGGCGCCGAATCCCCAGCGTCCCGCCACGCCGCCGATCCCCGTCCTGGGCGATCCGGCCCACACCGTCTACAGCCTCCTCGACTGGTGGGGCACGCCCGTGGGCGCGAACGCCAACGCCGGGCCCCTCAACGGCGAGGACGTCGTGGGTCTCATCCGCACCGAACCCCACCTCCCCGCGCCCCCCGCCTTGCCCACGCTGAGCGCGTTGAGCAACCAGCACTGCCTCGCCACGGACTTCCAAGCCATTCGCGACGTCTGCTCGCGGCTCGACGTCACCATCCCAGACGCCTTCCCCGCCATGGAAGCCGGCGAGCAGACTACGTACGGCGCGCTGGGTGGGCCCACTCAGGCCTACCTCGCCTACCTCCCCTAATCCACGGCCAACCCCCAAGCCCTGGACCAAGCCCTCATTTTGGAGATCATGAACAAGCCAGTGGACACCAGCCCCCACGAGGCCGGCATCGACCTCGATGGCGTCACCTACGCCGGCCAAGCTCGCATCCTCCAGGACGACGGCCGCGTGAGCATACACATCGCGATTCCCCTCGGCGCGCCAGCCGAGGCCGACGTGATGCGCCTCCTCAGCCGCGCCTACGAGCAAGCCAACCCGAACCCGGAGGAGACACATTCCTACTCGACCACGGCGTGGGAGCGAAACTTCCCGATGGCAGGCGGCTCTGCCTCTTGCCCGAATCATTCCACGCGCTCTTCGAGCGCGCGCTGCGCGCCCGCAAAGAGCTGGCTCCCAGCGTGGCAGGACCACGCTGCCTGGACCGAGCTCCGTGACTACCTCGCGACGCGCGCACCCGCCGTGTCGCCTCGGGACGCCCGGCTCTTGCGCTTCGCCCACGCCCTCCTCGTGACGACCTCCGCGAAGGGCGTTCGGTGCGAGGCGTTCCCAGACGCGTCCAGCCTCGAGGCGCGCCTGGCACAACCGCCACCCGCCCACGCGATCTCTTGACTCCCCTTTTTTCCCAGCAACCTGGACGAAGACTCTTTGGAGAATCCATGACCAACACCCATCCGACCACGCAGCCGACAACCACCTTCCAGACTCCTGGCGCGGCCCACGAGCGGCCGCGCGTGCGCATCTGGGCGGTGGACGCTCGGAACCACTTCTACCGCCTCGTCGCCCAACGGCACGACAAGGTCCTCCTGGAGGGCGCCTCGGCGCGCCAGATCGGGATCCATGCTGCGCTTGAGGCCGCCACGCGTTTCGTTGGGGAGGTTCCCGACGCGCTGCCGATCTACATCCTCGATGGGCCCGCCCCGGCGGCCAAGAAGGCCGCCCTTCAGGCCCGTCGAGAGACCCGTGAGGCCGCCAAGGAGCACGCCACCCGTCTCGCCCAAGAGGCGCGCGAACTCGCCAGCACCATCCGGCCCGGCGAGCCCGCGGAGGCCGCGAAGCGCGCCCAAGTCGCAACCCTCGACCACGAAGCCCGCAAGAGCGCCCGGCGGGCCGTCCACCTCACGGCGGACGACCACGAGGCCATCGCGCGCGCCCTCCAAGAGGCCGGCTTCCCCGTCTGCCACGCTCCCGGCGAGGCCGAAACGCAGGCCGCCATCTGGTGCCGCAACGGCCACGCCTGGACCGCCGCGACCCGCGACATGGATACCGTGCTCCACGGCGCGCAGCGCGTCAGCCGCCACTGGCCCCAGAGCAACGGGTGGCAAGCCCTGCGCGGCACGGAGGCCCAACCGGGCTTCCTCGAGGTGACCGGCGCCAGGGACGCCACGGAGCTCATGGAGGCCTACGTCGTGGCCGGCATGACCGACTACGCCGACCCCCTGCTGCCGGGTGGCGCCAGAGGCGAGGGGCTTCCGCGTGCGCTGGAAGCCCTCCGCAAGGAGGGGTTCGAGCAGCTCGTGCGCGAACACGCTCCCAACCCCGAGCCCTGGTTCGCGGCGCGCCGCATCTACCAAGAACCCGTCGCGGACGCCGACCTATCCCGCGTCGAGTGGGGCTTCCCCAGCCTCCTCTCGCCGACGTCGTCGGGGGCGATGGCATGAGGGTCCGCAGCGGTCAGAGCTTCCGCCTCGTCCGCGAGAAGCACGATCCCACCCTCCGCCCGCCCCACCGGGAAGCGGAGACCTACCTCGCGACCCACGACCTCGACGCCCAACAGGCCCTCACCGAGCTCGCGTGGAACGTCCTGGAGCGGCTCGGCCCCAATCGGCTCGTCCTGGAGGACCCTCTCTCGTGGACCGAAATTCTGGCCGAGGCGACGCCGCAGGAATTGACGCAGGTCGGCCTGGTCAAGCTGCATGTCGCGGAGAAGCCGACCCTCTACCTGAGCGACAACGAGGACCTTCGGGAGGAGCTCCTGGGCTCCTGCGCCCAATGCGGCCGCCCCGGCCCCTTGGACGTCGAACAGCTCTGCCACCGCTGCCGCATCCGCGACGCCGAGGGCAACACCATCGACGCTGGTCACCACGGCGCCCTCCTTTGCCCCGCGTGCCTCGCCACCATGACCCCCATCCTGGATGGCGCGGAGCACGCCTGCCCCACCTGCGGTCTGCGCAGCGACCAACCCCTCCCGATGCCCAAGTCGAACGAAACCCCGCCAACCGAGAACTCTCCATGACGCCCATTCTGTCCCCTTTGACCCAGGCCGCCGAAGCGACGCTCGCCCAGGGAGTGAGGCACTTCCGGTGCCTCATCAGCCCCGCATGCGATCCCGTCCCCGAGCATGACCTGAAGGAACACCTCCTGGGCCACACGCTCGGAGCGCCGGACGCCCACGAGGGCGCCTGCGATCCGCTGCGCCACTTCTCCCCCGTCTGCACGTAGGACCCACGGCTGGCTCCTCCTCTACCCTCCGGGCAATCACGCCCGGGCAGCATGCACGAAGTCCATCGAGAATCCACATGACAAGAACGACCCGAATCCAAGTCTGGCAGGTTCAAGCAGAGCCGCCTGCCGAGCCCTCGATCATCACGACCGAGCCCTCGCGCAAAGACGCGCTCCAAGCCGCGACGACGCACGCCCTCGCATCCGCCCACGAGTGCTCCATCCGAACCGTCTACGCAATCCGCGCGCCTGGACGTCCCGAGCGGTTCGAGACGGTTCCCTTCAGCCTCGAAGCACGCGTCAGCGCCCAAGGCGAGGCAACTTGGCGAGTGCCCGGCCAGATGCCCGAGCCCACGACCCCCGAGTACGGTGCCTACCTCATGGCGGACCCCGGCGCCGTCGCGCTTCGCATCCAGGCGGGTTGGGACCCCGACCCCCGCATGGGCAGCCAAGGGCCGCCGCTGAGGTTCGTTGGAACGCCAGAGTGGCGAACCCTGAACTTCGCGGCCACGGAGTTCCTGACCCGCCTGGATGGACCCCTTGAGCCGGCGGCCGCGCTGCATCTCATGCAGGCCTTGCAAGAATGGCTCCGCCTCGCCGGGCGCCGGGCCGAGGCGACCGCGCTGGCCGCCCGCGCGCACACCAGCGAAGCGAGGTGACATCGTGGGCACCACCCGGCAATTCCGCATTCCGTATGCCCACCTCCAATGCGGCTTCGAGTGCAGCTGCGGCTCCTGGTTCGACGCCGCCGTCGCTTTGGACGTCGCCCTCCAGCATTTCGCGAGCAACCCCGCCCACACCATGCAATTGCGCTGGAAGCGCGGCGAGACCAACCCCATCTCTTCTCGTATCCGCGCCCCCTGACCCAAGCCCCACGTTGTATCCACCATGAGAACAGGCTCTCCCAAGATCCAGACCGAATTCCCGCGCCTCGCGGAAATGGCCGCGCTCTGGCACGTGGACGAGGAAGCGCTCCGACGCTTTCTTTCGCGCCGCTCCCGCGCGGATGTCCGTGACTTCCAGCGCCGGGCCACGGGCGGCCTGAGCGTCAAGCTCGCCCACCTGGTCGCAGCGCTCCACACGCTCCAGCGGCCCGGACGAAGCCGACCCACCCGCGGGGAGGTCGAGAACCAAATGCGCCGTCAAGGCTTCGCGCCCCAGAGCGGCCACGTATCGATCCTTGACCTCTCCTACAACGCGCCCTACTCCTTGGGCGGCTCCGCAGGCTACCCCGAACTCGCCCGCTTCGACAAGCGCACGCAGCCATGCCGCGTGGAACTGACGAAGGCCGGACGAGCCTGGTTCGCCCGGCATGGCGAGACCTTCCTCCGACTCGCAGGCCAAGGCCGCCTCCCCCACACCATCGGCGCCCTCCGAGCCCCGTCCCCAAAGCACCCCGGCGCTTCCGAATAACGCGGGCTCGTCGATACCCCGCCTGCATGGAACCAAGCCCCATGCTACCAGCGGTGGACCCCTTGCCCTGGCGTGTTCCTTGCCTATCCCGCCGACCGCCCCGGTCGAAGGGCCTGAACCAAGTCCCAAGCGATCTGAAGACCATGAAACCCGACACCCGCGACCAGCTCCTCGCCCTGGTGGCCATCAAGAGCCGCCAAGGGCGATCACCCTGCGAGATCCTCAACGCGCTCACGTTCGTGGGCTCCGAGGGCCACCTCATCCAGGGTTGCCTCGTGAAACCCGAAGACCTTGTCGAACTTACGATAGGGGCGTTGAGTACGCTCCGTGAGATGCTCGACCAGCTGCGCGCCATCGGCGTGCCCGACTGGAACGGCGCCGAGGGCCTTGACCTGTCACGCGCCGAGGCAGTCTTGCGCATCGAATACGACATGTCGCGCTACTGCACCACCCTCACAGCCATGGAAGCCCACGGGCGTTACGCGGAACTCTGCGCCCTCCTGCCTGACCTCGACGCCATCACGCCGCCGGTGCTTCGTCGCCTTCGCGACGACGCCCAAGATTGCACCCGCATCACGGGCGAAGACCCGCACCGACTCGTGCAGCGCCTCGACGATGCCCTCCGATCCTTTGAAGTGGTCCATGGCGCCGGGATCGCCAAGATCGAAGCCCCAGCCGACCACCAGGACACCTCCGCGAGCGCGCAGAAGGACAACCCCGCCACGAGCCGCGCCCGTGCCCGCCTCGTTGCGCTGGCATCTCGTGGGTTCGAAGGCCCCACGGGAGACCCAGACGCCCTCACGCCCAACGCATCCGGCCTTCCAGCCATCGTCTTGGCAGAAGTGGAGGAGGCCCTCCTCGCGGCACGGCAGGCCGGCGCCTTGGACGAGGACATCCTCTTCGAGGCGGCCACTCGCGAGCTCTCGAAGAGCATGCAGCAGATCAGCGACATCTTCCTCGCCGTAGCCCAAGAAGCGCGCGAGCCCACCTCACCCTACGAGGTCCTCCTCCCCGACCACACACGGCACGACGGCGTCTGGCGCAGCCTCGACACGCTCGCTACGAAGCAGGCCGCCGTGGAGTACGCGAAGACCACTTGGGGAGCGGACGACGAGGGCCGCATCTGTCTGGTCAACCAGCAAGAGGACGATGAGGACGGCCTGCGCCACTACGTCTCCCTGCCTGATCCCGACCAAGGCCCCGGCGTTTGGAAGGACATCGACAACTACGACACGCGCGCGGAAGCCATCGCTGCTGCACGCGGCTGGTACGGCGCCGATGCGGAGGGCCTCATCCAGATCGTCCAGCCCGCCACCAGCAAGTGACCCCGCGCCCCCCATCGTCGAACCAAGCCCATAGGAGTACCCATGCCGTCTCCCTTCGAATGTCAAACCTGTTTCAAGCCCATCGAGGCAACGATTCCCTGCGATTTCACCATCGAACACATGACCCTCGTCCTCAAGGACGTCGTCTTCGACCACGACGCGTTGCCGGCCCAGTGGGGCTGCCCCGAGGGTCACCCCGTCACGCCCGAGCAGCGCAAGCTCCTGGAGACCGCCTTCGCGGCGGCCACTACATGGGGACGCTCCCCCGGGACGGGCTGGCTCGACATCGATGTGCTCCACGCCGCCGAACTGCCAGACAGCCCCACCCCTGCCCTTGGAGCCGTCGCCTCCGGGGGCGGTGCCGTCTCGCCCGTCGAGCTAGAGGAGATCGACCGCGAGAGCGCCATCGTGCGCATCCGGGAGGGCCTCGCGAAGCGTTCCTCGAAGGCGTGGAGCGTCACGCACGGACGCGGCACGACCTCGCAGTGGCTCACCATCACGAGCCCGCCCAAGCGACGCAACGGATCGAGCATGACCGAGGAGGACAGCGCGGAACTCGCGCGCCTACTCGGAATCCCGACCGGCGCGGTCCACCACCAAGGCGTCATGGTCCGGCCCACGAAGGCCAGCCGCAACGAGTACGTAGACCGCGCCGAGGGGCGTCCGCCCCGCATCATTGCTCCGCTCGACTGATCCAGCGCCCCTGCACGCCAGTGGACGAAGCCCCCTTTCAGAGAACCATGAACATCCCAGACCTGGAATCAGCCCGAACCACGTCGCACGAGCGCTCCACGGTGATCCGCGACTGGCCCTCTCTCGCGTCCTGGCTCAAGGCCGAGCGAACGCTCCAGACGCGCGAAGCCGCAGAAGCGGCCCGCAGGGCCGAGCCGTGCGACCTCAGCGAGGCGTACGCGGCCGTCAGCGCCAGCTCCTTGGGCGACCTACCCCGGGCCGATCAAGACGCGGCCACCAACTACGAGTACGGCGCGCTCCACGCCTACGAGACCGTACTTCGCCACATGGAGCGCTTCCCCCAGGGCCGCCACGCCTTGGGCGTCAGCCGCCCGGCCCCAACGGCCCCGGCCGCCCCACGATTTCCGATGCCCGCCACGAGCACCCAGGGCGAGCGTGTGCCAGCCACGGATCTCGATGAGGCCGCCAGCGGCCTGCGGGATCTCGTCGATCAGCTCCGCGACCTCGAAGCCGCGGGCCAACCTGTCCCCCCGCCGATCAAGATCGGCGCCGCCCTCGCGTTGCGCTTGATGGGAAACGCGCCGCCCTACGAACCGAACTGCGACCACACAGACCTCGAGCGGATCTGGGCCGATGAGTCGTCCTCCGAGGGCGAGACGCCCATCGAAGGCGTCTGCCTCGCCTGCACGAGTGTCCTGCATGGCCACGAGGCGAGGGACACCTCCACGCCCATTTGGGATGGCCCTGTCAGCCTCCGTGCTGATGACAACCCCGGCGCCGGCGTCCTGGCGGGCCTCCTGACGTGCCACGCCTGCGACCGAGACGCGGTCCGCCTGACGCCCGAGGGCCCTGCCTGCACGCGCCACCAGTGATCCGCCAGGCGCGAACGACGAACGGAACGCCGCGATTGGGGAATTCCGATGCCGCAAGTGCGGCTCCGCCAACGCCGTCTCCATCATGCCCCGCTAATTTCCATCTCGCCTGGACAAAGCCATTCGCGCGGCCATCATGATAACCACCAACAAGCGCATCCTTCGCCGCCTCCGTCACTGGATCAACCAAAGCAAGTTCCTCCACGCCGACGCGATCAACTTCGACGTGGAGCCAGACGGCAGCGTCGCCTTCACCTTGACCACGGCCCAGGCCAGCTACCACATCTCCGCGGACGAGAACTACCTGGGCTGCATCGCGAGCACCCACGACAAGAAAGGCAACGACCTCGCCGACGGACCCATGACGAAGCTCACCTGGAACGCAATCCTCGCCGACATCGTCGGCTACGAGGTCACGCTCCACGACGATGCCGCGGCTTGAGACCTCTTCGGCTCGCGCCGCTGAAGGACGCCTCGGCCACAAGGCCGCCAAGCGCCAAGCCCCAATTCGTAGAGGTTTCCTCTGGACGAAGCCCGATCGATGAAGACATGCGCAACGCCATTTCGGTCACCAAGAGGTTCACTACCGACGCCGAGTTCTGCTACGAGAATACGATGCAGACTCTCCACGCCCGGCTCCGTTGGGCCGAGCAAGAAGTCGGCGCGGGCCGGTTCGAGGCCGGCATCGCCTGCCTCGATGAAGTCTCGCGCCTCGTCACAGAGGCCTCGGAAGCCCTTCGATCTCCCCTGATGAAGACTCGGGGCATCGAGCCCTCCGAAGGATAAGCAGTCCCGTTTGAACGAAGACGACGAAGGAGACGAATGACCATCCTGTTCGACCCTGATCGCTACACAAATCCACTCCTGCCCGACTATGGCGTGCCCGACAACCAACCCGGTCCCTACTACGTCACCGCGGCGCGGGGCAGGGCCCAGTGGCTCCTCGTGGTGGGGCCATACGCCGAGCACGCTGATGCCATGGCGTGGGTCGCCCTCGCGCGGGCCAAGGCGCATGAACTCGACCCTGCCGGCTCGGCCTTCATGAGCTTCGGTACTGGCCGCCTGCTCGAAGGTGAACCCAAGGCTGGCCTTCTGAACCATCACCTCGGACTCGTTCCCACCCTCCTGCCCCGCGGCACCCTGCCGCCGGTGCGGTACCGCTTGGGGCGCGCGACCTTCTTCCAGGATCCCGACGACCCGCTCATGCGCGGCTGGGCATGGCAAGGCGTGCGCTACTGCATTCCCGGCCGCGGCCCCATGCCTCCCGGCGGGATCCGCCTGGGCGAAGGCCTCCTGCTCCACATGGACAGCGGAGAAATCCACGCCGAGGTGACGGCGTGAGCCCGCGCCGCAAGCGCCAGCCGGACAAGGACGCCCGCGTGCCGGATCCTGCCGCGACGCCACAGGGCACGCCTCAGCCGGACCAACCCCGGCGCTACGTCGCGACCTTCCAGCCCGAGGCCTGGATTCAGAACAACGCCGTCGGCGTCGATCCCGAAGGCCCGACCGAGTGGGACTGCACGAGCTTCCTGACCACACCCGCCCTGCGTCTCAAATCCTACCTCGAGGAGCTTCGGAAGAAGACCGAGCACGGCCCCGTCGTGGACACCCACGATGCGCTCAAGGAGGATCCCCGGGCGCCGGCTTGGGTCCGAGCGTGGCGCGGGCCCTTCACGATCCTCCTGGAGGCCCGACCGGTGGAAGCCGCACCTGATCCGATGGACCCGTCCGAGGGCGACCCAGATGCCTCGCCCGAACCGATCGCCATCCGGTCCAGCGACGAGTACACGAAGGAAGCCCTCGCCGGGGCATCGGATCGGACCGAGGATGCCCTCTACGACTCGGTCGAGGGCTCCATCCGCGAAGCCATGAACGATGTGCTCGACGCCGCGGCCACCATCGCCACTCGGCACGGCCTTGGGGACGTCGCGAGCGAGATCCGCCGTCTCAAGGACGTGCGATCATAATGGAACCTTCGCAGGCCCCATCGGACGTGCGGGATTGCTTCCTTGCGGTGCGCAGTCGCACCCGCAAGTCAGGCTGGGCCGTGCAAACGCCTCGCTGGATTCCGTGGCGCCTCGATCCGGACCACACCTTCGGCTGGTTCCGCACGCGGCGCCTCGCCCAAGAGACAGCCGACCTGCACAACCGCGCCCTGCCCGCCTACCGGGAAGCCGCGCGCAAGCATCCCGGAGGTGCCAAGCATGCCGCGTGATCACCTCCGCAAGGCGGCACGCCTGCTCTACGAGCTCCACCGCGCCGGCTTCCCCAGCGTCGGCATCGGAGAGACAGACGCCCGCCCCATTCGGGACCCCAGCCTCAGCGACGGCACGCCCCACCCCCAGACCTTGAGCGCTACCGGCTACGAAACCGCCGATGCCCACGGCGTTCCGGGCAAGCAAGCCACGTGGGCGTTGGCCATGGCCATGAAGGCGAACCCGCGTCTTCGGCGCCAGCTCGCCAAAGTTGCCAACATCGATCCCTCCAGCCTCTGAGGTTCGGCTGCGCGCTGAAACGCAAGGCGTCACCGCAAGCCCACGACCTTTTCTTCCTTGACCGAAGCCCATCAAGAGTTCCCATGACCAACATGATCCCGTCCCACAACCAGCGTTCTTCCCAGAGCATCGCAGCAGCGCGCGATGCAGTCGACCGCTGCCTGCGCGAACTGGAGACGCTCAGCCCCGACGAGCCCAGTGTGGACGCCTTCAACGCGGCCAAGAGCCAGGTGGAGGCCGCCCTCGTCGCCCTCGGCGGGCACGTCGAAGGCTACCGCGCGCCCGGCGCAGGTCCCGGCTACGTCATCGCGGCTGGCAACCCCTTCGACGGCATTACCCTCCACGGCGAGGGCCCCGACGCCGCTCCCTTCGCGGGCGCGGAGGAGGCCAACCAGGCCGCGGAGGACAGCAGCGCCCTGCGCAACACGACCTGGTGGGTCGCCCAGCTCGCCCCCTTGACTCCGAACTGACCCGTCTTCTCTCCGCATTGGACCAAGCCTCAGAGAACGAACCATGAGCAAGATCCAACAGCCGCCCAAGCCCGACCTCGCCCCCGAGATCCGCCGCGCCGTCCAAGTCTTGGACGCGCGCACCGGAATCCGCTGCGAACTCTGCAAGAAGGACCACCCCGACGAGCTTGAAGAGGAAACCTCGCTGGCCGCGTATCGCTTCGCCGACGTGGACCTCTGCGAGGGACACGCCGCGGCGCGCCTGCGCGAAGCCTGGCAGACCACCGCGGCCACCCTCCAAGCCGTCCTGGGCACCGTGACGGGCCGCCGCGCCTGGCTGGAGAAGTGGCCCAACGTCCACGCGGCCGCCCAGCACGCCATCAAGGGACCCTGGACGTGGGATGAATGAGCACCCAACCCCCCAACCAGGAGGAAGGCCTCAGCCCCATGGCGCTGCGCGCGCTCCGGGAGGCCGACGACCTCGTCATCGTCGCACGGCGCAATCGCACCGATGCGACGGTCCAGGAGACGGCCCACATGCGGGCCTCCAAGCGCGTCGAGAACCGCGGCCCCTTCGACGACCACGAGCGAACCTACGTCATCGACGGGCTCAGAGCAAACTTCGTCACCTACGGCCGGCCCATTCCTGATGCGGTCACGGCCACGGGCCACGTCGGTTCCTGCCGCGTCCAGGAGGAATGGCGAACCATCGCCAAGCTCCTCCGACCCGGCGACGTCCTCACCATCCGGGTCAGCGTGGACGGAGGCAACGAGTACGCCAAGAACGCCGGCCTCCACCACGACGAGATGTACCTCGACGTGTACCGGAAAGGGAAGAAGCACTACGCGTTCCACCTCGCCGACACTCTCGCTCCCGCGAACATGGCGCGCATGGTCCGCCCCACGCCCACCTAAGCGCGCCACATCGTTCCCTGGCTTCCAACGCGACCTGCCCTTTGTCTTGGACGAAGCCTGGATCTCGAAGAACATGATCGTCCCCGCCCCCACGCTTGAGCACGACTCCCTCGACAGCCTCCTCGCCCAGGCCCAGCTCGCCATCGAGACCGCCATGATGAGCCTGGACGCCGCGCGTGAGCGCTGCCGGCACGACGCGCTCCGGACTCGCCGGCTCGATGGCACCCACAACCTCCTCGAAGTCTGCAAGGAACGCCTCAACGCCGAAATGCACTGAGGCCGAGCCGTTCCCGTGACGTTCCCGTGAACGAAGTCCCTCGTGACCCACGCGATGCCAATTCCCACCAACATCTCGACCACGCTTCGACAAGCCCTCCAAGCTGCCACGTCCCTGGGAGGACCCGAGCGACGCGCCGCCACCGAATTCCTTGACCAGCTTGACGACATCCTCGAAGGGCTCCTGGACGACTTCCAAGAGACCATCGAGGACGAGACGGACCCCAACCTCCCCCGCCTGCGCAGCCTCCGGGGGTGGATCGACCTGGGCCCCCTCGAAGACCTCCTCGGCCTCCGCTACGACGCTCCCAAGCGCCGCTTCGTCCACGCCGCGCCCCCCGTGGGCCCCGGGCGCGTGCTCACGATCCGCCGCGCCAAGGCCGCCCGCCGAGCCGCCGACGAGGCCGCCGAGCGCTTCATGGCAACCCACCTGCCCCACCTGACCCACGCCCCAGGCGTCGACCCGCGCGCGGCGGAGTACCTCATCCGGTCCGCCTTCCGGCTCTACGCGAGCGAGAACGACGCCTTCGAGGTCAGCGTGTGGACGTACCCGGACGAAGCCATGCGGCGCGACCACGGCGCCTTCCACGACGTGGAGGGTAACCCGAACCCGAGCCCCTGGAGTTTCCTCCTGCGCGAAGGCGTCCACCGCGCCGGCGCCGTGCCCCAACCTGGCACGTGTCGCTACCACATCGTCGCGCGCAACCACGTCGAGACGACCTCCGACGTGTATGCCCACGACCCCACTGAGGCCCGGTACCGCCACGCCATCGGGGAGAGTCGCGCGACCCACACGCGGATTCTCTCCTCCGAACCCCTTCAGGTCAATCTCGCCGAGCCGTGAACTGCGACAGGCGCCTCTTGCGTCGAGCCTGGACGAAGTCCTCGATTCGAACCCCATGGAAACGACTGAACAGAGTCCCACCGAGACCTACCGGATCGTCCGCCAGATGCACGCCGTCCTCTACAAAGTCTACAGCATGGCCGCGCGAGAATTCATCAGCGTGGGCGACTGCCAAGGCGACTACGGCCCCGAGACGAACGACGGCGCCGAGTACCGCTGCCTCGCCCTCGAAGTCACACGTAAGGGCGTCATGTCCAGCCGCGACTGGAAGACAGGCTCGTATTATCCCCCGAACGTCTTCATCTTCGGCCAGAACGTCGACGACAAGCCGTCCGACCTACCCCACGCGCGCCTTCTCCAGTTCGCCAAGCAGTACGGCTACGCCGAGGAGCACTTCCGCCGAGTCCTGAATCCGTGCGGGTGCGACCGCCAAGGCGTTCCCTTGTTCCAACCGGGGTTGATGTTCACGCCCATCGAACGGGCGCCGCGTCGCCTGGAGGAAGTCGCGGCCCGACTGAAGCAGCTCTACCCAACCGCGGACGTCTGGACCTATGAACAAGCCGTCGAGATCACGGGCCAACTCCTTCCCCATGAGGTGGTCTGAATGGCGCGCCGTGTCGTCGTCATCATGTGCGACGGATGCGTCAACCGCGTCATGGATCCCGAGACGAAGACCGACATCGACCGCTTGGTCGTCGCCTGGGACGGCATCGAGGAAGGGGACCGGCTCACCGATGCCGACCTTCCACTGCTCGACGACGACTCGCTCCGCACGTACATGCGCCTCATCAGTGGGGAGCCCCAGCAGCGCCTCGTCCACGACATCCTCGAAGGACGCTCCCGGCTCGACACCCTCGTCACGCGGGACGCGTTCCTCGACCAGCTCACCACGAGGATCAATGCCGAGGGCGGCCAGACGCACAGCGTAGGCCCAGGCACACTGGAGATCATCGGCCATCCCCACCTGCGAGCCATCGGCGTCCACCTCGACACCGCGCGTCTCTACTTCAAGGACGAGTCGGAGCGCACGCTCCACTTCCCCATGGATCGCGCCATGGCCGAAGTCGAACTCACGCGCTCCCACACGGGCCCCGCCCTCCCCAACGCGCCCGGCGCGAGGGAGCAGAGAGCGACCCGCCCGGGCGAAGCAGCGTGCGCCCATCCGGAGGAGGCTCAGCGTAGCGAAACCCACACGACCTGCGGCACGTGTGGAGAGTGCTTGGGATGAAGGCACGGGAGATCGTGGCCAAGCTCTTCGAGATCGAGATCGCTCGGGAGATCTGGCGCGAGGCCATCCTGGAGGACCAGAAAAAGCATGGGAACGACGAGGGAACGTGCGTCCTGGGGGCCGGCATCGCCGTCCCCTACGCGAACGCGCACGTCATCATCATTCGGCCGCCCACCAAGGCGCAGGGCGCCTCGACGTGGGAACGCAGCATGCCCCGCGTGCTGGAGTACCTCCACCGCAACGGCGTGCCCGAGGCGTTCTACCATCCCGGCAACATGGACTAGGGACGACCCTCAAGGACTCGCCACCAGCATCCGCGAGGGAGACCGGACCCCGCGCCGTCGATCAGCTTCCCGACTTTGAGGCCGCGGGACGGCACCCACAACCTCCTGGAGATTTGCAAGGAGCGGCTCCAGACAGACCTTCCCTAAACAGGCACGACCACGCCCCTGGACCAAGCCCAAGCTACGACAAGCATGACCGAAACGCCCAAGACCATCCAGGCCGCGCTCACCGACCGCCTCATCGCCAAGATCCCCAGTTTTTTCGGGGGCCGGCTTGCAGCGCTGCGCGAACTCTTCCAGAACAGCCACCGAGCGGGCGCCCGCTCCGTGACCATCCGCCACGAAGGCAACCTCCTCGTCTTCGAAGACGACGGGATCGGCTGCCCCGACCCCCAGCTCCTCCTGAGCGCTGGAGAGACGGGATGGGACGAAACGAAGATCACCGAGCCCGCCGGCATGGGCTTTTACAGCGTGCTCCACGAATCGGTCGCCGCGAGCGTCGAGGTCCACTCCCAGAACTGGCGGGTCCACCTCGTCGCCACCGACGTCCTCCAACGCCGCCCCATCCTGGTCGAGCACGCCGAGCCCAGGAAGGGCATGTGCATCACGCTGCTCCTCGTCGATCCCAAGGCCGACCAGGACCTGCGCGAGGCGCGGGGATACTACCCCTTCCACGTCACGCTCAACGGCGAGACCCTTCCCCCCGCCGAGGTCCCAGACGCGAAGCGCGAGTTCGACACCCCGGTGGGCCGCGTGGTGGAATGCCACAAGAGATGGCCCGACGCCCCCGACCCGTGCTTCCCCATCTGGGAGTACCGCGCCATCGAAGGCGACCAGAACGCGTTCCAACGCGCCATGATCGCTGCGGCAGCGCAGAACCCCGTTCGCCGCGGCTTGCTGGCTGACTTCGTGTACGCGTGGTTCGTGGACCCCAAGAGCGGCACACGGCCCAAGCTCCCCGACCGCAACGACCTCGACGTCAACCCCGCGCTCCACGCCGCCGCGGAGACGATCCTGCGCGCCGCCGAGGACCACCACCGCGCCCTCGCCCAACAAGCCACCGCCTCATGGCCCCGCGTCCTCACCGACGAACCCGAGGCCTCCGAGACGCGCTGGATCTTCGACACCAACCGGGGCCGTGCCCTCCGCCGCGAGTTCGGCTGGCGGGCCGCCACGTGCGAGGACTACGAAGACCTCGGCATGTACTACGTCGAGAACGGCGGCTGGCAAGACAACCTCCAGAAGATCCACCGCTACACGAAGGACTACATCCTCGTCCAAGACACAAACGACGCCGCAGTCGCCCAGAGCATCAACTACGCGATCCACCTCGGCGCCAACCTTCCCTTCGCGGTCCGAGCCCGTGGAGCCCCCGACACACCCGAGCTAGCCTCGGCGGCACACGTCGAGATCACGGGACTCCAGGCGGCCGAGGAGGGTTGGATCAGCCTCGCCAAGGAGATCCGCATCGCGGGCCACACGCTGCCCTTCCTCCTCTGCAAAGAGGGCCGACTCGTGATCGCCACGGACATCGACACGCTCGTCCGCCTCCTGACCGGCCAAACCGTCGAACTCCCCGGGCTCCCCGCCCAACAGCTCAACCAGTGGATCCAGAACTACGTCGCCCGCGGCGACGAAGGCGACTGGCTGGCGAACTCGTGGTGGGACTACGACGAGGAAGACCTGCACAGGGAGGCCCTGCGCGCCGACCTCATCACGCGCGCCACCATGGACTTCCTCGGCCCGAAGATTGTCAAGGCGCGAGAGCACTACTACGCCCTCGTGGCCAAGCGCCAAGAACTGGCGGACGTCGTGGAGACGATCACGCGGCTCCACCAGGCCAAGCTCCTCGCGCGCCGCGCGCCCATCCACGCCCTCGAGAGTGCTTCCCGCCGCGCCCTCGAGGACCTGGACGCCAGCCTCGCGCGCGCGGCAAAGCGCGCCAAAGTCCCCCAGTAGGCCCCC
The DNA here is from genome assembly GCA_021325135.1 of Pseudomonadota bacterium. GTDB lineage: Archaea > Thermoplasmatota > SW-10-69-26 > JACQPN01 > JAJPHT01 > JAJPHT01. The sequence goes on along the minus strand of JAJPHT010000030.1, from coordinate 37,796 downwards.
TCGGACTGGACCAAGCCAGCGTTCCTTCCTCATGCCATCCTTCCTCATCATCCGCCGCGAAGTCCTGCATTACCACACGATCGAGGCCCCGACCGCCGAGGAGGCGCTCCAACGGCTCGAGGCTGGCCGCCCCAGCGGAGTCGAACCGGTCGAACTCGACGAACCCCAAGTCCTGCGCGTCGAGAACACCCACGGCGACGTGCTCCTGGCCCCAGCGGCTGAGCATCATGTGCTCCTCGTCGAGGGCGGCGTCGAGATCGCGCGCTATGCCGGACCCCTCCCGGAGGGCGATGCGCTGGATCGCGCCTTCGCGGCCGCCCTGCATCGGAGCGATCCTGCCACCGACGGCGTCTTCGGCGCCACCCTCGACGCGGGCGACTTGCGGGTCTGGAGCATCAGCCACCAGCGCGCCGAGGACCTCCAGGCCCGGCACCCCAGAGCCGACACGGCCACCCCGGCCACGCCGCTCCGCCGCTTCGCGCCGCCCGGCCCGCCCCCTGTGAACCCCCATGGAACGTGCCCCAAGTGCGAGCGTCGCCCCATGATGCTCGTCTCCAGGGGCGATGCGCGAGACGCTCTCGCCGCCCTCATCCGCGGCGACCGCACCGAAGCGGAACGCATCCTTCGCGCGGCGCTCCAGGCCGCCGATGCCTTCCGCGCGCGCCACCCCTGAGCCCTCCCCCCTTGGACGAAGACCTGCAACACGACCATGCTTCCAACACGATCACGACCACCCCGCACAAGCCGCGCCCAGGCGTCGAGCACGCCCGGCGCACCCAAGCAAACCACCCTGGCCCCCTTGATCCTCGACTCCCTCCGCGAACAGCCCCGGGCCTTGGGCGAGCTCTACGAACTCGTCCTGTACCTGCGGCCCGGGACAGCGAAAGAAACCGTGCGGGCACGCGTCTACGAACACCTCGCCAAGGGCCGGCTCCTGCGCATCGCCCGCGGCGTGTTCGTCGCCATCGACGGACCCGCGCAACTCGTCCTCGTCACCGGCGACGCCTGGACCATCATGCCCCAGTTGCCCAGCGAAAGCATCGACCTGATCCTCAGCGACATCCCCGCAGACCTGGGCACGAAGCAGAACGCGCAGCGCCACGGAACATCGCGAGGCCCCCGCGGCAAGGGCCGCACCTACGAGCAGCGCGACCCCGATCGTGAGTGGTTCCGCCAAGCACACCGCCTCCTCGTCAAACGACGCCCCTACCCCGCCCTGCGCGGAGGCCCTCCAAAGCAAGCGGGCGGCTTCTGCGTCATCTGGAGCCCGCCCCGGAACCGCGACACGCGCAAGCACATCGACGCGCTCATCGCGCTGGCCGAGTCCTGCGGATTCGAGTACGTCTTCGAGCAAGTCGTGGACTACGAACACCGCATCGGGGGCTACTGGCCCGCCCAGCGCCACTGGCTCTGGCACTACTTCTGCGCCACGCCGCGCGCCGGCATCCCCCGCGACGCGCGCCACAACCAGAGCGTCCTGCGCGTCAGGCGCGTCCACCGCGCGTGCGACCCCACCGCGCGCGAACACGAGGCCGAGAAACCCATCGAGGCCTTCCTCGCCCCAATCCGCATGCTCACGAGCCCCGGCGACGTTGTCCTCGATCCCTTCTGCGGTAGAGCCCGCTGGGCGCGGCGCGTCCAGGCCTTGGGGCGCCGCGTCATCCTGGTGGACAAGGATCCGAAGTGGATCGAGCGGATCCTCCAGGAAGACATCCTGGGCCCATCGGAGGCGACGGCTTGTCCCGCATGACGTATACGACGTGCATCGACGTCACCGACGGGGAAGGCACCTCGAAGCTCACCTTCCAGGTCTGCATCCGCCCTCCTCGGAACCCCAGCGGCATGCACATCCTGATCCTGACCGCCACCGGTGACCCCGAGACGCTCCTCGACCGCGTCCAACGCCTGGCTTTCAAGTAGGCCCCACGATCACCCGAGGCCTCGTGGCACGAAGCCCATTCACCCGATCTCGATGAAGCTTCAAGTTCCCGTCCCATACCTGGAGAGTTACCTTCCCACGCGCCGACACCGTAAGCTGCGCTGGCGCGACCAGACCGCGACGTTCAATGTCACCGTCCCCGAAGTCATGCAATCAGAAGCGCCCATCGCGCTCATCCAACGGGGCTGGCTCCCCGACGGATTCAGCAAGCGCTTCGGTGGTGGAGAGAGGCTCCAGTACCGTTGGTGGCGGAAGCGCCTCTGGGTGCAGCCCAGGATGCGCCACTACACCGCGCACCCAGAGCCCAACCGATACGCGACGCTCCAGGACGCCATCGAACACCGGCGCTTCCCCTACTCGCGACCCGAATCGAAACGCGAAGCCGGCCGCCTGGCGCGCGCCTGGGCACGAGACCTCCTCCTCGTGGAGGGAAGGCTCCACGTGCCCCTGGGCGAGCCCCTCTTCGAGCTGAACACCTTCGGTCTGGGACACAACCATGGCGGCACGAGCGTGAGCGTGGTCAACCACTACAACTCGAACCTCCACCGCGATCGGTACTTCCGCGTGGATCAGGCCGAGGCCGCCATCCAAGCCGCCACGCGCGTCGCTCAAGCACGCGGAGACACCAACAATCTCCCCTTCAAGCTCGACACGACCGTCGAGGTCGTCCTGCCCGAGGTGCTGCGAAGGAATCCGCGACGAGACCATGGCACGGGGGACGCGTTCCTCAACTCGATGTACGCGATCAGCGAAAGCGGAGCGCCCCCGGCCGTCGTTGGCCTCGCAGGCCTGGCCTTGGCGCTGAAGCGGTGAACGCATGCGCGTCCAAGCTACAGCGTGCCGAGGCCCGAGTCCGGTCCTCTTCTGCAGCGTCTGCTTCACCGCCGCCACGCGCCTGAGCGGAGGCGTCGAGGGATGCCCGATTCACGGCATCCGCGCGCTCGTCTTCGACCCAATCCTGTAGGCTCGCACGCGCGCATGGACGAAGTCTCGATTCTACCTGGACCATGAAATCGATCCAACACGCCAACGCCGAGACCTTCTTCACCATCGCGAGCGTCGCCCCCGTCAGGAGAGGTACGCGCCAGACGTGCAAAGACTGCGCCCGACTCGCCACGAAGCTCGTCACAATCTGGCGCGTGAGCCTCTTCCTCTGCGAGGAGTGCTTCGCGATGGCCAAGCCCAACGAGTCCTTGCCAATCCGGCTCCTTCACAACCGCGGCGGCATCCACAGCCTCCGCCCGTTGTTGACGGATCGCGCCGCGCGCCGAGCCGCAAGGAACCTCGCCGACCAGCTCGAAGGAGGCCGCGACACCGGAGGCGCCCTCCCGTACATCGTCCAACCCGACGGCACGCTCGAACACGACGCGACACGGGAAAACATCTGGATCACGGGCAAGAACTACGGGACGCCCGACCCGAGCATCCGCGTCCTCACCGAGAGCGAGCTGGAGGCCCAACTCGCCGAGCAGGACGCTCGCCTGCCGCGCGACGCCCCCTGGCGCATCACACAGGTCAAGGGTCTAGAACTCGGAAACGGCTACGCCTTCGTGGCGACGCTGGAGCGCTTCAAGCGGAAGCAATGGCTGCGCGTCGGCGAAATCCGCAACCGCGGCAACGGCGGACCGGACGAGCACGACATCCCCGACTCCACCGACGCGAGCCTCTGGGACGCATATGCCCTCTCGCTCTACCCCGAACTGACCTTGGAGCAGGCCACCGAAGCGCTGGGCCATGCTCTCCTCGCGCGCCACGACCAACCAGCACCGTAGCTCCACCAGAGGGCCCAGGGGAATAGACGCCCCAGACGGGCTCGCCACTTCGGAGCCCGCGTGGACCAAGCCTCCCAATTCTTCAACCATGCACAAGACAACCCATCGCCCCAGCACGAGGGACATCGAGGAGCTCGCACGGTTGGCCCGCGAGGCCCGCGGCGAGTACGGGCGCGGCAAGACGCCCAAGAGCGAGTTCCGCCGCCTCGGGTTCAAGATCCTCCGCGCGCTCGCGGCCGAACTCGGCCTCGACGAGAACGCTTACGATCTCCGCTTCCAGCCGGGCGGGCCCGCCGGATCGGGGGAAAGCGTCCTCCACGCCGACACCGTCTACGTCCAGTTCTGCCAGGACACGGGCTACGGGCTCATGTTCCGCGGCTGCCGCAGCCGGACCGACTACACCGGCAAGACCAACCAGTGGTGGCCCTACGCGCGGCTCGCCGACTGGGACGGCTTCGTGAGCGCCGTCCGCAAGGCCGGAGCCAGCGCGCCCGCCGCTGCGCCCCTGCCACCTCTCCCCGTCCGGTACTCCCTCTGAATCCCATCATCCTGGACGAAGTCTCCCGTGCATTCCCATGAGATTGACTCAAGAGATCACCTTTCCGACCGAACGCGAACTCGCCGCGGGGTTCGACGCCTGGGAACTCCTGCCCAGCCTCGACTTCGCGCGCCTCCACGGACGCCACGTCCGCGTGAGCCTCGAAATCCTCCCCGACGCAACCCCGAACACGAACGCCCTTCAAGCCCGGCGCGTCGGCCTTCCCAGCGAGCTTCCCTGGCAGTGCGTGGACTCCACCATCGTCAAGGAGGTTCCGAAGGGAGGCCGCAAGCCCCGCGACGTCCAGAAGGTCTCCTGTCGCGCGTGCGGCAAGCCCGTCAAGCCCCTCGACCACGGCCCGACGTTCCAGAGCCGGCGCTACGCCCACGCGGACGACTCCCCAGCCGCCGCGTGCGAGCGGCTCCTCATGCTCGCCCTCGACGAGTACCACTACATCCACACCTGCCCACCACAGGAGCGCCTCAGCACCATGCGCGAGGCGTTGTGGAGGGAGAAGTGGGCCGTCCGAGATCTCGTCGATCGGGTCGCCCAGGTCGAGGGCTTGCCGCAAGAGGAGGCGAGCATGGTCGTGCTCCACCGTGAAGCGAGCAACATGACGCGCACCATGGCCGACCCCGTGCTCCGCGCCTCCTACGAGCGTTGGTGTCTGGCGGAGGATCTTGCCAACCTCCTCCTGGACACCATCGCCCATGCGCCCTCGCCTGCCCAGAGCGCAGGTCGGATCGTGATCACCCTCGCCCAAGGCGGGGGCCTGGCCAAGGTGTACGATGCGCAGACGCACAAGGAAGCCGACCACGTCCTCCTCGACTGGGCGGACGTCGCCGAAGGCGACCGCCTCGACGACGAGGACCTCGACGCCTTGGACAGTGACGACCTGCGCGAATACCTGGGCCTCGTCCGCGGCGAACGCCAAGCCTCCCGCATCGAGGCGGTCCTCGCCGCCCGGGCGCCCCCGAGCGCCTGATCCCTGACCCCCACTCGTCCCTGAACCAAGTCCTCGTTCAGAGCACCATGGCCAACACCACAGACACCGAAGACTCCAGCAGCTCCTACCGCCTCAGCGTCCCCAACAGCCAGATCGCGCTCCAAGTCGGTCTGGTCAAGTTCGCCACCAGCAACGCGGGAACGAACGGCTTCAAGTTCAGCAACCTCTGCGAGGTCCACGGCGAGAACCTCAAGCGCCTCGACTACTGCCCTGCCTGCGGAATCGACAAGCCCATCCCGGGCACGCTCAAACAATACAGGAAGGGCATCGTGCTCAAGCCCGAGTGGATCCAGAGCCGCAAGCCCAAGGGCGACGGCACCATCACGGTGATCCAATGCCTCGAGGACCCGACCATCCTCGACCTGGACCTCATCCGCGTCGTCCCCGAAGCCCACTTCGTCGTGCCCACCCGCCAAGACACGGTGGGGATGAAGATCTACGCGGCGCTCCACGCGACGCTCTGCGACGAAGCGGGGCGGCCCGCCCGCGCGATGCAAGTCCGCTTCGTCAAGAAGGGCACCAGCAGCCCACGCACCGTCCACGGCCTCATCCGCGCCCTGCCCAACGGCATCCTCGTCTTCGAGGAGCGCTACCACTTCCGAGACACCAACCCCAAGGCCAATCTCGACACCGACGTCTACACGCCCAAGCCCGAGCAGCGCCGCGCCCTCGCCGCGCTGGGCGCCAGCCTCGTCAAGCCCTTGGACCCCGACTCGTTCAACGTGGATCCCTTCCGCGAATCCCTCATGAACGAGGTCCTCGCCCCCCTCGCCAGGAAGGAGCAGGTCATCGAGAGCCCCCTCGTCGTGCTCCCCGAGGTCACCCTGCCCGCGGATGACGATCTCGACATCGGCAACCTCGCCACGCCCGCCAGCGCCAACGCCTGAGCCCCCGCGCCCGCCGGCCTGGACGAAGTCCATGGTGAAAACACAGGATTACCGGATTGAGTCGGCAACAACTGCTCGTTGCCCCAGCGGAGCGCTCCTCACGAGCGCGCCGCAGGGGCCATCCCACCGTGATCCGCGCGGCGGATCTCTTCTGCGGAGGCGGCGGGACCAGCACCGCCCTCGCCATGGCGGTCAAGGAGCTCGCCGCGGAATTGGGCGGCGAGATCGACCTTGACCTCGTGGCGTTGAACCACTGGGCCATCGCCGTCGAGACGCACGCCTCGAATCACCCTTGGGCGACGCACATTTGCGACAGCATCGAGAACGTCAGCCCCAAGACGGTCCTCCAAGGCCAGAAGCTGCGCATCCTCGTGGGCAGCCCACCCTGCGTCTTCTTCTCGACAGCGCGAGGCGGCAAGCCCGTCAACGACCAGCTCCGCGGGACGCCCAACTACATCCTGCGCTGGCTCGACGAGGCCGAACCCGAGGATTGCCTATTCGAGAACGTCCCCGAATTCCGCAACTGGGGTCCGCTCGACGAGACGAACCGCCCCATCAAGGCGCGCAAGGGCGAGTTGTTCCTCGCTTGGATCGCCGAGATTGAGAAGCGCGGCTACCGCGTCGAGTACAAGGTCCTCAATGCCGCCGACTTCGGCGACCCCACCAGGCGCCTGCGGCTGTTCATCATCTGCCGCCGCAACGGCAAGCCAATCCGCTGGCCCAAGCCCACGCACAGCAACCCCAAGAAGCCCATCCCCGGCACCCTGCCCTGGCGCAGCGCGCGCGAGATCATCGACTGGAGCCTCCCCGGCAAGAGCATCTGGGGACGCAAGCGACCCCTGAGCCCCCGCACGCTCTCGCGCATCGCCGAGGGCTTCCGCCGCTTCGGCGGCCCCCGCATGGAACCCCTCGCACGCGCCATCGAGAACGGCACCGGACCCGTGCCATTGCGCGAGCTCGCCACGACACCCGAAGAAATCCAGGAGGTCCTCCACTTCCTGGTCAAGTTCTACGGCACGAGCACCACCGCCAGCCTCGACGAGCCCCTGCCCACGGTCACCGCCTCGGGCGAACACTTGGGCGTCTGCGAGGCCCGCTTCACCCTGGGCCAGCAGAGCGGGGGCGCGCCGCGCAGCCTCGATGACCCCCTCCAGACCGTTTGCACCGACGGCGCCATCAGCCTCGTCGAAGGCATTCTCGTGGGCACGGGCGGCCCCAGCCGCGCCGGCGTCCTCCTCACGGGACCCTGCCAAGCCCACTCCCGCCAGAACCGCCGTCGGCGGGACGACGATCCCCGCCTCGAGACCACGGGCAACCTCGCCGAGTTGATCGCCCGCGTGCGGCCCCGGTTCGTCGTGGCCGAAAACGTGGACACCATCAGCCGGCACGAGGTCCATCGCGTCGAGGCGGCGTTCCGGCGCATGCACTACAAGACGATCAGCATGATCCTCAACGCCGCGCAGTACGGCTCGGCCCAACGGCGGCGGCGCTGGATCTTCGTCGCCCTCGAACCCGGCCGCAAGATGCGTCCCCTGCGGACCTCACCCGCGGAGACGGTCCGCGAAGCCTTCCGGCGCCTGCCACCGGACTGGCGGCCACGCGGTCATCTCAGCGAGCGCCTCGCACGACGCTACGCCGACGTGCCAGCCACCGGCAGCTACGTGGCGAACCGGACGAGTCCGACCCGCACCAACCACTGGAAAAGCGTCGTGCGCCTAGCGTGGGACGGCACGAGCCCCGCCGTCACGAACGTGACGAAGAACTATTTCCTCCACCCTGACGAGAACCGGCGCATCGAGGTCGAAGAGGCCCTCACGCTCTTCGGCCTCTGGGGCGACTACCGACTATCCGGTAACCTGGCCAGCCGCGGCCTCCAGACCGCCAACGGCGTCCCCGCACCCCTCGCCCACGCCGTCGCGCAAGCGATCGCCTTGGAGCCCCAGGAGCGAGCTTGGACGCCAAGGCTCGATGCGTACGATGCCCCAGCCTCGCGCACGGAGGCCAGATGAGCAGACTCACGCGCGGCGACGACGTGTGCCTCAAACACCGCTTCCCCATGACCTACCGCTTGGGCATGTGGACTTGCCTGGCCTGCGAAATCGAAGAGCTGGATCGCTACGACCTCAACGCGCTCTACGCCTACCAAGGCGATCCTGAGGGTGCCCCGCCCCATCTGCGCCACCTGTTGCGATAGGTCAGGCTCCGTTGCACGAAGCCCTCGATTCGATCCACCATGTTTGGTCCCAAACTCCTCAACCGCGACGAGATCAGGCGCGTCTGGCTGAAGCTCCAGAAGCGCAAAGGCAAGCCCATCGCCCTGGCGGACATCAAGGAAGGCGACATCTTCCAGTTCGAAGGCGACCAGTTCCCGCAAATCTTCCTCATCGTCGAGGAAGACGAGTACGACGCGACGACGTACAAGCCGACTGGCCGGAAGACGAAGGTCGGCGAGGTCCGCGACGCGCACGAGTATCTCCTGCCCTTCAGCATGGTTTCGTGCGTGAGCCGGTCGCCATTGCCCATGCAGTGGCTCCCGACGCTTCCTCCCGCACGCCGGTTGGGGAACGTCTCCGAGTTCCCTGCGCGGCGCTTCGAGCCCGTCCTGACCACGCTCGTCTACCACAATCCCGACGGGACGGTGTGCTGCCAGAACTTCATCACGATCGGCCTGGGCGGCGCGGGCCAGCACTTCAAGCTCAGCCGCGGCGAATACGCGAAGCTCCGACGCCGTGATCGCCTCGAACGCAAGTGGAAGCCGGCCAAATCAGCTTGCACCTGCACCCTCAAGGCGGGCCAGGTCCGCGAGCACGATGGACGCATCTGGCACCACGACGCCCGCGACAAAGCCCTTCCGCGGCACCCGGGCGAATCTGGACGGCGGACGAATGGCGGGGCTCACGGCCTGGTCTGCCCCAAGGATCCGGAGCACTTCGCGGAGAGGGACGGCCGCGAGCCAGCCCTCATCACGGGCGAGCGTCGCTGCCCAGTCTGCCGGACGGAGCTCGTGGAGGCGAATGCTCGCGCGAGGGTTCCACAGTAGGGGTGGCTCGCTTGGGTGTACGAGCAGACTTCTACGTTGGCCGCGGCAAGGACGCCGAGTGGCTCGGCAGCATCGCTTGGAAGGGTAGCCCCACATCCATGCGTGAGCAGGGCTGGGCGAGCATTCTCGACGCCGCCTGCGAAGCCGACTACCGGGACGCCGTCAACAAGCTCATCGAAACGCGCGAGGACGCGGCCGCTCCCGTCCAGGGCTGGCCGTGGCCTTGGGACGATTCGTCGGTCACGGACTACGCGTACGCATGGGACGAGGGCGTCTGGTTCGTCCACTACGGCCACTCGTGGCGGGACGCGCATGGGCCGGAATGCCAAGCGCCCTGGGACGACTGCACGCACTACGCCTGGGTCCACTTTCCCGAGGCCGAGGGCACCCAGTACGGCACGCGTGTCTGGCTGGGCCGCGAAGCGCCCCGACTCCACCACGCCTGCGCCCTCGTCGTCGATGGAAGGCGCTACGAACTCACGGGCGGCGGGTCGCGCGGCTCTCGCCGAGACCCCGGCGACTTCAGGGCCGAGCCGGCCTACTGGTGGATGAGCGTCCGAAGACACCCGGCAGGCCCGGCCGAGAAGGAAGGCTTCGACATGATCTGCGTCGCGCGGATCACCAAGAAGGGCCACCGCCTCTTGCGCAACGTCCGACTGGTCTTCCCGCCCACCGCCGTGGCCCCAGAAGCCATCACCGCGCCTGGCCTCCTCATCGCCCCGAAGAAGCGTCGGGCGCGGACGGTCGCCTTCCCCGACATGAAGGCCCAACGGAACTTCACCACAGGCCCTCGCTCCGGTCTCCTCGTCGTCGGCGCAGACGGCCAGATCCTGAAGGGCGACTGACCAGGTCGCGCTTCATCGCCGCGCGTTGAACCAAGCCCCACAGACCACAGCCATGAATAATTCCGACCAACCCGATGATGGTGCGCAAGCGACCGAGAAACTGTCGATGCCCCTGGTGGCATTGACGGCGCGCGACATGCAGATCCTGGGCCTCTCGCCAGGCGAGTGCGTCGGTTGCAGCGCCTTGCGCGCGGCGGCCGAGCCCCACGGCGCGGGCTTCGCGATCCGCGCCGCACGCATGGAGCCCTTCATGCAGGCCCACCTCACGCTCATCCGCGAGGCCGACGCCTTGGGCGAGCACGACGCCGCCCTCGCCGCCCGCACCCTCCACGCCTCTACCAGCGTGCCACGCCCGGACCCGGACGCCTTGCTCTTGGCCGGCATCCGCGTCCTCAAGACGGTCACGAAGCCTTCCAAGCCGGGCAAGGCGCCCCGCGACGTGTGGGAGGTCACCGCGCCACCGAAGTGGCACGGCATGCTCTACGCCTTGAAGGCCAAGAAGTGGCGCGGCGCCTTCAGCTTCTGGGACGACCCCACGGACCGCATCCTGCACGCGCTCCAGACGACCACGCCCGAGTCGTACGAAGAGCGCATCGAAGGCAAGAACGAGCGCAGCCTCGCCCGCGCCGAGCGCCTTGAGGATCTCAGCCAGAAGCGCGAGGCGCAAGCCGCCGCGTCTTGGCGGCGCAGCGACGAGGCCGTCCGCTCCATTCCCCCGGGTCAGCCCGTCCTCAAAGGCCACCACTCCCAACGGCGCCACGAGCGCGACCAGAAGAAGTCCCACGACGCCGCGTTCAAAGCCTTGGACCTTGAGCGGGAAGCCAAGGACTTCGCCCACCGGGCCGAAGGAGCCCTGGGCCGCGTCGAGGAGCAAGAGGACATCGGCTACATGCAGCGCCGCCTCAAGGAGGCCGAGACGAACCTGCGCAAGGTCAGGGCCAGCCTCACGTCCACGGGAGAGGATCTCGACGCCTACGCCGCCCGCCACGGCCTCGACCCTCACAACGTCAGGGCCTGGCGCGCCAACGCCCTGGCCCGCCAGGAGGAGTATTCGCAAGCCATAGCGTATTGGACGAAGCGCATCGAGGAGGCCGGTGGCATCCGCTTCTCGCGCGCCGACTTCACCGTGGGCGACCTCATCCGGTGGAGCCACGGCGCGGGCGCGCGCTGGCTCATCGTCCTACGCGTCAACCCCACGACGCTCAAGTGCTGCTTCCTGGACGCTGGCACCTGGGAACCGATGGTTCCCTACGCGGAGATCCGCGAGCACGTCAAGCCAGCCGCGATGACGCCCGAGCAGCGCGAGACCATCGCCAAGCTCTTGGCCACCCGCGCCAGCAAGGCCCCTCCCCGCCGGAAGAAGGGGGGCACGGGCGTCTTCACGGCCGTGGCAGGCGGGACGCTGGAGGCCCAAGCCACGACGGAGGGCATGACCTTCCACGCACAGGATGATGACCGCTGTGTCGAACTCCTGCTCCCCTGGAAGAAGGCCTTCGAACTCTTCCGCGCCCTCTCGAAGGAGCTGGGGCTGCATTCGGTGGCCGAATCCCAAGGCGACTACTCGCTCCAGCTCGACGAGGGGATCAGCGTTGGGTTCTCGAAGTCCGCAGAGGGCATCTCCTTCGCCCTCGCCGGCTCGGGTCGGACCCTCCGCCTGACGCTGAATCGTGACCGGGCATCGGACTTCGCCCGGCGCGGACGCGACTTCGTCTGGGAGCACAAGGATCAGCTCCGCCCAGAGCCCGGGCCAAGCCCCACCCCGGGCGCGCCCACGTCCACGCACACCGAATCAGCCTGATCGTGCCGCCGCGGCACGCACTGGACGAAGCCCACCCAACGAGATGAGATGACCGAATCCACTGCGCCTGCCAAGTTCTACCGCACCATCCTACACGTCGAGGTCCTCACGCGTAACGAGCCCGCCGACCCTGAAACGCTGGCTGAGTTGCACGAGCAGATCACGGCGGGAGACGCCAGCGGCAGCTTCACGACGATCCTCCAAGAGGAGGTCACGCCGCGCCGAATGGCCCTTCTCCTGGAAAAGCAGGGAAGCGATCCCGGCTTCCTGCTCACCGACGGAGATGAGGAGCCACCCACCTGCATCCTGACCGGCGCGCCCGGCGAGGACCCCGATGACTGCACGACCCACGGCCACGAAGAGGACGTCGAGGAAGCGTTCGTCTGGAACCCCAACGACGAGTGCTCCTGGGGGCCCTTCAAGGACCCGCAGGACGCGGCTGCCTTCGTCCACAGCGACAAGCACCTCGAATCGTGGTGCCTTGTCAAGGACCGGCCCTGGTCGGGCGGACCGAACTACGCGCCTTCCGAGTACCACGGCGCGTGGCCCAAGCAACCCGCCAGCTGATCAGAGGCGCCTTCTCGAGCCACGATTGCACGAAGTCCTTTCTCGACATTGGTCGATCATCATGACAACCAAGGTTCTCAACACGCTCAAGAGGGCCCTCGACGCCCTCGAAGCCAGCCTCCCGCGGACGCGCGCCTCTGCCACCCAACGCCAGGAGATCCAAGAGGCGCGTGAGCTCCTCGAGAAGCTGGAAGCCGCCGTCTCCGCCAAGGCCACGCCCCGGCCCAGCGCCAAGGTGCCCGAGCTCGAGTACGGCCTGCCGCCCTCGGCGGCTGACGGGGCCCCGTCGCGAGACTGGATCGACAAGGCCCGGAAGCGCGCCACCGGCGCATACGACCTCCGAAAGGACTCCCTCGCGGTGTCCCTGATGCGCGATGCCATCAGGACGGCGGGCAGCTTCGATCCCGCCGAACTCATGTTCTACATCGAGGAGCACCTGACCGAGGTCCAGCACGACGAGATCGTCAGCTTCCTGGCCTGGTGCCACGATACGGGCACCTCCTTCGGCGCCGCGACGTTCGCACGCGTGTACGCCACGTTCCGCGAAGAGCGCCAGCGCGCCTCCCGTTAAGCTCCGCCCCAATCCAAGGACGGATTCCGCGTCCTGGACGAAGCCCGCTTTTCCACGCGAACATGCAACTCGAACCCCAAGTCCAGCGTTCCCGATTCGCGGCGACCGAAGAACTTCACGCCGCCACCGCCATCTACACCCGCGAACCCGTCGTTGACGAGCTTCTCGACCACCTCACCTGGCCCCACGGAACCAGGCGCCTCCTGGAGCCCAGCTGCGGGGACGGCGCCTTCCTCCTGGCCGCCCTCACCCGCCTCCTGAAAGTCGAGCCCGGCCTCGACACGGAAGCGCTCCACGCCCGCCTCGAAGCCTGGGAAGTGCACCCCGGCGCGGCGCAAGAGGCGGGAACGCGCACGGCCAACCTGCTCGTCGAGCACGGCTGGACGTGGCCCGAGGCCGCCCACGCCGCGCGCCGCATCATCCACACGGCTGACTTCCTCACCGAAGGCCCCGAGGTACCCGCCTACGACGTCGTCGCCGGCAACCCGCCCTACCTGCGCTACGCCAACGTGCCCACGCTCCTGCGCGTCGAGTACGAGGCCGTCGTTCCCGCCCACGCGCGGGCGGACCTGCTCCACAGCTTCCTGGACCGCTGCGCCCGCGTCCTGCGGCCCGGAGGCGAGGTCGGCTTCGTCACTGCCGACCGCTGGCTCTTCAACAAGAACGCGGCCACCCTGCGCGAGGTGTTGGGGCGCCGCTTCGGCCTTCACCACCACGAGCGGCTCGATCCCGCGACCAGCTTCTATCGGCCCAAGCAGCGCAAGGCCGGCACGCCCCCGCGCATCCATCCTGTCGCCGTCGTGCTCCGCACGCCCTCGCCAGGCTCAACACCGCTCGGGGCGGAGCCCATCTTCCCCGACGGCGGCGCCCCCGCCCGAGTGGAAGGGCCGCTTCTGGGGGACGTCGCGGAAGTCCGGCTCGCGCCCTGGCTGGGCGGGAAAGGCATCTTCGTCGTGAACTCCACCACCGCCGAGAGCCTTCCGTGCGACGTGTTGGTCCCCGTGGTGGACACAGAGGAGATCAAGGGCGGCGTCCTTCACGAGCTGCGCCGCTACGCCATCCGCACCCGACCCGACGCTGAGCCGGACGCGAACGTGATGGCGCACCTGGACCGCCTTCTCCCGCTCATGGCTCCCCGCGGCCGCCGCACGCCGCGCTGGTTGCCGCCCGAATCGTGGCACGACTGGCCGCTCGACGAGCCCCGTCTCATCGTGCCCAGGATCGCCAAGACGCTCAAGCCCGTCCGCATCCCCGAGGGCGTCTTGCCCATCAACCACAACCTCAGCATCGTCAGCGCCAAGACGGCGACTCTCGACGAGCTCGAAGCCCACCTCAACTCACGCGGCGCCGACGCGTGGGTCCGTGCCCACGCGCCACGCCTCGAAGGCGGCTACTACAGCCTCACGACCACGCTCCTGCGGCGCCTCCCCATGGATACCGAGGGGAGCCTGTGCTGAGCGCGAAGGCGCGCGCCCGACGCGCGCGACTCGCATGCGCGATCCTGGTGAACAGCGTGGACACGACATTCGGCGCCCTGTACCCCGACACGCACCATGATCCCAGTTGCATCGCCTACAGCCGGGTGGCCCGGGACACCTTGCGCAAGATAGGCCTCAAGGCGGATGTTGTCCCGGTCCGCTTGCGCGTCGCAACCCCGCCGGCTGCCGCGCACCTCGTTGCAGGGCGAGAGGATCTTGCCGTGCTCGGCGGCGGGACCATCGTGCGCGTTGGGGGAGCAGGCCGAGTGCCAGACGGGCGCTGGGACGGCCATCTTGTGGTCCAAGTCGAGGATCACTGGCTTCTGGATCTGACCCTCCAACAAGTCCAACGGCCGTCCCAAGGCATCCGTGTCGGTCCAAGCGTCTTCGAACTCCCGGCCCCGCTCCGTGAGCACGGAGAGGTTGCCAGCTTCTGGACGCCCGAAGGCGTCCTCATCTGGTACGCCCGGGACGAACACCTCTTGTCCTACCGCGATGCCCGAGCCTGGAGTGATCCAGCCTGGCTCGCCAAACCCCTCGCCAATAGCCTCGCACAGGCCCTCCGTCTCAACAACGCCAACGCGCGCATCCGGCTGGGCTGAATCGATGGCCGCGTGAACGAAGTCCCTGGCTGAACCTCGATGAGCCGACCCAAGAAGAAAACGACCAGACCGAAGAAGGACCCTCTCCTTCGCGCGGGAGATCTCAACGCCGCGTACATGATGGGCCGCTGGCCCCGCTTCACCACCACCTACCTCACCCTCGAAGAAGGCGGCATCCCCCGGAGGCGGGAGGTCGCGTCGTTCGCAGCCATGGTCCGCGAGGAGGCCATGGCCCACATCGAAGAGAACGCGACGCCTCCAGAAGAGGGCGAACCGAACAACGACTATCTCGACCGTGTTGTCCGCACGACGCTCCAAGGCCTCGCCGAAAACCTCCGCGAGGTCCTTCACGACGCCGGGTGGGAGGGCATGGCCTGCGACGCCGCCCAACAAGCCTTGGAGCTGCTCTTGACATGCGACGAGGCCGCGCCGATGCTTGCCGAAACCGCGTGACGATCCAAGCGCCCCTCCTTGGTGCTCCATGAGCATTGAACCAACGACCAGTCTCCAACGACCATGACCACGTCCGTCATCGTTCTCAACTGCGATTCGCCAACGACTGCTGCTCGCCATAACAAGCACGCGAGGTGCTGAGCGATGGGAGCAAGGGTGCGCGCCGTGATGCTCTCTGAGGTCGTGTTGCGCGAGATCGCGCTCGACGTGCGCAAAACCGGCAGGCGCGGCGGGCGCGACGGGGGCCGATGAAATGGTGGTTCCCGCCGAATTGACCATTGACACTCGCGGCCTGAGCCCCCTTCGCGGAGAGATCCTTCCATCGCGCCCGGAGGGGTCGTCGTGAGCCCGCCGCGAGAGGGGCTGGTCGAGGTCACAAGGGACCAGTTCTTCGCGTGCATCGGGCCGCAGGATGTCAGCCCATGCCACAACGCCCCGGATTACACAGTCTGGGAAACCAGAGACCGCACCATCGTGGGCTGCTCTCTCCCAGGCTGGAAGTACCCGGGCGAAGCCCGTGTCTATTGGCTGAAGGACGCGACCGCCTCGGGGGTGCCGACCCCTGGCTTCTGACAGCCCATCGCGAGGGAGTGCCCGCCTCCGGGCCCGGATCACGACGCTGCGGGAGGCGAACCTCTTCATCCAGCAACACCACCGGCACCACCCGCCATGCCGGGGCGCCCGCGCCGTCTTGGGCGTGATCAACGAGGCCTCGCAGCTCGTAGGCGTGGCCTTGGTCGGGCGGCCCGTGAGCCGCATGCTCCAGCGCGAGGGCGCCTTGGAGGTCACGCGCCTGGCCACGGACGGCACGCCAGGAGCGTGCTCGTTCCTCCTGGCCCGGGCCCGCCAGGTGGCCGGCGCCATGGGAGCCTCCAAGCTGGTGACCTACACGCTCCCCGAGGAGGGGGGCGCTAGCCTCCGAGGGGCGGGGTTCACCTCGGCGGGCGAGGCAGGAGGCGGTTCCTGGAACCGTCCCGGGCGCCGCCGCGGCCACCACGCGCCCATTCAGACCAAACTTCGTTGGGAAGCAGCCGTCTGAAAACCCCGGACCCTCGCGCCCGGAAGGCTCGCGTGGCGAGCACGACAGCGGCACTCCGTCCAAGGATACGCTGAGAGCCTCACGACCCCAGCCCAAGGGATCGATCCCTCCAACCGTTGAACCAAGTCTCCGAATGCCGAAAATGACACACCACGACCAACCAGCCAACAGCGCCGACGATCTCGCCACCGCGTTGGAGGCGCTCATGCGTCTTGAGGGCGGCGAGCCCACGGACGATCCGGGAAGCCAAGAGGTTTGGGCGGCTGCCGAGGCAGCTCTGGCCGCCCACAGTGCCGCGAAGCCCAATGGCCACGCGCTCACCCTCGCCGCGTTCATCGAGAAAGAACTCGAAGCCACGCGGGAGCTCACCGTCGAGGGCGCCAACCTCGGCCTGAGCATCCGCGACGCGCGTGGCGCCCGCCTCGTCGTCACCCTCGGCGACGCCTGCCTCCTCGTCACGGTCACCCCGTATCCGAAGCCCACAGCGGGGGACGCCAATTGAGCAAGGACCCGCCCGACTTCTGGGCCGACAAGCCACCCTGGTGGCGGCCCACCCAACTCGACGAGTGCAACCAAACGATCCTGCGCGTGGATGGCCAGATCGACCGTTGCCGGAGACGAGGGTGCGCGGATCACGTCCGCGTGACCCTCGCTCACTGCCGTCCGTGCAACAAGTGGCCAGCCGTCAATGCGAATGGGACCTTCGCCGAGCACCATGGGCACGGAGGCCGAAGCTGCCCGAACAGCTTCCAACCGGCTCCCCCAGAAACGGGGGTGGAGTGCCCCGTGTGTGGCGCGAAGTGGTCGAGCCTCCGACTCTGGCGCGCCGGCTGCGCTGGGTGCATCGAGCTGATGCGGCGCCCCTGCCCAACGTGCAAGGCGCCCCGCGGGCCCTGCGACATGCACACCAAGCCCGAGGAAGGCGTCGGCCTTCCCGGGTGGCACAAGGCACGCGAGCACGCGCCCCGTCCCGGAGCGTTCCGGCTTGAGGGCACCACGCCCAGCCCCGTGTTCGAGGGCTGGACGCAGGGGACGACCTGGAACGGCTTCGCATGCCCCCTCTTCGATCCCACCATCGCCCGCCAGGTCCTCGATTGGATCGTCCAGACGGAGGGCGGACGTGTCAAACCGACTCCCGCGGGCGGCTTCGTCCTCGTCGCGACCGACACGACGCAGGGCGAGCCCATCACGTTCCGACCCACCGAGGAGGGGCTCATCGACCTGGGCGGCTCGTGGGCCTGGGTCGAGGAGACGCCGCGTGACCTTTTTGACCACCCCGGAGGTCCCTCGCCGTGACGCATCGTCTGCCAGCGTCGGGCACGCAGCGTCTGCTTTCCTCGACCCGACCCTCACGCTGGACCTGCCCCGCCGCGAGCTGCGCGCCCGCTTCCGGGTCGAGTGGAGGATGCAGCCCATCCTCGAACCCCTGCAGCGCTCCTAACCGCGCCCGCCAGAGATCCGTGTGCATGCCGCGGCACGCGGGCGGCCGGCCAAGGCGATCTGAGTCATCTGGACGAAGCCCCTCGAGTCCAGACCATGGTCAGCACCGACATTCTTCCCGCCACGCCTGTCCCTCAGTACGCGATCCTCATGAGCTTCCGCGCCGGCACGGCCGCCTGCTGCTGGCACGGCTACTGCACGCAGAACGGAGGTACGTACACGGTCGACGACCACCCCGTAGGTGCTGACTGGTTCCAAACCTTCTGGGCGGCGCTGCTCGTCCGCGTCGTCCCCGCAGGGCCCGAGCGCTGGCGCCTCTGGTCCATCGAGCAGAAGCTTCTGGATCTCGGGCCGATGGACTGGAACCGCGAAACGATCACGCGCTTCGACGTGCAACTCGAAGACATCCTTCGCCTCTTCCACGCCATGACGCCGCGCCCCCTCGTTTTGGACTACGCCGAAGGAAGCCACGATCCCAACATCGGAGACGGCCTCCTTCCCGAACTCGTGGACCCCGAATCGTGCCAGCG
Source organism: Pseudomonadota bacterium (assembly GCA_021325135.1). Classification (GTDB taxonomy): domain Archaea; phylum Thermoplasmatota; class SW-10-69-26; order JACQPN01; family JAJPHT01; genus JAJPHT01. Next base: position 19,291 of record JAJPHT010000030.1, on the reverse strand, counting down.
CCGCTTCGGACACCTCGTCCTCGCCCCCTTCGACACGACCAACCATACCATCCCGCCTGCAAGCGCAGATCCTGACGCGCCGTAACGGGCCCTCGGACCGGCGGCTCGTGAGGATTGTGGTCGGGCCGACCCTTTCCCTCGACCCCCCTTGCGCAGCGCGCCGCCTCGCGGGCGACGCGCAACCCCTTCACATTCCACCACGCGATGCTGGACGAAGCCCTATCTCGATTCTCTTGACGACCGAAACCACTCCACCCACGCCTTCCCCCCACGTAGGCCCGACGCCGGTCAAGCCCGCTCCGGCAGCCGCTCGACTCGCGGCGAAGCTGCGCCGCCTTGCCGACGCCATGGAGGCCACGATCCAGCACAAGGAGGATCCTCCCATCGGCCACCAGAACCCCACGCGCCGGCGGCTCGGCATCCTTGACGGCTTGCGAAGCGATGCCAAGAAGCTGCGCAGCATCCAGAACGCCCTCCGCGCCCTCGCCTTGGCCCACGAGGCTGGCTCAATCCACCCGCTCCTGGCCGGCCTGAAGACGCGCGCTCACGTCGAAGAAGTCCTCGCCAGGTACTACCGGCGCGCGGCTCTCTACCAGTGGAGCCAGCGCGAGATGCTCCAGGGCGAGGTTCCAGAGGAGTTCAAGCAGGATCAGGAGCGCCTCCGGCGCGCGCCCCTCGATCCCGATGGTGAGCTGATCCGGCTCGACGATGCGAAGGACTTGGAGGCCGCGCTCCGCGTCGCCCGCGCCCTCGCCAAGGCGGGTCGTGGCAGCCGCGGCACGGTCGAGGACCTCATGCACTCGCAGCGATTGCGGGAGGCCGGCCTCGACACCGAGGCCACGTGGGCGCAAGCCAAGCGGGAGCTCGAGAGCCTCCTGACCCCCGTCCCCACGCTCACGCTCACCCAGCAGAAGATCCGCGACTTGGAACGCGACCTCTTCGGGATGAAGATCCCAGGCTACTTCCCCACCCCGCCTCCCGTCGTAGAGCAGCTTCTGGAGAGGGCGTGCATCCAGCCCGGCGACCGCGTCTTGGAGCCAAGCGCCGGGAAGGGAAACATCGCCGAGGCCATCCGCGAGACCCACCCCATGGCGCTCCTCAGCGTCATCGAACTCCAAGGACGCCTTCGGGAGATCCTCACGCTGAAAGGATTCAACCTCCTCCCCGACGGCGATTTCCTGGAGCACGCGCCCGGCGAGGTCTACGACCGCATCGTGATGAACCCGCCCTTCGAAAAGGGCCAGGACATCGACCACGTCCAGCACGCTTACGAGCTCCTCTCCCCCGGCGGAATCGTGGTCAGCGTGATGAGCGAGGGACCTTTCTTTCGCAGCGACCGGAAGGCCAGCAACTTCCGCGACTGGCTCGACCGACTGGACAGCGAGAGCGAGCGCCTGCCGCCCCAGAGCTTCGCCAAGAGCGAGAACTCCACCGACGTTGCCACGCGCATCCTCGTGATCACCAAGCCATCCTGACGTCCTGGAGACGAGCGTGGACCAAGCCGATCCGATCAGCAACCATGACCAACCGATCTTACATCCACAAGAGTCCCCAGAGAACTACGCCTCCAACGGAGGGAGCATAGTGGGGTGGGACGGAGAGCAGCACCATGGCCACCCCACGCGCGCCCTCGTCGAAGCGCGCCACACCTGGACGGAAGGCGAGACGTCCCAGCGCGTTCTCCACTACGAAGGCCGTCTCCACAGGGGAGAGCGTGTCGCCTACCTCGCCATCGAGCGCATCGAGATGGGTGAACGCCGCGTCTTCGCGGGTGTCGTGCTGATCCACCGCACGCGAGACTGGCTCAACCTGAAGTGCATGACCGAGATGATGGGACCCGCCCAGCACGGCGCCAGCAGCCGGTTGCTGGCCATGCTCACGCCGACCACGAGCCGCGACGCGCAGGCATGGCGCGACGCCTGCAATGCCTCGGGAGGTCGCTCATGACCACGGACGGATGCCGCGTCGAGGCGCTGCGACTGGACGGCGCCGGGCTCCGCAGTGGCGGCCTCGTGATCCGGTACAAGGCCCGCTGCCGCGTGAACAAGAAGCGCTTCCACGGGGCCATCGTCGTCACCTACCTCACGCACAAGAGTGTGCCCGAGTTCGACAGCCTGGCCCGAGCTGTGAAGCAAATGACGCGGAGCGCGCCGACGACCCTCGAGGAGATCGCCCTCGCCGTCCACGACGCACTGCTCCGCGCGCTCGACCACGCCGATGTGCGCGTGGACGCCTACGTCACCAGCCGCGGCCACGTTCCTGCAATAGCCACCGCTGGACCGCCGGGCATCCGCGGCATCTGGGCACCCCCCGGCTTCCAAGCCCGCACCTAATGCCTAGCGTGCTCCCCGGCCCGTTGTGAACAAAGCCCAACGGATCCAATCCCATGCCAAGCCAAACGATTTCCACCCACAAGCTCCACCTCGCCCTCCTCCTGAAGCGACACTGGAAGTGGCGCCTCGCCGCCTCCATCATGGGGCTCACCAAGAACGCCCGCCACGACACGCAAACGTACTACAACTCCCTGCCTGACGAGATCCTCGCCCAAGCTGGCGTCGTTAAGAACACGCTCGACTTCGAGGCCCTCCTCAACCTGCGCATCGTGCCCAGCATGATGAAGACGCCCCCCACCGCTGAAGGCCTGATATCCTACGACCCCTCGGAGCCCGCGTGCGAGGAGCTACTCCCATGAGCACGCACAGCGCGCATGGACCTCGACCGCCTCCTCGCGGCTCCTACGAGGAGAAGGACCCCGCGCTCCGTTTCATCCACGCCGAGGGCCCATCGAGCATGCCCATCTTCGTCCTCCCTAACGGAGCCGGCTTCATGGTCCTCCAAGAAGCAATCGACCGCGCCAGCCTGCTGCCCGGCGTCGAGGAGGCGCGCACCCGCACGTTCCAACCCAAACCCCTCCGCGTCCCAGGCCTGGCGCTCGACCCGAACGTCCGAGGCAACTACGGGATGACGGTCGCCATCGCGAGCGAGCCCGACGCCCTTCTCGCCATAGACACGCACCTACCCCATGTTCGTGACGCCGAATTCCCCGCCGCGGCCTTGCTCGGCCTCGCGGAACCAGCCCGCGAACTTCCCAGCGGGAACCGGCTCTACCCCTACGAGGGCGGCTTCGCCCTCGTGATGGGCAGGATCAAGAGATAAGCGGGGAGGAGAAGGACAACCGATTGCACAAGCTTGCCGAACACGAGAAGATCGCCGATGATCGCGCAGTCATCTCCTAAGGCCCCCCGCACATGGACCAAGACCCAACTCAGTCTGGAGAAAGTCATGATTCCTGATTGCATGCTCGCCTCTTCGATCGGTGCTGACCACGTCCACGCGATCCTGGAGAGCCTCGAACGCACCGGCGCCCACCTGGCCGAAATCAAGTGGGACGGCCTGCGAGGCCTCACCCGCATCGAAGCCGGCCGCGTGGTGGAACTGCGCGGCCGCCCCAGCAAGCCTCACCAGCCCGGCGCGGACCAGCGCCACCGCTTCCCCGAGATCATCGAGGCGCTGCCCGCTATCCTGAAGGATCACAAATCCATCGTGCTCGACGGCGAGATCGGCCTGCTCGACCCGACTGGCTCGATGATGGAGTTCCACGCCGTGCAGCAGCGTCCTCAGACGGACCGCGACGGGATCACCCTCGACGCGATCCGCAACCCCATGACTTACGTCGTCTTCGACATCCTCGAAGTCAACGGCGTCTCCACGATGAGCCACTCCTACGAGGCGCGCCACGCGCTGCTCCGCAAGATCCTGCGCCCCGCGCCGCGCGTGCAGTTCAGCGAGGTCACCCCGCGCGTGGTGGACCTCTACGAGCGGATGGTGCGCATCGGGGGCGAGGGCATCATGGTGAAGAATCGCCATGCGCCCTACGAACCCTGCAAGCCAGGCCAGAAGAGCAAGCAGTGGCTGAAGGCCAAGGCCGGCAACCACCGTGACAACCTCGACGTGGTGGGCCTCACGCAAGGCACGGGCGCACGCGAGGACCTCGGGAGTCTCATCCTCGCGAAGAAGACGGAGCGCGGCTGGCAATACCACGGCCGCGCCGGCAGCGGCATCACGCACACCCAGATCGCGGCCATCCTTGCCGAGCTCTCCACCGCCCAGCGCGAGACCTGCCCTCTTGTGGAGACGCCGGAGATCCGCAAGCCCCTCCGGTGCTGGATCGAGCCAGGCATCGTGAAGGCCGACGTGGCCTGGGAACGCGCCGTCGCCGAGGACCCCCGCCACCCCCGCGTCAAGGGCCTCAGCATCCGCGGCCTCACCATACAGTAACTACCCCGCCAGCGTGGACGAAGCCCATCAGCCACCAACATGGATCCTGCCATTCCTACCGACGAGAACCTCCTCCACCGGATTGCCCAAGAACGCAGCATCCTCCTGCAATTCGAGAAGACGTTCCAAGAGCACGAGCGCGGCCGACGCGCCACCGATCTGCAAGCGCACCGCGAACGGCTCGAAGCGACCCAGCGGCTCATTGAGACGGCACGCTCGCGCGGCGTCCAATTCCCCAGCACGAGCATCCTGAGCTTCAGCGTGGGCGAACGCGTGCTCGACGTGGACGGGCACACCTACGAGGTCGAGCGCGTCAGCGTCGTCGCGATGCTGCTCACCCGCCAGAGCGGACCCCCAGACCGCCCGATTACCCATTTGCGCGTCGTCTCCGACGAACAAGTCCCCGGGCTCAAGCGCCTGGGAGGCCCTGCATGAGCACGTGGGACTTTTCCGACGGCGAGATCGTGGGCCTGCGCGACCACCTCGTCAAGATCGGTGTCCCTTCTCAAGAGGCCACGGAGGTTCTCGGTCGTCTCGCGGAGGCCAACCGCGAGGCCTACCTCGCAGCCTACTCCGAGAGCATGCGCGATGACCCGGCGTGGGAGAACCCCGTTCCGCCCGGACCCGTGGACTTCAACGTCCCCGCCCTGCCCCCCGCCATCCTGGGACCCGCCGAGCAGCCCCATTATCCGCACTACCTCAACGGCGCGCGCTGCGACTTCAGCCTCGCCGACTGGACCCGCCTCCTCCTGGGCAATTGCAACGGGCACGAGCGCGCCCACGACCGCGAGATCCTCCTCGGTTGGGTCAACACGCCGCGCGCGAACCGCCCCCTCCACCCCACGAAGGGCCATCCCAAGAGGCTCCCCCTCAAGCGGGTCCGCATCGAATGCCTCTACGGCCACCAGCACGCCTTCCGCCTCCCCCACAGCATCCGCCACGCGGAAGCCTTCGGCAACGCAATCCGCTTCTGGTTCGGCGGCGCAGAGGGCTTCTTCATCGACTACGAGTGTCATACCCGGTCCCGACGCGATCCCCGGGAGGGCTACACCGTCTGGGAAAGCGGTGCGGGCCCCGGCGGATGCGCAGCCCAGCATGCGAGAGTGAAGACCTTGGGAGAGGCTGCACGCATCGTCGAGGACATCATCCAAGCGGCAGGGCTCCTGGCTGACCAGAATGCCCGTGAAGTCATCATTCACTCGAAGCTTCGCCCGGACGACCCCGTAGCGTAGGCCAAGCGCAGCAAGCGCGATTGCCCAGCATTGGACCAAGCCCACGCCCAAGCCAAAGAGGTGCTCGACGCCCGGATTGAGGCGATCAGCAAGAAGGCGCACCTGAAGCCCTGATGGCCAGGGGCTCACGGCACTCCTCGGTGAACGAAGTTCCAGGAACATCTCCATGCGCTTCAGCATCTACCCTCGAACCGGGGGGTTCAGCCCTCATCCTTATGTTGGTGCACACGCGCCAACCAAATTCTGTTTGGAGACGCGCTCCATGAAGGTCGGACCCTATACCCTCACAAGGCACGCCTTTACGACGAGCTTCCGTACGCTCCTCGACGCGCAAGCCATCCGACGCGATGGGATTCCTCGACTCGACGGCGGCACACCCAACGACGTGGCGCGCCTCGTGCTCCGACGCAACGCAGGCGCAATCCTGCGCGCCGGGGAGGGCCATTTCCACGCGATGTGGGTCGCCGACACCGGCAAGGCCTTCAATGGCGCCCGAGAAGCCCTTTCCGTCGAGTACCTCGCCGGGCTCCTCTCGCGCGTCGTCCGCACCAGCGCGCGCGTGGGCCGCGTGCCCACCTGCTTCACCCCAAAGGGCTGGCACGACCTCCCCTGGCCGCGCGCCGATGGCCTTCCCTGGCTCCTCCACATGGTGGACCGCCTCGACGACCCGGCCTTCGTGGCGGACCACCATCGCGACCTCCAGAAGGCGTGGGACGACTGGCGCGCCGCGCACCTCGACCCCACCACCGGCCTGATCCGCGAGGAAGTCACGGGCGACTGGATGGACACCGTGCCCCGCCCCAGCAGCACGTACAACAACCTCATGGGCCTCCGCGCCGCCCAAGCCGCGCGCCGGCTCGACCTCGCGGGCGAAGGGCCCGACGAGAAGGCGCTCCTGGCCTCGCGCTGGACGGGCGCACACCTGCGCGACCACGCGCGCAGCGGGGACTACCTCAGCGCGGACGCCAACGTGCCCGCCCTCTACCACGGCCTGCTGCCCAGACACGTCAGGAGACGGATCGCCACCTCGCTTGAGACGAGCCTCCTCGCAACGCCGATCGGGATGCGGACGCGAGAGGGAGCCTACACACGCGATGAATTTCCTCTCGCGACGCGCCTGGCGCCAGCGTACCACTCGACGCGCTGGCTCCACTGGGGCCTCATGCACGTCATCGGCCTGCAACGCAACGACCTCCCCTGGCAGCACCAACTCACGCCCATCCGCAGGCTCACCTCCGCCCTGGGAAACTTCATTGAGACCTTGGACGACGAAGGGCGGCCCTTCGCGACGCCTTGGATCGCCACCGAGCACGGCTTCACCATGAGCGCAGGCCTCTACCTTGAGGCAACCTCCCCATCCGATCTTCCCATCCCGAGCCCTCAAGACGCTGTCACGGCCCCGGCGAGCCACCAGCAAGCCTATCTCCCCGAGCCCGGATCACTCCCCGCTCCGCTGCAGGAGCCCCCCGCGCAATGACCCAAGACCAAGTTAACCCCGCGCCGCCCACCCCCCAAGGAGGCCACGATCAGGGCTCGCAAGCGACGCTGGCGAGTCACACCATCGAGACCTTCTTCGTGGCCCACTGCGCGGGCTGTCCCGAACCCATCGCCTTCGACCCCCTCTACTACGGCCACAACAGTTGGGGCCACGAACCCTACGGGCTCCCCGAAGAACGCGGACACGCAGCGCGGCCAAAGCCGGAAACCATCCAGGAGATGATCCGCGATGCCTGAGCACCCGCGGGCCACCTTCACGGGGAAAGGCCGGTGCGCGTTCTGCCGCGCGTACCCAGGCGAGCCACACGGGGGCTCTTGCCCCGAGGCGTAGCCCGAGCGCGGTTCACAACGTCCCCGAGCAACACGCGGGTCGGTCTTGCCATGGGCACGTGTCCGATCCTTCGGTCCACCGGAATACTCAAACCCGCCCGATTGGCTCGATGGCATCATGATGGCTCAGCGTCCGGCCTCGTGGAAACTGGAGAGCGTTTCCCCTCGCATGCTCGCGCAGGATTTCCAGGCCACGAAGGCGTTCTACGCCATCCTCGGCTTCGAGCCGACCTACGAGGATGGCGGCTTCATGATCGTGACGCGCGAGGGCGTGAGCCTTCACTTCAACGGGGCCGAAGAGACGTGGTTCCAGCGCGCCTTCCGGCGGCGGCACTGCGGCGTTTGCTGGATCGGCGTGAAGGAGGGGATCGAAGCGTTGTACGAGTCGTGCCGCGCGAAGGGCATCGTCGTGGGGCACCTCGCCCTCAAGGACTACGGGTTCAAGGAATTCGTCGTGCGCGATCCCTACGGAAACCTCGTGCTCCTCGCGCAGCCCGATCCGAAGTCCTGACGACCCACCATGCACGCCCCTTGCCCGAGGAGCGGCCGCGCCCATTGACTCCCCCTGCGACGGCCCCTTGTGAGGGTCGTCTGAACCAAGACCCTGGGAATCTCGTCATGCAGATCAGAGAAGCTAGGAAACTCATTGGCAAGCGCGTCTTGGGCCACGGCGTCGTGGGCACCCTCGAGGAGATCCATCCCGGCCGCGGCCGGAGCTGGTGTGTTCTGCGCGCCGAAGAACTCCGCGAGTGGTCCACGAAGTACGCCATGGGCGACCGCGTCACGGTGGGCATCATGAACCTCCGAGCCTGGCCCCATCCTCCGCAGGGCTGGCTGGCCAGCGTCGAACAAGCCTGGGTGCGCGCCTACGACCACGCCCGCCGCGACGTGGAAGGCGGCCCAGGCGCTCGCCCCAACTGGATGTTCGAAGAGGCCCGCGAACGCCTCGCTCTCCTCACACGCGCCCGCCCCACGAGCCTCCCGCCCTCGGAGCCGCGGCCCCGGACGACGCCCAAGCCCGTGCTCATCTTCACCCCCGAGGGCCCCGTCCACGTCTATCGCTTCGAACCCCCGACCCAACAGCCAGCCTCCGCAGCCTCCGCCTACATCCGCTTCGCACGGACCCGCTGCGGCCTCTCCGAGGAGACACACCATGTGGCCCACAGCCGGTTCGACCGCGGCGTCCCGCTCGACGCTCCCTCTCCTGAGGAGCTCCCCTGGTGCCAGACCTGCCGCGCCGCGGCCATCGCCGAGGACCAGCCCGTCCTCGACGCCTTTCAGGCCGGCGAGGAGGCTCGCGCGCTCACGCTGCTCGCCGAGGCCCACGCCCTGACCCGTGAGACGGTCTCCACGCGGTTCCGCGACGAGACCATCTGGCGCTGCAAGGCCGGCTGCCGCCCACACGTCCACACGGACACAGAGAACGCCCCCACCGAGGACACGGTGCTCGCCCAGCATGTGGCTGCCCTCCTCAGGAGCCTCCGGGAGCCGGCATGAACGTGCACGGCGCCACCGCGAGCCGGCCCTGGCTTGGATCGCGGGGGGACAAACGGATAAGAGCCCAACGGAATTCCGGGCGCGAGGTCGTCCCATGAACGCCGAGGAAGCCCGCCTCGTCGCCATTGCGTTCGTGCGCCAATTCCCCACGAACCGGGCCCAGGCCCTGAGCGCGGAGGCAGTGGGCGACCTCACGCGCCTGCTCCCCGCCATCGACTGGGGAAGCAACTTCGAAAGGGCCCTCCGCGACGTCTACGACATCCATGTGCGGATCCCCTCGTGGAGCAATGACGCATGACCAAAGGCAAGGGCATCGAAGACGAACTCGCGCCGACTCGTGAGGAGCTCTACTGCCTCGTCAGCTCCTGGGGGATGGACTACCACCACTTCGTGGACGACCCCAACGCGCTCGACACGTCCCGAGTCGGGAAAGGCGTGCTGGAGGAGTCCATCGGCCTTTGGACACCCATCCAGCCCGCGAAGCCGCAGGAGGCCCCGGGCACGTGACACGCCTTCGCCCATCGACCCACGACCATTGCCCCGCCGGCCACTGCCTGAACGTCGGCACGCGCACCAAGACGAGGTGTGCATTTGGCTCCCCGTGAACCCGGCGATGCGAGCAACATCAGCCCGCGCCCCGGCTATGCGTGCGACGTGCGGACGGACACCGTCTACGTCCACCTCGGCGTGCCCGCCACGCGGGCGCGCTCGCACTTTCACAAAGACCACGGCCTCTACGCCGAATGCCTCGGAGACCTCACGCGGAGAATCCATCCATGAAAACGTCCCCATCTGATCGGGAACTCGCCGATCTTGCCACCGGCGTCGATGCCGCCGAGAGCGCCATCAAGGCTCTCGCCGGCGTCCCGGCTGGCATGGGCGGGGCCAGGACGCCCGCGCTCACGCTCCTCCCCGAGGTGTCCCTATGAGCGCATTGGTTGTCGTCTGTTCGAACGGGAGGACCGAACATTGTCCGGGGTGGAACATGGGCAACCACATGACGTGCTGTATCTGCGGGACTCCAACGAACCGACCCAAGGGGGTGTCGATCTACGTCTGATTGCAAGTGCCGCTGCCAGCGCTCCCCGACCCGCGGGCGCACACACAGGAGGATGATCCCCGTTGAGCAGTAGGCTTCCCGTCGTACCCGGCGTGCCGGCCGCGCACATCGAGAAGATGTTCGGAGGCGAGAGCCCTCGCGACGTGGATCTCGCTTTCCCCTGCGGGATGCGGTACTACGTGCCGCCCGGGGAGATTCCCAGGGAGTTCCAGAGCATGGACAACGTGTTCACGCAATGGGGCATGAGCGTCTTCTCCGGCACGACCCCGCCCAAGGGCGAGGTCCATCTTCGCGAAGGCTTCGACTTGGAGGACGTGAAGAAGCGCGTCCGTGTCAGCCTCGGGGACTGGGAGCCGAAGCACGAGCACAAGCGAGCGCTTGTGGGCTACATGCTCGCCGTGGCCTTCGAGTTCAAGCCCGAGGTGACGCCCAGTGCCGCGTAGCGGTTCCGACATCGCGCGCGTCCTTCGTGCTGGCCTTCTTGGGCAGGCGTTCGTGACGTGGCGTCAGCACGCGATGGCGCTCGGGCGCCCTTGCACCTGCGGGCCATGCCAGGAAGTGGACGCCGTTCTCCGAAAGCATGGGGTGAACCCGCTTGGCTGATTCCCAGCGAAGGCTCCTCGTGTGGTGGCCGGGACACGGCAGGGGTCACTCGATCAGGACGCGCGACGTGTGCTTGGAGTGGTGGGGGACGCGATGGCTGTGGAGGATCCGCCGGCGATGGACGAACCCGCCACGCTCGCGGTTCGTCGGCCCTGTCCGCATCCTGCGCGGAACGAGCGACCACGGTGAACTCACGGACGGGAACGCCTTCCTGCTCTGGAGAGCGCAACGATGACAAGCCTCCCCGTCCCGGGATCGCCCGCCGAGAACGGCAAAGCGTGGCGCCTCTACCGGTGCGTCCGACGCCCATGCCGCCGAACGCTCTACACGACCGACTCGGGACCGCACAACTGCTTCGGCTTCGGTTGGTCGCACGGCTTCATGGAGCGTGTCGCATGAGCACGGAGAAAGCAAGCCCATTCTTCTTGCCTTCCTCGGGGCAAGGGTCGCGGCGGGTCTTGGGAGAGCAAGCCATCCCCTCGGGCCGCGTGACCGCCGCGACGCGCGCGACGACGCTCCTTGAACCTCCGCGGGAGGCGTGCACCAGCTGCCCATTCCGGCGCGGCGCCAAGATGGGCTACGACGAGGATGCCATGCTCGCCCTCGAGGATGGATGCGAACCCTCCTGCCACGACGACGTGGGGTTGCGCCGGATCTTCCATCACGGCGCCGCGTCTCCCAGCCCGTGCAGGGGCTACGAGGCGTTCATCCGCGGGGACCCTGGCTTCCGGAAGCCCCGCCTAGTCAGGCAGTCTTGACCCCGTCCGCACAGCGGTCGGACTACGACTCGGGGGAGTTGGAAGTCGGATTCAGGGCTTGTTCGATGATCTCGCGCACAAGCCTCTGAGATGGAGTGGGGCCAGAACCCGCGCTGGGAACGCCTGGCGTCTCAACGGTTGGAACAGGCAAGACGATTCGTTCGAGGTAGCCTTCGACGACGAGGAGCGCCGCCATGAGTTCCCCAACCGCCTCCTTCCAGGCATCTTCCCCCGCGTCGTCGGGAACGTCTCCGACCGCGAGGTAGCTGCGTGCTCCATCGGGCACGGTTCGCCAGTACCCTTGGTCGACGAGGCGCTGGGCGCGGGGCTCGACCCAGTCGCGGGAGAGTTCGAGCCGGTCCGCGATCTCGTCCACGGAATGACCAGCAGCCCACAGGATACCTCCCCCGAGCACGAGGACCGTCTGAGGGTACTGGTCAGCACGCAGGCGCGGAGGCCGAGAGTCGTTGAGAATCTGCAAGGCGGATTCGGCAGCCTCCTGAATCGCATCCAAGAAGGGGTCTGGGCCCACGCGCAGTCACCCTTTGGTTTCTGACGCTTCACGTCGCAGGCGAACCAGCCAACGGGCAGGCGTGCGCCGCCGGCGGCTCCTAGCGCGGTGGAAGCGCACGCGGAAGCCGTGCGTCCACGCCAAGCTCGCAGCGTCAAGCGCTTCCTCCAAGCTCACCGGATGCCTCTCGGCCCAAGCCAGGAGCGCGACGCGCTGCGCCGAAGATCGCATGATGGTCGCTGAAAGCGACCAGGCTTCATGAGGCCTTCGCCGCGAGGATCCCAAGCGCGGTCACGACCTCTCGCCTGAGCCACCGCGGCAGCCCGCGTTCCCCCATCCTGTCGGCGGCAAAAGCCTCAGCCCAAACCTCCTCCACGAAAGGGTGAGTCCCCGTGGTCGATTCGTCGAAGGCCTCGCGGACGACTTTCCAGGCGGGGCGACGCAAGTCGAGCGGCGAGCGGGCGCACACGGCCGCGACGAAGCGGCGCCGCGCCTTGTGGGGGAGCTGTGCCCAGAGCCAGTGTCCCTTCTCGTGCGCCACGGTCCTCCGGTCTTGCTTGCTCCCGACGACGATGCGGAAACCATCGTAGTAGCCCTCCCCGCGCGCCAAGCGCCGATCCTCCCGCACCATCCCGCGCGGCAGCCGCCGCACGCGCGGCTTCAAGAGACCCCCGCAGCGACAAGGCCATCGGGAAGGACCCCTTGCCGACTCTTGGAAGGAGCAGCAGGATGGAGTCGAAGCCGTCCAGGCCAGTCATAGTCCCGATCCACAAGATCCGTTTCCATCGGGCCGAAGCGCCTTCCCGACGCCTGGAGTCCCTGGCGCTGGCCATGAAGGCGAGCCCCGAACTCATCCCTGTGCGGCTCCGGATGCGCCCTGACGGCACGTACGACTTGGTCGGCGGCGGCCGCAGCCGGCTCAACGCGGCCCTTCTCCTGAACTGGACCGAGTACCCCGCCCTCATCCAAGAGTAAAACCCCTGGCGCTAAGGATCGTACGCACGGGCCTGTCGCCCCCATTGGGGGAGGCCGCGTCGCCCGTGCACGACGTCGAGGACGCGTGCGCGGGCTCCCCAGAGGGCAAGCAGGCTCATCGTCGCGCGCAGGAACTCCGGGCCGGCGAAGACGAGCCGCCTCCACCGGAGCCCCGCCTCAAACTCGGGGTGGACTTCGCGTTGAAGGAGCCGGACGTATTCGCGCGCAGCCGCGGGTCCCGCGTCGGTGCGCAGGATGCTGTTGGCCGCAAGCTCTGCGCTTCGCGCCGCGTAGTAGATGCCCTCGCCCAAGATTGGATCCACCAAGCCCGCGGCGTCCCCGAGCAGGAGGCAACTCCCGGCGGCCGGCTGAGGGACATGGTTGCCGTACGGGATGGGATGCCCGGCGACCTTCGAGGCAACTCCTGATGGAACCCCAAGGAGATCCAGATAGTCGGCGAGCACGCGCTGGAAGCCGCGGTTGGTCCGGTTGAGGCCGCCCACGCCGATGAGGTAGGCGTCCTTGTGCGGAAAGACCCAGCCGTACCCGTGATCGACGACGCCCAAGTGGATCATGAGCTCTCCCGCGAGTTGGGGCGCTTGATCCTTCGGAACGCTGCACTCCAGCCCGCTGGCGAGGTTCTCCTTCCAGGCCGGCGTGTGAATCAGGCCCTCGGTGGTGAGGGTTCGGCGTATCAAGCTGTTGACGCCGTCTGCGCCCAGCAAGATGCGCCCGGCGTGTCGGTGGCCGCCCAGGTCGATGACGCTGGGCGGGTCGGTGACAATCTCGCGCACGGGGGTCTCTTCCAGGACCTCAGCGCCCGCGCCCCGTGCGTGGGCCAAGAGATGCGCGTCGAGCGCCTGTCGATTCGCGAGGAGGAATGGGGGCTCTGAACGGCTCCTGGCCAAGCGCCGCTTGCGCCAGTAGACGGCGAAGGTCGGGGCGTCTTCGTCGATGATGCCTGCCTCATGCAAGCTGCGGGGCGTTTCGCCAAAGACGCGGTTGAGCAGGAGGAGCGTCTTCTCGGTCAGGAGCCCGCCACAGAGTTTCTGACGCGGGAAGCGCCGTGCTTCAAGAAGCTGGACGCGGAGGCCTCGCGAGGCCAGGAGCGTGGCAGCTGTGCTCCCCGCGGGACCAGCGCCCACGATGAGGACATCGTTGTGGGGCCGTTCAGTCGACACCATATGCTCGTCGTGCCAGACCCCCTACGTAAAGACTCGTGACGCACCCCTCTCCCCATGATCGGCCCTAGGACGCCGGCGTGCATGATTGATAAGCATGGTCTTGTCTTGTCCGACTTCAGCGCCACTTCGGGGCCCCTCACCCTGGGATCTCACGTCCGGCGCCATCGTTTCAGGCCCCTCGCCGATTTCTATGCAAGGCCGTTGGGGTTGATGGTCGCGACGTCCTCGCCTGGGTCGTCTTGGCCGTTGCCGTTCTTGTCGTTGTAGACGGCGACGCTCCCGTCGGGGTTGCCTTGGACGGCGGGGTTTGGAGGTCGGGCCTCTGTTCCCGGCGAGCTCGCCTGGTTCGATGACGCTCCTTCTCCGGCGATCGTGACGGCCCGGACGAGGAAGGTGCACTGCTTCGCCGCCTGGCATCCTGTCGCCGTGAAGGATGTGCCCGTGGTGCTCCCGAGGTACGAGAGGTTCGTCCCGTTCACCTCGTAGATGCGATATTCCAGGAGAGGCAGCCCGAAGGTCTGGGCCGGAGCCTGCCAGGAGAGACCGACGTCGCCCGGCTGCGTTCCGGGCTGCGCCGTGAGGTTCTGGGGGGCGGTGGGCGGAGGCGAGGTGGACGCCTTGACGGAGCTGCTGAAGCTCGGCCCGGCGTCGTTGAGGGCCGTGATGTCGTAGCGGTAGGTGGCGTTCGGGCTGAGCCCCGTGTCGCGGTAGGATAGCCCTGTCAGAGTCGCCACGAGCGTGCCCTCGCGATAGACACGGTAGGCCGTGACCACCAGGCCCCCGTCGCGGGTGGGAGCTGTCCAGGCGAGCGTGACGTTGGTGGGGCCGGGGCCGCTGGCGGCGGTCACGTTCTGTGGCGGTTGGGGCGCGGTGGCGACGACTGCGACGTGGAAGGTCGTCGTCCCGGTGTTGTTGGCGTGGTCCGTGGCTTGGCAGGTGACGAGATTGTCGCCAGTCCGGAACGTGGATCCGCTGGCGGGCAGGCACGTCACGGGGTCCGACCCGTCGACCACGTCGGTCGCGTTGGGCGTCAGGAACGTGACAAGGGTGCCGGTCGAGTCCCAGGCGGTGATGGTGATGTTGTCCTGGGTCGTGAGGTCGGGAGCCGTGGTGTCTTGGACCGTGATCGTGAAGGTCGTGGCGTTCGCCTTGTTGCCATGAGCGTCAGTGGCCCTGCAGGTCACGATGGTGGTCCCGAGGGGGAACGCTTGTCCTGAGGCGGGCGCGCAGTCGGCCGTCCCGTTGCCGTCCACGAGGTCGCGCGTCGCGGGCGCCTGGTAGTTGACCGCTGCGCCGTTGGGGCCGCTTGCCTCCGCCGTAAGGTTGGGCGACGGGTCGATGGCGGGAGGCGTCGTGTCGGCGACGGTGACGTTGAAGGTGACCGGCGTCGCCCGGTTGCCGTTGGCGTCGGTCGCGAAGCAGGTCACGGTGGTTGTGCCCAGGGGGAAGGTCGCGTTGGGCGCGCGGAGGCAGTTGGCCGTGCCCTCGCCGTCCACGGCGTCGTGCGTGGCAGGCGGCGCGTACTGCACGGCGGCGCCGGCCGTGCTGGTGGCCTCGGCCGTGACGTTCGCGTGCGCGTCGATGCGGGGCGGCGTTGTGTCGACGACGGTGACAGTGAAGCTGCTTGTGCCGGTGTTCCCTGCGGAGTCTGAGGCGGTGCAAGTGATGCTCGTAGTGCCCAACTGGAAGATGGAGCGCGTCGCGGGTCCGCACGAGGCGACGCCCGCTCCGTCGACGGTGTCGTGCGATGACGGGGCCGTGTAGTTGGCCATGGCGCCTTGCGGGCTTGTCGCTTCCAGCAGCATGTTGGGCTTTGGGTCGATGGCTGGGGGCGTCGTGTCCACCACCCTGACAGTGAACGTCGTGGACGTGGCGCGATTCCCGTGCGCATCGGCCGCGCCGCAGGTGACCGTCGTGTTGCCGAGCGCGAACGTGGACCCAGACGCGGGGGCGCAGGTCGCAGTGCTTGGCCCATCGACGAGATCCTCGGTGCCTGGGCTCTGGTAGGTGACGACGGCTCCCGCGGCGCTTGTTGCCTCCGCGGTCATGTTCTGGTGGGGGTCAACGGTGGGGGGTGTGGTGTCCGCCACGATGACCTGGAACGTCGTGGGCGTCGCGGCGTTTCCGCTCTGGTCTGTTGCTGTGCAGGTCGCGGTTGTCGCGCCCACTGGGAACTGGCTGCCGCTCGTGGGCGCGCACGCGGCGAGGCCCGGCGGGTCGATGTTGTCCGTCGTGGCGGGGCGCTGATAGGAGACGGTCGCGCCGCGGCTTGAGGTCGCCTCGGCGGTGACGGTCGCATGGTTGGCGATGGTGGGCGGGATGGTGTCGATGAAGTAGCTGACCTGTGCGCCGGGTCCTTCGCCCTGCGCATTCTGGGCGCGGATCTCGTACAAGTATCGGACGTCATCCTGCAGGCCTGAGTCGAGATAGGAAAACGTCTGGTTGCTGAGCGACTGGATGATCTGGAGGTCGCTGGGGCTTGAGCCGCGGTAGACGTTGTAGGTGTCGGGGGGCCCCGTGAATGAGGCATAGCTGGTCGCATTCCATGTCAAGTGGGATTGCCCTCGTGTAGAGGTCGGACTCGCAGCAAGTCCCGTCACGGCAGTCGAGATGGGCGCAAGAGTGAACGAATCGGTGATTGTAACGTCGTCCATTGCCATCCAGGAGGTTGGTTGGATGGCGATTGCGTCGATCGGTGTGGGGGTGCTGACGCCGCACCGGGCGACCCCGGTGTCTGGCATGTCGCAGACGAAATTGTTGTCGTCGACAAAGCTCCGCTGACCTGCGGCGCCCTCTCTGTAGACTTGGAATGTGATGCGATTGGGCTGGCCGTTCGTGTTTGGCCGATAATGGAAGCTGGCTTCGAAGGAGCGGAATGTTCTCCCGTTCGTCGAAATGACCTGCGGTGTCGGAAGGTAGCAATTGCCCTGGTTGGGGTTGTAAATGCCGTCGTACGTGCAGGATGTCTGCGGCGGGGACGTACCACACGCGGAGGGGTTGCACCAATCGTTCGACCCATAGAATCCGGGGCTGCATGGCGCGTAGGAGCAGTAGTATGAGCGGGCGTACGTGTAGAGGTTGACGCCGAGGTAGGCGTGCGTGACGTCAGAACCCGCTGGCAATCCGTCGAACGTGAATGTATCCTGGTTGTTCTGCGTCATGTTGTTCGCGGTTGCGCTGGGGCCCTCACCGAGTTTGTTCGCAGCGCGGACCGCGTAGTAATTGCGCGTCGAATCGGCAAGTCCGTGGTCAAGGTACGTGAATGTCGAGTTGTCCACGGTGGTGACGAGCTGAAGGCTGTTGGGGTCGGTCCCTCGGTAAATGTCAAAGGCCTCGATTGCCCCAGTAAACGACGCGAATGCTGTCCCGTTCCATGTGAGCTTGATCTGACCGCCATCTAGCCACGTCTGGGCTTGGAGGTCCTGTGGAGTTGTCGTGGGGGGATTCAATGTGATATCTTGTGTGATGATTACATCGTCCATTGTTGTGCCCATGTTTTGTTGGATGTTGATTGCGATGATGGGGGTGGGGACGCTTACGCCGCATCGGGCAACTCCCGTGTTGGGCATGTCGCAGACGAACGAATTCTGGTCGACGAGGTTTGGCTGGCCGGTGTCACCAGCTCTGAAGACTTGGAATGTGATGCGATTGGGTTGGCCGTTCGTGTTCGGCCGGTAATGGAAAGTTGCTTCAAAGGACCGGAACGTTCGGCCGTTGCTCGAGACAATCTGCGGTGTCGGAAGGTAGCAGTTGCCCTGATTGGGGTTATAAGTGGCGTCATATGTACAGGACGTCTGCGGTGGGGTCGTTCCGGACCCACCACCGCAGCAGTTGGAGTAGTCATTCGATCCATAGAACCCGGGGCTGCACGGCGCATAGGAGCAGTAGAATGAGCGACTGTACGTGTAGAAGTTAACGCCGAGCAGAGCGTGCGTGACATCAGAACCTGCGGGGAACTCGTCGAACGTCATGATGTCCTGATTCCCACGACTCGTCGCGGAGCTGGTGGCCGTGGGACCTTCACCGTGCCCGTTAACGGCCTTGACGGCGTAGTAGTAGGTGGTGCTGTCGGGCAGGCCGGTGTCCACGTAGCTGAAGGTGCTCGGGCCGACGGTGGCGATGAGGCCGAGTGCGTCGGGGGACGTGCCGCGGTACACGTCGTAGGCTTCGACCGCCGTCGTGAAGGGCGTGTAGGCGCTCGCGTTCCAGTGGAGCTTGACCTGCCCGCGGTCGATCCAGGTCGTCGCGGTGAGGTCCTGGGGCGCGCTCGCCAAGGGATGGAGGTTGACATCCTGCGTGATCGTGACGTCGTCCATGCTCTGGCAGGCGCACTCGGGGCTGATGGCGATGGCAATAATGGGGTCGGGCGTGCTGATGCCGCAGCGCGCGATCCCCATGTTGGGCATGTCGCAGATTGCGTCTGGGATGGCGAGGTGGGTGCCAGTCGGGGTCTGGGTCACGGCTCTGAAGTGGAGGCGGTTGGGGTTTCCGTTCGTGTACGGGGCGTAGCGGAACGTCGCTTCGAAGCTGCGGAACGTCCGGCCCGCGGATCCTACGGACACCATGGGGATCACGCAGTTGCTCTGCTGCGTCGCGGAGTCGATGCCGCATGAGGTACGAGGACCCGACCCGTAGTTGCCGATGTAGAAGCAGCCCGGCGTGCCATCTGCGCTACAGGTGGCCCCGAACTGGGAGAATCCGAACGAGATGCCGAGGTAGGCACCCCCGATGTCCGTGCCCGACGGAAACTCCTCGAAGCCCATCGACATCGTATTTGTTAGCGTCCTGACGGTGGCGATGCTCGAGGGGCTTCCCGTTCCGGCGGCGTTGAACGGGACGACCTGGTAGTCGTACGTCGTCCCTTCTTGGAGTCCGGACTCCTCAAGGGAGGTGCCGCTGGTCATAGTTGTGACCAGTGCCATCGTGGCTGGGGACGTTCCGCGGTAGACGCGGTAGCCGGCGACAGGGATGTGGTCGTTCGCAGGCTGCCACTCCACATGCGTCTGTCCCTTGTCGGGGCGGTCGCGTGCGATGATGCTGATGGGTGCTCCGGGCACTTGCAGGGAGGCTTGGGATCCGGAGAGATCCTCAAACGGACATTGGCTCGCGGCGGACTGGTCCGGAGCGGCGGTAATGCTCGTGGCGCCGAGCGGATAGAAATTCGTCCCCCAGTCGGATCGGAAGAAGCGCGCGTCGAGGGCCACCTGGAGCAGCGTGTAGCAGACGTCCCCCTGAAGCCCGCCGCTGGTGGACCACGACCCGCCGACGCCGATGAGCGGGCCCGCGCGAGCCTGGAGCCCCTCGGGGCCCAGTTCGATCTGGACCCCGGCGATGAGGGTCGCGGAGAGCGAGCCGCTGGCCGTGAC
>JAJPHT010000007.1 GCA_021325135.1 Pseudomonadota bacterium | reverse complement strand
TGGTGGACGTGCATGCCGCTGCCGTTCACGCCGAAGATGGGCTTCGCCATGAAGGACGCGTGGAGGCCGTGCTGCTGCGCGACGACCTTCGTGACCCACTTGAGGGTCAGGATGCGGTCCGCGGAGACGAGGCCGTCGCCGTAGTTGAAGTCGATCTCGTGCTGGCCGGGGGCGACCTCGTGGTGGCCCGCCTCGATGTTGAAGCCCATCTGCTCGAGGTAGAGGATGGTCTCCTTGCGGACCTCCTCGCCGAAGTCCTGCACGCCCACGTCGAAGTACGCCGCGCGGTCGTGGGGCGTGTTGGTGGGGTTGCCGTTGGCGTCGAGCTTGAACAAGAAGAACTCGCACTCGGGGCCCGTGAAGAAGTTGTAGCCCATCTCCGAGGCCTTCTTGATCTGGCGCTGGAGCACGTAGCGCGGGTCGCCGTCGTAGCGGCGGCCGTCGGGCAGGTACACGTCGCAGATGAGGCGCGCCGCGCGGCCGCTGCCGGAGGTCCAGGGGAGGACCGCCCAGGTGGAGGCGTCGGGCTTGAGGATCATGTCCGACTCCTGGATCTCGGCGAAGCCGGCGATGGAGGAGGCGTCGAACTGCACGCCCGACTCGAGGACCTCCTCGAGGCGCTCCACGGGGAGCTCGACGTTCTTGGGCGTGCCGTTGATGTCGCTGAACATCAGGCGGATGAACTTGACATTCTCGGCCTTGGCGGACTTGAGGACCTCACCGCGGACGGTGTCGGCGCCGGACTTCTTGGCAGGAGCGGCCATGGGATGCACACCTTCGGCCTTTGCAGGCCGTTGGCCCATCGAGCAGGGCCGGGTACTTAGGGATTTCCGAAAATCGGGACGACGAATGGCCAGCCGTGGGGGAGATTGCCGAACGATCGCGCGTGATTTCCGATGGAGAGGCCGCCGCTTGCATCAGGTCGGGGGCCTGCAGCGGGCTCTGGCGTGCGGAGTCCCGAACGTCCGTCCCCGACGAACTGCCCCCCGCGGCGGGTGGCTGACCGACCCAGACAGATGTTCGGTGCGCATTCGTTCGATCAACGAGGGGAGATTTCAAGCGTCTGAAGCCTCTATCGCGCCTCCGATGGTCGAGCGCGACGAGGCGGACCCGGGGATCCGCCGCAAGATGGGGTTCCTCCTGGAGGCTCCGGTCCGCACCCGCGCCAAGCCCGGCCCCAAGCCGCAGGAGGGGATCGACGACGTCGACGTGGCCCTGCTGCGCGCGCTCAACCAGGACGCGCGCAAGAGCTACCGCGACCTGGCCAAGGAGCTCCAGCTCGCGCTCTCCACGGTGAGCGCGCGCGTGAAGCGCCTGGAGTCGCACGGCTACGTCACGGGCTACGTCCCCGTGATCGACGCGCAGAAGCTGGGCTTCGACCTCGTGGTGGTCGTCGGTGTGAAGATCGCGCACGGCAAGCTCCTGGAGACGCAGCAGAAGATCGCCAAGCTCGCGCGCGTCTTCGCCGTCTACGACGTGACGGGCGACTGGGACAGCATGATCCTCGCGCGCTTCCGCGACCGCGAGGAGCTCAACGACTTCGTGAAGGACCTCCTGGCGATGCCCCACGTCGAGCGCACCGGCACGCAGCTGGTCCTCAACACCGTGAAGGAAGAGAAGCGCGTGCTCTTCTAGCGGTGATCCCGGGACAACGGCCAAGCCTTGTGATGGCCATGGGGGGTCCGTGCTTCCGCACTCCCCCAATCCAAAACCATTATTCACCCCCACTACACACCTGTATAGCATGCCCAAGCCCGTGCAGCTCAGCGACGAGGCGTACCGCACGCTTGCCGCGCTCAAGCGCCCCGGCGAGTCGTTCAGCGACGTCGTGATGCGCCTCGCGTCGTCGCGCAAGAACGTCCTCGCCCTGCGTCGGCTGAAGGACCTGGAGAAGACCCCCGGCTGGGACCCCGCCGCGCTGCGCCGCGCGAGCGACGCCGCCGACAAGCGCCGCATGAAGGCCCGCGCGGGGTCGTGAGCATGCCCGTCGTCGTGGACACCTCTTTCCTCATCGACCACGCCCGGGGCAAGCCCTCCGCGGCCGCGGCGCTGGAGAAGCTCCTCGCGGCCCAGGAGACGCTGCTGATCCCCTCCATCGTCGCGGCCGAGTTCCTGGGCGGCCTCGCGGCGCCCGCCCGCGGCCTTGCTGTGCTCTCGGAGGCGGGGGACGTGAGCGACTTCACGGCGGCCGACGCGGTGGCCGCGGCCGAGATCGCCCGCGACGCCGTGGCGCAGGGGCGCTTCCCGGGCTGGCTGGACGTGATGATCGCCGGCTTCGCGAAGGCGCGGGGCGACCTGCCCATCGTGACGGCGAACGCGCGGCACTTCCCTGCGGCGCGGACCATCGCCTACTGATCACGCCTCGTCCAGGTGGAGCCGCACCTCGTAGCCGTCCAGGTCGTGGAACGCGACGCCCCAGCCCGACCGGCCGCGGCGCAGCCCCGAGTGCAGCACGTTCTCGGTGTCCAGGTGCGCGATCCACGCGTCCATGGCGTGGCCGTCGGGGAGGGCGAACTCCACGACGTTGCACCCGGCGAGCGCCTGCGCGCGGCCAGGGTCGGCGACGAGGGTGAGGAGCATGCCCGTGCCCCCGTGGCGCAGGGTGAGGGAGCCGGGCTCGCTGGGCGCGGGGGCGAAGCCCATGACGCGGGCGTACCAGGCGGCGGCTGCGCGCGGGTCGCGGCTCGGGAGCTTGAGGTGATGCACGCCGACGAGGGCGGGCGCATCCAGCGGGACCAGGGTGCGGGCTGGCATCGGGCCCCGGCTTCGCGGAGGGGCGCAAAGCCATTGCCTTTTTCACCGCGCGCCGGCTCCCGTGGCTCGTGCTCTTCGCCGAGGAGATCGTGGCGGCCCACTTCGTGCCCACGTGGCGGGGCTTGCTCGCGCGGCGGCTCCACGAGGGGGGCCTGCCGCAGGTGGAGATCGCGGCGGCGCTCTCCGTCACGCAGTCCGCGGTGTCGAAGCACCTCCAGGGCAAGCTCGCGCTGGAGCCGCGCCTGGCGGCCGACGCGCGCGTGCAGGCCGCGGTCGAGCGCGTCGCGGAGGGCATCATGGCCAAGCGGCTCTCCCCCTTCGAGGCGCTCCTGGAGGCCGAGGCCCTGGTGCGCCAGCTGGAGGACCGGGGGCCCCTCTGCGCGCTCCACGAGGAGGCGATGCCCAGCCTCGCGGGCCTGGGGTGCGACATCTGCGTGCGCGTCGGGGCCTCGACGCTGGCCCCCGAGCAGGCCGCGCTCCAGGACCTGCGCGCCGCGGTGCGCGTCCTGGAGGCGACGCCGGGCCTGGCCGCCTGGCTGCCCCACGTGGGGACCAACGTCGCGCGGGCGGTCCCCGGGGCGGAGGACGTCTCGTCGGTGGCGGCGATCCCGGGCGGCCTCTTCGAGACGCGCGGCGTGGTCAAGGTCGCGGCGCCCCCCGAGCTTGGCGTCTCACGCCACGTCGCGGAGGTGCTCCTCGCCGTCCTGCGCCACGACCCCACGCGCCTCGCGTGCCTCAACCTGGCGCCCGCGCCCGACCTGCTGGCCGCCGCGCGGCGGGCGGGGCTGAGGATCGAGGAGGTGCCCCCGGGCGTGGAGCGCGCGCCGGGCAGCCTGCGCTTCGCGGGGCCCGTCCCGGACGTCTTCCACCACGCCGGCGCCTTCGGCGTCGAGCCGCAGGCCTACCTCGTCGGGCCCGACGCCTCGCAGCTGGCCCTCCGCGTCCGCGCCCTGGCAACCGAGAAGTAGCGTTCCCGTCCAAACGATTCGGACATGTTAGGCATCCCGAGTGAGGAATGCTTATGCGCCGTGGGCCCCTCGGCGAAGAAGGACGCCCCGTCCGGTGACTGACCCGCCATGGGACCGAGCCTCGCGCTGATCCGCCCGACGATCCCATCCACGGGCACCATCCTCACCGAGGCGCTCATCTTCGCGGTCCTCGTCGCGGTCTCCGCCTTCATGAGCGGCAGCGAGACGGCGCTCATCGGCTTCTCGCGCCTGCGCCGCCGCCAGCTCGTCGAGGAGGGCCACCCTCGCGTCGGCGCCGTCGAGCGGCTGATGTCCAACACGGAGCGCTTCCTCATCACGGTGCTCCTGCTCAACACCGTGGTCAACATCGGGGCCGCGGCCATCGTCACCTCGTTCGCCGAGGAGGTGTTCGACAACTACGTCGTCGCCATCTCCACGGGCCTCGTCACGTTCGTCATGCTCACCTTCGGCGAGATTATCCCGAAGGCGTTCGCGGCCAACCACACCGAGAAGTGGGGCCTGCGCGTGGCGCCCGTCTTCCTCGCGCTCCAGAAGATCCTCTTCCCCTTCGTCTGGGTCTACGAGCGGCTGATGCACAAGCTCCTGCGCATGGGCGGCCGCGACCCCCACGCCCGCGCCACGTTCCGGTCGGAAGAGGAGATCAAGACGCTCATCAGCGTCGGCACCGAGGAGGGCGTGCTGGAGGAGAAGGAGGAGGACATGCTCCACTCCGTCATCGAGTTCGGCGAGACGACGGCGCGCGAGATCATGGTCCCGCGCATCGACATGACCGCCGTGCCCGCCGACGCCACGGTGGACCACATCAAGGCCTTCGTCCTGGACAGCGGCTTCTCCCGCATCCCGGTCTATCAGGGCACGGTGGACAACGTCGTGGGCATCCTCTACGTCAAGGACCTCCTGCTCCACCTCATCGAGAAGAAGCCGGGCAGCGTCCCCATGCGCGACCTCATGCGCGAGGCCTACTTCGTGCCCGAGTCCAAGAAGCTCGACGACCTGCTCGCCGAGATGCGCGAGAAGCGCATGCACATGGCCGTCGTCATCGAGGAGTTCGGCGGCACCGCGGGCCTCGTCACGCTGGAGGACATCGTCGAGGAGGTCGTGGGCGACATCTTCGACGAGTACGACCTGCGCACCGACCCCATCCGCAAGCTCGACGAGCTGACCGCCGTCGTCGACGCCAAGACCCACGTCGCGGACGTGAACGACGCGCTGGACATCGTCATCCCCGAGGAGGAGGGGTACGACACGGTGGCCGGCTACATCTACCACGAGCTTGGCCGCCTGGGCAAGGAGGGCGAGGTCGTCCACGGCCCGGGCTTCGACATCGTCATCGAGAAGGTCACGAACCGGCGCATCCTCCGCGTCCGCGTCGTGAAGCACAAGGCGCCCATGCCCGAAGGCGAAGAGGGCGAGGCCAGCGCGCACTAGGGCGCCACGTTCCCCAGGAGAGCGCCCTGGCCCCGGACGGGCGTGCCCGTCCAGGCCGGCTCGGGGCGCCCCGCGGAGCGCTCGTCCACGAGCGCGCGCAGGAGCGCCGCGCCGGGCGCGTCCGTCTCGCCAGCGCCCAGGTCGACGACGCCGCTCCAGTCCGCCAGCAGCTCGGCCACGACGGGGGGCGGCGCGGCGGCCACGCCGACGCGCGACACCACGGCTCGCTCGACGCCAAGCGCCTCCAGCGCGGCCGCGACGCCCACGAAGGAGATCAGGGCGCGCCCCTCCAGCGCGGCGTCCGCGCGGCGGGCCTCCCGCGTGCGCATGGCCTCGGCCAGGAGGAGCCGCCCCATGGCGTCGGCCGCGAGGCGCCGCGCGGGCTCGCCCAGGTCGGCGCGCGCCAGGAGCGCGGTCACGTCGCGCGGGCCCACCAGCGCGCCCGAGAGCGGATCGTCGGGCAGGCCCAGCGAGGCGACGGCCTCCGCGACGCGCGACGCGGCGCCCATGCCGGAGAGGGCGTCGGCGAGGCCGCGCGCGGAGACGCCCCGCGACGCGTCAAGGAAGAGGACCCGCACGGCCCAGGAGGCGCGTGCGGGCGGAAAAACGCCTCAGCCGCGGCGGCGCAGCACGACGAGCGCGACGACGGCGAGGACGCCCACGGCCAGGGCGGGCTCGAAGCCGGGCGCGGGCTTCGCGGGCGAGGAGGACGCGGGCGTGGAGGCGTCGGGCGTCTGGCTGATGACCGTCGCGGGCGTGGACGCCTGCGTCTTGATCTGGGCCTTCAGCGCGTCGATCTCCGACTGCATGGCGGCCATCTGGGCCTTCACGTCCAGGGGCGTGCCGATGGCGTCGGGGAAGTACGTGTCGTTGATGTCGGGCGTGGCCTCCTTGGCGGGGATGAGGAGGTCGACCGCGCTGCCGTTGATCGTGCCCGTGACGTGGAGCTTGTAGAGGCCGGGGCGCGTCATGGTGATGACGTCGGTGTAGCGGCCGTGCGTGCCGAACTGGGGCGAGAGCTTGAAGTCGTGGCTCTGGTCGTTGTAGACGAGCGTCGCGTTGAGCGTCTTGTCGGCGCCGTCCACGGGGCCGCCGGTGGCGTTGTCGGTGATGATGAGGTCGAGGCCGGTCTTGGTCCAGGTGGTGGCCGGCTCGTTGAGGAAGCCGAAGGTGACCTTGAACCTGCCATCCGACGTGTACATGCTGGCGTGCGCGGACGCGAGGGGAGCGGCAAGAAGGATCGCGGCGAGGGCGAGGAGGGGCAGGCTGCTGCGCATGAGGGTTGCCTCCGAAGGCGCCTTCCCATCCGCGGCCCGCATTTAACAATTTTGGAACTGGCGTGCAAACGTGTTCGAAGCGCGTTCAATTTCTCCAGGGGCGGCCCCAGCCTTCGGGCCCCGGCTTATGGCGATGGAGCTCAGCGCAGCTCCGCCACCATCCCCCCGTCCACCACCAGCGCGTGGCCCGTGACGTAGGGCTGCCGCACCAGGGAGAGGATCGCGTCGGCCATCTCCTCGGGGCTCGCGAGGCGGCGCAGCGGGATGTGGCGCACGATGGATTTCTGGAACTCCGGGTCCAGGATGTGGTGCGTCGGCCCGAAGCCCGTCTCCGTCCAGCCGGGCGCCACGGCGTTGACGCGCACGTGCGGGGCGTACATCATGGCGGCCTGCCGCGTGAAGTGCAGGAGCGCGGCCTTCGAGAGGGAGTAGAGCGGCGCGTCGGTGATGGCATACATGCCGGCCACGGAGGCGACGTTGACGACGACGCCCGCCTTGCGCTGCCGCATCCCCTGGGCGAGGCGCCACGTCAGCTCGTAGGGCGCGCGGAGGTTGACGTCCATCACCTCGTCCCACAGGGGAAGATGCTGGCCGAAGTCGCCCCCTTCGGTGCGCGGGTCCATGGCCTTCTCCATCGTGCCCGCGTTGTTGACGAGCACGTCGACGTGCCCCCAGTGCGACTCGGCGGCCTCGGCGAAGGACGCGACGGCCTCGCGGTCGCGGAAGTCCGCCTGCAGCGCGACGGCCTGCCGCCCCAGGTCGCGCGCGAGGCCCGCCACGATCTCCGCGTCCTTCTTCGAGCGCGAGTAGTGGACGACGACGTTCGCGCCCGCCTCGGCCAGCGCGAGGGCCGTCGCGCGCCCGATGCCCGTTCCCGCGCCGGTCACGACGGCGACCTTGCCGTGGAGGTCTCCCACCATGCGGAGGCAGACGCCAGCGTCCCCTTGGGGCTTTCGCACGGGGCCGACGCCCCCGGACATGTCCAATCCCGAGCCACGAACTGAAGAGACCACCCCAACAAAGCTGAAGAGGGCTTCCCCGCCGTGCGGCGCCCATGGTCGCCCGCGCCGCGGTCGTCGTCCTTGCCACGCTCGTCCTTCTGTCCGGATGCATCGGACCCAAGGACAAGGGCGTGAAGCCCGCCGCGCTCAACGCCGCCAACAACACCACGAACCAGACCGCGGTCCTTCCCGACGGGCGCGGCGAGTCGCTGGGCAACCTGGAGACCAACAAGACCGAGAATGGCACCGGCGGCCAGCAGCACAAGCACGACTACTGGAAGGGGGCCGAGTCCGTGACGATCTTCTCGGGCGACGTCTCGTTCTTCCCCACGCCGCTCTTCCCCGACGGGCAGGGCTCGCAGCCCAAGAGCGTCGCCTACGTGAAGCTCCCCAACACGTCGTTCGTCTTCGAAGGCTCCGACCTCGTGACGCTCAACGCGAAGCAGGGCCAGGCGTGCCTCGACCCCACGCTCCCCTGCGCGCCGGACGCCGCGCCACCCAAGCTCCACCTGGAGTACCGCAGCGCCGCCGACTCCTCGTGGCGCGATGCGGGCGACCTCGCCTTCGGGTCGCCCACCAAGATCCCCGTCCAGCCCAAGGAGACGGACATGCCCCACAGCGTGCTCTCGCTCTGGGTGTTCCGCGTCACGACGGACAACCCCAGCCTGAGCAGCGTCAACCTCACCATCGTCACGCACAAGGGGCGCGAGGTCGTCAACTGGCCTGGCCACCCCGACTTCTACGCGGACTCGGACGTGCGCGTCGTCGCGCAGAACAAGCACGTGAAGACGCACATGTCGGGCGCTGCCGAGGCGGAGCTCTACGACCAGGGCGGCACGTGGGCCTCGCCGGACAAGCTCATCAGCTACGGCACGGGCAAGCTCCTGGTCATCGTCAACGTCAGCAGCGCCGTGACGCAGACGGGCCAGTCGCCCACGGGCTTCTTCCTGGAGGTCCACAACGCGACCATCATCGGCCCCGAGGTGGAGTTCGGCGACCGCTACGGGGACAAGGACAAGAAGAACGACCTGAAGCACTACGAGTTCGAGGTGCCCGTGGATGGCGCCGGCATGGACAGCCCCTACCAGCCCGCGAGCCGGTGGGGCTTCCGCGTCATGGCGACGTACGCCGAGCTTCCGGACAACCCCGTCGCGAACGGCCTCTGCCCCGGGTGCTTCAGCTACGACATCGAATACGACCTGACCGTGATCGCAATGCACACCAAGGACGCGGCCGGCATGGTGATGTGAGGGGCTCCCGAGGGTTTGTCGCTCCGGTCCCGCTCCTCGATGCAACCCGAACCAACGACCCACGATCTTACCCTTGGTTCGTTGGTGCGGGTTGCATCGTGAAGCGCGAGAAGGAGGCAATCCTTACGCCTTGCCGCCCTGCGCCATCTTCACGGCGTCGGCGTAGGGCAGGCGCGTGACCCACACGGTCAGGGTGAAGCCCCCCTTGAACGCGGCCGCGCTGTCCCCTTCGGGCACCACGTGGAACTGCCACGTCGTGCGGTTGGAGTAGGTGGTGTCCGTCTGGCCCGGCTGCACGGGCAGGATGAACACGCGGCTCGTGGCGCCGTCGACGGCGGTCTGGAGCGCGCCCGAGGAGGGGTAGTTCTGCTCCTCGTAGGTGAGCTTGAGCCGGGGCATCGTGGGCTCGTCGGGCGACCAGTTGAGGACCGCGACGACGTTGGTGGCGCCTTCGGGCACGATGCGCCCCGCGGTGGCGGGGACGGTGACGGAGCGGTTCGCGGAGGCCGCCGTGGAGGAGACGCGGTCGGGGCTGGGCGGCGCGCCGCCCGCGAGGAGGCCCGACGCGTCCGGCAGCGTGGCGTTGCCCTGGGGCGTGCCCGCGGTCGCGATGGCGCCCTGCGTCGTCTTCACGAGGTCGAGCACGTCGCTGCCGCTCCACCAGTTGAAGTGCGGCGGGTCGATGAAGAGGGGGCGCCCGATGGTGGCGCTCACGACGACGTGCAGCTCGGTGCCGGGAAGGCCCGGGGGCACGTCGCTGGAGGGGGCGGCGGTGAGGTTGAACGCCCAGAGCGACTTCTGCCGGTGGGGCACATCGCACATGCTCTCGGTGGTGGGGATCACGATGGCCTTGCCGTTCGCGGCGTCCTTGATGGGGAAGAAGTCGTTGGAGTCCGCGGGGCGGTACGTCACGTTGACCAGCCCCGCCGTGGAGCCCGCGGGCGAGGCGGGCCACGAGACGTTCACCAGGAGGAAGCCCGTCTCCGGGGGCACGATGACGCCCTGGGGCAGGTCGACGAGGGCGGAGAGGCCGCCGGCGCCGGCCGAGAGGTTCACGTGCGCGTCGAAGAGGACGATGGTGGGGTTGCCGTGCCAGTAGTCGTGGAAGTGCCAGCGCGCGCTCGTCCCGCTGATGGGGGCCGGCTGCGGCGCGGGCGCGGCGGTGGCCGAGGAGCCGGTGGGCGCGCTGCCGCCCACGGTGCCGCCGCTGACGTCGGGCCCGGTGGCCGCGGGCGCGTCCTTGGAGGCGCAGCCCGCGAAGGCGGGGACGACGAGGGCCAGCACGGCCCAGGCGGCGAAGCGGCGGACGGCCACGCCTTCCCATCCCGGGGGGCCGCTCTTGAGGATTGTGGAGAGGTCCTTCGACAGACCTCAACGATCCACCGCGACCGGAACGCGTCTCACCGGAACGACACCCCCCGCGTCGACCCGGCAGGCGACGGCCGCCAAGGCGACCCCGGCCCCCGCCGCGTCGCGCAGCGCGGCGGCGAAGTCGGGGTCGGTGGCCGCGTTCGCCCGCACGAGCCGCCCGGCCTCCCGCTGCTGGACGAAGAGGAGCATGGCGCGGCCCCCGTCGCGGGCGTGGGCCGCCAGCCCGCGGACGTGCCGCGCGCCGCGCAGCGTGGGCGCGTCGGGGAATCGCGCCTCGCCCTCCACGACGAGGGTCACGGACTTGACCTCCACCAGCGTCTCGCCCGCGAGGAAGTCGAGGCGGCTCTCGCCGTGCCTCACCTCGGCGCGCCACCCCTCGGACGGGGGCAGCTCCGGGAGGAGCCCGCGCTGCGAGGCCTCGCGCGCCAGGACGTTGGCCTTCGCCGTGAGGATGCTCACCCACTCGCCCCCGTGATGGAACGCGACCTGCGTGTGCGTCGTGCGGCGCCCCTCCGCGTCGGCCGGGGCGGGGGCCACGAGAACGCGGCGACCGGGCGTCACGAACTCCGTGAGGCGCCCCGGGTCGGGGCAGAAGCAGCGAAGCTCGGTCCCGTCGGGCGCCTCGCAGAAGGTGAGGTAACGGTTGGGCCGCCGCAGGAAGCGCGCCTCGAACGTCCCCGGCGGGAACTCCACGTGGCGTGATTCCCGGAGAGGGATGAAAACGTCCTCCGCCTCTCCGGCTGGCGGTGAACCTTGAGCCGCCGACGAAACCCTTATGCAATCAGGATGACACATGGATGGTGTGAGCGATGTGGCTGACCGCCCGCGGGAAGCCCGTCCTCTTCACCAAGCACGCCGTCCAGGCCATGGCGTGCGAGCGCCCGCCCATCGAGGTGGACGAGGTGCTCCGCGCCCTGGACGAGCCCGAGCAGGATGGCGCCCTTGCGGGGGCGCGCAAGCGGTCCGGACGCCGCGTCGTGATCGTCCGGTATGAGGAGCATGAGGACCATATCCACGTCAAGACCGTCAGCGCCACGCGGAGCCTTTGAGCCCACCTGCAGGCGCCACCAGCCCGCCGCCCCCATGGAGCGCGCGATCCTCGACCTGCACTTCCCCGCGGGCAAGCTGCCCGTCAAGGGGTGGCGCTGCCCCGCCTGCGGCGAGGAGGACCTCGCCGCCGAGCAGGTGGCCGACGCGCAGCAGGTCGCGCGCCGCCTGGGCCTCTACGGCATCGAGGGCCCCCGGAGGCGCAAGCTCCAGCGCAGCGGCACCTCCACCGTCGTCACGCTGGACCCCACGCTCTTGGCCGAGGCGCTGGGCGGCGCCGTCGCGGGGGACGAGGTGGAGGTCGGCCGGCAGGGCGACGCCATCGTGATCCGCCGGGCGGCATAGGCTCTTCCGGAGGGCGACCCTCTAGCACCCCGTGCTCCACGAGCCGTGCGCGAAGTGCGGTCGCACCCTCCTCACGCTGAGGCAGGGCGCCTCGCGCGAGGCGATGCGCGGCAGCGCGCCGCTGTGCAGCGTGCCCGGCTGCCCGCTCGTGGAGAAGGTGCTGGGCTTCGCGGCGCCCAAGGTCAAGGGGCTGGAGCTTCACGGCCCCTCGCCGCCCAGCGTGTTCGTGGGGCGGCACGGCTACCCCGAGGTGGCCATGGGGCCGCTCCTTCCCGCGACGCCCGAGTCCGCGCCCGTCCTCTCGGACTCGCCCTCGGAGTGGAAAGGGCTCGACATCGCGACGATCCTCGCCCTGCGCGCGCGGCTCTACCGCAGCAAGAGCCCCGTGCGCGTGGACGTCGCGGCCGCGAGCCGCGCGCTGGACGCCTCGCGCGAGCTGGCCATGGCCGCGCGCCCCGTCGACGCCGAGGTCACGCTCAAGAAGCCGCTGCGCGTGGCGCCCGACGCCCAGGTGGATGCATTCGCCGCGCCCATGGGGCCCAGCGTCGACGTCGTGGACGCCCGCGTGCTGTCGAACCCCAGCGTCCCGCGCAAGGTGGACGCCCTCGTCTCGGACGTGCACGCCGACGCCGCGACTGCCGTGGGCGAGCTCTATGGGGCGGGCATCCCGACGCACCACGTCCAGCGCCTCCTCTCGGTGGGCCTCCTGGGCGAAGGCACGCGCCGCCGCCTCGTCCCCACGCGCTGGAGCATCACGGCGACGGACGACATCCTCGCCAAGCAGATGATCGAGGAGGTCAAGGAGCTGGGCATCCTCGATGCGCCCGTCGTCCACTCGGGCGACCTGTTCGGGAACTACTTCCAGATCCTCCTGCTGCCGCGGCCGTGGAGCTACGAGATGATCGAGGCCTGGCAGGGGGAGGACGGCCGCTGGGGCATGGGCCACGACGCGGAAGGACATCGCGGCCGCACCGCCTACGCGGACAACATCGCGGGCGGCTACTACGCGGCGCGCCTTCCCGTGCTGGAGCACCTGCGCCGCGTCCGCAAGCAGGCCGCCGTCTTCGTCCACCGCGAGATCACCGACGAATACTGGGCGCCCCTGGGCGTGTGGGTCATCCGCGAGGCCGTGAAGGCCGCCATGGAGTCGAAGGGGCTCGTCTTCGGCGACGTGGAAAGCGCCGTGCGCCACATGCTGCGCCGCTCGCGGGACAGGGAGTGGCTGAGGATTGCCGCGCTGCCGCGGGAGGCGCGCGTGCAGAGGACGCTGAGGGAGTTCGGCTCGGAGTAGGCCTACGCGATCCCCGCGTCCTCGGAGGGCTCCGCGCCGGGTCCAGTCAGGATGAATGTCACGACGCGGCGGAACCCGCCGTCGGCGAGGAAGACTCCCGTGCGGTCCACGTAGAGGCGCCCTCCGGAGGGGCTCAGGCGGCGCCCCTCCGCGCACGCAGCGGCGAGGGGCCCGCCCTCGAGCCGCACGTCCGTGAAGGGGTCGTACCCGACCGTGCGTCCGGGGGACTTGGCGAACCAGAAGCCGGTGGACGTGAAGGAGAAGGCGGCATCCCACCTGGGGGCAAAACTGGAGCGCCAAGGCTCCGGGTGCAACGCCACGAGGGAAACGTAGTCGGCGGCCGTCATGACGAAGAGGACGACGCGCGGTCGGGAGAGGTCGTCGGGCGACATCGACGGTGGTGGCGCGCGCAAACACGATATCATTTCCGCGCCGTGCGTTCGCGCGCCGACCCCATCCCCTTCCAACAGACCTAACGGACAATCCCTAGGGAAGACTAGGTTATTATGTAAGGGATTAGTGTCGGGTTTTGAATGCAGCGCGGCCTGGAGGCCATCGAGGACCACCTGGGGGCGACGGCGTTCGCCCTGGGAGCCTGCGCGCGTCGCGGGGCGGGCGGGAAATTCCCGTGCGAGCGCGAGGGGTGGTGCCCGCCGTGCACGCGCGTCGAGGGCGAGTCGCGCGCCTACGAGTGGCAGAAGCGCCTTGAGGAGGTGCTCGCGGCGGTGGACTTCCGCGTCCACCATTTCGCGTTCGATCTGCCGGCCAGCGCGTCGAAGGACCAGCTCTGGCAGCTTGCCCAGGCGCAGGACGCCAAGGGGCTTGCCTCGTGGTGGAAAGGCCCGCTGGGCGCCGCGCAGGCCATCGTGGCGAAGGCCGCGCTTCCGGGCACGCCCGTGCGGAAGGCGTGGTCCTCCCTGGGCGCGGTGCGCATCTGGGATCTCGTGGGCTCCGCCAAGGACCGGCCGTGGCCGGCGTGGCGCCCCCGGCTGCACGTCATCCTCCTCGACGCGGTGCACGACGCGGGCAAGTTGAAGGTCCTCCCGCCCACGCCGCTGGCGTCCGATCTCCCGGCCCGGTGGCAGGCTGCGCTGGGCAAGCTCTTCGGGGAGCCGCTGGACTCGCAGGGGCGCTCCCGGTCGCGCACCATCGGACCCGAAGCGCGCGCGCTTCTGCGCAGGTCGGGCGCCGAGGAACAGCCCCTGCGAGTGTCCCTGGAAGGCCCCCGCGCGCTGGAGATGCTGCTGCGGCCGCTCGTGACGCGCCCCGTGGACTGGAGCCGGTACGCGTGGGACGGGCGCGTGGCGCGCTATGGCGAAGGGAAGGCGCTCCCGCCCGCCGAGGCGGTCACCGCGCTGCGCGAGGCGCAGGCCGTCTTCCCCGGGAAGCTGCACGCGGGGCTTGGCTACCTGGGCAACAACAGCCGGGTCCGGCTGTGACCGGCTGGGCCCCCAGACAGGGCCGCCCCGTCACTCCTTCCGGAAGAGCCCGTAGTGCCGCGTCATGCTGCGGTGGACGCGCTGGTCGTGCGCCTCCACGAGGGCGAAGTGCCGGCCCGCGCGCTCGCGGAGGTCCGCCGAGGGCGAGATCAGCGCGAGCCGGCCGCCGGGGCGAAGCGCCTCCTTGGCGGCGTGGAAGAAGCGCTCGTAGAGCGCGGTGCGCTCCTCCATGTTGGTGGTGCTGCTCTGCCCGTAGGGCGGGTCGCTGAGGACCACGTCCAGGGGCCCCGCGAACTCGGGAAGCTCGCCCACGTCGCGCGTGTCCACCACGGCGCCCTCGACGCCGAACTTCTCCAGCGTCGCGCGGGTGCCGGCCACCATGCGCGGGTCGAGGTCGCTGCCGAAGACCTTCGCGCCCACGAGGCCCGCCTCGATGAGAAGGCCGCCCGTGCCGCAGAACGGGTCCGCGACGCGCTCGCCGGCCTTCACCCGCGCGAGGTTCACGAGGCAGCGCGCCCAGCGCGGGTGGAGCGAGACGGGCGCGAAGTGCGCGCGGTGCTTCACGTGCCGCCCCTCCAGCGCCTTGCGGTCCACCTCGCGCAGCAGCGCGCCCGCATGCGCCTCCTCGGAGAGCAGCAGCCGGACGTCCACCTGCGGGCGCTCCAGGTCCACCTTGCCGGAGGCTGCGAGGATCGCGCCGATGGCGCGCACGGTGTCCGAAAGCGGGACCTCGGGGTGGTGGCCCTCAAGGCGCCGCGCGCGCACGGCGAAGGTCTGCCCTTTGAGGTCGATGCGGCCGAAGGGGGGCACCATGACGCGCGGCGTCGCGGCGGTCGTCCACCAGTGGGCGCTCAGCGTGTGCGTCAGCGCTGCGCGCGAGCCGATGAAGCGGGCCGCCTCCGCGAGGTCGGGCACGTCTACCAGCGCCACGGAGCCGTCGCGCTCCTCCAGGCGCCCCTCCACCATGGCGGCCAGGGCGGCAAGCTCCGCTGCCGGCAGCGTGGGGTGCTCGGCCGAAAGCTCGACCATGAGGCGCATGGACGACGGGGCCAGCGGGTCCATGGGCAAAGGGATTTCGCGCGGAGGGCGGCTGGGGGAGCGTGCGCCTCCGCGTCCTGGGCAACCCCGGCCGCTACCTCGCCCCCCTCTCGGGCGGGTCGGGCTACCTCGTGGAAGGCGAGGCCGGCGAGCGCATCCTCCTGGACTGCGGCGGGGGCGTCCGCGAGGGGCTCGTCCGCGCGGGCGTCTCGCGCCTCGACGCCGTCGTGATCTCGCACTTCCACCACGACCACGCGCTGGACCTCGTGACGATCCGCGACGCGCTGGACGCGCGCACGCAGCTCTTCCTCCCCGCCGGCGAGCGCAAGCGCCTGGACGCCATGGCGCAGGCGTTCGTCTTCGAAGGCGCCTTCGACCTCCCGGGGCCCGTCCACGAGGGCGCCTCGGAGGGCCGCGTCGGCGGGATCGCCCTCTCCTTCGCCCCCACGCAGCACTCGGCGCCCAGCATGGCGACGCGGCTGGAGGAGCGGGGCGCCGCGCTGGCGTACGCCAGCGACACCGCGCCCTGCGAGGGGCTGCGGCGCCTCGTGCGGCCCGGCGACGCGCTCCTCATGCACGCGCTGCTGCCCGACCTGCCGCCGGACCAGCCGCACCACCGCATCCACAGC
This sequence comes from Pseudomonadota bacterium, assembly GCA_021325135.1. Taxonomy (GTDB): domain Archaea; phylum Thermoplasmatota; class SW-10-69-26; order JACQPN01; family JAJPHT01; genus JAJPHT01. The sequence goes on along the minus strand of JAJPHT010000007.1, from coordinate 81,916 downwards.
ACCGCCGCCGCGGCGGCCCGGCTCGCCCGCGACGCGAAGGCCGGCGCGCTGCTCCTCTCGCATCGCTATCACGGCGTCCCCGCCGCGGACCACGTGCAGGCCGCCGCGGAGGCGTTCCCGCGGGCGCGGCTCCTGGGCGAGGACGAGATCGTGGACCTCAGGCCCGAAGCTTGATCCTCCGCGACGGGATGGCGCGGCCATGGCAGCCAAGACCGCCAAGCGCGCCGCCAAGGCCCCGGCCAAGATCGCCGTGCAGGGCATCACGCCCTTCCTCTGGTTCGACGACGACGCCGAGGAGGCCGCGCGCTTCTACGTCTCCCTCTTCAAGGACTCGAAGATCGTGAGCGCGAGCCCCATGTCCGTGGAGTTCAACCTCGCAGGGCAGGACTTCTACGCCCTCAACGGCGGCCCCGTGTTCAAGCTCACGCCGGCCTTCTCGGTGTTCGTGACCGTCAAGACGCAGAAGGAGGTCGACCATCTCTGGGAGACGCTCTCCAAGGGGGGCGAGAAGAGCCGCTGCGGCTGGCTCGTCGACCGCTTCGGCCTCTCGTGGCAGATCATCCCCACGCGCCTCCCGGAGCTTCTGGGCCACAAGGACCCCGAGGTCGCGCAGCGCGCCATGAAGGCGATGCTCAAGATGGGGAAGATCGACATCGCGGCCCTGGAGAAGGCGGCCCGAGGGGGGTTCGGGGGGCGAAGCCCCCTGAAGTCTTGAGCGTCTGCTGGCCGGGATATCACGTCAGGGGGCCTCGCCCCCTGAACCCCCCGCGGGTAGCCGCGCTGCGGCGCGGCGAAACTGACACTAGCCCGGAAAGTGGAACACCATGAACACGGCCGTGAGGGCGACGAGCCCCAGCGCGCCGAACGCGCACGCGAGCCACGCCACGCTGCGCGCCGCGTAGTCCTTGGAGAGCGGCTGCCGGTTGTCGCGCGAGGCCCGCGCCTCGTCCAGGAGGCGATCGCCGATGCGCCGCATGCCGAAGTACCACAGCCCCAGCGCGAGGAAGAGGAGGATCAGGCCCCAGAGCGCGAAGGGCGTCTCCGCGATGCGGTGCCCGAAGAAGCGCACCATGGCGTACCCCGCCGCGAACGTGACCAGCGCGCCGGGGCCCACGACCTGCGCGTCGGCCTTCCTGAGGCGCTCGTGCACCGCGGCCGCGAAGGCGGGGTCGTTGCTGCGGTCCGCCGCGAGCTTCCAGTAGAGCGCGAGCAGAAGCCCGCCCAGGAACACCGCGACGCCCAGGAGATGGAGCGTAAGAAGCGTGAGGCACGCGCCGCCGTCGCCGCAGAAGGCCACGCGCGCGGATGGGGGGTGGAGGGCGTAAGGATTGCTCCCGGGAATGGGTAGCCACCCACCACGACGTTCGTGCGGGGGTGTTTGCGAAAGGGGGAGAGTCATCATTCTGGTTCTCCCGAAGTGACGCGTTCGGCTCGGCGCCAGTTACATCCCACCCACGCGATGTTAGTCCGGCCCGATCGCGCATGGTACGCTCCGTGGCCGCCGCCGTCTCCCTCGTCGTCCTGCTTTCCACCGTCGCCCTCCCGGGCGCCGCCCCCGCCGCTCCCGATCCCGTCGACGCGAAACCCGACGCTGCGACCGGCGCCTCCTCCTCTCACCACCTGCAGAAGGCGCTGCCCAAGGACAAAGTGAGGTACCCCCAGACCGCCAGCGTCCGCATGGCGAACGGCACCGTCCTGGCCATCCCGGACGACGGAGACGAAGGCTCCCCCTCTCGGCACGTCAGCATCCAGGCCGCGGCCGGCGGCGCCCTTCGCGCGGCCTCGCGCTCCGAGGCCGCGCTCACGCCGGCCGGCGCCCTCATTGTCGCTGCCTCGGACCCCGGGGGCGACGACGCCTACGTGGACCTGCCGTGGCTTGACGCCCAGTTGGGCACGTTCGGCTCGGCGGCCGAGTTCGAGGTCGTCACGCTGGGGGGCCACTCTTTCGTCCACGTGGCCATGGCCCCTGGCGCCTCCGTGGGGTTCGTTCCCGCGACGCTGGGCGACGCCGCGCTCTATACGCTGGGTGACCAGAGCAGCGTCCGCCTCCAGTCGCGCCCCATGAAGATCGGCATCGTGGAGACGCCCGGCACGACCAACGTCACGCGCCAGCTCGCGACTCCCAACGGCACGACGAACGTCACGGAAACCAAGGTGATCCCCGACCTCGCCCTCTCCTTCGAGGGGACGCGCCACGACGGCCAGCCCGTCTTCATCAGCCGCGCGTGGCTGGCCTCCATGGGCATCCGGGCCCCGCGCTTCGCCCACCAGGACGGCGCCCCCATCCCGAGCCAGGAGACGGCGGAAGGATGGCTCCTCCAACCCGCCCACTTCTCGATCATCTACACCTTCGACACGTCAAACGAAGGGTTCCAGACCTACAACGACACCCCACAGAGCTACATCGTCTGGGACTCCGCGAACCACCGGGTCGCCTACGCCGCCCAGCGCGCGGACTGCACGGACGAGCACTATCGCCACGCGACGCCCGTGAACCTCTCCATGAACGGCTCCTTCACGGCGACGGTCAAGTGGCAGACCACCCAGCAGGGCAACTGGCAAAGCGGCTGGCCCCTCTACTTCTCGACGGGAGACGCGGACAACCTTGCCGCCACGAACTTCCTGGGCATCTACTACTACTCCCGCGACAGCAACCTCCACCAGAACCCCCAGTACTACATGCAGTACCACGACCGCAACGGCACCGCGCGGCTGAGCGCCGGGTTCGACGCGGTCGTGAACGTGGAGTACCACTTCTTCATCGGCTACGACGCCGGGTCGCGCAACCTCAGCTTCGAGATCCGCGACGCGAGCGACAACCGCCTCGCGTCCTCGTACTACCTCATCGCCGCCAACGCCACGGACGGCTTCAACAACCTGACCTACCTGGGCATCGCCACCGAGGGCATCCAGATCTGGTGCGGCGTCAACGAGCCCCTGACCTACGCGTGGGTGGACACCATCAACGTCACGCCCAACCCCACGGTCTCGGCGAACCTCACGCGGGCCAAGGTCCTCCCGGATACGGGCAAGACCGGCCAGCGCTACACGTACACGGTGGGCTTCTCCCATGAGCGGAGCGAGTTCCCCGTCTACGTGCGCGCCGAAATCGACGGCGTCAACTCCACCATGAGCGAGCTCGATCCCTCGGACACCAACACCGTCGACTGCAAGTGCTACGTCTACAACACCACGTTGGGTGCGGGGAACCACTCGTACCGCTTCTTCGCGCTGCTCCAGAACGGCTCGCTGCTCCAGACTCCGCTGATCCCGGGCCCCAACGTCACCGACGAGGTGTACTTCTCCGACGACGCCGAGTCCGCCTCCGCCGGATGGCAGGCCACCGGGCAATGGCACCGCAGCCTCGCCAACCCGTTCAGCGGCTTCTACTCGTGGTACTACGGCAACGATTCCACCGGGAACTACGCGGACCCGAGCCAGCCCTCCGGCACGCTCACGTCCCCGCCCATCGACCTTTCGGGGGCCACGGGCGTCATCGGCCTCTCCTACGCAAGCTGGTACGACACGGAGGACCAGGGCACCCTCAAGGACACCAAGAAGGTCGAGGTGAGCACGAACGGCGGGAGCACCTGGACGCTCGTGGACCAGGTCAGCGGCCCGCGCGACTACCAGTGGTGGGCGCCGCGCGTCGTCAACCTGACGCCCTACGCCGGGTCGACCGTCCTCGTGCGCTTCAGCTTCGCCGCCGACGCGGCCAACAACAACCACGCTGGATGGTTCATCGACGACATCGCCATCTCGGACGACACGGACCGCGACTCGCTGCCCGACTACATGGAGGACACGTCGACGTGGGAGCTCGTCTCCACGTCCGGCGACGCCAAGGCGATCCCCGACCTGGGCTCGACGAACCTCACCATTCCCGGCCTGGATCGCTTCGGGCTCTACGACGGCTACGTGACGGTGGACGTGAACCACCCGCGCTGGAGCGACCTCGTCGTCTCCCTCGTGGGGGACGTGAGCGGCTGGTGCACGCTCTGGAGCCACGGCGCGGCCTCGGGCGCAGGCACCATCACGGTCCCGCTGCTCAGCCAGTGCGGCTACTCGCCCCAGACGTTCACCCACCACCAGAAGTGGCGGGTCCAGCTCAACGACACCGTCTCCGGGAGCACGGGCACCGCGTCCAGCTTCACGATGGTCCTCGACAGCCAGACCAGCAGCCTCCTTAGCGACACGGACCACGACTTCGCCACCGACGGCGAGGAGATGCTCACCGACGTGTCGAGCCCGACGACGCAGGACATCGACGACGACAACCTGCCCGACGGCTTCGACGCGCGCCCGTGGGTCGAGGACGTCTACCCGCAGATCCTGAATCTGCAGGGGCTGCCGGACCCGCACAAGGGGCCCGACTTCCGCGCGGGCCTCAACTTCCAGGTCTCCGACAACGACGCCATGGGGCCGGACCCCACCGTCACGGCCTACACGTCGTCGAACGCCGCGTACCCGATCACGCTCTCGAAGAGCACGAACGGCACGACGTTCACGGGTTCCTGGCCCACCAGCGTGACCGTGCACCACTTCACCATCGTCGTCGAAGACGTCAACCAGAACCGGCTCACGTACACGGCGAACCTGACGTTCCAGAACAACAAGCCTCAGAACTCGCTCACGTCGATGTCGTTCGTGCTGGGTGGCGCCGTCGTGGGCGGGAGCGCCGACGTGGCCTTCGGCTCCGCCGTCGCCACGGCCACCGGCGTGGTCGCCGTCGCGGCCGTCACCGTGGGCGCCGCCTACGTGGGATGGCAGCTGGGGACCTACATCTCCAACGAGTTCATCCTGCACCAGACCACGATCGGGAGCAACGGCGCCGCGCAGGACAACGCCATCAACATGGGCTCCACCGGCACGGGGCGCTCGAACCCCTACTACCTGGGGACGACGCACCTGGACGGCCTGGACTTCGACCTCATGACGGGCAACGCGAGGTTCGGGTGGACGCGCATCTTCGCCGAGCACGGGCACTTCTGGCCCAGCGCGGCTTCGCTCCTCAACTACATCGACAGCGTGAACCTCTCAGACCCCGTCTCCGTCACGACGGTGCACATCTCCGAGACGCTCACGGAGATCGCCATGAAGGGCGTGCTCGACGGCACGCTCACGCTCATCGAGATCCACGTCGTGGGCGGCGAGATCGCCGACATCGACCTCTTCCCCATCGAGGTGAACGTCGCCACGCCCACCGTGATCTCGGCCGAGGTCCTGCTGGATCTCTACGCCAAGATGATGGCCGGATCGGTGGGCTCCTCCTGGCTGGACTCCTACCCTCCGGTGCAGCACCAGCCCGCGCGAGAGAAGGACCGCAACGTGACAGCCGTCTTCCTCTACACGCAGGACGCCGAGTCGGGCCTCCCGCCCCAGGCGGAGGGCGCGCCCATCTACGTGGAGCAGCAGATGCTCGAGGTCGTGCGCAGCCTGGAGGAGGGCGGCGCCCTGGTCTCCAGCGAGAAGGCATCGGAGTCCGCGTTCAACGCGGCCTTCGCCTGGTCGGCGCTCCAGCACGTGCGCAACCTCGCCCGCGGCACGAACAGCACGACGAAGCTCGCCACGGCCGCGCCGTGGTACTGGGGGTGGCAGTCGGACGACTGCCCCACGGTGACCACGCGCCGCTGCGCCAGCCTCAGCGACACCGTGACGACCATCGGCACGGACACAAGGGACTTCGACCGCATCGCCATGAGCTGGTCCACCATCGGCAGCCAGGACGCAGCGGGCATCGCGAGCCTCGCCGACGGGTACACGTGCGGCAACGTGTTCAGCTGGCAGAACCCGTACTCCCTGCTGAACACCGCGGCGCAGAAGGTCGGCGGCAACCCCGGCTACAGCGCGTACCTCGCCTTCGGGCTGAGCCTCTTCCGCGGCTCGTGCCCGGAGACCGGAAGCTCGGCGGCAGCGGCCTCGATCATGATCCGGTATGCGCAAGGTATGAACGAGCTGACGTGCTAGGAGCTGCAGCATGACCCCGCGCCCGGCGTGGATCGCGGTGGCGGCCGTGGGCGCGGTCGCCATCGCCCTGCTCCTCTTCCTGGGCCCTTCGCTTCTTCCGAAGGGCCCGGAGGCGCGCGCGACGACGTGCTCGGGCACCACCGAGGTGTACGCCTCGCCCCACGACCTGGGCTCTGCGCAGGTCGCGGGCGACCGCGTCGTCTGGGAGGCGCGCACGCCGGCCTCGGGATCGCCGGGCTTCGACAGCGACGTCATGCTCTACGACCTCGCCACCGGGAGGGCCACCACGCTGGCGGGCGGCCCAGGCCTGCAGGCGGGGCCCGTGATCGACGAGACGCAGGCCGCGTGGCGCGACGAGGACCTCTCGACGCACCAGGTCCGCGTCATGGTCCACGACTTCGTCCGGGGCACGACGCAGCCCCTCGAGTGGCCCACGCCAGCGACAAACCTCGTCCCGCTCCTGCTGCGCGAGGGGCACCTCGTCGTCGAGGCGACGCCGGCCCAGGGCGCGGAGGGGGCCTTCGACTTCGACCTGGCGAACGGCACGGCCACGCGCCTCACCGAGGCGGCGCTCCAGGGCGCCTCCATGGACCAGGGCCGCATCGTGTGGGTGGCCAAGTCCTCCGCGGGCGGTTGGGACCTCATCCTGCACGACGTCCGCACGGGGGAGACGCGCATCGCGCTCCACAGCGCGCTGGGGATCGACAAGCCCGCGATCCAAGGCGACGGCATCTACTACATGCGCACCTCGGACGGCACGCCCAGCGCGACGTGGGACGTCTACTCGTTCAACCTCACGACGCAGCAGGCCTCGCCCATCGCGACCGACGAGGGGGGCTCGCGCATCCAGCAGGCCCCCGCGGTGCACGGGCCCTGGCTCGTCTGGCTCGAATACCCGCCCAGCGCGCAGGCGGACCTCCTGGCGCGGAACCTCATCACGGGCGAGACGCGGCACGTCGCGCAAGGGTTCCTCGATTCGCGCGTAGACGCCTGGGGGAACCGCGTCGTGGACGTGCGCGCGGACACGGGGCGGGCCGGCTACGGCGTGTACCTCGCGTGCCTCTGAGCCTCACGCGCCCCGCAGCACGCTGATTCCCAGCCCGTCCCCCGTGGGCACCACCGTCGAGACGAGCTTCGGGTCGTCGCGCGCGGCGGCCGCGTAGGCGCGCAGCGCCAGCGTGCTCGCGTCCTTGTCGCGGGGGTCCCACGCGTGGCCGTGCCAGAGGAGGTTGTCCGCCGCGACGACGCCGCCGGGGCGCAGCAGGCGGCGCGCGTGGTCGAGATATCGCGGGTACTCCTCCTTCACGCAGTCGAGGAAGACCAGGTCGTAGCCGGGCGCGAGGCGCGGCAACACGTCGAGCGCCGCGCCCTCGTGGACGGTGACGCGCTTCGCGACGCCCGCCTCCTGGAAGCTGGCCCGCGCGCGGCGCACCATCTCGGGGTCGATCTCGATGGTGTCCAAGTGCCCCGAGTCGGGCATGCCGCTGAGGAGCCAGAGCGCGCCGTAGCCGAGGTTCGTGCCCACCTCCAGCACGCGGCGGCCGCCCGTCGCGGCGGCGAGCACGCGCAGCAGGGCGCCCGTCTGCGGGTTGACGGCGGGCTGGCCCTCGGCCTGGGCCTCGCGGTGCAGGCGCGCCATGACCGGCGAGGCCCTGGGGAGCAGCGAGTCGAGGTAGCGGCTGGCCTCGGGCGGGAGGAGATCGGGGTCCATGCCCGGAGGATCGGCCGGGCGTGGAAAGGGCTTGCGCTCAGAACGTCATGCCGGAGACGGCATCGGGCGACACGACCTCGATGCGCGTGCCCCACGTCGCGAGGCGCACGCCCGCCGCGGGCCGGTCCGCGACGACGAGCGCGACGTCCGCGCCCAGCGCCGTGACCAGCTGCGAGAGCGCGGCCGCGTCCTCCACCGCGAAGGTGGCCGCGCGCTTCACCAGCACGCGGCGGCCGCCGGGCTTGTGCGCGGCGAAGGCGAACTGGTGGCCCTGCGCCTTGAGCCCCTCGACGACCTCGTAGCCGCACTCCTTGAAGCGCTGCGCGAGGAGGGCCTCGGGAGCGGGCGCGACCGCGGCCACGACCACCGCGCCGGAGTCCGCCGCGGGGGCGGGCACCGAGCGCGGCGCGATGGCGCGCGGGTCGTCGGGCGCCGCGGGCGGAGGCGTCGCCTGCACTGCGGCGTGCGAGAGGTGCGGAAGCTGGATCGCCGGAGGCGCCACCGCGGGGGCCGCGACGGGCTCGGCCGCGTGGGGCGCGGGGGCGGGGATGCCCAGCGCCGCCAGGTTCACGACCGCGCCGGGCGCGGCCGCCGTGGGCGAGCCGTGGAACGCCTGCGGGTGCGCGGTGGCGCTCTGCGCGCTGGAGGGCATCGGGGGCGCCTGCGCGTGGGCGGCGGCCTGGATCGCGGCGGCGAAGCCCGTGGGGGGCGCGGCCGGCTGCGCGGCGGCGGGCGCAGGGAGCTTGCCCAGCGATTGGGGCGGCCGCGAGGAGCCGCCGTCCATGATACTGTACTCCTTGCTCTTCTTGGGCGCGCCGGCGGCGGCCATGTCGAACGCGGCCGCGAAGCCGCCCTGGCCCGGGGGCGTGATGGGGGGCTTCTCGCGCGGCTTGGGCTTCGACGTGAATACCTCGAACTCCTCGCTGGCGTGGATGACCTTCTTCTCGGGGTCGTGGTGCTCCGCCTCGGGCACGGCGGCCGCGGGGGCGGGCTCGGCCGGCTTCGGCTTGCTCACGATCTCGTACTCGTCGTGCGTCTCGTGCGAGGCGGCGGGGTCCGCGGAGAGCGCGAGGGGCGCGGGCGCCGGCTTCGGCGCGGCGGGCGCCTTGGGCTTGGAGACGATCTCGTACTCCTCGTGGACCTCCTTCTGCGGAGGGGCCGCGGGAGCCGGGGGCTCTGCGGGCGCCGCGGCGACGGGCGCTGGAGGGGGCGCGGGCGCGACCGGGGCCGGCGCGGGGGCCGCCTGGGCGAGCGACGCGAAGGGGCCGCTCATCACGGGGGCTGGAGCCGCCGCGGCGGGGGGCGCATTGCTGGGCCCGCGGGGGAACGCGACAGGAGCCGCGGGCGCTACGGGGGCAGGAGCGGGCTCGGGCGCGGGGGCCGCGGGGGGCGCGGCCTGCTGCGCGAGGCCCAGGAGATCGAGGAGGACGCGGCGGCCCAGGCGCTCGTGGTCGCGGTTGGCCACGATGTACGCGTACTGGCAGCCGTCGACGGCCTTCTTCGCGTTGCTGAGGACCGCGCGGAGGGCGTTCACGTCCTCGGGCGAGATCTCCGCGACGCTCTCGCGGGGAATGCGCATCGCCAGCGCGACGTGCAGGTGGTTGCTGGGCGACTGGACCGTGGCGAAGCCGTACTGGCGGTCCACGCCGCGGCGGATGCCGTCCACGACGCCCACGTCCTCGCGCTGCTGGGCGCGGATGTAGTCGCGAAGCTGCTGCGGCTCCAGGCGGGCCGTCTTCTCGTGGCCGATGAGGAGGACGTCCTTCGTGGCCTTGATCGTGTCGAGGCTGACGTAGAACGCCACGTCGCCAAGGTCGTGGAGGTAGTCGGGCTTCGCCTTCGGCACGCGGACGAGAAGGACCTCGCGCCCGGTCTCGTTGACGATCTGGTTGCCGAACTCAAGGGGAAGCGATTCTCGGGCACGCTGGATCGTCTGCTGCGACACCGGCGGCCCCTCGTCGCGGAGGAAAGGCGCCATACCTAGTGCATCCCGGACGGGACTCGATGGGGGGTCTCATAAGGCCACCGAAACGGCGCGCGGCGACGCCCGCAGGCAGCCCCCACGCCGCCAGGCCGTCCAATTCGTCCATCCAGGGGGAAGCTTCATGGGAATCCATGCAGAAATCCTGACGAAGCCTTTGAAGAGCCTCGGCGTCCAGACGTCGGACTTCTCGGTGTACTACGATCTCGTCCAGGCCCTCCGGAGCCGCGGCGTCCCGTTCATCCCCCTGGACGCCGACGACGAGATCCCCCTGCACGTCGCGGTCGTCCTCACGACCGCCGCCGAGGCGCCCCGCGTCACGCACGGCCGCGTCGTCGTCTACACGACGCCCGAGTCCTCGGTGGAGGAGGCGCTGCGGCTGCTGGAAGGGCACGAGGCGTTCCGCCAGTGCGTGATCGGCGTCGACCCGGGCGAGCGCCCCGGCGTCGCGGTGCTCGCGGACGGCAAGGTCGTGCGGCTCATCCACGCCGCGAGCCCCGAGGCCGTGCGCCCCGCCGTCGAGTCCGCGCTCTCGGAGTGCCCCGCGGGCCGCTTCCTCGTGCGCATCGGCAACGGCGCGCCCACGCACCGCGACCGCATCCTGCGCGCGCTCATCGGCTTGGAGGCCGCCATGGAGCTCGTCGACGAGACGCGCTCGACACCCCCCTCGGGCTATCACGGCAGCGCGGAGCGCGACACCGCGGCGGCCACCAACATTGCGCTCACGCCTGGCGCCGCCATCGACCCCGCCAGCGTGGGCCCCGTCGTCCCCACCGCGGGCGAGCTTCGCGACATCCAGCGCAAGAGCCGGCTGGCGAGCCGGGGACGCTTCACCATCGGGCGCGACCTCGCCCTGGGCGTCGCGCTGGGCGAGATGACGCTGGAGCAGGCGCTCTCGCGGCAAGGGCAACGCGCCTAGACGGTCCAGCCCCGTTCAAGAACCGTTAATATACCTCCTGGCGAGGCGCGAGCCAGCATGCGCCTCCGGCTGCGCCAGCGCAAGGAAGCCCACCGCGACGCGCCAGGGGGAGCGCCGCTGGCCCTCCGCGCGTGGCGCCGCGTGCGCCGCGCCGGCTCGCGCTTCCGGCTGCTGCGCGACGTGGTGGGCGCGCTCCTCCTCGTCGTCCTCGTCGTGGGCGCGCTCGCGGCCGCCGCCGGCGGCACGTGGCCCCCCTTCCTCGTCATCGAGTCCGAGTCCATGATGCACGACGCGCCCCACGAGTCGCCCTACGGCCGGCTGGGGACCGTCGACGTGGGCGACATCGTGTTCGTCCGCTCGGTGCATTCCGCATCCGACGTGCAGCTTTGGGTCGACGGCGGGCCCAGCCACTACGGGCGGCCGGGGGACGTCATCGCCTACGCGCAGGATGGCGATCGCGGCAACACCACCATCGTCCACCGCGCCATCACCTGGATCGACGTCGTGCGCCTGCCCAACGGCTCGACGCAGTACCGCGTCAAGTGGATCGACCACCAGGTGCGCGTCTTCGGCGACACGGGCGTCTACCTCCCCGACCTGGGCTTCGACGAGCGCTTCGGCTTCACGCCCACGGACGGCTACCGCCCCGCCTACTCGGGCTTCATCACCAAGGGGGACAACGCGTTCACGAACCCCGCGCCCGACCAGGCGATCGGCATCTCGCGCATCGTCGACCCTTCGTGGGTGGACGCCAAGGCCTACGGCGAGGTGCCCTGGATGGGCCTCGCCAAGCTCGCGCTCCAGGTGGGCGCCACGAACCCCGACGTCCCGGGCTACTACCGCGTGGGGAACGCCTTCGCGCCGCTGGAGCTGTGGACGTGCTTCTTCGCCACGCTGGGCGTCGTCATCGCGGTCCCCTTCGCGCTGGACACGATCCGCCTCTGGCGCGACGGGCGCGAGTCGCGGGCGGCGGCCCGGCTCGCCCGCAACGAGGAGCGGGCCCGCAGGCAGCGCGCGAAGGAGCGCCGCAAGGCCGCGAAGGCGGCCGAGGAGGCGGCGCGCGCCACCGCGCCGCGGCCCTGAGCGCGATGCGCCCCGAACGTACTCGCAACCGGGAAGCGCGGTTGCTGTGGAAATGGGCAAAGCGTGTGCGCAGGCGAGCGGCGGCGCGCGCATTCTCGCCGCGCGAGGCGTACCTGTCACGTTCCGGCGCGGCCTACTCGGAGCGTCGAGTGGAAATGGGGGGGTCGGGCTCGAATTTTCTCGGGGAAAACCGCATTCTCCGTGGAAGCTCGAAATCTATTTACATGACCCTGTGGTACTGGTGCAACCACTGAAACGGTTGCGTGCCTCCTGGGGGAGGAACCGCGGACGGGGTCCGCGGGGTGCGTGCCCGCTTCTTGCATTCTGTCGCCGAGCGGACGCTCTGCGCGGATGGGATGCCCCGCTGAGCGGGATGGAGACTGGAGGGACCGACTACGACAAGGGATGGGTTGTTCGATTCGCTGCTCCGATCGGAGCCAATGTTCAGGAACAAGGAGGTGCTCCGCCCGAGCTACACGCCGGAAGAGCTGCCTCACCGCCAGGCGCAGATCAACCAGCTGGCGACCATCCTGGTCGCGGCGCTGCGCGGCGAGACGCCCAGCAACGTGTTCATCTACGGCAAGACGGGCACCGGGAAGACCGCCGTGACGCGCTTCGTGGGCAAGGAGCTCCAGCGCACGGGCCAGGAGAAGGACCGCGCGGTCTTCTTCATCTACATCAACTGCGAGCTGGTCGACACGCAGTACCGCGTGCTGACGCACATCGCCAACCACTTCATCGAGGACTGGAACGACCGCATCCCCTTCACGGGCTGGCCCACCGACGAAGTCTATGACAAGCTGAAGAAGAAGATCGACGAGAAGGACGGCGCCTGCATCATCGTCCTCGACGAGATCGACAAGCTGGTGTTCAAGGCCGGCGACGACGTGCTCTACAACCTGAGCCGCATCAACGACGACCTGAAGCGCGCCAAGGTCAGCGTCATCGGCATCTCGAACGACCTGAAGTTCACCGAGTTCCTCGACCCGCGCGTGAAGAGCAGCCTGGGCGAGGAGGAAGTGATCTTCCCGCCCTACGACGCCGTGCAGCTGCAGGACATCCTGCGCCAGCGCGCCGCCGTCGCGTTCAAGGAGGACTCGCTGGAGGCCAGCGTCATCCCCCTGTGCGCCGCGCTGGCGGCCCAGGAGCACGGCGACGCCCGCCGCGCGCTGGACCTGCTGCGCGTCGCCGCCGAGCTGGCGGAGCGCGAGGGCCAGAAGACCATCTCGGAGAAGTACGTCCGCAAGGCGCAGAACAAGATCGAGCTGGACCGCGTCACCGAGGTCGTGCGCACGCTGCCCACGCAGAGCAAGCTCGTGCTCCTCGCCACCATCCTCGGAGAGGAGGACGGCACGAAGGGGCTCACCACCGGCGAGGTCTACGACACCTACCGGGAGCTCTGCCAAGCCGCCCACATGGACGTGCTCACGCAGCGCCGCGTGACGGACCTCATCTCGGAGCTGGACATGCTGGGCATCCTCCAGGCGCGCGTCATCTCCAAGGGGCGCTACGGCCGCACCAAGGAGATCCAGATGAGCGTGCCCCTGGACGAGACCAAGGCGGTGCTCCGCGAGGACCCCGTCCTGGAGCCCATCGTGGGGTTCTCGCCGAAGAAGCAGGCCCGTTTGTTCTGAGGCCCCCATCGTTCGGCGGCGCCGCAGCGCCGCTACCCGCGGGGGGTTCGGGGGGCGCAGCCCCCTGACGTCTCGGTCGTCTGCTGGACTTCTCCTTCACGTCAGGGGGCGAGCTCCCCTGAAACCCCCCATTTTGGCCGCGCTGCGGCGCGGCCGAACGACGAGACGACGTCAGGGGGCTGCGCCCCCGGAGCCGGGAAAAGGCACTAGTGCCGGGGAGTTGCCCCGTGCTATCCCCCCGTATGCTTCCTGCCTAGATAATTCCATCGACCCGCCGTTTTCCTCGTGGAGATCTTGGCATTCTCGTGTGGCTCGGGCCGTTCCCCGCGCGGTCGCCCTGCCAATCCGCGCCCGGCTGGGACCCTTGCAGAGAAAACGGGGGCGGGGGGGGGGTCGGAGGGGAGGGGCGCCGAGCGCCCTCCCCCTGAGTGGTGGGGGAGAGCGGGGGCCTCCGGTCCCTGCGTGGTGGAGGGTTCGGGAGGCTCCGCCTCCTGGCGGTGGGGGTGCGGGGGCTCCTGCCCCCGCTTCGGGCGGCTCCGCGTGCTTCTCGCGTGCGCGTGCGCGGCGCGCGTGCGCGCGGTGCGCGTGAATGCCGCCCTTCTTCGGGGGCAGGTCCCTTCCCCCGTCCTCTCCCTTGCCCCCGGTCGTCTCCTCGCACCCGCGGGGGCTCCGCCCCCGCTGGACTCCCACCCCGAAGGGGGAGCCGCCTCGCGGGCTCCTCCCCCTCCGGTTCCGGCCCCGGGTCCGAGGACGGGAGCCCCGCTCTGGGCCCCACCAAGCGCGCCCCCCTCTGCCTGCGCGGCCTCGTTGAGTGGGGCGGGCGTCGTGTGGAGGAGGGCGGGCCTCCCTCCGCCGGCCCATCTCCCATCGGGCCTCGCCGGCCTGACAGAGGGTTGACTCCGCCGGGTTCCCAGGGCGGCAGCGCCTGGGCGGGGAGCGCGAGGGGCAGCGCCCCTCGCCATCGTGGTGGGGTCCGGGGCGTGAGCCCCGGCGGGGTGCTGGGCAGAGCCCCGCTCGGGGTCGGCTCGTCCGTCGTCGGGCCCGGAGTCCTCTCGACTTGGACGCACGTGGAACGGTCGAGAGGGGGACTAGACGCACTCGCCCTGTCTTTGGGTGCCCACGACGAGACTCAAGGCCAATAGGCCTCGCGCGCCGCCTGCCACTCGGCCTGCATCTGGTCAGGGGTCCGGGGGCAGCGCCCTCGGCGTCACGCTGGAGTCCGCGGCGTAAGCCCTGACGGAAGGGGGAGCATTGTGCCCAGGCGGGTCTTGCCTTCGGCAGACTTCGGGCAGTCCGTGATTCCGGCGCCGGGCGGGTCGGTATTGATATGGATGCAGGCGTCCGTCGGGAGCACGACCTGACTTTCCACGCCCCCCTTCACGCCGGCCACGCCGTAGGTGAAGAAACCCGGGGGCACGGCGGCCGAGGGCTGCTCCACGCCTGTCAAGAGGAGGGTCAGGGCGCCGTTCTGCGCGATACCGTACACGTTGAAAGAGTCGGGCAGGGCAGAGCCGGGCGCCCAGGCGACGAACTCGGCGCCGTTCTGCGCGAGGGCGGCCGAGACCGCCGTGGGGGCGTAGGGCTGGGCGCCCAGGCCGTTGGCGCTGGGCGCGACCAACGCCAGCATGGCGGCGAAGAGAACTGCGGGGCGAATCATGGGAAGCCTCGGGCTGGAACTCAGAGGAGCGGAGATAAGCATATTCCCAGGGTTAGCGCGGACCGCCGCGCTTTCACAGGAAATCTCCATGAGAAGCACGGAAAGGGTTTCATGTTAGGCACCGCTGCGGCAAGCGACAGCATGCGGGCGTGGGGGCTGCTCTTGGTTGGGATCATGCTGGCGCCGCTGGCCAGCGCGAGCAGCGCGCGAGGCGACTTCTCCACGACGGGCGACCTCTCGTTCTCCGCGAGAGCCACGCTCGGTTTCTCGGCCCAGGCCCTTTACACCGACAGCCACGACCCCGCGAACCTCTCGGCACCCCTGCTGCGCGTGACCTCCTACGAACAGCAGGACGCAGCCTTCAGCGTTGGACCCTTGCCCCCCACCAGCGCGCAGGTCGGCCCCCTCAAGCAACGCAGCTTCACGGTCCACGACGCAAGCGTGACCCTCACCAGCTTGCGCGGGGGTTGGACGGGGCTCTACCCTGATGCGGCCGGCCGCATGACGATGACGCCCTCGGGCTCGGCCAACCTGCACCCGAACACGCTCACGATGATCCCGAACGGGCGGGCGGGCACGGACGCGCCCGACCAACCGTTCTATTACGCACGAGTGACGGGCCCGCACTTCGATATCGACGGTGCCGGTAGCGTGCTGTTCGACGGGGCGGGCGCGTTGAAGGTCTTGGGCGCGCGCGTCCGCATCGTGGCGGCGGAGAACACGACGGAGTTTGACACCGGGGCCGAGCCCACGGGCCCCGCGCAGGAAACGCTCCGGTGGGTGTACCTCTCGTGGGACGTGGGCCGCTTCGCGCTGGACGCTTCGCCCGCGTTGCAACTGGCCGCCCGCGACTCGGCCAGCTTTACCTCCTCCAGCCTCGCGTTCGTGCCCACGGGCGGCGAGATGGACACGCCCGGCGCGCGCTACGTTGCCCAGCCAGGGGAGGTGGCGACCGTTGCGGGCGCGTTGGCGGGCACGGTCACGACGCCGGATGGCCGCGCCGCGGCGCTCCATGTCGAAGGCGACGTGCGCGCCACCTCGCTCTTGGCCCGGCCCGCGCCTGTCGCGGGCCCCGCCCTCGCGGGCCTCCCCGCCTGGATCGGGCTGGCCGTCGCGGGCGCCGTCGTGGCCTCCGGCGGCGCGGTGGCGGTCCTTGGGCGGCGTCGGGCGCGCGTGCATCCGCGCCCGCGGCGCGTCCGGCGCGCGGCGCAGCACGCCGCGTTGGCGCAGGATGCGCGGGAGGAGGGCAGCTTGGCGGAGGCGTTGAAGCACATCCGCCGCGCGTTGGCGCTCGTCTCGTCGGGCGCGTACCACTTCGAGGAGGGCTTGCTCCTGAAGGCCCTGGGATCGCCTGCCGAGGCGCGGGACTGCTTTGCGCTCGCCTCGCGGGGCCTCGTGGACGGGGAGGCGGAGATGAAGGCGGCCGACTGCGCGCTCCAGTTGGGCGAGGTGGACGACGCGGCGCGCTGGGTCGTCCTCGCGTTGGGCAAGAGCCAGTTGGACCCGCGCGTGTTGGCGTGGATCGCGACGGAGCCGCGCTTTGCGCCCCTGCGCGCCTGGCCCGCCGTGGCGGAGCCGTTGCGCGCGGCGCTCGCGCGCCAGGCCACGCTTGGGTGGCCGCGGGACTTCGACTATTAGCGGTGCTTCTCGCGCTCCTTGCGCTTGCGCGCCTTCGCGGCCTCCTCGTTGGCTTGGAGAAGCGCGTCCCCAATGCGCACACCTTCGGGCGTGAGGCGGGAAAGAAGCGTGGGGATGCGGTTGTCGCCCAGGTCTTCGTTCCACAGGACAAGGACGCCCAAGGCCTCCAGTTCGCGGCGGCGCTTGCCGGCATCCTCCTTGTTGTAGTCCATCCGCTCCGCGAAGTTTCCGCCACTCATGGGCTCGGGGTGCTGCTCGCGATGGACGAGGATCGCCTTGACGTAAGCGGCCTTGCTGAGAACATCCTCCACGTCCACCACGGTTTGGCCCCGCCGCGCGCTGCTTCGCAAGGCACCCGAAACGCTTTTGCTCATAGGACGGCTATCGCCGCATATACGGAAGAAACCGCATATGCGGTGGTTGGTGAAGCGTGGTGTGGGGGTTCGGTCGTTGCGCAGCTCGTCGCCACCCCCAGCTCCGCCTGCCCCACGCTCCGCGCCACGAACGCCTCCAGCGCGCGATCCCGCCGCCCGGCCGACGCGCCCGCCTCCCCCCAGGCCCGCGGGGCTCCTCGCCCCTGGAGCGCGCGCAACGCCGCCGCGAACGGCGCGGAGGCTCCCCATGACCCAAAGCGAAGCGAGGCCCCGAACCACCCCGAGTCCATTCATGCTCGGGGACCGGGCGACGACCAAGGGGGCGCCCGGCCACCTTCCTCGGGGCCTCGCTTCGCGTGCTCTCACTCCCCGGAGAACCCACCCCATGATCCCATCCCGAACCCTGCGCCTCTGTGCCCTCCTCGTCGCCCTCCTCATGGCGGGCTGCCTCACCCCGCCCGCCACGCCGCCCGTGAAGCCCGCCCGTGCGCCCGCGAGCTTGGCCCTGGACCGCCCCGCCGCGGGCGCCGCGACACCTGTGCAGCGCAACCTCAACCTCACGCACGACGGCACCGTGCCCCAGAGCGCAAGCTTCTGCCCCGACCTGGGCTCCAACCTCCCCTGCGCGAACTACCCGTCCACAGAATACTACTCGACCACGTTCTTCCCGCCGGGCAACTACACCTGGGCCGATCTGACCTTCTCCTGGACCGCCACGTCCACCACGAGCCAAACGCTCGTGGCGGGCATCCTCAACCGAACCACCGATTCTGACGGGACAGAGCATTGGCACTTCCTCGGGATTTCCGCCAAGGGGCCCAGCCCGCTCCATCTCCAATGCGCGATTCCGCCCCACGACCCCAAGAGCGGGCTCGTCCTGCTCATCGAGAAGGCCAACCTCGCGTCCCCTCCCGCCTACGCCTCTGCCACCCTGGATCAACCCTACCACCTCCAAGGCAACCTCACCCTCACAGAGGCCCCATCTTGACGGACCTCCTAACACCCTGGAGGTGCCCCACCCGCAGGCCCTGAGGAGCCAGCCGCACCTAGGGGCCACCGCGCCATCCCCGCGGCCTTCTCCCGGGCCGCGCGAATTCATGCCGCCCCAGCGAGGGGGAAACAACGCCGAGGGGAAGCCTCAAGTTCGCCTCGGCCACGCCCCAAACTCGCCTGCGGCATGCTAACCATTGCCGCGCAACTTCACAGGGGTTTCACAACAATTCTCCGGAACCTTTCTCTCCCCCATTCTGTTATGAGATTGGGGGAGTCGCGCAATGGGGCGTTTGTGCGGACTCGCCTTCACCACCGAGGCGAACACCATGCAAGAGCCAACTACGCGATCCAGCACACGCCCGCGAACGACCCGTCTGGCGCTCGTCAGCGTCCTTCTCCTCCTGGCCCCGACGCTGGCCCTCGCGGCGGAGCCCGCGCCCGCCACGGGCGCCTCAGGGGCGCCCGCGCGAGACGCCGCGCCCGACGCGCCGGATGGGCTTCACTACTCGGGGCACATCGCCACCATGATCCTCGGCGGCGAACGCCCTCAGTTCGTGGGCTACTCTCTCTCGGAGGCGCAGAGCTTCGCCGTCTACGGGGCGCCCGCCCGCCAGAGCCTCCAACTCGTGAACCCTCTCGGACAAATCGTGGGCAGGACGGGCGTCGAGTTCACCGACACGCGGGCGTCGAACGCGCCGGACCACTACTACCTCTTCTGGCACGTCATTCCCGACCAGGCCGGGCTCTGGCAGCTTGTCGACCCGCTCAGCGGCGCCACGGTCGCCGAGTTCCCCATCACGCCCCTTGACCTGGCCCCTCCTGCGGCGCTCGCACCGTCCGCCGCAGGAACCGGGCTCGGGGCCGCGGTGCTCTCCTCGGTGGCCGCGACGAGCCGAGCCCCGCAGAACGACACCATCGTGGTCAACGACGCGGCTGGGAACGGGACGAACCGCACCACCGCGTCGCCCATGACGCCCACGGGGCCCAGCGGCTACACATACTGCGCGGACCAGGGCGCGGACTGCACGTTCACGGGCCTCAAGGACGTGGCCTACGGCGCCGGCTCGTCTTTCCTCTACAAGCACAGCGTGGACCACTTCGTAAGCTGCCGCAACGACGTGTTCGGCGATCCCAACTCCGGGACGACCAACGCCTGTTACACGAAGGCCACCGACGGAAGCGGGGAGCCCGCGGGCTTCACCTACTGCGTGCCCGAGCCCCAGCACTGCACCTTCACGGGGCCCGCGGACGTGAAGTATGGCGCCGACGGGACGTTCAACAGCCTCACGCTCTCGGGCGGGACCGACTGCACGAACACAGTCTTCGGCGATCCCCTCTACGGGGTCGGCAAGGCGTGTTACACGCGCATTGCAGGTCCCCCCGGGTACTCCTACTGCGCCTCGGAGAACAACCGTTGCAGCTATTCGGGCAAGAGCGACGTTGCCTACGGAGCGCAAGGGACGTTCACCTACCTCAACGGCGTCAACCTGGGGATCGACTGCAACAACGACCTCTTCGGCGACCCGCTCTACGGGATCGTGAAGGCGTGTTTCACCAAGACCAGCGCCCTGCCCACGGGTCCCATGGGGTACGCCTTCTGCGCCAACGAGAGCGGGACGTGCAGCTTCAGCGGCACGAGAGACGTGGCCTTCGGCGCGAACGGACGGTTCTACTGGCGCGACGGCGTCTCCGGCAGCATTTCCTGCACCACGAGCGCCTTCGGCGACCCGCTGCCTGGCACGGTGAAGGCCTGCTTCACGCGCAACTGGATTCCCTGCGGTAGCAACTCGCCCTCGCCGGTTTCGTACACGGACGGCGGCGACAACAACACGCGGACCGTCTCCGACTTCCAGGCCTACGACCGGGGCCTCTTCAAGTTCTCGCGCGTGGACCGCGGCGTGGTCGACTGCGCGGGACACCGCTCGATCGACCAGCCCGCCGCGTGGAGCTTCGACTACGAGTTCTATGGCAAGAACGCCCTCACTGGGAACCAGCAGACGTACACCATGACGACCGGCCACGGCGTGTCTAGCAACAACGCCTGGTCGTCGGGCGTCTCGATGTGCCATCCGCTCGACTCCAGTTGGGTCCAGGTCATGTGTTACCGGACCCAGAACCCGGAGATTGGCATCATCCGGGGAGACATCACCCAGAGCAGCCAGTTCTGGAAGACGACGCCCAACGGGATCGCGGACTTCAGCCGGGACGGCGCGAGCGCATCGCAAGCTCCCGCAATCGGGCCCTCCATTCAGGACCTGATCAACTTCCTGGCGCTCGTGCCGGACGGCCAGTGGCTCCCCGCCGTGGCCCAACTCTTCTCCTGCCAAGGAACGGCATGCTCCGACTACGTCGTCCAGAACGACGTCAGCACGTCCCCGCAGGCTCAGGATTACGTCTACTTCCAAAAGACGGACATCTACGGCCACGACGAGGGCATGGACCTCAACGTCCAATGGGGATGCGCCGCCATCCCCGGAACCGGCGGCTCATGCACGAGCCAAAGCACCTTCCACGGAGGGGTCAAGGCCCTGCACTCGATCGAGCAAAACTTCAACGGGCTCTATGCCGTGACCGACGAGTGGTGGAACTGGATCGACCTCGCCAAGACCCTCGAAATCAGGCACGGCTAGGAGGTTAGCATGCGTCGACGTGTACCTCCCGAAGCTCTCGGCCTCCTCGGGATTCTCTTGGCCATCGTGCTCATCTTGGAAACAGGGCATCTGGGTGGGCCGGCAACTCCCACGTTCTCCGCCCCGACGCCTCTGTCTCCCTTGCACACCGTCGACGCGACCTCCCCGTTCCTGGAGCGTCAGTTCGACTGGGAGGTCACGGCGACCGACCGTCTCAACGCATCGGCGATGAATGTTAGCGGCGAAACTGCTGCTTGGACTCGGGATTACGCAGGGACAACGTTTGCCAAGTTCTACGCCCAAGACCACAATATCACACTCGCCATCGACGACACGGAACTTGCCTACGAAGATGCATTCGCCCTCTCGCGTGGGTTCGCATCCCCCGACCGCGAGACTCAAATTCAGACATGGAAGAACGCTCCCGGCGAGGTGCGCAACGCGACGGCCGCCATGGAGGCGAACATCACGGCATTTCGACCGAAGGCTCATAGCGTGCAGGCAATCAACGCCCTAGCTTTGGCGGAATTGGCTGCCGAAGAGGCCCGAGCGGTCCTGGACGTGGACTGGCCCGCGCAAATCTCCAGCGCCAAGCCGGGCCCCGAGCCGTACCCAAACGACGACGGGAAGTCATACGCCACGGATGGTACCGCCCTTGGCCGCGCCGATCGCCGGCTCACCACGGCGGATTTCTGGCTCTCCGAGGCGCGCGCCGCCGAGGACGCCGCGGCAAATCAGACCTCGCAGGTCATCACGGTGGGACCCGCCGGGCTGGCCTACATCGAGCACGTCCGCGCGGACTCCCAGACCGTGACATACGAGCGCGGAGGCGCCGACGACTCCTTCTTCTACGGACTCGCGCACAACTTCTTCCCCTACGTCATCAACCAAACCCTCGACCGGGGCTGGACGGAAGGCGCGCTGGAGGCCGCCTTCCGCGCCAACTCCACCCGGGCCGTCGTCCTGGAAATCCACAAGGGATACCTCGCCAACTACACCCCCACCCCCGATAGCGTCATCGAGCAGGCATGGGTCCGGGCGACCGCGGGGAATCTCACCGCCCAAGAGGCCGCCGACGCCGCCTACGCCGGCCCCTGGCTCACCAAGTTCAACGGCGAGCACGCCAGGGACGCCGTGTTGCGCGAAGCGGTGCAAGCCCTCGTCCTCGCCACCGCCGACCACCGCGACCAGCGCCCGACTTTCTTGGACGTTGCCCCCACGTAGCCACCCACGACACCCAGGCAGATATCAAAGGGGCATTCCCACCCCCCACCCGGTGGCTCCTCTTCGCTTGGCCTTGCGTGGGCGCTTGGCACGCGCCGAAGTTCCGGCCCACATCTTGACTTGGAAAGAGGCGCCAATCGCCCACGCACCGCCGGGACAGACGAAGCGCCTCCAGAGGCATTCCCCTTCCCAAAGGGAATGCCTATGGAATGTGCCACTTCGGTGTCCCCGGCGGACCGTGCGTGGAAGCGCTGGCCTCGGGCCTCCCTGACGCGCCCTCCTTGACCATGCTCCCGGACATGGCTCCGGGGCATGGTCGGGTGGAATGGTTCACCGAAACCCTTGACATTGGACCACGGCCTACCTCGGGCGCATGGACGTTCACCAGGCGCCCGCGCTCCGACTCCTCCTCGCCCTCGGCTCCGCCCTTCCCGTCTTCTTGGGCCTGTTGCCGGTGGGCCCCCTGCGCGGCCTCCAGTGTGCAGAGCGCGCCGCCCTCGCCTCGACGGGTCGCCCGCTCTCAAAAGCCGCCTATCTTGACCTCTTTTGAGCAGGCAAGGAAAATCCTTGGCGGGGATCGGCGGGGAGGAGCCCTCGGGACCCGGTTGTTCCCGGAATACACTACGCCGTAGTTTACGAAGGCCAGTAGTGTATTCTGAAGAACAATCGGAAGGCCCGAGGAGGCGCCCCTGCCCGCAAGATCACCAGGCCAAGGGGATCGTGCCCTGCCCTTCCTGCAACTCGAATTTCAACTCAGAATTTTTTCAACGACTCGGAACAACGAGGCCAACCACGCGCACCCCGAGTTCCGTCACCGTGACGGCGCCCAGCTCCACGCGCGCCCACGCAACGACGCCACGTCGCCTTCATGGCCTCGCCAGCGACCTTGCGAGCGATGCTCGCCATCTGGCTCGCCCGTGAGGAGTTCACCGTCACGCTCCAGAGCGCCGCGGCCCTCACCCGCGCGCTCCTCGCCTCGATCTGCACGACCGCACGCCCGGCCCTGCACGCGCTGAAGGCCCTGCGCGTCACGATCTGGCGACCGGCGCGAAGCGCGTTGGCACCTCCCTCGGACGCGGACAAGGCCTCATCCTTGACTCCTTGTCTGCGTCTTGCCTTGATGTCTCGCACCGCCTTCGTTGCATTCGTATGTAGTATTCCGCCTAGGAATACTACTTCGGAAATGCAACGGGCGGTGGAGCGATTTCAAGGCAGCCGACGCCAGGAAATGCACCACCAAGGCGGACGCAGCCTCCCCAACCGCCACGATCTGCACGAGGCTCAAGAGCCGGGTAGGCCCGCATCCTTGACTCCCTACCCGGCTCGATTCCCTGGAGTCTCGCACCGCCGCTGGAGGTCCCTATGTAATGCCCCCTACTGGAGGGCATTACTTCGGACATACAGCGCGCGGTGGAGCGAATCCCAGGAACCCGATGCCACGTCCCAGGCTCGACGCGAGCCGTTGGGGACGTACCCTCATTCCTCAAAATCTGGAGCCCGCAGCAGCCCCGCTCCGATGCGCGCCCCCGCCGCCTGGAACCCCCGCGACCCCCCGCCCGCCATCCTCGCCGCACTCCTGCCCACGCTGCACGCGCCCGACCTCTCCCAAGACCCGGGCGCCGTGACGACGCACGAGCGCGCGCCCACGCCCCGCCCGGACGCCTCCCGCGCGCTCCGGGCGACCCTCGCGCCCCCTGCCGACGCGGACCCTGTCCCCGTCGCGAGGATCTCCACGCCCAGGACGACGCGCAGCACGAGGCCCGCGACGACGGCCGCGTCCCCCGCCGCGCCCCCCACGCTCGCCACGATCCCGCAGAAGGCCGCCAGCTTCGCGCTGGCGAGCCTCATGCTCACGATCCCGCCCGCGCCCAGCGCGGACTCCTTGGCGAAGCTGGCGGCTGCCCTTGGCCTCGCCCTGCTCCTCCTCGCCCTCCTGCCCCCTCGCCGCCGACCCCACGGCCACGACGACGCGCGCCGCGCCCAGGACGACGAGCACGCGCACGAGCACCACACGGCCAGCGTGCCGCACGAGGACCACGCGCGGCACCCATGGGTGGGTGGGGAAAAACCCACCCCCCATCCGACCCACATTGCCGGCCTGGCGCGGCCTCGGCCTCTTGAAGACCACCCCTCCACGAAACCGGAGGGTGGGAGGAAGGGGGACGCGTTCCCTCCCTTCCTTCTAAAACGCCAAGAAGCCCGCGAGACTCAAAGCCACATGCCCCGCCCCGCGCCCTCCCGCCTCGCCCTCCGCGCGATGATCCACACGACGACACAACCCGGCTTGCGTTTGGTGCCCGGGGGGTGTGCTCGTGGCGGATGAGCGGAACCACAAGTGGCTTCGCGGGGACTCTCGCGAAGCCCTCGAAGCCTTCGGCCTCCAGCTGGAGGCCCGCGAGTTCATGGCGACGCGGCGCCGCTCGCGCGTCAGCTTCGGCAACGCCCTCCACCCGCTGCCCATCCTCTTAGGCCTCGCACCCTGGCCCACGGACCCGGACGACGCGGCGCGCGTCCTGCACGCCTTGGACGTGCTGGACGAGGAAGCGCCCCGCATCGCGGGCGCGCTGCGCGCCTACGCGAACGAACGCGCAGCCATCGCCTCGACCTCTGCGCCGCGCAAGGAGGCCCGCGCCCTTGGCTGACGAGGCCGCCATCCTGCGCCACCTCAGGCGCGCGGTCTTCGTGCACAAGACCATGACGCGCGAAGCCGCGCTTCGATACCTCGACTGGCAGGGAATCGAACGCGCGAAGCTCGACCACGAACCGGAGGAGCAGCCAGCACATGGCTGACTCCACCGCCGGCCCGGGCCCCGCCAGGGCTTGCAGCAGCCCGCGTGCGCCCTCCACCGCTTTAAGACCTTCACGAGCCGTGAAGGCGCGATGAGCCCGGAGCGAGCCCACGCACGCCTCCCCGCCGCCGAAGAGCTCGTCACGCGCGCCGACCTCGCCGCCCGCATGGCCCGCCTCGCCCAGAACCTGGAGGCGTGCGATGCTGCCGCCCGCGCCGTGGCGGAAGCCGCCCGCGCCGTCTTCACCCTCCAAGACGCCTGGCGCACTGGACAGAACGTGGAGGCCGCCTTGACTGAAGCGGAGGCCGAGATGCAAGAGGCGGAACGATTCGTGGAACGCGCACAATCGCTCCTGGGCCGCCCCTCCTAGGCCCACGAACCGTGAGCACCCCGGGCAGAGGAACCGAGGCGTTTATCCTCGCGCCCGTGGTCTCTGCGTCGTGCCCGACCCACCCGCGGCCCGACCCATCGCGGGACCCCACGCCCGACCCCGCCGAACCTGCCGCACCTGCGGAGCCTACACCACCCCCCGCCTGGACGGAGCCTGCCCCAACTGCGGCAAGCCCCTAGGCTCCGCTCTGCGGGCGTAAGCAAGCGCGCCTCCGAGGCGTATTTTCAGAATGAACGCCTAGGCCCAACCCGGAGAGCGCGCACAAGGGCCCGGCCACCTGCCACCCTCGGCGATCTAGGCCACCATCACGCACGCCCCCTGGGCCGGACTCTGCGCATCAAGGAGGCCCAACGCCCGCTCACAAAGGGCCACGAGGACCGCACGGGGCACGTACTCCCGCGCCTGCCCGTCGGCCTTCTCCACGCTCGGCTCGACCATGCCCGCCTTGCGGAGCGCGTAGAGCACGCTGCTGAGCACCTTCGCCGGGACGATCCACTCCGTGCCTTCCACGCGGAGGCGGTGGACGACGTGGCTCTCCCCCGCGTGCCCGGGCCGCTTCGTGACGCGCATCAGCATGGATCGGAGGACCATCCGATGCACTTCCTCCTCGCTGGCCTCTCGCGCCTTGGGCGCCTCCGCCAAGGGCAGGAATCCGAGGCGTGGCATCCACTCGTGGTAGGCCTTCCGCACGGCAAGGGGCTCGGGCTGGTAGTATTTGCCTCGCGCGCTGCCGATCTTGTCTCCCCGGAAGTGGTGCGCCCAAATGTCCGGGAAGTTCAACTCCACTGACAGACGTTCCGCGAAGTGGCGCTGACAGTGAGCCGTCCACACGCGCAAGGGGTCCTTTTGGTCCGCCTCCGTCATCAAGCCCAGGCGCAAGCAGTCGTCGTAGAAGAACGAATAATACAGGTCATCTTGCTCCAAGGCGAAGCCGCGGTAGTTGAGCCAAAGCTTCGTCGTCAACGGTCTGCCCTTCTCGTCGCGCGCGACGTTGGCCTCCCACCAGGCGAACAACTGCTCCACGATGGGCCGCAGTTCCGCGTCCACGACCATCCACCGGTTCCCCCGGCGCTTGTCCTTGAGTTCGACGCCCTCTGGCGTGACCTTGCGGGGCACGTACACCATGTCGCCGCCCTGGTCGAAGGGCGCGACCTCGGGATGCGAGGGAAAGCCGGTGTCGAACCCCGGCGGCAGGGGCACGTCCTTGGGCATCGTGAGCCCGAAGCTCGCGTACCGGTCGAGGGCCATCATCTCGTTGGGCCGGTAGTAGCACTTCGCGCTGATCGCGTAGAACGCGCGGCGCGCGGGGTGCGCCGTCTCGTTGACGAGCTTCTTCATCTCGTCGGGCGTGGGGTTGCGCCTGCGCTCGCCCGCGGGCGCCGCGACCTCCTGCCCCTTCCTGGCGTCGCGGACCTCCAGCATGATGTTGAACGGGATCGCCCCCAGGATCGAGAGGTGCCGGAACCAGTGGGCTAGGCCGTTGACGCGGTGCTCGACGCCGGGGCGCACGAACAGGGGGCACGCGGCGCACTTCGCCTGAAGCGCCTCCGCGGCGTCCATGAGCCCCGTCCATTGGCCTTTGTCGCACGCGCCTTGAGGTGTCGGACGGTCGAACGTGACGGTCTTGAAGGCCGCGCAGTAGTTCTTCTCGACAAACTGGAGGTAGTCCCACACGCCTTCCTTGGTCCACTCGCGGGCCGGGATTTCGCGCCCGTCCGGGTGGCGGAAGTAGCCGATGGCGTCGAGGACCACGCGCTTGTAGCGGGAGAAGACCTTGCGGCCCATGCGGTCCCCGCCCCAGGCGCTTTCCCACATCTCCACCAGGGCCGCGTTGCTCAGGGCCTTGTCCAGAGTGGGCTTGACCGTCACGGTCTGGACGCGCTGGCGGCTCCTCGGGTCGATCACGCGAGCACCCCTGCGCGGTGGGCCTTCTTGCCGTGCATCCGCTCGAAGTCGGCCAGAGTGTCCTTCCCGTCCTTGGTGGCATTGATGAGGAACACCAGGGTCTCCTTCTCCGCGGCCAGGAGCTTCCCGTCCTTCCGAAGCTCCCCCGCCTCCTCCCGCGCCTGGTCCAACCAGGCGCGAAGCTTCTCCACCTCCTTCCGAAGCCCGTCCACATACTCGGGCGGGTAGATCGCGCCCGACGTGGCGTTCCTCAACTGCTGGAGGAGATAGGCGTTGAAGCTGACGTACCCCGCCTGGGCCGCCATGGCCTCGAAGCGCGCCTTCTCCGTCTCGTCCTTGAACGCCAGGGGGTAGCTGTGCTTCCTGCGCCCGGCCTGGTAGGCCGCGCGGCTCCTCTTCACCGGCAGCAGGGTCGGGGGGTGGGTCTGGATCGTCTCGGTCTTCGCGTCCATCGGGGTCACCGTGTCGGTTCCACGGGACCCCTCGAAGGGCGCGGCCCTGCCTCGTGCCGACAGGTCAACCGGGGCCGTTGGACCCACCGGGCGACCTTTCCGGCACGGGTGCCGCGTCGTTCCGGCACGAGTGCCCGCCCCCGGTTCCGCCCCCCGAACCCCCCGCTTTTGGCGACCTTTTTCAACCTCGGACGCCTCGTCTCCGTTGTGCGCCGCCTGGACGTCGTGGTGCTCGTGCTCTGCGGGCTTGCCATGCTGGCGGGCCCGCTCATGGCGCTCCAGGAGCTGGCGAAGGAGCGTGAGCAGGAGGCGCGCGACGCGGTGGCGGGGCCGGGCGCCGCGCCGCCGGACTTCGACCTGGGGTACCGGGTCGCGTGGCGCGAGGCGCTGCTGGTCCTCACGCTGGCGCTGGACGTGGCGGGCAGCGTCGTCATGGTGCGCGTGGGGCGGCAGCCGCGCGTGCGCGCCGTCTCGGGCCGCCTGCTGTGGCTGCTCGTGCTCGGCCTCGCGTGGCTCGACCTGGCGTTCTTCCTTGACGGGCGCTGGCTCTTCTCGGCGCCCTATGGGCTGCGCGCGCTGGTCGTGTCGTGGCTCTATCCCGTGGGGGCGGTGCTCGTGGCGGGGAGCGTCTTCCGGCTGGGCGACGTGGAGTCGCTGCTTGGTCCAGCGCGCGCCGCCTAGACCAGCGGCCCGCCGCCCTCCACGGACTGCGTGCCTTCGCCCACGCCCGCCAGGTGCGACTTGTCGTTGAGGTAGACCGCGCGCCAGCCCTCGCTCCACGGCGCGTCGTCCTCGTGCTCCAGGAGCGTGACGGACGTGTTGCCTTGCCCGAAGGCGTCCATCCTGGCGAGGTCGCGGTGCAGCAGGCCCGCGAGGAGGATCTTGTTGATGCGGCCGTGCGCCACCGTCGTGACGGTCTGCCCGCGGTGCGCGTCGAGCGCCGCGAACAGCCCCTTGCTCGCGCGCTCCCACGCGAGGCGCGGCGACTCGCCGCCGGGCACCGCCAGGTCCACGCGGCCCGCGGTCCACTGGCGGTGCATCTCCTTCATGGCCTCCAGCGTCTCGCCCTCCTCGGTCTTGCCCAGGTAGACGCCCCACGAGAACTCGATGAGCCACGGCGCGGGGCGAAGCTCCTTGGCGTGTGCGCCGCGCGCGACTCCCTCCGCCGTCTCCCACGCGCGCTTCAGCGGGCTCGCGTAGACGGCCGCGATCTCCAGGCCCTTCGCGCGCTCCGCCGCGAAGCGCGCCTCCAGCGCCTTGGCCTGCGAGCGCCCGCGCGGGTTGAGCGAGTCGTCCAGGAGCGGCCCCTGGATGCGGCGCTGCACGTTGTGGTCGGTCTCGCCGTGGCGGACCATGAAGAGGCGCATGGCGAGCGCGAAGGCGCGGCGCGGGGTCTTGGAGCTTCCGGGTCGCCCGCCACAAGCAGAACCTTCAATATCCATCCGCGCCACAATCGGTCCGTCCGACGGATCGGATACTTCTGGAGGTGGCGAACTGCACGACGACAATCGTACCCTGACTCGACCCGCCAAGGAAAGCCGCTACAATCGGGGCCGCTTCGACCCCGCCTGAGGCCGCCCGCTTCCGTCAGCACCAACTGGTGATCGGTCCGGGCGGGCTCTCGAAGCTCGTCCCACGGCCCTCGTTCCTTGGCATCCCGCGCGCGCTCGCGCGTGCGGGTACCGGCGCGCCTCCGCGCGCCGTCCCTTTTTTCACTCCCCTTTCCTCTAGCGGAGCGTTCCCATGGAGCCCCTTGGCGTGACCTGCCCCCGCTGCCGCGCCGCGGCGGGCGAACCCTGCGTGGGCGCCGCGCCCCACCGGGAGCGCGCGCTCGCGGCGGCCGCCGTGCGGAGCATGCCCCAGGCGCGCGGGGAGGCCAGCCCGGAGGAGAAGGCCACGCGCGCCGCGCGGAGGCGGCAGCAGGCGCGGGCGCGCGATCCGCGGATGAACAACGACTGGTAGCTCACCGGCCGCGGAAGAGGCGCAGCGCGAGCGCGTGGTCGAGGCCCGCGCGGCGGATGGCCTGCGCGGCGCTCTCCACGTCGTAGGCGACGCGATGCAGCTCGACGGTGCGGCGCGCGAAGTCCAGCACGGCGTAGGAGGCGCGGGAGTCGCCGTCGCGCGGCTGGCCCACGGAGCCCGGGTTCACGACGAGGGGGGCCTCGGGGGCTCCGGGCCGGCCCTCGGCGAACCCCTCCGCCTTCCACGCGCCGCCGCGAGGGAGCGCCGCGAAGGGCAGGTGCGTGTGGCCCAGGAGGATGACGTCCGCGAGGCCGGTCCAGCGCCGCTGCCCTTCGGGCGCGTCCTCGGGCCTCACGTACTCGTGGATGGGGTCGTCGGGGCTGCCGTGCGCGAGAAGCACCTCGACCGCGCCGACGTGGCGCGTGAGCGTGGTGGGCAGCGCGTAGAGGCGGGCCCGCTCGGGGGGCGTGAGCATCTGCGCGTGCAGGCGCGCGGCCGATGCCGCCATGGGGTTGAAGCCGTCCACCTCGCCGGTGGCGACGGCGTGGTCGTGGTTGCCCTTGACGATGGTGCGCGTGCGCGCCTCGATGGCGTCCAAGACGGCCTGGGGCGCGCCGCCGTAGCCCACCAGGTCGCCGAGGCACCAGACCTCGTCGGTGCGCCGCTCGCCGACGTCCTTGAGCGTGGCGGTGAGCGCCTCCATGTTGGCGTGGAGGTCGGAAAGGATCGCGACGCGCATGAGGATTCCAAATGCCCCAGGCTCAAACGCCCAGCATGGAGGATGAGGCGTTCCCCGACAAAAAGCGTGGGGTCTAGGCCACGCCCTCCCCGCGGCCGCCGCCCGGGGAACCTTGCCCTGCAGCCAGGAGCCTGCGCTTACGCGCCACCCCCAGGGGAAGCATGGATCGCTCCTTGGGCAAGCAGCAATCCTGTTGCTGGTGCCTTGCCAAGGATCGCAAGAGAAACCCTCGACCCGTGAGCCCCGGGAGGCGAGGCCTCCTCACCACCCAGGACCCCCACCCCCTGGCTTCGGTTGGAAGGGGGATCGGAAGAGGAGACCTCCTGTCTCCTTCTCCCACCTCGAAAGAAAGCCATTGAAGCTAAGCAACTCATGATACTTGATGATTCCGAAGCATGCGAGGCGAATCGACGATGCTCAGCACGTATGGTCACGACGGGTGACGACCTGACATGCCGGGCCTGGAGAAAAGGTCGCGAGGATCGGCGGGCCAGGGCGGCAAGCTTCCCCGATCCAGTTCCTCCATCGAAGTCGCGGACCTCGCGAACCGGCTTCGAGCGCCCTCTCCACTCCCTCCAGCCGAAGCCAAGGGGTTGGGGTCCTGGAGGGTGCGCTCAGGCGAGAGGCGGCGTCTCAGGTCCCGCCACTCGGGGCATCCGAGGACCCGGCGTCCTTCGAGGGGGGATCGGCCTCCTCGCCCCCGAAGCCCAGCCGCTGGACCTCGCGCAGAGGCGCTCCGCCGGCGGCCGAGATGCGGGCCAGCAGCGTGCTCCTCAGGCTGCGCTTGGCCTCGAAGTGGAGGTGCACCTCGCTGCCGCGCGTGAGGTCCAGCACGTCGGCGCGGTCGTGGATCCAGGCGATGAGCGACTCGGACTCTGGCGAAGCGGGCAGCGCCACCTCGTACTCGTCGTAGTCGGGGATGAGCTCGTAGAGGCGCGCGTAGAGGGCGTCCAGGCCTTCGCGCGTCCGCGCCGAGACGCGCACCGTCCTCGCGGGGTCCAGCAGGCCCATCTCGCGAAGCGCATCCTCCTTGGCCTGGGCCTCGGCGGGCTCGACCTTGTCCGCCTTGTTGAGGGCGACGACGATGGGCGCCAGGCCGCGTCGGAACGGCAGCGCCAGGGGGGCGTTCGCGCCGGGCGACGCCACGGCGGCCGTCTCCCCGCCGCCTTCGCCCCCGAACTCCCAGAGGATGCGCAGGCTGCTGCGCAGGCGGCGGGCCATCTCGTCCACGGGGTCGCTGGCGTCCACCACGAGCAGGATCACGTCCGCCAGCGCGATCTCCTCCAGCGTGGAGTGGAACGCCTCCACCATCCAGGGGGGAAGGTCCTCGATGAAGCCCACCGTGTCGGTGACGAGGATCTCGCGCTTCTCGCTCTGCGCGCGGGACGTCTTCGTGGAGAGCGTGGAGAAGTAGCGGTTCTCCACGAGCGTGTGCCGCTGCGAGAGCGCCTTGAGCAGGCTGGACTTGCCCGCGTTGGTGTAGCCCGCGAGGGAGACGAGGTGGAAGCCGCCGCGGCGGCGGTGCTTGCGGCGCAGCGCGCGCTCGCCGCGCATCTTGTCCAGGTCGCGGCGGATGCGCACCATGCGGCGCTTCATCATGTCGTGGTACTCGTTGACGCCGTACTGGCCGCCGCCGAACATGGCCGCCTGGCGCTCGCCCTTCTTTTCCAGGTTGATGGCCTCCTTGACGAGGGGCATCTCGTACTGGAGCGTGGCCAGCTCCACCTGGAGGCGCGCCTCGGGGCTGCGCGCCCGCTCACGGAAGATCTCCAGGATGAGCCGCGTGCGGTCGTAGACGTCGACGCGCTCCACGTCGGTCTTGCCGCGCGAGCGCGCCTCGTCGGTGAAGGCCTGCTGGAGGTTGAAGATCTGGCTGGGCTTGAGCGCGGCGTTGACCACCACGAGGTCGGCGCCCAGGCCCACGAACGCCTGCGCGGCTTCCTCCACCTTGCCGCGGCCCAGGTAGAGCTGGGGGTCGGGCTGGGGTCGCTTCTGGAGCACGGTGCCGGCGAGGTCGGCGCCCAGCGCGAAGATGAGCTCCTCCATCTCGGCCGTGTCGGGGCGGCTCGTCAGGAGCAGGGCCTTGCGGCGCAACGCCTGGCGATGGGCGCTCCGTGGAGAAAGCGCTTCGCCTACGCCGCCCGGCGCCTGAACCAGCCCCTCAGGACCTGCGCCTGCCACACGAGCAGGCCGCCCAGCGCCAGGAGCACGAGGAGGGCCGTCATGGCGCCGCCCACGTCGAAGGCGAAGACGATGGCGTCGATGAGCAGGCCCGCGGCGGCGCCGGCGACGAGGCCGCGCTCCGCCAGGGCGATGCCGACGCCCAGGACCAGCGCGAGGAACGCGCCCACGCCAAGCTCCGTGGAGACCGAGCCGTGGACGCCCGCGTCGTCCAGGAGCCGCATCACCGAGATGGTGAGGGGGACGACCTGCGCGGCGAGGGCCACGCTGGTCCACCCTTCGTGGCGCCACAGGGAGAGGAGCAGGCCGACGTAGGCCGCGCTGGCGACCCACCACGCGGCGTGGAGCAGGCTCGCGTCGAAGGGCATCGTCGCGCGGCCGGTGGCCACGGCGAACGCGACCGAGGCCAGCGCCACGACGGGCGTGCGGCCGCGGGAGGCGAACGTCGCGACGAGGGCCAGCGCGGCGCCCACCCACGCGGCCCAGGTGACGCGCTCGTCGGGGAAGAACGCCGCGACGCCCGCCGCCACGAGGCCCGCCGCGCAGGCGGCGTCCGCGAGGCCCGTCTGCCGCTCGCCGCCCGCGCGCTGGAGCGCGAGCCCGCCCGCGAGGGCGGCCGCGGCGATGCCGTCGAGGAGGATGGCGCCCGCGTCGCGCTGGTAGTGCAGGACCAGCATCAGCGCGACGGCCGCGGCGCCCAGGAGCAGGCCGCCCACGAGCTGGAGCGCCTGGAGGCCGAAGGAGGCGCGGTCCTCCTCAGGCTCCTCGGGCATGCCGGAGGCGCGCCAGCGCAGCCGGTCATACGTTGCCTCGTCCAGGAGCCCTTCGGCGCGCCAGCGCTCGATCTCGTCAAGCACGATGGCGCGGCGGGAAGGCATGGCGGGCCAGCGGCTGCGCCCAGGATAGCTTTTCTGGAGAAGGAAGAAGGCGGGCCCCGCCGCGTCATCCGGAGGTTCGCTCCGTCTCCGGGCTGCGCGGACGTGGGGCCCGCTGCGCGCGCCCCGGAGGCGCGTCGCGCAGAAGGCGATCCAGCGGGCTCAGAACCCGGGCTGGTAGGTCGAGACGACGATCACGTCGCGGATCGACTTGACGTTCTCGAACGGGAAGACGACGTAGCCGCGGTTGTCGCGCTTGAAGAGGCGGGGGTCGACGTCGTCGGCGGGCTCGACGAGGACCTCGGCGAGCTCGCCGGTGCGCTCGTTGGCGGTGACGTTGCGAAGGCGGCCCAGCATCGTGCCGTCGTCGGACATGACGGTCTTGCCGCGGATATCGGTCGCGAGGAGCTTCATCTGGTGCACCCATCCCTTGGTGGTGCGGGCTGATCCGCCGCGGTCGGATTTAGCCGTTCGCATTTTGAAACGGGACGCGCCCGGCCGCCTCGTTGCGTCGCGGGCCACGGTGGCGCAGCCGGGGGCCTGCGGGAAAGGAAGGGCCCGCGCAGGAGCGCGGGCCGGGGGCAGTCGCGGCGAGGGATCGGCGGGTCCGGACCTCGAGCCTCCCAAGACCAAGGGGGATCCGCGTGTCGCGCGTTGCCAGGGCGCAAGGGGGGCCTTGGGTAGATCAGGGTTTTCGTGACCGCCTATGCGTCGGACAGGGCGGCCTCCTCAAGGCGGATGCGGCGGACCAGCGCGAGGAGCGTCAAGGGGGTCAGCACGATCGCGGTCGCCCACGCGCCGAACGCCAGGGGGAGGACCAGGGACTCCGCCATGACGGCGGCGTAGTTGGGGTGCGGGAAGAAGCGGTAGGGGCCCCGCACGATGCGGTCGGCGCCGGGGAGGGTCACGACGCGGACGCTCCAGCGAGGCCCCAGCGTGCCGATGGCCCAGTAGCGGAGCCCCTGCGCGAGGAGGGCCACGGCGAGAAGCGGCCACGTCCAAGCCCCCACGCCGGCCCATGGCGCGAACCCCCCTTCCACGACGAGCCCCGCCAGGAGGACGGCCTGCGTGGCGACGAGGAGGCCGAACCCGTCGGGCCGGTGCCAGCGCGCGCCGTGCGCGGCCAGCCAGCGCGAGTGGCGTCGGTGGAGGGCCAGCTCGGCGAGGCGCTCGGCGCCCAGGAGCAGCAGCACGGCGGCCAGCAGGGGCGAGGGCACGCCTCACCCCTCGACGAGGCCCATCTCCGCGGTGAACCCGGGGCCCAGCGCGGCGAGGAGCGCCGTCTCGCCCGGCGCCAGCGCGCGGCGGCGCAGCGACTCGCGCAGCACGAAGAGGGCCGTGGGGCTCGACATGTTGCCGAAGTCGCGCAGCACGTCGCGGCTCTCCGCCAGCGCGCCGAGCCCGAGCTTGAGCGCGGCCTCGTAGGCCTCCAGCACCTTCGTCCCTCCAGGGTGGAGCGCCCAGCGGCCGGGCGCGGCCTCCTCGCGCTTGAGATATCGCTCCACGACGGGGGCGAGCTGCGTCTGCACGATCTCGGGGATGCGGCGGGAGAAGACGACGCGCAGGCCCTCGTCCAGCACGTCCCACCCCATGACGTCCTCGCTGTCGCGCCACTGGTGGCTCATGCCGCGGCGCAGCCGGCCCAGCGAGGGGCCCTCCAGCGCGTCGCCGCGGACGAGGGCCGCCGCGCAGCCGTCGCCGAAGAGCGTCGTCGCCACGAACGCGCGCACGGACATGTCGGTAAGGTTGAACGCGAGGCTGCACGTCTCCAGCGAGAGGAGCAGGAAGCGCTTCGAGGGGTGCGCCCGCGCGAGGTCGTCGGCGAGGTTGAGGCCCGCGACGCCGCCCGCGCAGCCCAGGCCGAAGACGGGGACGCGCTGCACGGCCGCGTCCAGGCCGAGCCGGTTCGCGAGGCGCGCGTCCAGGCTGGGCGTCGCGATGCCCGTCGTGCAGACGAGGACGATCCCGTCGACGTCGCTGGCGCGCAGGCCCGCCGCGTCCAGCGCCTCGCGCGTCGCGCGCTCCAGCATGGCGGTGCCCTCCTCGCGGAAGACGGCCGCGCGCTCGCCCCAGCCGTGCGTCTCCAGGTACCAGTCCATGGGGCGCACAAAGAAGCGCTCCCGGATGCCGGTGCTATCAAAGACGGAGAGCTTCTCCACCAGCTCGGGCGCGAGGGCGCTGAGCACCTCGGCGGCCTTCGCCTTCACCTCGGCCTGCGGCGTGCGGTGGGCGGGGACCGCCGCGCCGAGGGCTTCCAGGACGGGCACGCGCGGAAGACGCGGCTCCAGCGTTTTGATGCTTTGCCCGAATCGGCTACGCCGTGCCCGCCGCCATCCACTGCGCGCTGCGGCGCAGGCCCAGCCGAAGGCCCAGGCTGCCGATCACGGCCGCGGCGCAGAAGCCCAGCACCACCGTCCACGCGCCCGCGTCCGCGCTGCCCGAGGCGAGGAGGGCCACGGCGTTCACGGGCGAGACGGGCAGCGCAAGCGAGAGGCCCAGGAGGAGGAACATCGCGCTGGCGTAGGTGACGTGCGCCTTGTTGCGGTCGCGCGTGGCCAGCGCGATGGCGCACGCGAGGAGGCCCAGGACGTAG
This sequence comes from Pseudomonadota bacterium, assembly GCA_021325135.1. Classification (GTDB taxonomy): domain Archaea; phylum Thermoplasmatota; class SW-10-69-26; order JACQPN01; family JAJPHT01; genus JAJPHT01. Next base: position 46,218 of record JAJPHT010000007.1, on the reverse strand, counting down.
GCGATGGCGGTGGCGAGGAGCAGGATGCCCACGGCGCCCAGGACCGGCACGGCGAGGCGGTTGAGCCCCAGGAGGACGAACCACGCGGCGGCCAGGAGCGGCGCCACGGCGACGTTGGCGAGGAGCTTCCCCTCCACGACGTCCGCGGGCGTCGCGGGGCTCGCCAGGAGGATGGGGAGCGTCTTGCGCTGCACCTCCTCGGTGAGGCTGTCCGCGCAGAGCGCGCCGCTGAGGATCACCGGCAGGAACACGAGCAGCGGGATGAGCAGCGAGTAGACGAACGAGTACGAGCCCGCCTTCGCGTCGTTCTGCACGTACACGGGGTCGAACTGGAGCCGGTCCTGGTGCTGCGCGCGCAGGTCGCGCTCGTAGCCTTCGAGGGCGTTCTTCACCTGGACGAGCGTGATGGTGGTGCGGATGTCCGCCTCGGGGAGCGTGACGGAGAGCTTCACGGGGTTGAGCGTGCCGTCGGGATTGGGCGGATCGGGCGGCGATAGCAAAATGGCGCCGTCGACGTCGTGCTGGCGGAACATGACCAGCGCGTCGGCGTCGCTCTGGGCCGGGACGAAGCCGAGCCCCGCGTCGCTGAGGTGCGCGCGCAGGAGCGAGTCGTTCATGGCGCTGGGGCCCAGGGCGACCGTCGCCTGCGCGCTGGAGGGGAAGGAGGCGGGGTCCACGAGGGCGGAGAGGCCCACGACGAGGAAGCTGCTGAAGCCCGCGACGATGACCTGGATCACGACCGCCAGGAGGATCGTGCGCTCGGTGAAGACGCCGCGGAGCTCCTTGCCTGCGACGACCCAGCGGGGCTTGGCTATGGGAGGCCACCTCCCAGGAGCGTCACGACGGCGAGGTTGTAGACGGTGTGGATCGTGACCGCGAGGGCGAACGCGGCGAAGAACGTGCTGCGCCCCTTGCCCGCGCCCCAGCCGGTGAGGCTCGCGGTGCCCACGTGCAGGAGCAGGGGGGCGATGAGGAGCAGCAGGACCGTGAGGCCCGCCGCGCCCGCGACCGCGCCGCCCGAGGTGCCGAAGACGGCCTGCCCCGCGGGGATGTCCATGACGCCGGAGAGCGAGAGGAGCAGGAGGCCCTTCTCGGCGAGGAAGAAGCCCAGGCCCACGAGCGCGCCGAAGAGCCACGCGCGCCGGGAGGGCAGCAGGCCGCGCGTGGTCGCCGCGTAGCTGGGCAGGCCCTTGAACGACTCCTCGCAGAGCGCGACGGCCAGCAGGATGCCCACGGTGCCCACGCGCACGGGCCACGCGAAGAGGAACGTCATGAGGAGAAGCTCGACGACGAGCACCACCGCGATGAGCATGACCTGGACCTTGATCGCGCTCCCCATGCCCTTCACCTGGCGCGCGAGCATGTCGACGGCCTTGGTCATCACGGGCTTCTGGTGGAAGAGGTCCTCCTCGGTGTAGAGCGCGGCGCCCAGCACGTAGAGGATCGTGCTGAAGAGGGCGAGGGGCACGGTGGCGTAGAGCACCTGCCCCCACGTCCACGGGTCGTGGTGCAGGTCCATGACCACGAGCGAGATGGGCGAGATCAGCGCGATGGGGTGGACCTCGGTGAACACCGCGGGCAGGAACGCGTAGATGGTGAGGAGGACGCTGGTGAAGACGGTAAGGAACGTCAATTCGCGGAAGCTGCGCGCGAACATCGCGGCGACGAACTCCAGCGCGAGGAAGCTGTAGGCGAGGGGCGCCACGGCGAGGAGCGAGAGCCAGCCGCCGCCGATGAAGAGCACGATGCCGGCGCACACGCCCATCATGAGGAGGAAGTAGGGCAGCGCCTTGCCCACGATGATCTCCCAGGGGCGCGCGGGGCTCGCGAGGAGCGCCTCGCCCTTGCGGCCGAGCCGCTCGCCGATGGCGCTGCCGGCGTAGACCTGCACGACGAAGTTCATGGGGATCAGGAACGCATACGCGAGGAGGAGCGAGCGGAAGGGGAAGGGGGGTGATAGCGTTTCGGGCGTGTTCACGCTGCGCTCGGGCGGCAGCAGGTCGAAGCCGCTGGTGCGCGCGTTGGCGGGCACCGCCCCGCCCGACGAGGAGCCGCCCCCGCTCACGGTGCCCGTGGAGCCCCCCGTCGCGGCGGGCGTCGGCGTGGGTGTCTCGGGGAGGCTCGTGGGCAGGCCGTTGGTCTGCCCCGCGCGGGCCTGCTGCGCGTAGGCGAGGTCCACGCGCACGGGGAACGCGGCGCCCTGGTCCTTCTCGCGCGTCAGCTCCGCGAACGTGTAGTCCTTCGCGGCCTGCTTGAGGGCGGCCAGCGCGGCCTCCCCCTTCGCGCCGTCCAGCGCGCTGGCGCTGGAGACGCTGATGACGAGGTCGGCCTTGCCCTGCTCCAGCGCGGTGGCCGGGTCCGCGTCCACGACGCGGAAGAGGCGCGAGCCCTCCACCGCCGGCAGCAGCGGCGAGCCCGGATCGACGGCGACGCGGTAGAGGCCGCGGTCGAAGTCCAGGCCGTGGTGAAGAAGCTGCGGCACGAGCAGGCTCGTCAGCACGCCGATGGCGAGGAGCGCCAGCGAGGTCTTCTTGTTGAACGAGCCGCCGGTGCGGAACCCCTCGGCGAGGGCGATGTTGCCGACGCGCCGCAGCGAGCCCATAGGATCAGGCCTTCGCGGTGGTGCGGAGGAAGATCTCCTCCAGCGTCATGTCCTTCGTGCGCACCTCGACGAGCCGGCCGCCCGCATCCAGCGCGCGCTTCTCCACGCCCTTGACGGCCTCCAGGCTCTCCACGGTGACCTCGAACCCCTTCTCGCCGGGCGAGGCCTCGGCGATGGGCACGCTCACGGTGGCGACGTACTGCGTGCCGCGCGTGGCCTCGCGGATCTCCTTCATGGAGCCAAGTGCCACCACCTCGCCCTTGCGCAGGATGAGCACGCGGTCGCAGATGCGCTCCATGTGGAACAGATTGTGCGCGCTGAAGACGACGGTCTTGCCGCGGCGCGCGAGGCTCCGCACGAGGTCGAGGATGTACGCGCTGGCCACGGGGTCGAGGCCCGAGGCGGGCTCGTCGTAGATGACAAGGTCGGGGTCGTTGACCAGGGAGCGCGCGATGGCGACCTTGCGCCGCATGCCCTTGCTCATGTCGCCGATCTTCTTGCCGTCGCGGGCGTCCTCGTCGAGCTGCAGCGCCTCCAGGGCGGAGTCGATGCGCCGCTGCGCCTCGGCGCGGGGCACCTCGTAGAGGCGCGCGAAGAAGCGGAGGTACGCGCCCGCGGTCATGTCCTCGTAGAGGGGGCTCTCCTCGGGGAGGTAGCCGATGCGGGCCTTGTGCCGCGGGTCGTCGCAGCGCATCCCGTTGACGACGGCCTCCCCCTCGGTGGGGGCCAGGAGGCCGGCCAGGATCTTGATGGTGGTCGACTTGCCGGCGCCGTTGGGGCCGATGATGCCGAAGATCTCCCCCCGGCGCACGTCGAACGACACGTCGCGGACGGCCCACGACTCGCCATACCGCCGCCCCAGGCCGCGGATCTCCACCATGGGGCGCTCCGGCTCCAGCGTCATCGCGGCCCCCACCTCTTCCGGGCGATCGTAATAAGGGATGCCTTACCGGGGAACTTCCCGGGCGCGGCGCAAGTCTTAGGTAATGGGCCGGCCGTCCCGGGGGCGTTACCCAAGATGGCCGCCCCCCTGGACCGCGTGAAGGCCCTCCTCGCCGCCCTCCCCCGGGAGGACCAGGAGGACCTGACCCGGTTCCTCCACGACATCCTGGTCAAGCCCGAGGAGGCCGAGGCGCGCCACGTCGCGACCCTCCAAGCCCAGGTGGCCGGGAAGCCCGTGACCTACACCTTCCGCCAGGAGCGCGTCCGCTGCGGCAAGAAGGGGTGCCGGTGCCGCGAGGGGATGCTCCACGGCCCGTACACGTACAAGTATTGGCGCGAGGACGGGCGCCTGAGGAAGGCCTACGTGGGCGCTACGCGCCCTGGCGCAGCAGGGGCGGCAGGCCCCGCGCGAAGTAGCAGCGGGGGGAGCAGTAGCGGCCCCACTCCTCCGCGGACAGGGGGTCGGTGATCTCGCGGCCGCAGGTCAGGCATTCCGCCTGCGCGCCCACGAAGACGGGAATGCGCATCCTCAGCCCTCCAAGCCGCCGGCCGCTTGGCAACGCATAAGCGTTTGTGCACTTCGGCGCCAGCAGGAGGTTCAAGCACCACCGCGGCGCGTGGCGGGTGCATGGCCTCCCGCGAGACGCGCGTCCTCGTCCCCGCCCCCCTGGGCGAGGTGTTCGGCTTCCTCTCCTCCGCCAGCAACGTGCCCCTCTTCGCGCCCGGCATCGACGAGGCGCACCTCGTGGGCGGCCAGGACCACCTCCAGGGCGCGTGGCTGGGCCTGCGCACGCGCCGCGGCCGCGAGCTTCGCGCGCAGATCACGCACTTCCACGAGGACGAAGGGTGGACCGTGGTGGACGAGCGCAACACCGTGAGCCAGATCCAGGTGGAGCCCGTGCCGGGCGGCACGCTGGTCACGGCCACGCTCTCGGGCAGCTGGTCGCCCGCCGCCGAGAAGGGCGTCTTCGCCGAGTGGGAGCGCAAGCTCGCCGACCTGAGGACGCAGCTCGCCCCCGTCGCGAAGGCGCGCTGAGCCGGGCCCCATCCCGCAGGCGTCATCGACGCGAACGCCAGAACCCGTTTTCCCGGAGAGGCGCGGGAGGCAGGCATGGCAGTCTACCGTCGAGACCCCTACGACGAGCCTTACGACCGAGAGGAGCGGGCCGCGCTCCCCAGCCGCCAGCCGGCCTACGGCACGAGCGACGCCCTCGACTGGGTGCGCTCCGGGCTGGGCGTCCTGGGGCTCTTCGTCGCCTTGGGCGTCGCGGCAGGCATCCTCGCCTTCTCCTCGGCCTATGCGATCAAAGGCGTGAACCTCGCGGACCCCACGCAGTCCCCCGTCCTGGGCGCGGCCTCCCTCGTGGGCCTCCTCCCCCTGGTGGCGGGCCCGATCCTCGCCGCGTTCGGCGGCTTCTGGGCCGGCACGAGGACGCGCGACGGCGGGCAAGGCGCCCTGGGCGGCGCCGTGGGCACGCTGGTCGGGCTCCTCGCGCTGGCGATCCTCACCGCCATCGGCTTCGCCATGGGCGTCAACGCGGCGGGCGTGGACCTCGCCAACGTCGCGTGGCCCAGCGGGCTCTACCTGCGTCCGGGCTGGACGACGAGCCTCGGCTACTACGGCACCTCTGCCGGCGTGATCTACGTCGTCGCGTGCCTGCTGGCCGCGGGCATCGCGGGCGCGGTCTCCGGGGCCCTCTACACCCCGCGCGGAGAGGAGCGCCGCGTCTCCGAGACGCCGAGGCGCGCGTACCGCTACGGCAGGATGCCCCGGATCTGAGATGCGCGGCGCCGCGCTTCTCCTGGCGCTCCTGCTCGCCCCCAACTCCAGCGCGCCCCAGGAGTCCACGCTGCCCCCGGACGGCAGCCTCCTGGCCTCGGTCGCGCTGGCGGCCATCGTCGTCGTGGTCGTGGGCGGCCTGCTCGCCTACGTGTTCTACTGGCGCGGCGGCGCCATGCACGATGAGGGCCTCTACCGCGACGGGCGGCTGAAGCCCTGAGGGCTCACGAGCACTGGTAGCCGTTGGGGACGGGCACGACCGTGGGGCGGCCGTCCACGTTGTAGATGGTGATCTTCTCGGAGTACGTCAAGTGGCAGGTGGGAGCGCACACGCCCTCGACGCACGTCGCGCTGGCGGCGGGGACGAGCGCCACGCAGGCGCCCACGAGGAGAAGGGAGAGGAGGAACGCGCGCATCGTCTCGCCTCAGTAGTAGCACTGGACGCCGGTGGGCACGGAGGGGAGGTCCTGGCCCTGGGGCGCGAAGATCGTGTCCAGGTCGGTGTACTTCAGCTCGCAGCGGGTGATGGTGCCGGGCGAGGCGTCGACGGCGGGCGCCACGACGACCAGAAGCGAGAGCGCGCAGAGAGCGAGGAGGGCAGCCTTCATGCGCGGCGTGCAGCCGCGGGTGGGCGCACATGCGTTTCGCCCGCGCACGCGCCGGGCTCCGCGAACGGGTCAAGCCCTCACGGGACGCGCGCGTCGGCGAAGGTGAGGAACACGTCGTCGGGCCCTTCCAGCCCCGCGCTGGCGCCCGTGAGGTGGAACGCGTAGTCGCCGGGCCCCAGCGCGCCAGGCCCCGACGCGTCGAACCGCTCGCACGCGCACGCCTGCGTGCCGGCAGGGGTGTCCATGGTCGTGGTCGTCCACGCGCCGGGAAGCCACGGCTCGTAGAGGCCGAAGGGGTGGTCCTCCGCGTGGAACCGCACCGTGCCGTCCACCACCGCGTGGGCGCTGAGGCCCAAGGCGGTCGCGCCCGCGTTGGCGGTCGCCTGGAAGCTGCGCGCGCTGGCGAGCATCGTGCGCTCGCCGTGGTCGACGCCAAGCACCTCGATGCCGGGGCCGCCGCGCACGTCGCCGTCCCACGACCGCGTCTCGCCGCCCACCCACATGACGAAGGCGTAGGTGCCCACGAGCCGGGGCCCGGGGGCGGCGGGGTCGTTGAACAGCGCGTTGAGGCCGAAGCCCAGGCTGCCCTGGCCGGACATCTGCTCCACGCGCGCGTCCTGGCCCGCGAGGCTGCCGGTGACGTAGGCGCCCTGCCAGCCGGAGAAGCCGCCGGTGAGGCCGTGGCCCAGGCTCGCGCCGCTCCCGTCGAGCATGTCCATGATCACGAGCACGGGGGCTTGGGCGCCGAGGCCTTCGATCTCCACGACGAAGGGGCTGCCGTCGGTGCGGACGCGCATGGACATCCAGCCGTGGCCGTCCCCCTCCGCGTGGACGAGCACCGGCAGGTCCGACGGGGGCAGGATGGAGGCCCCCGCCAAGGGGAGCGCGAGAAGAAGGGCGGTGATGAGCGCGGGGGCGCGCATGCGGCGGCATCGCGCCGCGCAGGCTCAAGCGTTCTCCGGAGAGCCTAGGCGGCTCAGAGGTGCGTGACGCGCCAGCCGCGCTCCTTCAGCATCTCCCCCAGGACGCCGCGGTGGCACACGTCGGCCGTGGCCTCGACGCAGAGCATGGCGACGCGCTCGCGCCGCGCGAGATCCTCCAGTTGGGCCAAGGCCTCGGGCTGCGTCTCGGCGTAGGCGCGGTAGTCGCGGCGGAACGTCTCGGGGTCGCCGCCGGACTTCAGCGCGTGGCGGATGGGCCGGGGAGTCCCCAGCGCGCGCAGGTGCGTGTACGCGATGCCCGCGGCCTCCAGCCCGCGCGCGAGGGAGGCCTTGCTGAAGCCCACCTTGCGCGAGAGGGGAAGCTCGCGCACGTCGACGACGCGCTGCACGTCCGCCTCGCGCAGCGCGGCCACGAACCCATTGGGGTCGCGGCCCTCGTAGCCGAGGGTCCAGATGCGCTTCGCCACGCGGACCCAAGGGCCCTCGTGGCGCAAAGCCTTCGCTCCGTCGCGTCCATGCCTGGCCGTGCGGGCGCTTCTCCTCGTCGCGTGCCTGCTCGTCGCGGGCTGCGCGTCGAGCTACGGCGGCTCGATCCGTCTCCACCCTGCGCCGCCAGGCTCCAACGCCGTCGCGTCGCTCACCGACGAGCAGTTCCAGCGGCTCTCAGCTCCGCTGCGCGGCGGCATCGAGGCGGCGCACGACGGGCGGAACGTGACGCTGGACCTCTCCCCCGCCGACCTGGACGCGGCGCGGACGATCCTGGGGTGCGCGGGCGCCTCGGTGTTCTCCTACCGCGGCGCGCTCATCGCGTGCGAGAACGACAGGGTCGCGTGACGCTCAGGCGCACTCGACGCCGTCGGAGACGTTCGTCGCGTGGTCCATGTCCAGGTACACCTGGTGGTAGGTGACGTGGCACGACTCGCACTGCACGCCGTCGGGCACGTTGGTGGGGTGGTCCATGTCGAGGTAGACCTGGTGGTACGTCACCTGGCAGGGCAGCGAGCCCTCCGCGGACGCGGGGGCGGCGAGGACGAAGGTCGCGGGCACGAGCAGGAGGGCGAGGAGGAGCGTTCGCAAGGGGTCAGCCTCGCTCCCGCGGAACGAGGCGCACCCCGAAGAACGCTTCGCCTACAGGTACTCGACGCCCTTCTGCGTGTTGCGCGCTTCCTTCTGCTTGCGGATGATGCCGCCTTCGAGCTCGGAGGCGATCTTCTTGTAGTACTCGGTCGTGTTCTCGTCGACCGAGGGGCGCACCTGCGCCAGCGCCTGCTCGAAGTTCTTCATCGTCACGACCTCGGCCTTCATGTTCTCGCGCAGGGCGAGCATGGCGGCCTCGCGGCAGAGGGACTGCAGGTCCGCGCCCACGTAGCCCCCGGTGCGGTTGGCAAGCTCCTCCAGGTCCACGTCCTTGAGGGGCATGCCCTGGGCGTGGATCTCCAGGATCTTCTTGCGCGCGTCCTTGTCGGGGGGCGGCGCCTGGAGCAGGCGGTCGAAGCGGCCGGCACGCAGCAACGCGGGGTCGAGGATGTCGGGGCGGTTCGTCGCCGCGATGACGACGATGCCCTCCAGCGCCTCCATGCCGTCGATGCTGGTGAGAAGCTGGTTGACCATGCGCTCCGTGACGTGGCTGTCCGACGAGCCCATGCTGCGCCGGGGCGCGATGCTGTCGATCTCGTCCATGAAGACGATGCACGGGCTGGCCTGCTTCGCCTTCTTGAAAATCTCCCTGATGGCCTTCTCGGACTCGCCGACCCACTTGGAGAGCACTTCGGGGCCCTTCACCGAGATGAAGTTGGCGCGGCTCTCGTTGGCGACGGCCTTGGCCAGCAGCGTCTTGCCGGTGCCGGGGGGGCCGTAGAGCAGGATGCCGCGCGGGGGCTTGATGCCCATGCGCTTGAACACCTCGGGGCTGTTGAGGGGCCACTCGACGGCCTCGCGGAGCTGCTGCTTCAGCTCGCCCAGGCCGCCGACGTCCTCCCACGTGGTGCGGGGGATCTCGATCAGGACCTCGCGCAGCGCGCTGGGCTCGATCTCGCGCAGCGCGTCCTTGAAGTCGTCCATGCGGATGACCATCTTCTCCAGCATCTCGGTGGGGATGGGCTTGTCCAGGTCGATCTCGGGGAGGTAGCGGCGCAGCGCCTTCATGGCGCCTTCCTTCGCCAGCGCGGCGAGGTCCGCGCCCACGAAGCCGTGGCTGTTGTCCACGAGGTAGTCGATGTCGAAGCTGTTGTCCAGCGGCATCGAGCGCGTGTGGATCTGCATGATCTCCTTGCGGCCTTCGCGGCTGGGCACGCCGATCTCGATCTCGCGGTCGAAGCGGCCCGGGCGGCGCAGCGCGGGGTCGACGGCGTCGACGCGGTTCGTGGCGCCGATGACGACGACCTTGCCGCGGCCCTTGAGGCCGTCCATGAGCGTGAGCAGCTGCGCGACGACGCGGCGCTCCACCTCGCCCTGCGTGTCCTCGCGCTTGGACGCGATGGAGTCGATCTCGTCGATGAAGATGATGGCGGGAGCGTTCTGCTCGGCCTCCTCGAAGACCTCGCGCAGCCTCGCCTCGGACTCGCCGTAGAACTTGCTCATGATCTCGGGGCCCTGGATGGAGTAGAAGTTGGCGCCCGACTCGTTGGCGACGGCCTTGGCGATGAGCGTCTTGCCGGTGCCGGGGGGGCCCTGGAGGAGCACGCCCTTGGGGGGCTCGATGCCCAGGCGGTCGAACAGCTCCGGGTGCTTCAGGGGAAGCTCGATCATCTCGCGGACCTTGGTCAGCTCGTCCTTGAGGCCGCCCACGTCCTCGTAGGTGACCTTGGGGGCCGCAAGCTCGGACTCCGAGATGGCCTCCTCGCGGATGTTGACCTCGGTGCCCTCGGTGATCTGCACGATGCCGGCGGGGCTGATCTCCACCACGATGAAGGGGAGCGCGCGCCCGATGAGGGCGATGCCCGGGACGATGACGGTGTCGCCCTTGGTGACGGGGCGCTTGAAGAGGCCGCGCTTGACGACGCCCTCGATGCCGCTGCCGAACTGGAGCTTCTGCCCCTCTTCGATCACGGGGGCGAGGGTGATGCGGTTGGCCGGGTTGACCTCGACCTTCCGGATCCTGACCTTGTCGCCGATGCCCACGCCCGCGTTGTCGCGGATGAGGCCGTCCATGCGGATGAGGCCCTTCCCCTCGTCGTCGGGGTGGGCGCGCCAGACAATGGCCGCGGTGGACTTCTTGCCGATGATCTCCACCACGTCGCCGACGGTGAGGTGGAGATCGAGACGGGTCGCGGCGTCCACGCGGACGCGGCCCTTCGCCACGTCCTCCTGGACCGCCTCGGACACTTTGAGCGTGACTTCCTTCGCCAAAGGGTGCACTTCCTCAAGGGGAGATGCGGCGCTAGCCGCCCCCTGCTTTTTGAGGATTGCGCCACCCCTGACGACGGAATCAGGGAAGGGGGAGCGGGCAGGCACCGCGGACGCAAACCGGCCTGGCGGAAGGGTTTTGCATCCTCCGACGCCACTCGACCTTCATGCCCGGCGCCTGCGCGCGGTGCGGAAGCACCCTCCTCCAGCACGTGGACCACGAGGGCGGGGAGTTCGCCTACGAGGAGGCCTCCGTGGAGTGCCTCCACTGCGGCAACGTCGGGGAGCCCAAGCAGTTCCGCACGACCAACGACCTTGAGGCCTTCCGCCTCAGCGTCCGCGGCCGCTTCTGAGGGCGTTCCGCATACGCCCTCGCGAGAAGTGTTACGTCCGGGACCCTTTGTCCCGCCGGCATGGCGAGGAAGCTTCTCACGATCCTGATCCCTGTCGCGCTCCTGGCGATCCCCCTGGCGTCCGCCGCGGACCAGGACGACGCCGGCTCGGGGGGCGACGCGCCCAACGACGGCTTCCCTCCGATGCCCCTCTCCGTGGGCACCTACCAGGGCGCGCTCGACGTCTCCTCCGGCGACCGCGAGGACTGGTACTCCCTGGCCTTCGGCCAGCCCTCCATCCTCCACCTGACCTCGTCGGTCGCGTCGGGCGACTTCCTCTCCATCGCCGTCATCCTTGACGGGAACCTCCTCTACCGCGGACCGGTCCAGGGCGGCGACGTCGCCCTCACGCTCCCTGGCCCCAGCCCGGTGTCGTGGGTGCTCTACGACGACTGGTCGTCCAACCCGACCTCGTATGCGTTCACCGTCTCGCTGGAGCCCGCGACCGACCTGCAGGTGACGAACCTCACCGTGGAGACGGGCGCGGGCGCGCTCCCGGCGTTCCAGCCCCGCGTCGTGGGCTTCGACGTGGCCAACCTCGGCCCGGCCTCCGCGGACGGCGCCGCCGTGACCCTCGTCGAGGAGGCCACCCAGGGGAGCCAGACGCTCTTCTCCGGGCAGATCGACCTCGCGCCTGGGGCCACCGCGCACGTCTCCGTCCCGTGGAGCCGCCTCGGGGCCGTGGGCGAGGTGCGCCTCGTGGCCCGCGTCCAGCACCGCCTCGACGTCGTGCCCGGCGACGATGCGCAGTCCGTGACCGAGGTGGTCGGGGCCGACGTGGATGGCATCGGCGTCGTGGCGTCCTGCGACCAGGCCATGGGCTTCGCGGCGGGCGCGGAGTGGACGAGCTGCCACGCGCTCCCCGGCGCGGGCGCGGCGGTGCGCGAGGACGCGGGCGGGCAGGGCTTCGGCGTCGGCGCCGACGCGTCCTCCTCAGGCGCTTCCGTCTCCCTCAACCAGGGCGGCTACACGCTCATCGCGGACCTCCAGGCGGGCCTCGTCTTCCACCCCACGGGGGGCGTCGCCCACGTCTGCGGAGGCGACTACCTGGCGCCCGTCTGCCTCGACGCCGGCGCGACGCCCGCGACGCGCGAGGTGGACGCGGGCCTCTGCGTCGCCTTCGTGTGCGCCGGGCTCGCCTGATCCAGGCGAAGCGCACCCGGGCCGCGGCGCGTCCGGCGGCCCGAGGCGTACCCTTTTGGCCTCCGGCGGCCTCGGCCGAGGCGTGCAGGCCCTCGTCGCGGAGCTTCTGAAGCGCGGGGCCTTCGTGGCGCCCGACGCCGCGGCCCGCCTGGAGAAGGAGCCCGCGCTGGGCGAAGCGCTCCTCGCGCGGAGCGAGCTTCCGCTCCTCATCACCGTGGACGAGCTGGAGCGCGCGGTCCCGCGTCCGCCCGAGACGCCCGTGCTCCCCGCGGCCCCGCCCGAGCCCCCGGCGCCGCCCCCCTTCACGCCCGACACGCGCGGCGCGCTCCTGGACGAGCCCGCGGTGCCGGCGCCCAAGGCGCGCGTCGTGGGCGGCCCGCTCCCGCCGCGGCCGCGCCTGCTCGACGCGTACCCGCACGAGGTCGAGGTGCTCGCGGACGTCACCGGGAACTCCACCTGCGAGGGCGCCATCAGCGACTTCACGCGCTACTTCAACGACCGGCTCGCCAAGATCCGCAAGATGCTCAAGCAGCGCCGCGAGATCTCCGGCGCGGTGCCCATCGCGCGGGCGCGCATGGGGGGGCTCGCGAAAATCCCGCTCATCGGCATCGTGACCGAGATCCGCACCACCAAGAACGGGCACCGCCTCCTGGAGATCGAGGACGAAACCGGCTCGGTCAACGTGCTGGCGCCCGCCAACGACGCGAACCTCGTCGTGGAGGCGGACTCCGTCATCGAGGACGAGGTGGTGGGCGTCGTCTGCAAGCCGCCCGGCCGCGGCGACCTCCTCATCCTGGAGCACATCGTCCGCCCCGACGTGCCCATGGCGGGCCAAGGGCACCGCAGCACGCGCTCCAGCGCGGTCGCGATCCTCAGCGACATCCACTTCGGCGCGAAGACCTTCCTCCACGACGACTGGGAGCGCTTCCTGAGGTGGATCAACCTGGAGTGGGGCGACTCGCGCATGAAGGCGCTCGCCCGCAAGGTGCGCTACCTCGTCGTCAACGGCGACATCGTGGACGGCATCGGCATCTTCCCGGGCCAGGAGGACGAGCTGGCCATCGTCGACGCCTACGAGCAGTATCAATTCGCGGGCGAGCAGCTTGCGCGCATCCGCGACGACGTGAAGGTCTACGCGCTCCCGGGCAACCACGACCTCGTGCGACCCGCCGAGCCGCAGCCCGCGCTCCCCGAGAAGTACAAGCGCCTCTTCCCCGAGAGCGTGCAGCACGTGGGCAATCCCGTGAAGCTCAGCATCGAGGGCGTCGAGATCCTCAGCTATCACGGCCGCAGCATGGACGACTGGATCACGCGCGTCGCGGGCATGAGCTACGAGCGCCCCATCGACGCCATGAAGGAGATGGTCGTGCGCCGGCACATGGTCCCGGTGTACGGCCTGCGCACGCCCATCGCGCCCGAGCACAAGGACTACCTCACCATCGACACCGTGCCCGACGTGTTCGTCACGGGGCACGTCCACGCGGCGGGGCTCGACAGCTACCGCGGCATCACGCTCATCAACGCCTCCTGCTGGCAGAGCCAGACGGCGTACCAGAAGATGCACGGCTTCATGCCCGAGCCCGCCAAGGTGCCTGTGGTGGAGCTTGACACCGGGAAGCCCTGGATGATCGACTTCCACCGCGGCAAGCCCGCGGGCGTGGACGTGGCGGGCAGGTCGCAGTTCGGCGAGGCGTTTCGCAACCCGGCGAAGATCGCGAACCCGGGCGACGTGGTCTAGTCACCGCGCGGGCCCCCCGCGGTCCTGCACCACCAGCGCGACGCGGTACGTCGGGTGCGTCACCGGAGTGCCGTCCGGCTGCACGACCTCGAACCAATCGACGAGCTGCGCGGACTGCGGCGCGCCGCCCTGCGTCCACGAGAGCGTCGCGACGGCCAGGTGCGCACCGAAGAAGCCGCCCATGGGCACGCGCAGCGTGAAGGCGAAGCGGCCCACGCCGGCCGCGGGCTTGGCCGAGAGAAGCGCATCGCCCGACGCGTCCGAGAAGGCCGCCACCGTCCCGTCCTGGCCGCCGGCGAGGAGCGCGGGGGCGGTCGCATAGGAGCCGAGCGTCGCCGACGCGGGCAGCGATCCGCTTTGGCCCCCCTTCTGCCAGAGTGCACGGCCCTGCGCGTCGAGGAGTGATAGCACACCGACGCCCTCGCGCGAGGCGTAGGCGTACGCGACGCGGCCGCCCGAGGCGCGCACGAGGACGGGCGAAAGCTGAAGGTCGGCGGGGTCGACGCTCGCGCACGCGGCCGTCGCGGCGCCCGCGTTGCCCAGGGAGAGGGGACCCACGGAGCCCAGCGCGCGGCAGTCCACGGGCACGGGGCGTCCGTCCGCCGGGTTGTAGAGCCGTGGATCGGGCTTCGGGACGCCGACGCTCCCGCCCATGCCGTGCGGGTCGTAGCGCCAGGCCTCGTCGCCCGACGCGCCGTCCACGACGCGCAGCGTGGCGTCCTCGAACGCCTCCACGAGGTCGTCCACGGAGTCCCCCGTCGCGTCGCCGCCGCCAGCGAGAAGCACGGCCTTGGCGTCGGGCGTCGCCGAGAGCACGTCCAGCGTGTCGGGGTCGAGGAGGATCGTCTCCCGCTGCGAGTTGGCGTTCGCCGCGAGCCGCGTCGTGAGCACGCCCGCCGAGCCCACCGCGAAGCCGACGCCCTGGTGGAGCGCCGCGGAATGGGCGACGCCCAGGTCCGCGCCCAGCCGGTGGATCGTGCCCTGCGTGAGCGCGAACGCGCCCCCGTCGGCCGCGTCCTGCGCCTGCGCGACCGCGGAGTCCAGTGTGGCGGCGGCCGCGCGGGCGCCCGTCGCCGCGTCGAGCCGCGCCAGCGTGGGCCCCGCCGCCACGAGGAGACGCCCCGTCGTCGCGTTGGCCGCGAGGGTGGTCACGCCGCCCGCGCCCACCGAGGCCGACCATAGCGCGGTGCCGTAGGCGGGGTCCAGCGCGGTGACGCCCCCCGCGGAATCGCCCACGAAGAGGCGGCCGTCCTGGAGCGCGAGCCGGGTGGGCGTCGCGGGCGCCGCGGCCTGCCAGCCCGACGCGCCGCCCGGCAGCACCTCGTAGACGTGCCCGTCGCTGGAGGCCGCGAAGACGACGTCGCCCGCGACGCCGCCGGCGTGCCAGACCGCGACGTCGTTCACGGAGGCGACGGGCAGGCTCCCCGCGCTCCACGTCCACGACGCCGTGGGCACGCAGCCCAGGCTCGGCGGCGCGTAGACGTCGAGGGTGAGGTTCGCGTCCGCGGCCCCCTCCTGCGCCAGCGTCGTGAGCACGCTCTGGAGATCGCCCGCGAGCGTCACGCCCTGCCCCAGCGGCACGAGGCGCGAGGAGACGTTGAACGTGCTGTTCGCGACGCTGCTCTGGAGTTGCACGACGTCGGAGCTCGCCGCGCTGAGGCCATACGACGCGGTCGTCCGCGCGGTGGCGCGCGCCGTCGAGCCCACGAGGTCGAACGAGGAGCCTGAAGAGCCCGCGTCGTGGGGATAGCCGTCGGCGTTGCCGCGCGGCGGCGTGGCCCCTGCGTCGACGCTCTCGTTGGGCACGTCGAGGCGCAGGATGCCCGGCACGCTCCCCCAGCGCGAGCTCGTCATGCTGAAGCCGTTGGGGAACGACGCGTTCACCGAGGGCAGGTTGCGGAATCCCGCGTCGAGGGCCGTCGTCACCGACGGGTCCGCCGTGATGGGCACGTCCACGGACCACGACGTGGCGTCGAGCCCCGCCACGGCGCGCGAGCCCGACCACGAGGCGTGCCGAGCATCCCAGCCCGTCCACGCGCCGTCGCCCGTGTCCACCGTCCACCCGGTCTGGAAGAGCGCCGCACCCAGGCCCCTGTTGTGCTCCAGGTCGTAGCCGCCCGGGATCGCGATGGTCACGTTCGTCACGGTGGTGTTCTCGGCCCCGTTCGCGAACACGACGCCGAACGTCGCGGGCACGCCGCGGAACACGGGGTACGGCGTCGAGACGTACACCGTGCGCGGGAACGTCGACTCCGTCGACGCCGGGTATTTCACCACCAGGTCCGCCTGGGCCAGCGAACTGTTGAGGGCCTGGGCGTGGAACACGTCGAAGGGGTGCAGCGGGGTGGAGGGGGGAGTGGCGTAGAAGCGGACTATGTCTGAGCCATTAATGGGGAGAATCGATTGCACAATCAAATCATTCCCCCGATTATGCGCGCTCCATCGCACGGCCCCATCGGGAGCCGTAGTCCACCCGGGCGGAATTTTAACGTCGATTGTGGTGTTCTGTGCAATCACCCCCATGGAATTTGGAATCACTTTGATCTGGAGTGCAATTCGGCCCGGAAGGACCCCGCCATTCTGCAGCGCCACAGTACCCAAATCGAGAACGGCCACATTGTTCCCCTGGTCGGTTACCCATCCGATGGACGAAACTTGGGGGCCGGTGGAACTCCCAAGAGCGGTTACGCTCGAACGGTAGTAGAAGCTGGTGAATCCCGCAACGTTGGTCGCGAGGACGCCGGTCTGGATTGATTCACCTCTGGTCTTCGCAAGTTCGGAGTCGACGACAAGGACTCCATTCAGGCCCATCGGTTCTGCTCCGTCGAACGTGGTTACTTCAGGCCCTGCTTTCGTGAAAGTGAAATCGGGAGTCGCCATGACGTTCGCCGTAATCCCTTTGAAGCCCCCGCCCGCATGGAGAGGGTAGAGTCCAAAAGTATTGTCTAGGTACATATCTGCGGCAATTCCGCTTCCAAGCAATCGAGCACGTCGTTTGTTCCACTCGGTGTCGTTTCTATTCACGCCATCAATGAGCAATTGATCGAGTTCGGTCTTTCCTCGACAAGTCATGGAGGAGAACGTTTCTTCCGTTGCCGTCTCAAGGAAGTCTGAAGCGCGCTGTTCCAAGGTTCTGTCGGCTTGTTGATATCGATCCGTGGGTGCATCGAGGAGACTCACATAGGCGACACTGCTGAGCATGATCGCTGCAACAATAATTGCTTCAAGAGCGGAGAGGTGCCCCACGCGGGGCTTCCCTGGCTAACGCACCTTGAAAAGTCGTCGGCTCCGGACGCGAGGACCAGGGCCACCGTTAGTTGAGATATGCTTCTGTAAGAAGATCGCCCAGGCTTCCGTGATGATCCAGACCGATTCCATGCGGTCTATTATCGATAGCCGAGGAAATTCCCGCCCGCCATTTGCAATCGTTGCATGCGTGAGGGAGGGGATCATGAGGAAGTGCGTAGACGTCGGTTTCTGGACCTTCGTCCACTAACCATCCATCTCCGCCGTTTGACGAGAAACCATAGATTTCAACGTCGTCAAAACGGCCGCGGTACGAGTCAGTACCCGCTTGATCCCAAAGTAGTCCGACTGACCCAAGTCTAGCGCTGTTTCCCCCAGCCTCGCCCGAAACGAGGTACGAGTCGTTGCCCGCATCATCGCGGGCGACCCCAATGCCGCCACCGAAGCCGATCGCCCGGTCCCCTGCATCGTAGCTGTCGTCCCCCCCGTAGTCCCTCAACACCCCAACCCCATTGTTGGAGGCGCCCTCGCAATACATGTCGCACCGGTACTCATCCTCCCCCGCCAGATCCTCCAGCACGCCCACGCCGAACGCCCCGCTCCCCTGGGAGGGATAGGCGAGGTTGTCGTACCGGTCGTTCCCCCCGAAGTCGAGGCTCAGCGCGACTTGATAGCCCGGCTTCGGAGGGGAGACCCGCTCCAGGATCGTGGTGCCGCCCGCGTTGTTGAGGTAGGTGTCGTCGCCCGAGGGGTCGATCTGGACGATGCGGTCGGTGGATTCGGTGTCGTTCCCGGTGGAGCCGAGCCGGAGCACGCCCACCGGGTCCCAGGCGCCTGCGGGGGGCCAGGCGCCGGCGGCGATGGCCTGCTGGAGGGCGGGGATGGCGGCGCCTTCCACGGCGTCGAGGAGGAGGATGGCGGCGTCGACGAGGGCGGCCTTGTCCACGAGGGCGTCGAGGCGCAGGAACTGGGGGTCGTGATAGCGCCCTTCCTGGGCGAGGGCGAGGAGGGTGGCGCGGTCGGCGGGGGTGAGCTTCGCGAAGGCGGCGTCGGTGAGGTCCCAGGCGCGGTCGACGGCGACGAGGATCGTAGCGACGGGGGCCGCGACGCGGGGGTCGAGGGTCGCGAAGGCGGCGGCGTCCTGCGGGTGGGGGTCGAGCCCGGCGCGGGCGCCCAGCTTGAGGACGAGGGCGGGGACGTTGGCGTCCGGCGGCACGACGACGAGGGGCGCGGCGTGGCGCACGGGGATTCCCTCGTGCAGCGCGAGGAGACGGACCAGCTTGCCGTCGGGGAGATCGGTGGGCGGCGGGGCTGGCGAGAGGGGGGCCACGTGGAGAGGGGCGACGCTGCCCACGAACGGCATGGTCAGCAGGGCGACGGCAAGCAAGGCCCAGGCTCTCAGGGGGACGGCCTCCCGGCCCCGGCGTTACTCGGGGGTGCCTTATAGGCTTCCCAGGGGCGGGGGCCGCGTTGCCGCCTCCCGAGCAGGTTTGAACCCCCTTCCTTCCACTGGAGGTGCCTCTCCCCGGCCATGCGGCTCCACCTGAAAGAGAGGCTCGGGGGTTCGTTCGCCCTGCCCTCCCGAAACCCCTTTCACCCCGCCCCAACTCCCCCGACCCGGTCGCTCTTGGGCTCCGTGGGGTATTTCGACGAGGCGGCGGGCGAAGCCCCCGAGGTCGAGGAGGACGACGCGGAGGACTTCGACTTCGAGCCGCCCGAGGTCCCGCTCTCGTCGGGCCGCGGCGCGTCCGAGGAGATGGAGCGCTACTTCGCGGGCCTGGAGCAGAGGATGCGCCGCGAGTACGAGCTGGCGCGCCTCTGCCGCGAGAAGGGGTTCGACCCCGAGACGCGCGTCGAGATCCCGCCCGCCATCGACCTCGCCGCGCGCGTGGAGGAATTGGTCGGCCCCAAGGGCGTCGCGGCGCGCATCCGCGAGCTTTCCAAGGAGAAGAACCGCGAGGAGCTTTCCCTCATCGTCGCCAACGAGTGCGCCGCCGGGCGCTTCGGCCCCTTCGAGGACAAGGAGAAGGCCCTCGACCAGGCGGTGCGCACGGGGCTTGCCATCCTCACCGAGGGCATCCTGGTGGCGCCCCTGGAAGGCATCGCGGGCGTGCGGCTGCTGAAGAACGACGACGGGACCGACTGCTGCGCGCTGGTCTTCGCGGGCCCCATCCGGGCGGCGGGCGGCACGGGCCAGGCGCTGAGCGTGCTCATCGCGGACGTCGTGCGCCGCGCGCTGGGCATCGGGAAGTACGTCGCGACCGAGAAGGAGATCGGCCGCATGAAGGAGGAGATCCCCGCCTACAAGGCCGCGGCGAACCTCCAGTACACGCCCAGCAACGAGGAGATCGAGCTGATCATGCGCTCCTGCCCCGTGATGATCGACGGGGAGGGCACCGAGAAGGAGGAGATCGGCGGCAACCGCGACCTGCCGCGCCTCACCACGAACCAGATCCGCGGCGGCGCGTGCCTCGTGCTCGCCGAAGGCATGACGCAGAAGGCGCCCAAGATCCAGAAGAACGTGAAGGCGCTCAAGCTCGACGGCTGGGAGTTCATCGACCAGGTCATCGACTACGTGAAGAAGAAGGCGGCCGGGGGCGGCAAGGACGAGGCGCACGGCGGCAAGAAGTTCACCGACCCGTGGGCCAAGGACGCCGAGATGCCCCGCGGCGCGGTGGAGCCCAACCCCAAGTTCATGGCGGATCTCATCGCGGGCCGCCCCGTCTTCGCGCACCCCTCGCGCAAGGGCGGCTGGCGGCTGCGCTACGGACGCGCTCGCACGGGCGGGCTCGCCACGACGGCCATCCACCCCGCGGCCATGGCGCTCTGCGACGACTTCCTGGCGCCGGGCACGCAGATGAAGATCGAGCGCCCCGGCAAGGCCACGGCCACGACGCCTTGCGACAGCATCGAGCCGCCCATCGTGCTCCTCGCCAACGGCAGCCTCGTCGAGGTCTCGACGTACAAGCAGGCCAAGCAGCTCAAGCCCCTCGTCCGCCAGGTGGTGGACCTGGGCGAGATCCTCGTCCCCTACGGCGAGTTCGCGGAGAACAACAAGCCGCTCCCCCAGAGCCCGTGGTGCGTCGAGTGGTGGGCGCAGGTCGTCGAGAAGGCCACGGGCCAGAAGGCGCCCGATCTTCCCACTGCGCAGGAGGCGTTCGCCTTCGCGGAGCGCACCGGCACGCCGCTCCACCCCGCGTACAACCTCTTCTGGCACGACGTGTCGGTCGAGGACGTCAAGGCCCTTTCGCGCTTCGTGGAGGCGCACGGCCGCTGGGACGCGGACGCGCTCCTCCTCCCCAAGAAGACGCTGGAGAGCGCGGAGCCCGTCGCGCCCAAGAGGACGCTGCGCGACGTCGTCACTGAGCTTGGCGCGCTCAACGACAGCGCCTTCGACGACGTGCGCTTCGGGCGGCATTCCTACGCCCTCGTGCGCGGGCTCGGCCTTGATATCAAAGAAGGCAAGCTCGCGCGCCGCATCGCGCTGGAGGGCGGCCCCGAGGGCCCCACGCTCTACGCCGCGCACCTCTCGGGCGTCAAGATCCGGCCGCGCGGCATGTACCGCATCGGCACGCGCATGGGCCGCCCAGAGAAGGCCGCCGAGCGCAAGATGAACCCGCCCGTCCACCTCCTCTTCCCCATCGGCATCGCCGGCGGCCCGCAGCGCCTCCTGGGCGACGCCATGAAAACCGACAAGATCGAGATCGAGGTGGGCGAGCGCGCCTGCCCCGCGTGCAAGAAGCGCCAGGTCGCGTACCGCTGCGAGTGCGGCGCGCACACCGAGATGGTGCGCCGCAAGGAGGGCGAGCGCATCGAGCCGCGCGTCATCGAGGTGGCGTCCCTGGTCGAGGCCGCGATGCAGCGCCTCAAGATGGACGAGCCCCCCGAGACCGTGAAGGCCGTGCAGGGCCTCATCTCGCGCAGCAAGAGCCCCGAGCCCATCGAGAAGGGCCTGCTGCGCGCCAAGCACAACCTGTTCACGTTCAAGGACGCCACGGTCCGCTTCGACATGATCAACATCACGCTCACGCACTTCAAGCCCCGCGAGGCGCACGTCTCCGTGGAGAAGCTCAAGGAATTGGGCTATCTGTTCGACGCGCACGGCGAGCCGCTGGTGAGCGACGAGCAGGTGCTGGAGATCAAGGTCCAGGACATCATCGTCTCCACCTCGTGCCTGGAATACATGCTGCGCGCGTCGCAGTACGTCGACGAGCTGCTCCAGAAGCTCTACGGCTACAAGCCCTACTACAACTGCAAGAGGATCGAGGACCTCTACGGGCACCTCTTCGTCGCGCTGGCGCCCCACACGTCGGGCGGCGTGCTCTGCCGCATCATCGGCCACACGCGCGCGCAGGGGCACTACGGGCACCCGTACTTCCACGCGAGCAAGAGGAGGAATTGTGACGGCGACGAAGATTGTGTCATGCTGCTCCTCGACGGCCTCCTGAACTTCAGCCGCGTCTACCTCCCGTCGAACCGCGGCGGCCTCATGGACGCGCCCCTCACGCTCACCATGCGCCTCGACCCCAGCGAGGTCGACAAGGAGGCGCACAACGTCGACACGGCGTTCTCCTACCCGCTGGAGTTCTTCGAGGCTACGATGAAGCACCCGGGCCCCAAGGACGTGGAGAAGCTCGTCGACATGGTGGCGAAGCGCCTCGGCAAGCCCAGCCAGTACGAGGGGTTCGGCTTCACGCACGACACGCACGACATCGCGGAGGGCCCGCCGCTCTCGGCGTACAAGACCATCGGCAGCATGATGGACAAGATGACCGCGCAGCTGGAGCTCGCTGCCCGGCTGCGCGCCGTGGACGCGCCCGACGTGGCGGCCCGCGTCATCGGCTCCCACTTCCAGCCCGACATGATGGGCAACCTCAAGGCGTTCAGCAAGCAGGCCATGCGCTGCACCAAGTGCAACACCAAGTACCGGCGCATCCCCCTCACGGGCAAGTGCCGCAAGTGCGGCAACGCGAACCTCACCATGACGGTCCACGAGGGGTCGGTGAAGAAGTACCTCGAGGTCTCCAAGGAGGTCTGCGTGCGCTTCGACGTCTCCGAGTACGTGCAGCAGCGCATCGAGCACGTCTCCGACTCCATCGACAGCGTGTTCACCAACGACCGGGTGAAGAAGGCGAAGCTGAGCGACTTCTTCTGAGGCGCCCCATGGAAAACCGCCCCTCCTGCGAGCGCTGCGGCGCGCCCACCCCCGTCGCGGGCGTGGCGTTCATCTGCTCCTACGAGTGCACCTGGTGCGAGGCGTGCGCGAAGGGCTTCGCCTTCGTGTGCCCGAACTGCCAGGGAGAGCTGGTGCGGCGACCGCGAAGGGCCGCCGCGTAGGATCAAAGAAAAAAGGAGTCGCTTCACGCCAGGCAGTTGTGGCAGAGGCGGTTGATCTCGCCGAGCCCGGCGACGCAGGCAGTGTACTCGGGGTGGTCGATCTCGTAGATGCCCGTGAAGCTCGGGTTGCACGCCACCGCGGCGGCGGGGGGCGTGGCGATGACGAGGGCGGGGATGAGCAGCAGGGCCAGGATGAGGATGGGGGTCTTGTTCAAGGAGATGCCTCCGGCCCGCCAAGCCGCGACGCGGACGATCAACGTTGCGCCTGGGTGGACCCGTTCAGAGAGAATCTTGAAGACCGCCCCGCCGGTTCGGCCCCGCGAGGCTTGGCAATGTCCCGCATCCTGCTTCTGAGCGCCTTTTCCCTCGTGGCCGCCGCATTCCTCTTCCCCGCCGCGGGGGCCCAGGCGGGCGACACGTGCGTCGAGTACGCCTACGTCGCGGACTACAACTGGTACTACCTCTGCGTGAGCACCCGGAGCGCCTGCCCCATCTACGAGAAGCACGTCAGCGGCGTCACCGAGACGCGCACCTGCCTCGTGAGCCTCCCCGCCGTGGGCACGTCGATCCACGAGTGCACGCCCTACACCGGCGACATCGACCACCAGTTCCGCTTCTGCGTCGTGGGCGACACGGACTGCCCCGTCTACGAGGAGTTCACCAACGGCACCGTGAAGTGCTACGCGTAGGCGCCTGGCGACCGGCCTCCCGTGGGGCCGGTCCCTCCCCGGCACGGTGATGCATCTGGGCGGGCCAGCCGGCCCGTGGACACGCGCTTCGTGAGGACCTGGCGCCGCGCGGACTCGCGCCGCCGCGGAGGCGAGCGCTTCGACCGCGTGCTGGCCAGCATGCCCTCGGCCCACCTCGTGGAGGCCCTCGCGGGGGCGGGGAAGGAGGACCCGGTGGCGGCCAACGCCATCGCGACGGAGATCCTCAACCGCATGCGCCGCGCGCGCCTCTTCGGCGCCTTCCTGGGCGTGACGCTCGTGACGCTGGCCTGCGGGCTCCTGCTCGTGGGCGTGGACTTCGCCATGACGCGGACCATCGGCCTCCTGGAGACGAGCCCGCTGGGGCTGGACGTCGCGGCCGTGGGCGTCGCGAGCCTGGTGCTGGCGCTCCTCTCGCTGGTCGCGGCGCTGGTGGCCTGGAGGCGCGGAGGGCCGCGGCTCAGGACGAAACGCACGACGCACGCGCTCCACCGGAACGGCTCCCGCCCCTGAGGCATTCCCGTTCTCCTTAAGCCGACCGCCCGCCTCCCCCGGAATGGGATGCCCTCGGACACTACCCGCTCGCTGCTAGCCCAGGAGCGGGCGTTCTGGGGCCTGGAGACCGCCGAGGGCCGGAAGCTGGGCCCTCGGCGGTACTCCAACGGGTCCTCGCAGCTGGACGTCGTGGCGGACGTCGTGCGCGCGTTCGACGAGGGCGCCTCGGACGTGTTCTTCCACGCCAACCTGGGCAGCGGCAAGTCGCTGGTGGCGCTCCACGTCATCGCGAACATGGGGCGCGGCATCGTCGTCGTGCCCACGAAGAACCTCCAGGACCAGTACGCGGACGACTACGAGGGGCGCTACGTCATCCGCCACGCGCGCAAGGGGCGCCTCATGCGCATCCGCGTGATGAAGGGGCGCAAGAACTTCTCGTGCTCGTTCCACGGCAAGAGCGCGGCTTCCCCGGACCTCGTCTGCACCAAGGAGCTTCCCAGCGCGACGCCGCGGTGGCGCAGCGCCCTGAAGTGCCCCGACTGGAGTCCGGTGCTGCGGGCCGAATCCGCCGAGAAGCTCACCGAGAAGACGTTCCTCCACGACGGCGCGGAGGCCGAATGGGCCTTCCAGCAGGAGGTGGGCGAGCACGCGCAGCCCTACGAGGGGCTCTTCCACGAGCACGTGTTCGTGCCCCGCGGGAGCCCGTGCCCCTACTTCGCGCAGTACGCGGCCTACCGCGACGCGGACGCCATCGTGATGAACCAGGCCAAGTGGGAGGCCGAGACGACGCTGGGCCGCAAGCCGCGCCTGGACGTCGAGGTCTTCGACGAGGCGGACCACTTCCTCGACTCCCTGGGCAGCACGGTGGAGATCACCGAGCACGAGATCGACACCCTGCTGCGTCGCTTCGTCTCGCTATCAAAAAAGGCGCGCCATGACCCCGACGCGAAGCCCACGGTCCGCGACAAGGCCATCGTGGCGGAGCTCCAGGAGGCGCGCAAGGCCCTCGCGGACAAGACGGTCCTAGGCGACGTGGAGCCTCCGGTCGCGGTGATGGCCGCCGTCGCGCGCGTCTACGAGAGCATGGAGGGGGACGAGCCGGCGCGGCGCGCCGGGCAGATCCGCGACGCGCTGGAGCACCCCGAGGCCCTCGTGTGCGCGAAGAAGGAGGACCGCTTCCTCGTGGCCGTGGGCGAGCCGCAGGTGATCCTCCGCTCGCTCCTGGCCAAGAGCGGCCCGCGCCGCCTCTGGATGAGCGCCACGCTCCAGGACCCCGCGATCCTGCGCGACGTGTACGGCTTCCGCAACCCGGTGGTCGTGCAGGGCGAGACCGCCTACCAGGGCAAGGTCCTCCTCTGCACGCCCGACGACGAGAGCCTCCGCGACGCGGGCCCGGTCCCGGTGCGCTGGGAGGCGTGGTATGGCCCCGGCGGCCAGCCGCTGCGCGAGGGGTTCGACCGCGCGCTGTCATTCATCCAGCGCCACGCCAAGGGGCCCACCGCCTACGTCGTGCACGGAAAAGGATATCTCGAGAGCATCGCGGGCTGGAGCGCGGCGGCCAAGAAGGTCGTGCGCCTCCTGGAGAAGGAGCGCGAGAGCGACGAGACGCTGGAGCGCTTCCTCGCGGGCGAGACCTCCGAGATCGCCTCCACGCGCATGAACCGCGGCGTGGACCTCAAGGGGGACCTCTGCCGCGACCTCGTGCTCATCAAGTTCCCGCTTCCCGACGTGAGCGACCCCAAGCTCCAGGCCATCAAGCGGAAGTTCTGCGACAAGTACGGCCCCGAGGTGGGCGAGGGCGCGTTCTGGCGCTACGCCAGGGACTGCGCGCGGCGAACGCTCCTCCAGCAGGTGGGCCGCGGCCTGCGCGCGCCCGACGACTGGGTGCGCGTCTGGACGACGGACCAGGCCGTGCTGGACTTCCTGCGCGCCCGCTTCCCCGACAAATCCGTCGTGACCGAGGTCCGCGTGCGGGCGGGGCAGAGGAAGCTGCCGCCGGCGTGACGCCTACTGGTACGCCTCGCCGGGCGAGCGCACGAGCCCGCGGAAGGTGCGGGTGGCGCGCACCGCGTCCACGTAGTCGCTGACGAGCACGATGTCCTGCTCCAGCGTGCGCGCCTCCGCCGCCGTGGCCAAGCCCCCGGGCCGCTGCTTGAGGAGGAACCGCCGCTTGAGCCCAGGGCGGTAGCGGTTGGCGTAGCGCGCGCTCCTCCGGATGTGGTTCCACTCGGCGGCCTCCGCCCAGAAGCCGGGGTGGAAGACGTTGACGTCGCGGAGGAAGCGCGGCACGCCGAAGAGCGTGCGGCGCTCGGACCGGCGTCGCGAGATGCGCCGGCGCAGGCGGCTCACCTCGCCGGGCCACGACCGTCCGCGCTGGCGGGGACCGACCCACCGGGCGCTCGCCCGGTCGTAGAGCCGCTCCAGGGGCGCCCAGATCGAGCCCACGAGCGTGATGAGCAGGCCGAGGACGACGAGGGTCCCACCCCAGGCGAGAGCGTCGGTGGCGGCCTTGGCGAAGTCCGCCGTGACGGCCGGGCCGTCGTAGAGCCGCGCGATGAGCGCCGTGGGCGAGGCGGCGTAGAGGTCGAGGACGCCGTGCAGGAGAAGATAGCCCCCGACGGCGAGGCCCGCGAGGGTCAGCCATCCGGAGAAGAGGTGGAAGAACGAAGCGCCGCCTGCGGCGTATACGAGGAGGATGGCTGCATAGATGGGCGCGAAGAGGAGGAGCGTCGTCGTCCAAGCGGGCCCCACGTGATGACCATGGTGGATCGCCACCAGCATGCCGAGGCCCAGCAGCGCGGCCAGGAGCGGGACGGGAAGGAACGGGTCCCACCCCGCGCGCCGCGCGATCGGGTTGACGACGAGCCCCGAGAGGATCCCGACGCTGGCCCAGAGGAGCGCGGAGGTGGGCAGGAAGAGAGAGCCCTTGGCGCCCTTCGGAAGAAAGGGGCCGCCCGAGCCGGGGACGCCGCGGGGATCGACGGTGGCGTTCTCTGGCGCGGTCCTCCAGGACAATGGACCGAACACGGCCGTGTCGGCGGGCCGCGAGAGGTTGGAGTAGAGCGCGAGGCTCAGGTTCCACGACGCCAGGAGCGTCCGGGCCGGGGGATTCGCGACGCAGACCATCTGCGCGGCCGCTTCGGGCGTGGCGTTCGCCTTGGCCCGCCCGCAAAGATCGTAGGTCAGGTTTCCCGTCGTCGCCACGGCGGCGGCCGTCTCCGGCATCGCGCCGCTGGCCTCGGGCTTCTCCGCCCGGACGACCTTCACCACGAGCATGAAGTCGGCCCCCGAGGAGACCTGCGCCGTGGCGTTGCCCAGGAGCTTCGCCTTGGCCTCGCTCCCCAAGGTGCTCAATGCTCTGCTCAGGTTCGCGAGGATGTCGTCCCCCGAGCGGCGCGTCTCGTTGCAGTCGTACTGCTGGCAGATGGTCGAGCGGAGCGGCTCGCCGACCTCGGCCGGCAGCCGGGAGACGTTCTCGGTCAGGTTCACGGCCGCCTCGAGGCCGCGCACCTGGGCCTCGCCGCGCGCGTAGAGCACCGTCGCCAGGTAGGTGCCGTTGGGCGTGTCCAGCACCACGGTGCCCTGGAAGAGCTGGTCCTTCGCCTCGACCGCCTGGGGCGCGACGTCGCCCAGGAGGCCCGCGGCCATCCGCTCCGGAACGCCCAAGGCTCCCAGCACCACGACCAGGATCGTCACGGCGGCCAGGAGGGTGACGAACGCCTTGTCTCGCACGGGCAGGCAGCGGAAATCCCTCTCTTAGCCCCTTGTCCCGCGGCGGAACGGCTTTGCCGCGGCGCGCGTTGAACGTTGCGTGTCGCAGGAAAAGGAGCAGCTTCGCGCCGAGGCGCGCGAGCGCCGCCGCGCGATCCCCGAGGCGGAGCGCGAGGCCTTGAGCGAGCGCATCGCGGAGCACGCGCTGGCGCTGCCGGAGCTGTCGCGCGGCGGCGCGGCGGGCGCCTACGCCTCCATGGGTTCGGAGGTCTCCACCTCGCTGCTCCTGCGCGGCCTGCTCGCCAAGGGGCTGCGAGTCGCGGTCCCGGTGACGGAGGGCGACGAGCTGCGCTTCGTGCAGGTCATCCACCCGTGGGCGCTCGTGCCGGGCCCTCGCGGCGTGCCCATCCCGCGCCAGCCGTGGACGGAGGTCGACGAGCCCTCGGTGGTGTTCGTCCCTGGCATCCTCTTCGGCCGCGACGGCTCGCGCCTGGGGCAGGGGGGAGGGCACTTCGACCGCTGGCTGGAGGCGCACCCTCGCGCGCTGCGCGTGGGGCTCGCCTTCGCGGCGCAGCTCGTGGACCGCGTGCCCGTGACGGAGCCGCACGACCAGGGGATGGACGTCATCGTGACGGAGGAGGGGCGGCTGCGCATCGGCCGGCCCGCGGCGCCCCCATCGGGATGAAGCATCGGGAGCGCCTTGCGGCGCCCCATGCCCGTTCGCATCGTCCACGTGACCGCCCCCGGCTGCTCCTGGTCGTGGGGCTACGAGCCCGTCTTCCAGCGCATCCGTGCCGTCTATGGCGAGCAGGTGCCCATCGACCTCGTGGTGGACTGCCCCTACGCGGACTTCGACGAGTGGATGGTCCACTACGAGATGGCCTCGTGGGACGAGGCCTTGGCGTTCTTCAACGAGGGCGTCGAGAAGATGGGCCTCCCCATGGTCTCGTGGACCAAGGAGACCATCCCCCGCAACGTACTCCCCGCTTCGCTCGCCGCCATCGCCGCGGGCCGGCAGGGCCCTCCCGGCGCGGGCCGCTTCCTGCGCATCCTCACGCGGCGCATCAACGTCGAGGGGCAAGACCCCGGCAAGCCCGAGGTGCTCCTCGCCGCCGCGAAGGAGGCGGGCCTTGATATCAAGCGCTTCGAGAAGGACTTGGCGGACGACGAGGGCCTGCGCGCCGAGTACGGCGACCAGGGCGTCAACGTGCCGCACCTCCCCATGGGGTTCTACAACCTGATCCTCACCGACGACGACACGCGGACGCTCATCCTGGACTACGCGTTCGACCCCGCGGTGGTGGAGTCCGCCATCGACTGGATGTCCGGAGGCGCGCTCACGAAGCGCCTGCCCGCCGACGTCGTCGCCTACGCCGCGGAGGAGGGCCCCGTCTCGCAGGTGGAGGTGGAGCGCGTCTTCGCCCTGAAGCCGCGCGACGCGCTCTCCAAGCTGGAGGCGGGCGAGAAGGCCGGGCGTCTCGCGCGCGTCACGCTCGCGGGGGCTCCCCACTGGAGGAAGGCCGCGTGACGTGGAGCTACAGCGACGAGTCGTACAAGCGCTACACCCGCGACACCTGGAACGAAAGCGCCGCGCACTACGACCCCATCCTGCGCAACCTCGACCTCGCGAACCCCGCGCTCCTGGAGGCCGCGGAGCCCCGAGGGGGCGAGCGCGTGCTCGACGTCGCCACCGGGCCCGGCGAGCCCGCCATGACCCTCGCCTCCCGCGTCGGCCCTTCGGGCAGCGTGCTGGGCGTCGACCTCTCCGAGCGCATGGTGGAGATCGCGCGCTCCAGCGCCAAGGCGCGCGGCCTGGACCGCGTGCGCTTCGAGGTCATGGACGCCGAGGACCTGGGGCTCCCCGACGCGTCGTTCGACCTCGCCGTGTGCCGCTTCGGCCTGCAGATCGTGACGAGCCCCGAGAAGGCCGTCGCGGAGCTGCACCGCGTCGTGCGCCCCGGCGGCCGCGTCGCGGCGACCGTGTGGGGCTCTGGCGAGCGCTCCCCCGCGCTCCACGCCATGGTGGGCCCGATGCTGGAGCACGCGGAGCCCGACGAGACGGGCTACCTCCCCACGCCCTACGAGATGGGCGGCCCGGGCGAGCTTGCCGGCATGCTCCACGCCGCGGGCTTCCAGCGCGCGAGGGAGTCGCGCCACGTCATGACGCAGCGCTTCCCGGGGGTCGAAGGCTATCTCCGCGCCATGCTGGAGGGGACGCCCCTGGGCCACTCGCTGCGCGAGGAGGACGAGGACGTCCAGCGCGCGGTCATCGCGAAGACGCGCCGGAACCTGGAGCCCTGGAAGGAGCCCGACGGCTCCCTGGCGCTCCCGGCGGAGTTCGTCGTCGTGGCCGCGGGCCGCCCCTGACCGGGGGCGCGGCCACAACAAGATAGATAGGACCCGTCCGGGTGAGGGCCGGACATGAAGGTCCGCGCGCTCGCGCTCTGCCTCCTCGCCCTCACCGCGCCCGTGATGGCGGGCTGCCTCAAGTCCGCCCCCGAGGCGCCTGCCGCCGTGCCCGTCGCGGCGCCCGCCCCCTCCATGAACGTCACGCGCGAGGGCGTCTTCCACGAGGCGGGCGGCCTCCCCGTGGACCCCGCGCTGGTCGCGTCGATCCCCCGCGCGGTGGGCGGCGAGTTCCTCATCGGCTACGACGCGTCGGAGCCCAGCATCGCGTCCGACAAGGACGGCGGCGTCTACATGACGGCCACGGGCCCCTCGGCCGTCGGCCCCTCGGAGCCCACCATCGTCGCCACCTTCGACCACGGCAAGACGTTCAAGGACGTGGGCCCCAAGGGCGCGAACGGCGTCCCCCACCCCGCGAGCTTCGACCAGATCGTGGCCGTCGATCGCGACACGGGCCGCATCTTCATGGACGACATCATCCCGCTCTCGTGCGGCACGCTCTCGTACAGCGACGACAAGGGCGCGTCGTGGACCGTCGACCCCTACTCGTGCGGCAACACGGACGTGAACGACCACCAGACGGTGGGCACCGCGAAGCCGCGCATGCTGCCCACGGTGGCGTATCCCAACGTCGTGTACCGCTGCACCAACAACGGCGTCTACTCGGGGTGCGCGACCTCCCTCAACGGCGGCCTCAGCTTCCTCCCGCAGACCTTCGCCTTCGAGCCGGGCTACGAGTGTGGTGGGCTCACGAGCCACCTGCGCAGCGGGCCCGACGGCACGATGTACCTCCCCAAGGCGGACTGCCCCAGCGGCCCCACCGTCGCGTACTCCAAGGACGACGGCCTCACCTGGCAGAAGCTCGTCATCAAGACCGACCAGGCCGCCACCGACCCCGCGGACGACCACGAGATGGGCTTCGCCGTGGGCAAGAACCACGACATGTACGCGCTCTGGGAGCACAAGGGGCAGGTCTGGTTCAGCGCCAGCGTGGACGACGGCAAGACGTGGTTCCCCGCGCGCAACGTGACCGCCCCCGGCGTCACCGCGACGATGTTCAACACCCTGGCCATGGGCGACGACGGCAAGGTGGCCTTCGCCTACGTGGGATCGACCGTCCCCGGCGGCTACGAGGGCAAGGGCGCGGGCAACCCCGGCCTCAGCGGCGACCTCCAAGGCCAGCCGCGCCTGCCCGAGTGGGACAACGCGACGTGGAACGCCTACCTCGGCGTCATCCTCAATGCCACGGACCCCAAGGCGCCCATCCAGACCGTGACCGCCAACGACCCCTCCGACCCCATCGCGCGCGGCCTGTGCGGGCGGACGCGCTGCCACGGCATGAACGACTTCATCGAGCTCACCATCGACAGCGACGGGCGCCCCTGGGCGTCGTTCGTGGACACGTGCACCAAGGAGTGCGTGAAGGACCCCAAGGTCCTCTCCGACCAGACCCAGGGCATGATGGCCACGCTGCTGGAGGGTCCGGCGCTGCGCGGCGCGAACGCCACGCTCCCCATCCTCCCCGCGCAGATGCCCAAGGCCTCGGGCTGAGCGGGGCGAGGCGAGCAACAAGGTTCAAGGCGCCCTCCCCGGGGATTCCGGGCGATGTCCGCCCGCGCCGCCGTAGGCCTCCTTCTCGCCGCCAGCGCGCTCCTGGCGGGGTGCGTCACGTCCCCCGCCGTGAAGACCGCGTCCACCGACGCCATGGGGATGCCCATGGGCAACCTCACCGTGGGCACCGCGGGCGTCTACCACCTCTCCCACGAGGCGCTGGCCGACGCCGCGGCGCTCAACGCGACGTTCCCCCAGGCGCTGGGCGGCGAGTACCTGCTGCCCGCGTCGGCGACGGAGCCCTCCGTGGGCGCGGACAAGGCGGGCAACGTCTACATGACCGGCATGGAGGGCTTCGTGGACGCGGGCCCCGAGAAGCGCAGCGCGCCCACGGTCTGGGCCACCTTTGACCACGGCCAGAGCATCAAGAACGTCGGCCCCAACGTCGGTCCGGTCCCCGAGCACCCCAACACCAACGACCCCATCCTCTTCGTGGACTACGACACGGGCCGCGTCTTCATGGACGACATCCTGCCTCTCTCCTGCGGCACGCTCTCGTACAGCGACGACAAGGGCGCGACGTGGATCACGAACCCGTACTCCTGCGGCAACACCAACGTCAACGACCACCAGACGGTCAGCGCCGCGAAGGCGCGCTCGCACCCCACCGTGGGCTACCCCAACGTCGTGTACCGCTGCACGAACAACGGCGTCGAGAGCGGCTGCGCCATGAGCTTCACGGGCGGCCTCTCGTTCACGCCCCAGGTGCCCGTCTTCGTCAGCGCCGCCGACGGCTGCGCAGGCCTCACGGGGCACCTCAAGGCCGGCCCCGACGGCAAGATGTACCTCGGCAAGGCGGACTGCCCCGGCGGCCCCAAGATCAAGTACACCGAGGACGACGGCCTCACCTGGCAGGCCATCCAGATCAAGACCGACCTGAAGCCCTCCGACCACGAGCTGGGCTTCCAGGTGGACAAGAGCGGCCACATGTACGCCACCTTCCAGGCCAAGGGGCAGGTGTGGTTCACCGCCAGCGCCGACGCGGGCAAGACCTGGTTCCCGCCGCGCAACGTCACGGCGCCCGGCGTCACCGCCACCATGTTCAATGCCCTCGCCCTGGGCGACGACGGCAAGGTCGCCTTCGCGTACCTGGGCAGCACCGTCCCCGGCGGCTACGAGGGCAAGGGCTCGGGCAACGGCGGCCTCTCCGGCGACCTGCTGGGCCAACCCAAACTCCCCGAGTGGGACAACGCCACGTGGAACGCCTACATCGGCGTCATGACCGACGCGCTCAACCCCAACGCGACGATCCAGACGGTCACCGCCAACGACCCCCTGGACCCGCTGGCGCGCGGCCTCTGCGGCGGCACGCGCTGCCACGGCATGAACGACTTCATCGAGATCGCCATCGACGGCCAGGGCCGCCCGTGGGCCTCCTTCGTGGACACGTGCACGCAGAAGTGCGTCACCGACCCCACGGTGAAGTCGGACGTGGTCATGGGCATGCTCGCCACGCTGCGCGCGGGCCCGGCCCTGCGCGGCGAGAACCTGTCGCTGGAGCTCCTCGCGCCGCAGCCGGCCGGGAAGACCTCGGGCGGCCAGGAGGCCCAAGGCTCGGCGATCGTGGCGGTGCCGGCCCCCCTCGTGCGAAAGTCTTATTGATGCGTACTGATGCATACGTAGGTATGAGCGAGGCGAAGATCGGGCGAATGACGTTCACCGTGCCCGAGCCCCTCAAGGAGCGGGCGCAGGCGCGCGGCGACGTGAACTGGAGCGCGGTCGTCTCCAAGGCCATCGAGCAGAAGCTCGCCTCGCTGGAGTTGGCGGACCGCATCGCCCAGAAGAGCGGCCTCACGCCGGAGGACGTCGACGAGATCGCCGACCTCATGGACGCCGCGATGGCGAAGCGCTTCGGGGCCCGCAAGTGAGGATCGTCCTCGACGCGAACCGCCTCTTCAGCGCGCTCCTGCGCGACGGCTCGACGCGGCGCACCCTCTATGACACCTCGGCGACGCTCTTCGCGCCCGCGTTCCTGAAGGCCGAGCTGGAGAAGCATCGCGCGGAGCTGCAGCGGCGCAGCGGGCTCTCCGTGGAGGACCTCGGGCGCCTCGTGGAGGAGATCTTCGCGCAGGTCGAGTGGGTCCCGGACGAGATCATCGGGCCGCACGTCCCCGCCGCGCTGGCCGCGCTGGGCGCCGTCGACCCGGACGACGTGCCCTACCTCGCGGCCGCGCTGGCCGTCGAGGCCGACGCCATCTGGAGCGAGGACAAGGGGTTCGACGAGCAGAGCCTCGTTCCCCGGACCCGGCATCCGGATCGCGTCGGGGCAAACCCTTAGTGGCCGCTCCCCGCTGCGCGCCCCATGGGCCGAGGCTGGGCCGTGGGCGCGTCCGCCGCGCTCGCCCTCTCCGTGGCGCAAGGCGTCCTCCACGTGCGCGAGCTTGGGCAGGGCCCCGCGGGCCTGGGCGAGCCCATCGCAATCCTGGAGACCTTGGCCGTCGCGCTGCTCTACGGCGCGTGGGCCTACGCCATCGCCGTGGGCTCCTACGGCTCCAAGGGCGCGCTGGTCGCGCTGGCGGGCTACACGCTGGTCTTCTCGCTGCTCTTCCAAGGCGTGCTGAGCTGGCGCGCGAGCCCCGCCATCGTGGGCGTCGTCGCGGCGCTCAACGTCCTCGTGGGCGGGGCCGCCACCGTGGGGCTCGTGCGCGAGATCGCCGCGCGCCGCGGGCCCGTCCAGTGGGGCACGGCCGCGTTCTTCCTGGCGCCGCTGGCGCTGATGATCGCCGTGGGGCTCGCCGCGCAGTCGCTCACGGCTTGATGGAGCGCGCCCACGCCACCATGGCGTCGCTCACCGCGTCGGGCCGCTCCAGCGTGGTGAGGTGCGCCGCGCCGGGCACGACCACGAGCTTCGCGCCCGGAATCGCGTCCGCCATGGCCTTCGCGGCCTCGGTCGGCGTGATGGCGTCCTGCTCCCCGACGACGATGAGGGTGGGCACGCGGATCGCCGCGAGGGTGGAGCGCGAGTCGGGGCGCTCGCCCATGCCTTCCAGGGCCTGCGCCATGCCCTCGGGCGGCGTCGCGCGCATCGTGCGCTCCACCTGCGCGCGCAGCGCGGGGTCCGCCGCGGACGTGAGGAGCCTGGGCAGCATGCCCTCCACCACCGGGCCGGGACCCTCCTTGCGGACACGCGCCGCCGTTTGATATCGCCCTTGCCGCGCCTCTGGGGAGTCGGGTTCCGCGCGCGTGTCCACGAGGGCGAGCCCCGCGACGCGGCCGGGCGCCTGGCGGAGGACCTCGAAGGCGACGTAGCCTCCCATGCTGAAGCCCGCCAGCGCGAAGCGGCGCACGCCGGCGCGGTCCAGCATGCGCAGCGCGTCCGCGGCCTGGGCCTGCATCGTCGCGGGGCCGTGGCCCACGGGCGCCTTGCCCTGGCCGCGCAGGTCGGGCGCGATCACGCGGAAGCCGGCGCGCTGGAGCGCCTCCTTCTGGGGCGCCCACATGGCGTGGTCCAGCGGAAAGCCGTGGAGCAGCACGACGGGCATGGCGTCCCGCGGGCCGACGTCGAGGTGGGGCAGGTCGAGGAGGTCCATGGCCCCCGATCGGACCGTGAAGGTTAGAAAGAGATGGCTGGGGGCATGGGACTCCAGGGGTTCCAGCCCTCGGCGTTTTTCGCCTTCTGCTGGGACGGACTTCACGTCAGGGGGCTGCGCCCCTGAAACCCCCCTGGGTAGCCGCGCTGCGGCGCGGCCGGACGACGCTGATCTCTTCCGCTTCAGGCGTGCGCCTCGCGACCCGGCGAAGCAGACGCATCGGCCGGGTAGAGGAACGTCTCGCGGCCGCGCTTCTCCAGGCGGATGAGCCCCTGGCGCTCCAAGGCCTTCACGTGGTAGTTCACGGTCTGCTTGTTGGCGCCCAGCGCGAGGGCGAGGTCCGTCTGCGAGAGGCCCTGGCGCCCCTTCACGGCCTCCAGCACGTCGGCGCGGAGGCCCTGGGGCCCGGCGGTCTCGAAGACCTCCTTGCGGGGCGCGGTGCCCTGGAGGTAGAAGCGGCGGTAGAGGCCGTCGCGGCGGTCCACCACGAAGCCGTGCTTCTCCAGCACGCGCAGGTGGTAGGTGAGCGTGCCCGTGTTCCAGCCAAGCTCGCGCTGGAGGGCGTGGAAGTGGACGCCGGGCTGCGCCTCGATGATCTGGTAGAGCCGCTCGCGCTCCTCGTGGCCCAGCACGTCGGGGCGCGCGAGGCGCGTGTAGAGGCCGATGCCGACCCAGAGGAGCTTCTCGCGCCACGGGCGGTGCGCCAGCACGAGCGCGCCCGCGCCCACGGCGCCCAGGCCCGCGGCGAGGGCCACCGCGGCGCCGCTCACGCGGGGCGCGGCGTCGGCGCCGGGCGGCGTGGGGGGCGCGACGGTCGCCTGCGCCTGCGAGGCGGGCGAGGTCGCGGGGATGCGCAGGTCCAGGGGGAGGTAGCGCTGGAGGCCGTCATCCGTGGTGGCGGTCACGGTGGCCTTGGCGGCGCCGTCGCGCCCGGAGGCAGCGCTGGCGGGCGTGTCGATGGTGAGGACGACCGCGCGGGAGGCGCCGGCATCCAGGTCCATCTCGTTGGGGACCAGCGTCGTGCGCCACGAGCCGTCGGCGGCGCTGCCCGCCAGGTGGACGTGGAGGCGCACGTTGCCCGTGTTCTGCACGAGGACGGTCTCCTGGGAGGAGTAGCCGGGCGTGAGGTCCTGGGCGTCGCTCAGGCTCAGCGCGAGGTTGGGCTGCGGAGCGGCCGGGGAGGAGGGCGCCTCCGTCGTCGGCGCGGGCGTCACCGGGGTGGGGCCGGAGGAGGACGGCTGCGCGGCGGGAGGCGCCGCGACGGCGGTCACGTTCCACACGACGACGAACTGGTAGGAGCGCCCCTGCACCGTGGCGGTCGCGGTGATGGCGAAGGCCTGCGTGCCGTTCTGCGCCTCCGCGGGGATGGTGACCGCGACGGGGACCGTCTGGGGCGAGCCCGCGTAGAGGCGCGCGAAGCTGGAGACGGGGAAGCTGGGGTGCCAGGAGGCAAGGCCGCCGATGGCGAGGTCCACGTCAAGGGGGGGCGAGCCCGGGTCGCCGTTGACCAGGGAGAGCTGCCCCTCCACGGTGGAGCCCGCGTCGCCGGTGTCGTGGCCGATCTGGATGCGCAGGTTGGGCGGCGCGACAGGGGTGGGCGGCGTGGGGGGCGGGGGCGCCTGGATGGTCACGTTCACAGTGGTGGAGGCCAGCGTGCCGGTGGCGTCCGAGGCGGTGACGGGGAAGGAGTACGTGGCGTTGGCCGGCGCGTCCGCGGGCGCTTGCAAGTCCAGCGTCGCGTTGGCGCTGCCGCCGGCGGGGATGGTGAGGTTCTGCGGCGTGACGGAGCCGACCCAGCCCGCCGAGAGGTTGTAGCTCAGCGTCACGGAGCGCGCCAGGAGAAGGGAGTTGGAGACGTTGAGCGCGAAGATCGCGTGCGCGCCGGGCAGGACGACCTGCTCCGTGGGCGACGCGGCGAGGGTGAGCCCGCTGCCCACCTGCGCGTCGGCCCAGCCTGCCCACGGCGCCGCGAGGGCGAGGACGGTGAGGACGCACGGCAGCAGGCAACGCGGTCGGATGGCAACGCCTCCGGCTACGGGGCATGTTCGGCCGTGGCCCTTTAAAGCTTGCGACGGGGCGGGCCTTTGTCTCCCTGGCGACGCGCGCTTTTGGGACTCTTCCTCAGAGGGCGCGAGAAGAGGGGATCACTGCCCCGGCCGGCCCAGCTTGTGAAGCTCGACCAGCTCGCGCTCCACCGTTCCGGAAGCCGCGGGCACGGGCGCGTTCTCGGCGGCCTCGTTCAAGGGGATGCGCTCCACCTCCAGCTCGGTCGCGGTGGGGTAGCGCTCGCTGAAGTACGCCGGGAAGGGCACCTCCTCGGCGAACTGCTCTAGGAGCCAGGGCGCGATGAGGACCTTGCCGCCGCGCGCCTCCATCATGTCGGGGCCCACCTCGAACGCGGCGGCGATCTCCTCCATCATCTCCGCGGGGTCGGGGCACTCGATGACGCCGCGCACCAGCGTGCCGTCCTCCGTGGCGACCTCGTAGGGCTTCGCGCGGCGCTCCGCCTGGCGGGAGAGGCGCTGCCGGAGCTGCACGCGGTCCTTGAACGGGCTGCTGCAGAAGTGGATGGCGATCTTGGCGCCCTGGTGGCGGCGCATCACCTCGCGGGCCACCTCCTCGCTGTCCATGGCGCGGGACGTCTCGGTGTCCTTGATGCGATAGCCCCTTGATAGCATGGCCTCGTAGTTCGTCTCGGAGAACTCCATCTCGTTGAGGTTGATGAAGCGGAAGCGGTGCCGCTCCAGCCACGAGACGAGGGCGCTCATCTGCTCCTGCGAGCCGGGGATGCAGGGGATCTCGAAGCCCACGTCCCAGAGCCCCGCGTCCTCCATCTCCTTGGCCTTGAGCCACAGCCGGGTGTATGGCGGCCACTTGTCGGGCTCCGGCCACGTCTCGTCGGGCGGATGGAAGCGAAGCTCGTCCAGCCCCGCCTCCTGCATCGCGGCGAGCCACTTGATGTCGAAGGGGATCTGCGTGTAGAGGTGGACGTGGTGCTTCGGGCCGAACTCGGCCTTGAGGAAGCGGATCATCTTCACCGTCCGCTCGGGGTCGTAGAGCGGATCGCCCCCGGTGATGCCCGTGCCCTTGGCGCCCAGCGAGCGCACCTCGTCCGCCAGCGCCG
Source organism: Pseudomonadota bacterium (assembly GCA_021325135.1). Taxonomy (GTDB): domain Archaea; phylum Thermoplasmatota; class SW-10-69-26; order JACQPN01; family JAJPHT01; genus JAJPHT01. The sequence continues at coordinate 8,560 of JAJPHT010000007.1, read as the reverse complement.
CCAGCGCGGAGGCCTCGTCGGAGAGGTCGAGCTTGCGCTCGTTGGCCCACGCGAAGCGGCTCATGCGCTTCTCCTCGCTGATGGGGCAATAGAAGCACTTGTAGTGGCAGACGCCCGTCACGAAGAGGACGAGCTTGGCGCCGGCCTCGCAGAGCGCGCAGCCGGTGGGCAGGGGGCCCTGGATGAAGCTGCCCGCGGGGCGGACGCGCAGCGCCGGGATGCCTGCCACGGGCTGCACGAGAGGCCCTTGCTACTTCAAGGCACCGGAGGCGCGGGCCCCCTTTCGTCGTCGCCCGCCGGCGGTCCCTCCTCCGCACACGGGGCTACCGCCGTCTCCCTCTCCAGCGCACCCCCCGCCAGCCGATCTCGAAGGAGGAGGCGTCGCGCTTGAGCAGCCACACGAGGAGCAGGACGACGATCCCGGCGCGCCAATCCCAAAGCCCGGCGATCCCGTGGGCCCAGCCCCAAGCCGCGCCGCCAAGGGCCGCGATATCATCGATCTTCAGATGCATTGCCCCTCCATAGGCCTGGAGAGCTATTTAGAGCCGGGTTTGAGAGCCTTGCATGGTTAGGAAGTCCACGCGAAAAGCGCGGCCAACCCCGGCTTCTTGTGACCAGCGGGCCCGGGCTTGTGGGGGGCCGTGGGCGCGCTGCGGCGATGGCGCGCCGCGTTACCCTCCATCCACCGGAAGCCATGGGGAGGGGGTTTCGGCGGCGGCTACGTCCCGCCCTGGGGCTCGCAGCCCCCCACCTTCGCGACGTGGGGCTCCGCCCGGAGCGCCTCGCTGACCTTCTGGCACGCGACGTCGGTCAGGCCCGAGACGATGAACTGGGGCGGGAACGACTCCAGCATCTGCATCGTGCCCCCGTGGGAGGCCGCGATGCCGCTGGCGCGGTCGTAGTCCTGTTGCGTCGCGTTGGCGTCGAAGCTCCCCGAGACGCGGAAGTTGGAGTTGTCCCCGGGGAGCGCGCCGTCGGGCGCCTGCGCGCAGCCGGCGAGCAGGGCGACGAGCAAGGCAAGGGCGAGGAGGCGCACGCGGGGCCAGCGCCCCCGGGCGCCTGAACCTTTTGCGGAGCACCCCCTGGGGCCGGCTTGCATTAGCGCAGCTTCCTGCACTCAGAGCCTCTGCTGCCGCCCTTCGAAGGGGCGGTCCAGGAAGGCGCTGATCTCCCGCGCCCGCAGCTTGCCCACGCCGGGCGCGCGCAGCAGGTCGCGCTCGCCCGCCTCGAAGACGCGCCGCACGGTGCCGAAGCGCTCCAGCAGGGCCTCGCTCACCACGTCGCCGATGCCGGGGAGGCCCTGCACCGCGAACTTCTGCTGCGCGGCGATGCTGGGCGCGCGCGGCCGGAAGCGCACCTCGGGCGCGGCGCGGCCTTCCCGCAGCGCGCGCCGCGCCAGGACGGCGAGCATCTGGGCGCTGGCCTCGCGGTCGGGGACGGGCAGCACGGCGACGCCGAAGCCCAGGGTGAGGCTCGCCAGGGCGCCCCAGATGGCGCGCGGGTGGCGGCGCTGCGCGAAGAACGCCAGGTCGCCCTCCAGAAGCAGCGCGCACGCGTCGTAGGTCGCCACCATGCGCGTCATCTGCTCGAAGAGGCGCTTGTCGATGAGGCTCGCGTGGAAGTCCCCCACGCTCTTGCGCTCGACGGCGAGGCCGCCCACGACGAAGTCGGCTGGCGCGAGGACGCGGCGCTCCACCTCGACGTCCTGCGCGCGAAGGAGGTCCACGAGGTCGGAGGGCTCGCGGACGTCGGCGACCACAAGGGGCTGCGGCTCGGGGACGGAGACCGTAGGCTCGCCCGCGGCGTGGGACATGCGATCGATCCCTCGGCGAGCCGCCTCATCAAGGGATTGGCCGGTTCGTGGCTGGCCTCACTTGCCGGGCCCGAGCTTCGGGCGCGGCCCGCCCACGATGCGGCTGGCGCGGAGGCGCTCGCGCGCGGCGCCGATGGACGCCTCGCTGCCGTAGATGGTGACGTGGTCGTCGGGCTCCAGCACGACGCGCGGGCTGGGCGCGAGGTACGTGCCGTCGCGCTTCTGGATGAGGCCCAGCCGCGCGCCCGTGCTCTCCATCTGGAGCGCGGAGAGGGGCTGCGCCATCGCGGGGCTCGACGCCGGCACGCGCACGTGCTCCTCCATGACGGGCTCGCTGCGCGGCGAGAGCCTCGTGAGGTACGCGGCGGCCTTGGCGATCTGGTCGCGCTTGCCGATGAGGATGACGCGGTCGTGGGGCAGCAGCACGACGTCCGGGTGCGGGTTGGGCATGACCTTGCTGCCGCGCTCGATGGACAGCACCGACGCTCCGGTCTGGTCGCGCAGGTTGAGGTCCTTGAGGTTCATGTACGCCGCGGAGTCGATGGGGCGCACCTGCACCTCCTCCACGTCCATGCCCCAGGGGAGGCGCTCCTTGAGGCGGCGGTTGCGCTCGTCGCCGGGCGCGAGGTCCGCCTCGTGGCCCATGAGCTCGTTGAGCGTCTTCTCCATGCCCAGGTAGAGCCGCTCCAGAGGGTGCCAGAAGATGGCGCCGATGGCGGTGAGCACGACGAGGATCGGGATGAGGAGCCAGAGGTTCGGGATCGCCAGCGGGTGGATGCCCCACGCGATGCGGATGGCCGCGCCCACGAGGACCATGCTCGCGAGGGCGGAGACGAAGCGCGACACGAACTTGGGTCGGCGATAGCGCGCGTCCTGCTTGGAGAGGTGGCGCGGGTTCATGGAGCGCGCCTTGGCGCCCGCGAAGATGTAGGCCTCGGTGGCCTTGGTGAACGCGACGAAGAGGGGCAGGCCCGTCAAGCCCAGGAAGCCGATGCTCGCGGCGCGCGTGAAGTTCTCGCCCACCGGGAGGCGGTCCTCCACCTCGGCGCCGGCCCACGCGGAGACGAACGCCGCCATGATGAGGAGGCCGAAGAGCCACGCGGCGTAGATCACCATGCGCGTGCCGTGGCGCGCGCGCTTGTGGTCGGGCTTCGTGAGGGGATCGATGGGGCGGCTGGTGACCTTGCGGACGGCGTGCGTGTACCAGGTGAGCGCGCGGACGTACCAGCGCGGCGCGCGGTTCGCCCCGGCGTCCGCGGCCTTGGGCCCGACGCGCGTGAGGATCGGGGTGCAGAGCGTCGTGAGGGCGCACACGGCGATGGCGATGGGGTACAGCTCGGGGCGCACGACGTTGAGCGTGAGGACGCCCAGGCCCGCGATGATGAAGGAGAACTCGCCGATCTGGCCCAGCGCGGTGCCGGTCTTGACGGCGGTGCGGCCGTCGTAGCCCACGGCGAAGGTGGCCAGCGTGACCGCGACGACCTTGCCCACCACGGTGGCGGCGGCGATGATGAGAATGGGCTGCCAGTGCTCGACGAGCATGCGCGGGTCGATGAGCATGCCCACCGCCACGAAGAACATGGCCGTGAAGAGGTCGCGGATGGGCACGATCTTGTGCTCGACGCGACGCACGGCGCGGCTCTCCGCGATGATGGCGCCGATGAGGAAGGCGCCCAGCGCGAGGGAGAACTGGAGGCTCTCGGCGAGGAGCGCGGCCCCGAATGCGAGGCCCACGACGGTGATGACCAGCACCTCCTCGACGTGGAACTTGGAGACGGAGTCGATGAGCCGCGGCACGACGACGAGGCCCACCGAGACGAAGACGAAGACGAAGAGGATGACCGCGCCGATGACGCTGGGCACGATGCCGATGTCGAACGTGTGCGTCGTGCCCATGGCGGTGAGGAGCGCGACGATGACGACGGCGAGGATGTCCTCGATGATGAGGATGCCAAACGCCACCTCGGCGTACTCCTCCTTCACCTTGCCCATCTCGGTGAGGATCTTCACGATGATCGTCGTAGAGCTGATGCTCATCACGGCGCCCAGGAAGATGGAGTCCATCTGGTTCCAGCCCAGGACCAGCGTGCCGACGTAGTAGCCGATGGCCAGCATGGCGCTGACCTCCAGCGCGGCGGCGATGGCGGCGGAGGCGCCCACCTTGCGGAGCTTCTTGAGGTCGAACTCCAGCCCCACGGCGAACATCAGGAAGATGATGCCGAGGTTCGAGAGGCCGCTGATGCTGTCGGCATCCTTGATGAGGCCGAGGGTGTGGGGACCGACGACGAGGCCGCCCAGCAGGTACCCGAGCACGACGGGCTGCTTGAGGCGGTAGAACAGGATCGTGGCCGCCGCGGCGATGATCATGACCACGACGAGATCCTGCAGAATGGCCGTTCCCATCCGATCTGTGGTGAGTCGTGGAGGGCTCAAGAAGGTTCGGATTTGGAAATGAAGGGGCGGGGGGTTCGGGGGGCGAAGCCCCCTGAAGCAAATCGTCCGGCCGCGCCGCAGCGCCGCCAAAATGGGGGTTTCAGGGGGGCTCGCCCCCCTGACGTGAAAGAGCCGTTCCAGCAGACGACCAAACGTCAGGGGGCTGCGCCCCCCGAACCCCCCGCCCCCTTTGGAGCCTCAGAGCCGCGCCTCGGCGGTCTCCATCAGGCGCCCGTACCCCGCCTCGCGCTCGGCCACCACCAGGACGAGGATGGTCCGGTCGTCGGCGATGACGGCGTACACCACCCGGTGCGCGCCCACGCGAAGCCGGTAGAGGCCGCCGTCGGCCAGGTCCCGGAGCTTGCGAACGTCCACGCCAGGGCGGGCCCGGAACGGGTCTTCGGCCAAGGCGTGGAGCTTGTTCCGGACGCGGGCCGCCCGGTCACGTCCGAGCGCGAGAAGCTCGTCGAACGCTTCCTGATGGATCTGCAGCGTCCACGTTCCTTGTCCTGGCTCTGGCATTTCCTTTCGCCTCCCGGGGAAGCTTCTGGATCTCGCGGTCCAGGTCGAGGAGGGAGCGGGCCTTCGCCTTGTGGGCCTTCAGCGCCGCGAGGCGCTCCTCGGCCAGCGCGATGGCCTGGTCGAGATATTCGTCTGCGACCTCCTCGAGGAAGTCGTCCCAGGACTTGCTGCCCTTCGCCTGGGCGAGCCGCTCCTTCACCTCCGCGCGGACCGTGATCGTCGTCGTTTCCGGCGTCTTGACCATCTCCAATTGTTCAATTGGAACCATGAAGCATGAACCTATCGCCCGACCCCCGTCCATCTGAAAAATCGAAGTGCGCCCCAGGAGGACGCCTCATTTGGGCAGCCGGGGCAGGAACTCCCCGTCGCTCATGCCGCGCCCGTCCACGATCCCCATGCGGAGGGCCTCCTCCTCGACCTCCAGGACGAGGCCGCGCTCGCCGCGCACGTAGTAGGCGACGGCGGTCACGGCCGCGATGAGGACGCTCATGACGACCTGCACCAAGGTGACGAGGCTCTCGGCGATGGCCTGGTTGGAGTTGGCGCCGCTGCGGTACGCGAGGTTGAAGATCGCGACGAACGCCACGAGGATGAGCGCGCCGTTCGAGACGCGCAGGCGGTCCGCGTAGCGGCGCGCCATGGGCTGGATGAGCCAGCGCACGGGGTCGATCTGGCGCAGGCCCATGCGGCCGAAGACCCAGTAGGGCACGATGAGGAAGGACGCCCAGAGCGCGACGAAGGTGAAGAGGCCCGTGGAGAGGAGCCTGAGGCCGGCGGTCAGCTCGGCGGTGCCCGGCTCGGAGGGGATGAACGTGAGCGCGACGGTGAAGATGATGGAGGCGCCCGCGGAGAAGCCGACGACCTCCACGATGCGCCGGCCGATGGAGACGGTCACGTCGGGGCGGTCCGAGAGGAAGATCGTCGGGTGGTTGGCCTTGCGCGTGTTGTAGCGCAGCACCATGCGCGCGATCCTGCGGCCCCTGCGCGGCCACGTGCGCGTGCCCAGGTAGCGGCCGTAGAGGTAGGCGATGAGGGCGACGAAGGCGAAGCCCACGGCGCGCCCCACCAGCGAGACGCCGGGGCGGTTGCCCAGGGTGAACTCGAAGACGAAGTCCGTGGCGACGGCGATGAGGATGGGCAGCGCCACGGGCACGTCGCCCACGCGACCGGCGGATGCCACGCGCCCCGCCTTCGACCGCACGTCCACGGGCGCCCACGCTCCGCGTCGGCCTTCAACCTGCCGCCGAGGCCACGTTCCCCCCGGTCATCTCCACGAAGCCGAGGCGCTTCGCGTCGGAGGCGACGCGCTGGAGGACCTTCTCCTCGTGGCGCTTGTAGAACGCGGTGGCGGTGCCCATGGCGACGATGGCGATGGCGAGCATGAACGCGACGCTGACGACGACGAGGATCCAGATCTCCAGGCGCGTCGCGCGGCCCGCGAGCGCGCTCACGCCGTACCACGCGCTGCCCAGGAGCATCGTGCCGTTGGAGACGCGCACCCAGCCCGTGTAGTTCTCGGCGAGGCTGCGCACGACGAAGCGCCGCGGCTCGGAGACGCGCAGCCCCAGGCGCGCGAAGGTCCAGTGGGGCACGAGCATGAAGGTGAGGACGCAGGAGAGGACGAGCCCGCCCAGGGAGAGCCACGGGAGCGCGCTGCTGTCCTCCTCGGTGACGAAGAGGATGCTGGCCGCGGCGAGGAGCGAGAGGCCCGCCGCGAAGCCCATGGCCTCCCACGTCTGGCGCAGGCGGCCGGGGACGAAGTCGGGGTAGGGCGTGATCATCATGCGGGCGCCGCGGCGGCGCGCGAAGCGCGCGTAGACGCGCAGCACGAGCCGCGTGTACCAGGCGCCCACCACGGTCCAGACGTACTCGCCGATGAGCCGGCCCGCGAAGGCGCTGCCCACGATGAGGGCGAAGAAGTAGAGCGAGAGGCGCGTCTCGCCCGTGAGCTTGAGGATGGTGTAGCTCGCGGCGCCGGAGAGCACGACGACGAGGGCGATGGTGATCCAGATGCTGCGCTCCAGGCGGACCTTGCGAGGCGCGGGGGGCTTCCACTCGCGCAGGCGCGGCGCCCTTCGCCACGACGAATGCCGCCGAGGCCAGAGGCTCACCAGGACGATCCCATCCAGCCCGAGGAGCCTGCGCGGCCCCATTTGGCCTTTCGCATTCCGATCTCAGAGAAGCGCGCGACCCAGCGCCGCCACGAGGCCCCGCACGTCGTGGACCACCTCCGCGCAGGCGCCCTCGGAGAACGGCCCCTTGGCGCGGCCGTCGGTGGCGTACCCGATGACGGGCTTCCCCGCCGCGAAGGCGTAGCCCAGGAGGAACGCGACGCCCTCGTCCGCCTGTGGGCCGTCCAGCACGGCGACCACGACGCGCGCCTCCTGGAGGGCTTCGAGCGAGCGCTGGAAGTAGGCGCTCGCCTCCACGTCCACGCCGGGGTCGCCCACCTGCAGGTGCGGCACGAACACGTCGGAGCCCTTCAGCGCCCCGCCCGTCGCGACCTGGATCTCGCGCAGCAGCGCCTCGACGAGGGCGAGCGCGCCGGCTCCGCGCTCGGGAGCAGCCAGGAAGACGGGTCGGGCCACGCGGCGCCAAGCCCGCGACGATTTATGAAGCCTGGCGCGGGATGCGGGCGCGTTGCAGGCGTGGGTCGTCGTCGCCGGGTGGGCCCTCGTCGCCGCGCTGGTCCTGGGCGCGCGGTGGCTCTGGCGCCGCCCGCGCCTGGACGTCGAGCTGTCCCTGCGCGGCACGACGCGCGGAGGCACGCTCTACGTGCGCGTCCACAACCGGGGGCGGCGCGCGGCCCGCGGCGTGCGCGTGAGGACCGAGTGGGTGGCGGGCGGGGACCGCGCGCTCGTGCAGGAGGCGCTCGTGGAGGAGATCGAAGGGCGCGGCGCGGCGGCGCTTCCGGTGCGCGACCTGCACCGCGCCATCGAGGGTCGCTCCGAGCGATGGAGCGCGCTGCGCGTCGAGGCCCGCGCGGCCAACGCGCTCCCCGCGAGCCGGCAGCTGGTCCTGGAGGCGCGGCCGGTCGCCCAGGAGCCCCCCGCGGAGCCCGTGCGCTACCGCAGCGCGGACGCGCCCTGCCCCGGGTCGCCCGACGGGAGGCACCTCTACCGGACGGCGCGGTTCCTCAACGACGGCGTGATGGAGACGTGGCACGTCTGCGAGCGGTGCCGCCACCTGCGCCGCGATCCGCTGACGCCGGCCGAGGAGCAGGCCCAGGCGCGCGTGCGCCGGGCGCGGGCGGAGCGCGAGCGGCAGAAGCTGGAGGAGGAGCTGGACCGCCTGCGGCACGAGGAGGAGGCGCGCCCGCCGCCCCGCAGCCGCGCCCTGGAGGGCGACACGATGCCCGTCGCGGTGGCGTTCTGGGTGCTGGGGCTCGACGAGTCGGCCGGCTGGGAGGAGGTCGTGCAGGCGCACCGCCGGCTGGCGCGGGAGACGCACCCCGACCGCGGCGCGGCGGACGACCCGGCGGCGCGGCGCCAGCGCGAGGAGCGCATGGCGGACGTGAACCGCGCGCGGGACGTGCTGCGCGAGCACCTGGGGAAGTAGAAAGAGGAGCCGCCCGACCGCAGTGGGGCGGCCCACGCGCTCAGCCTCACGAAGGCGCGCGGATGCCCCCGCTCCGGACCGAACCGGGAGCGGGAGCAGGGGACCAACCGATGCTTGTGATGGGGGCTCAGCGGACGCGGTAGGCGCCGCCCACGCTGAGGTTCTTCGTCGCGCAGAAGGCCAGGATGCCGGTCATGTTGGAGAAGCCGGCGAGGGTGGAGGAGGGAACGTCGG
>JAJPHT010000006.1 GCA_021325135.1 Pseudomonadota bacterium | reverse complement strand
CGGCGCGGCCGACGAGGGCCGGGGCAACCTGATCGCATTCGTTCGAACCCGTTTGCGTCGCCGCGCGGTCCGGCCCGATCCGGACCGATTCTCTTTTATCGGAGCTTTCTTGTGAAAGTCCTGTGGTGGCAAGAGTGGTGGCTTCGAAGAAGAGGAGTTCGTCGCGCAAGGGACCTGGGCGACCCCCCCTGACCCAGACCCAGCGCGTGCTCAACGCCGTGAAGCGCGGCGCGCAGGACGCCAAGGAGATTTCGCGGCGGGCGCGCGTGCCCCTCGCGCACGTCCACCCGCTGCTCAACCGCCTGCGCGAACGCGGGCAGGTGACGGGCTTCACGGGGAGCCTGCGCGCGGTCGACGACAAGGCTCAGGAGTAGAGCGGGTCCCCCGCGCTCTGGCGGATGAACGTCACGGAGGCGTCGCCGCAGCTTCCCGCCTTGCACGCGTCGTGGTTGTCGCCGTACACGATGACGACGCGCCCGTCGGGCATGAGGGCCATCTGGTAGAGGTCGCCCAGCGTGCGGTCCCCCTTGGGCGCCGCCGCGTCGCACCCGATCCCCTGCACGCAGATGCTTCCGTAGTGGCTGGGCGTGCCCGTCGCGGGCGCGTAGGTCCAGGTGGAGGCCGAGCTGAGCGCGTCGAGGGACTCCGCGTAGTACGGGAACCACGAGACGTTCATGGGCGCGAAGTCCGACGCGCCCGAGTATTTCGTCCCGTAGAACGTGACGCCGACGCGCCCCGGGCTGCCGGCCACGATCCACGGGAAGACCGAGTTGCCGGTGCCCGCGCCCACGCGCGCGGGCGCGCTCCAGCGGGCGCCCTTGTCGGTCGAGTGGGAGACGAACACCTTGTAGCGGCCCCCGACCTTCTCGCTCCACGCGACGTAGAGGTTGCCCGCCGAGTCCATGGCGCTGGTGGCGAGGAGGTTGGACGAGCTCCCCTCGCCCGCGTGGACCTTCACGGCGTCCCACGTCTGGCCGCCGTCGAAGCTGCGCGCGCACCACACGTCCGCGCCGGTCCCCGCCGCGCTGGTCCGCGTGAAGGGCACGTAGAGGCTCCCGTCGCGCGGGTCGACCTGGACGTTGCCCAGCGTCCACGGGCGCTCTCCGGCGGCGGGGTCCACGATGGGGCGCGTAACCCACGTGACGCCCCCGTCGAGGCTCCTGGAGACGGTGGGCCCGGAGGCCTGGTCGTAGACGAGGTACACGACGTTCTCGCCGTAGACGCCCAGCCACGGGCGATCCGCGCCCGGGACGCCTCTCGCGGCGGGCGCGGCTTGCGTCCACGTGAGCCCCCCGTCGTCGCTGCGCGCGACGTTGATATCACCCAGCCAGAGGTCCGCATAGTAGATGCGCCCGCCCTTCGTGGCGGCGACGCCGCTGGCTCCGCTCCCGATGCCGGGCTCCGCGCGCTTGCCGGACGCCTCGTGGACGAGCTGCCACGTCGTGCCGTTGTCCACGCTGCGCCACAGGCGCCCCTGGAAGCCGTCGGCGACGTCGAGGGGGCCCGACGCGAAGATGCGCCCGTCGGCGTCCACCAGGACGCCCGGCTCGCTGGCGTTGCGCAGGGGATCGACGTGCCTGGGCGGCGTGAACGCGAAGGGCTTGGGCGGCCCGGTGGAGGCCGTCGTCACCTCGCCGCCTCCCCGCGGCTGCAGGAGGAGCGGGAGCGCGAGGGCGGCGGCGGCCAGCACGAGAAGGCCGACCGGGGCGATGGCTTGGCGGAGACGCATGCGCGCATCGGCCGCCAGGCCGTCCTTGAGCGTTCCTTGACGGATGCCGGATCGCTCAGCCGGAGCACGACGGGTCCTTGGCAAGAGCCAGCGAGGCGGGGGCGCCCGAGAGCGCGGTCCCCGACGCCTGGAGCGCGAGGGCCCACGTCGCGGACGCGGCGGCGGGCGAGGGCTGCGCGGTGAACGTCCAGGCCCCGGCGGCGGGCGCGTCGTAGGCCTTCGCCAGCGACGCGGGCTGCCCCGGCGTCGCGGTCGTGGGGTCGAAGGAGAGGATCTCCGTCTTGCCCGCGGGGTCGCGCACCTCCAGCGAGAGCGCCGCGACGCCCGCCTGGCCCGCGACGTCGCCGCCAAAGGTGACGAGGAGCCGCGTGGCGCCCGCGGGGATCGTCGCGTGCGCGATGGGGCAGTGGTCCGGGTCGGTCTTGTTGACGCCGGCGCCCGCGGGTGTGCTCGCCGCGGCGAGCCACCCGAGCGCGGCGTTCGCGGTCAGGTTCCACGGGGTCGGCGCGGGGGCCGCTTCCGGCGCGGGCGGCGTCCCGTTGTCCGCGGGCGTGTCGTTGGCCTGGGCGGTGGGGGGCTCCTCGGTGGCGTTGGCCGTCGCGTTGGCGGGGGGTGCGTCAGTGGGCGTCGCGGGCGTCACGCTGGCGGGCTGGACGGGGGCGTTGGGCTGCGTGCATCCGGCGGCGAGAAGGGCGAGCACGAGGAGGACAAGGGCGCGCATGGGGCCCCACCGCGGGGGGAGCGTCCTAAGGAGGTTGGTCGCGACGTTGAAGCCTAACGCGCCCCGCCTTCCAGCGCGACCCCCGCCTCGCGGAACGCGGCGCGCAGTTGCCGCAGGAGGCGGTCGAAGTAGCGCGGGTCCTGCACCGCGTCCACGAACGCGCGCTCAGCCTCGTGGCCCGCGAGCCGCTCGCGCAGCGCGGGCACGACCCCGTCCAGGTAGCGCCACGGCCAGACGTACACCTTGCCCACCCGCGCCTCGCGGAACGCCTCCGCGAGGTCGGAGGGCTTCACGCCGCCGCTGAGCGGATACGCGGGCGCGAGGTTCACGTAGGTCGGCAGCCCGGCGTCGGCCAGCGTCCGCAGCGCGCGCAGGCGGCCCTCGATGGGGGGCGCGCCGGGCTCGACGAGCTTGCGCGCCTCCTCGTCCAGCGTGGGGACCGACATGCCCACGGCCACGCTGGAGAACCTTGAGAGCAGGTCGACGTCGCGGCGCACCAGGGGGTTGCGCGTGAGCACGCGAAGCGGCCAGTCGGCGCGCGAGAGCAGCTCCAGGCAGCGGCGCGTCACCTGGTGCGTCCCCTCGGCGGGCTGGTACGGGTCGGTGGCGCTGCTGAGGAACACCGCGCGCTTCCCCTTGCGCTTCAGCTCGTGGGAGAGCACGGTGGGGAGGTTGCGCTTCACGATGACGTACCGGCCCCACCGCTCGCGCTGCACGTGGGCCACGTCGGGGACGTAGCAGTACGCGCAGTCGTGCGAGCAGCCCACGTAGGGGTTGAGCGACCAGGGCTCGCCGGGCATGCGGCAGACGGTGAGGGCGGACTTCACGTCCACCTCCTTCACCTCGTAGCGGCCGAACTCCGCGGGGGCCAGCAGGCTTGCGCGGCGCCCCTCCTCTTCTAGAAAAGCCCCCAGCGAGGACTGCGAGAGGGGCCGCGCCTTGCCCAGCACCGAGTGGCGCGCGTCGTCGAGTCCCGCCAGGGCCATGCCCTCCCCACGGCCGGGCGGCGCCGAGGGCCTTCCCGTCGGGGTGGGGTGAAACGACTCCAGAAGGCTGATGCGGCGGTCCCGCATCCGCGCCACCATGAGCGTGCGGGACGACCTGCTGAAGGGGAATGCCCACTACGCGATCAGCGAGTTCGACCCCATGGACCGCGAGCTGGCGGCGCCGCCGGGCAAGCGCCTCGCGGTGGTGGCGTGCATGGACACGCGGCACAACGTGGAGCGCGTGCTGGGCCTGCAGCACGGGGACGCCAAGATCATCCGCAACGCGGGCAACGTCGTGGACGACGGCACGCTGCGCAGCCTCATCGTCGCGGTGCATCTCCTGGGCGTGCGGCACGTCGCCGTCATGGGGCACACCAAGTGCGGCATGACGGTGGTGGGCCGCGGCGAGTTCCGCATCGCGAACAGCATCGCGCGCACGACCGGCGTCCCCCTGCACGAGGTCATGCGGCCCGACTTCCAGCGCTGGCTGGGCGGCTTCCCGGACCCCGAGGCCAACGTCCGCCTGAGCGTCGCCATGGTGCGCGGCCACCCCTACATGCCGCGCGACCTGGAGGTCTTCGGCCTCCTCTACGACAACGAGACGGGGCACGTGCGCCCGGTCGACTAGAGCGTGAAGTGGAACGTGGCGCCCTCGCCGACGCGCCCCTCCGCCCACACGCGCCCCCCGTGCCGCTCGACGATGCGGCGCACGCTGGAGAGCCCAAGGCCCGTCCCCGGGTAGTCCCGGGAGGGGTGGAGGCGCTGGAAGGGCTCGAAGAGGCGCCCCGCGGCGGCCATGTCGAAGCCGGCCCCGTTGTCGCGCACGTGGTACTCCACCTCCCCGTTGGCCCCGAGGACCGAGCCGAACTCGATGATGGCGTGCTTGCGGCCGCGCGTGAACTTCCACGCGTTCCCGATGAGGTTCTCCAGCACCAGGCGGAGAAGCGGCGCGTCCCCCTGGGCGACGAGGCCGGGCGTCACGCGCGCCTCCATGTCCCGCTCCGGCTCGGCGCGCCGCAGCGCCGCCAGGACGTCCTCCGCCAGGGCGCTGAGGTCCACGGGCGCCTTGCGAAGCTCCACCTTCCGCGACTGCGCGAAGCTCATCAGCTCGTTGACGAGGTCGGAGAGCTGCCGGCTGGCGGCCTGGATGCGGTCCACGAGGCTCGACCCCTCCGGGGGAAGCGAGAGGGGGTAGTCCTCGCGCAGCGCGTCCGCAAGCTGGGAGATGCCCCGGATGGGCGCGCGCAGGTCGTGGGAGACGGTCTGCACCACCGACTCCAATTCGCGGTTCGCGACGGAGAGGAGCCTCGTCTTCTCGTCGACGCGCCGCTCCAATTCCTGGTTGAGCCGGAGGACCTCCTCCTCCACGCGCCGCCGCTCGGTGACGTCCCGGGCCACGGCGAGGACGAGGGGCCCTTCGCCCGAGATGGGCTCCTCGATGGCGCGCAGGCTCGCCTCCACCCAGACGTACTCCCCGGACTTCTTGCGGGCGCGGAACGTGATCGGCGGCGCGATCCCCTCCTGGGGAGGGGGCGTCGGCGTGGCGCGCACGCGGTCCGCGTCGTCGGGGTGGATGATGGCGAGCCCGCTGATGCCCACGAGCTCCGAAGGCTCGTACCCCAGGAGGCGCCGGCTCGCGGGGGAGACGTAGCGGAGGACACCGTCCGCCGCCGTGAGCGTGATGACGTCCGTGCTGGACTCCGCGATCATCCGGTAGCGCGCCTCGGTCTGGCGCAGCGCGGCCTCCGCCCGCGTCATCTCCGTGATGTCCGTGAAGACGCCGTACACGCCGTCGAGCCTCCCGGCGGCGTCCAGGAGCGGGAAGCGCAGCGCCACGTAGTCGTGGGGCCCCTCATCGCCGGGAAGCTGGACCCGCGCCTGGAGCGGCGTCCCCTCGCGCAGGACGCGCTCGTCGTCCGCCTGGAGCGCGTCGCGCAACTCCAGGGGCAGCGCCTCGCGGTCCACCTTGCCCCGCAGGTCGGCCCGCCGCGTGCGGAACACGCGCTCGAACTCGCGGTTGGCCAGCGTGTAGCGCCCCTGAAGGTCCTTCATGTAGACGAGGGCGGGGCTGTGGTCGATCACCTCCTGGAGGTGGCGCTCGCGCGACTCTCCCGTGCCTTCCGCCTCGCGCTCCCGCCGCGCCGCGCTGTCCCGCAGGGCCGTCTCGATGGCGGCGCGCAGGTCCTTCTCCTCGAAGGGCCTCGCGATGGAGCCGTGGCTCCCGCCCTCGCGCGCGCCGTCCAGGGCCTCGGGCTCCGCGGCGCCGAGGTAGATCACGGGCGCGTCCGCCGCCTCGCGGAGCTCCTTCGCATCCCCCTGGAGGCGCGCGTCCATGAGCACGACGTCGACGCGATGCCGCCGCGCGGCCGTGAGGGCCTCCTCGCCGCTGGGCACGCTGGCCGCCACCTGGTAGCCCAGCCTCGCGAGGCTCTTGCGGAGCGCCGCCGCGGTCGCGCTCTCGTCCTCGACGAGCATCACGCGCGCGCGGCCCCGGGGGAGCGCGGACCCTGATTCGCCCATGCGAACAACGCTCTCCACGCTGTCCCTCCCCCACGATATGGGTTCGCTTGAGCCGGAGCCCCGACGGTGGGGCCCCTCGCCCGCCTGCCGGGGCTCAGAACGCGCGGCCGGGGGGCTCGTCGGTGTAGTCGACGTTCTCCTCGCCCGGCGAGGCCGCCCGCAGCGTGCTGGCGATCTGGTCCGCGTCGACGTTGAGGATCACGTTCTCGCCGAAGGTCTGCACGCGCTCGGCGCCGATCTGGATGCGCGGGCCCCCCTGCTCGAAGAGGCCGCCGCGGTGGTGCCGGGGCTCCACGTCGAAGCGCTCCGCCACGTCGCGCCGCAGGCTCACGACGAAGCCGGAGACGCGCCAGGTGCGCGGGTCGATGGCCGCGTCCTCGATGGTGCCCAGGGTCGTGCCGTGGTTGCCGATGACGCGGCGGCCCTTGATGTCCGCGAGGTGGATCTCGTCCATGCCCATGCCGCTGAAGCTCTCGGGAGGTGTGGGCGCCCCTGCGCGCCAGTCCGTGGGGTCCATGCGCGCAGGTTGCGCGGGAGGGGAGGAAGACCCTTCTCGCCGGTTCCTCTCAACCCACCGCCCAGGCGCCCAGCCCGTAGATCGCCTGCGGACGCCCCGGGAGCGCGGGGCCCTTGACCATGAGCGCGCACGTCGTCCCGTCGGGCGCGTAGCCTACCGAGGCCAGGAGGCGCTCCGCGTCGGGGTTGACACCGGAGGCGACGACGCGCGGGGGCGCGCCGGAGAGGGCCGCGGCGTGGAGGAGCCGCGCGGCGGCCTCGTCGTGGTCCGCGACCAGGGGCCCGGTGACGCGCTCCTGCGTGCAGCAGTAGCCCGCGATCTCGCCGCTCGCGCGGTCGAAGGCGACGAACGATCGCTCGGGGAACGCCGCCATGGCCGCCGAGATGAACGGGGCGCGCGAGGCGCCGAAGCGCGGCGCGTCGTAGCGGAGGAGGTCCATGATCTCGCACGACGAGATGGGGTAGATGGAGACGCGCCTCGCTCCGCCTTCCGGCAGGCGCGGCTCGCCTGCGCGCTCCCAGCGCGCGCTCACGGCCACGTCGCGGAAGCCTTCAGAAAGATAGAGCGGGCGCCCCATCTCGCTGGCGGCCAGCGCGATCGTGCGCGCGCCCTCGCGCTCCGCGCGGGCGAGGCCTTCGCGCAGGAGGGCGCGGGCGATGCCGTGCCGGCGCGCGCTCTCGTCCACCATCATGCCGCCCACCCACGCGTAGGCGCCCTGCCCCGCGTCGCGGTGGACGATCACGCTGCCGCAGCCGAGCACTCGCCCGTCGGGCCCCCGGGCGAGGAAGGTCCCCTCGGGGTCGGCCGCGACGCGGCGCGCCACCTCGGCGGGCCCGCGCTTGGAGCCGTGGGCCGCCTCGAAGCGGGCTAGCTCCTCGGGGTCGCGGCACGTCTCCAGCGCGTACTGCACACGGGGGCGAGCGCGCGACCCGTTCTCAAGGTTGCGTCAGTCCTCGCCGCCCCCGGCGCCCGAGACGGCGTCCAGGGGGGGCGCGCAGCGGGACCGGCTCCAGCACTGGGCGGGATGGACCTCCCACCAGCCGTGGGTCGCGTCGAAGAGGACCATGCCGTAGACGCTCACCGCGTCCCCCTCCTGGGGAGGATCGAGGCGCGTGCCGAAGGGGGGCGTCTCCTCGGTGACGAGGCGGCCTCCCGGGATGGACAGCTCGACGTGGTAGTCGCCGTCGGACTCGTGGCGCACCTTCTGGACGGTCGCCTGCTGGAGCCAGATGTAGGCGCCTTCAGGGACGGCGCCCGCGGCCACGATCTCCGGCGCGACCTCGGGCCCGTCGTGGTCCAGCGGCGCCCAGCGCGTGACGTTCTTGAGGAGCGCCGCGCCCGTGGCGTTGCGCGCCAGCGTGCCCTGCGCCTGGAGGCGCATGCCGACGAGGGGCACGCCAAGCTGCTTGCGGTGCTGCGTCGTCTCCACGGTGTCAAGCACCATGCCCAGGCGCGCGCCGCGGTCGTTCTCCAGCGTGACGAGGCTGGGCACCTTCCACGAGCCCTGGCCCGATTTTGGCGTGCCGTTCTGCACCGCGACGACGTGGACGGGCTCCGTCGCGACGGGCGTCCCGTTGGGGAGCGCGAGGATCGACTCCAGGGGCGAGGCCTCCGGCGCGGCGGGGAGCGGGTTGAGGTCCGGGAGCGAAGGGAGATCGGCGCAGCCCGCCAGCAGCAGGGCCACGAGGACGAGGGCGACGCGCACGCTAGGCCTCCTTGCGCAGCAGCCAGAGGCGCTGCTCGTAGGCCAGCGTGAAGCGGCCGGAAGGATGCATCGCCTCCAGCGCTCGGCGCATCTCGGCGAGCACCTTCTCGCGCAGGGGCCCCGCGCCGCGCCGCAGGTTCTCGCGGCTCGCGTGATAGCCCACGTACCCCTCCACGGTGAGCGGCAGCGACCAGGGGATGACGCGCTGCTCCACCTCCGCGAAGGGGCCCGGCAGGCCCGGGAGCGGCTCCGTCTCCAGCGACGTCGTCGGCGCGGGCCTGCCAACGACGCGCTCGAAGGCGGCGTCGGCCGCGGCCGCGCTGGGGTCGCCCGGCGCCTCGTACTTCCACCAGAGGGCCGCGACGCCGCCGGGCCGCAGCACGCGGTGGAACTCGCGGTAGGCGGCCTCGGCGTCGAGCCAGTGGAACGCCTGCGCGCAGGTGACGAGGTCGAACGAGCCCGCGCGGAAGGGCAGCGCCTCCCCCTTGGCCAGGGCCCGCTCGCCCACGGGGCACGCCCGCAGCATGGGGCCCGACACGTCCACGGCCACGAGGCGGCGGGCCCGCGGGGCCAGGTCGCGCGCGGCGAGCCCCGTCCCGGCGCCCACGTCCAGGACGCGAGGCGCGGCGCGTCCGCGCAGCACGCGGTCGAGGAGCGCGGGGGAGTAGCCCGTCCGGTGGCGGTCGTACTCGTGGACGAGCGAGCCGAAGTCCGGAGGCGCCTCGGGCACGCGCGCCGGAGGGCGGCGTCCGCGCTTCAGGGTTCGTCCTGCGTCCCGAAGTGACGCAACTCCGTCGCGTGACTCCCCGCGGCCGAAGCCGGTCACACCCCGCGGCCGCGCCCGGGAGGTTTATGCTCCGCACGACCCTCACCGAGGACCATATGGCGGATGCGCCGCTCCCCCCCGCGCCCTCCTTCGCCGTGGCGGCCCTGGAGGACCGGGACCGCACCGTGCTGGCCGAGCTTGCCCGCGAGGTCGACGCCTGGGTCACTTTCCAGGGCCTTCGACGGCAGCTGGGCGTCCACCAGCAGGCCCTCGCGCGGACGCTGCGCCGGCTGGAGGCCGACGGGCTCGTGGCCCACGACGGCAAGGGCTATCAATTGACGGACCGCGGGGCCGCCGCGCTCCAGGGGCACGCCTTCCCGCGCCCCGCCGCGCCGCCGCTCCCCCTGCTGGAGGCGCTCCTCCCGCCGCACCTGGGCGCGGGCGACGTGGCGGCGCAGCTCTCGCGCCGCTGGTTCGGCGGCCTGCGCTGGTACGCCCAGAGCGAAGGCCCCGGCGAGACGGTCCTCCACTGGATGACCGAGAACGGCAAGGGGCGCGTCACCGTGCGCGTGCACGGCGGCGCGCTGCGCATGGAGGTCCAGGCCGACCCGGAGGACCCCACCGGCGGCTTCAGCGCGGCGCGGCCCGTCCTCGCGGCGCTGGCGGAGATCTACGGCGGCGCCCCCAAGGTCGACCCGCTCCACTACCGGTCGTCCAACGGGTTCCCGCTGACGTAGCGCGGCCCCCTGACGGGCCCGCCCCCGACCTGGTCACGCCCCCGTCTGGTCATGATGAGGAAGCGCGACCCATGTGGATGCGTGCCCTTCGGGGCGCGACTGATGCCCATGTGCCAAGGACAAGCGTATGGCGGCCGGCGCTACTTCACCCGCGAGGAGCGCAAGGCCTGGCTCGAAGACTACGCGCAGGAGCTTGAGGCGGAGCTGAAGGCGGTGAGAGAACGGATCTCGGACCTGTCGGCCAGCGTGTGATCCTCGAACGCGTGGAGGACCTGCGCAAGCCCCACCCGCCCGAGAGGGCGCAGGAGGCCAGCGTGTTCCCCCTCCGCCTGGACGACCCCGCGCTCCCGCCCTCGCCCCTCGCGGCCGCGGCGTGAGGCGGGTCCTCTTTCAATTCTATCAATTCTATCTTGGTCATAACAACCCCGTGCCAATGTGGGCTCGATTTTCTGGCCCACTGGCACGAATTCATTTGTGTACGATGGATGCTTCCCCGGAAGATTCTCCGAAGATTTTGAGCCAAGGCGGTCACCGGCGGGCGTGCGGGGCGGCGCGGGGAGGCCGCAACGTTTAGTGTTATCAAACAAAATTTCTTTCACAATTTTCCTCTAGACCCTTGATGCATCATTGCCGTGTTAGGCGCGCTGCCGCGATGCCAAGGGCCCTGGCGGGATCGGGCTTCGCGGACACCCTTGGTGAATCCAATGACCACGATTCGAGTAGCCACGCTGCTGTCGTTCCTCACGGCCTTCGCGTTCGCCTTCGGCGCCGCGGGCGTTTTCATGCCCGCCGCGTCGGCGTCGTGCGCGGTCAACCTGGGAAGCTGTGATGCCACCGCGAACTGCACGGTGAACGCCGGGACGTGCAAGGACACGTGTACGTACCTGGTGAACGTGGGCACCTGCGGCGACAGCTGCAGCGGCTTGGTGAACCTCAACACCTGCGTCTCGCAGGGCAGCTGCACCAACAACCAGCCCGTGCACACCTACGGCCTCCCCGGCTCCCTCGGCGGCAACTCCAACACGCTCACCGAGCAGGGCGCCCCCGTGAGCGGCGCCAGCGCGGGCTTCGTGACCGTCCAGGACAGCAACGTCGCGGACTGCAACGGTGACGGCGTGCCCGGCGACTTCGACGGCGACCTCGATGTCGGCGTCGGCGGCGGCTTCTTCGGCTCGTCCACCGAGTGGGACACGACCGACGGCTGCGGCTACGGCCTCAACGTCCACAGCACCAGCGGCACCGCGACGGACCTGAGCGGCCTCCCCGTGGGCGGCACCTGGGGCGTCGACGACACCGCGGGCCCCGTCGTCGTCACGGACCCCAACACCGGCGCCACCGTCTCGTGCCAGGTCGACGGCTCGATCACGCCCGACACGGACACGAACGACTGCCTCAACGTCTGGGTCAACACCTGGAGCCCCGGCACGGACCCCGTCTGCGCCATCGGCCACGGCGGCGACGACGGCTACTGGCTCTTCCTCCAGAGCGGCGTCACCGAGGACGGCGGCAGCGTCACCGCGGCCACCGCCACGACCGGCACCCTCGCGGCGAACGCCTAAGGCCCCCTTAGCCCATGACCCTGCCCCGCAGGCGAGGCTTCCTCTGTTTTTCTCCTCTTCTTGCTAGTGCTCCACTCCGACCTGGAGCCGCTTCACCCAGCCCGGAGCCCACCAGTTGGCGCGGCCCAGCAGGCGCATCGTGGCGGGCACCAGCAGCGCGCGCACGAGCGTCGCGTCCACGGCGACGGCCAGCGCGAGCCCGAACCCGATGGCCTTGATGATGGTGACCTGGGCGAGGGCGAACGCCGAGAAGACGACGACCATGATGGCCGCGGCGCCGGTGATGAGGCGGCCCGTCTTCTCCAGGCCCGCGGCGACGGCGGCGCGGTTGTCACCCGACCTGCGGAGCTCCTCCTGCATGCGGGAGAGGAGCAGCACCTCGTAGTCCATGGAGAGGCCGAACATGATGCAGAACATGATGACCGGCAGCGTGGGGTCGATGCTGGCGGCGGAGAAACGCAACAGGCCCGCCAGGTGGCCGTCCTGGAACACGAAGACCAGGGCGCCGAAGCTCGCGCTGATGGAGACGAAGTTCATAAGCACCGCCTTCAGCGGCAGCAGGACCGACCCGGTCTGCACGAGGAGGAGCGCGTAGGTCACGAGCACGACAAAGGCGACGGCGAGGGGGATCTGCTGGAGGATGAACGCGATCGTGTCGAGGTCGAACGCCGTGGCGCCCGTGACGAGGAGCTCGCCCTGTGCGGGGTAGAGCGCGCGGATGCCCTTCACGATCCCGCGCGCCTCGTCGCTGCTGGCCGCGGCGTGGGTGAGGACGTTGAGGACGACGACGTGCTCGCCGACGCTGGCCTTTGCGGCGGCCTGCAGGGCGGGCGGCCACGTCGAGGGCGGCGCGCTGAGCGCGCGCTGGTAGTCCTCCTTGCTCATCGACGGGTCGAGGTCGACGACGCTCTGCACGGCCAGCACGCCGGGGAGCTTCGCGATGGCGCGGCTGAGGTCCACCAGGGCGCCCACGCGGTCGCTGGTGAGCGGGTGCCCCTCCGCGAAGTGGACGAGGGCGAGGATCTGCGTCTCGTCGTGCCCGGGGAAGTCGGAGACGAGCGTCTCGTAGCCGCGGCGCGACTCGGCGCTCGCGGGCAGCATGCCCACGTCGCCGCTGGCGAGGCGCACGTGGAGGAAGGGCGAACCCGCCGCGAGAAGGAGGGCCAGGGTCGCGACGAGGACCAGGACGGGCCGGCGCATGACGGCGTGCGCGAGCCGGTGCCAGAAGCCGCGCTCGCTGGGCACCGCGGTCCAGCGGCGCGGGACGACGCTCCCCTTGTCGAGGCGCGGGCCCAGAAGAGCCAGGAGCGCGGGGAGGAAGGAGAGCGCGTAGGCGACGGCGAACACGACGACGATGGCGCCCGCGAGGCCCATGCTGGCGAGGAACGTGCCGCGGAAGAAGAGGAGCCCCGAGAGGCCGATGGCGACGGTCAAGCCGGAGAAGACGACGGCTCGCCCCGCGGTCGCCATGGCCTTGGCCAGCGCGTCCTCCGCGCTCCCGCCGCGCGAGCGCTCCTCGCGGAAGCGGTTCACGATGAAGAGCGAGTAGTCGATGGCGACGCCCAAGCCGATGAGCGTCACGATGTTGAGCGCGTAGGTCGAGACGTCGGCGAAGCGCGCGAGGACCATCACGCTGCCCAGCCCGCCCAGGACCGCCAGCACGCCGACGCCCAGCGGAAGAAGGGCGGCGACGACGGCGCCGAAGACCAGGAGCAGCAGGACGAGGGTCAGGGGCAGGCTCACCGTCTCGGCGCGGGCGAGGTCCTTCTCCAGGATGGCGTCGAAGTCGGACGCGATGGCGAGCCCGTCGGTCGCGGTGATATCAAGAGACGGGGAGCGGATCTCGCCGCGCACCTCGGGGAAGTACGAGCGCGCGCGGTCGAAGGAGTCCTTGAGACCCACGATGACCAGCGCCTCGCGGCCGTCCTTGGAGACGAGGCCCGCGCCGCCCGCGTCGTAGGGCGAGCGCACGCTGGCGACGCGCGGGTCCCGCTCCAGCCCCGCGATCGTCGCGTTGAGCGCGTCGCGGAACGCGGGGTCGTCCACCTTCATCGTGGGGCTCGCGGCGATGAACGCGAACGTGGCGTTGGCCTGCGCGGCGAGCTCCTGGTCGTAGAGCTGGAACGCGCGGCCCGCCTCGGTGCCCTTGGGCTGCGAGTTGGTGAGCGTGCCGCCCGCGAGGAGCGCGCCCACGGAGGCGGCGAGGATGGCGCCCGAGACGAGGAGCGTGATCCACGGGTGGCGGTGGACGAGGCGGGCCCAGGCTTCGAGCATCGGCAGTCCTCCGCAGCGCCCTCCGATACATGAGCGCTTGCGAAGGCCGAAGGCGCCTTTATGGTCGAAGGGGGCCTGGGCGCCGTGATGAATGCCCTCGCGCGCGTCGCGGCGTTCCATCGCCAGATGGACGCGCGCGTCTGGCTCCTCACCTACGGGCAGGGGCTTCTCTCCACGGGGCGCGGCATCATCATGCCCTTCGCGACGCTCTACTTCTACGACGTGCGGCACTTCCCGCTGACGCTCGTGGGCCTCGCGCTGGCCATCGCGTTCCCCCTTGGCGCGCTCGTGGGCATCTTCTGGGGCGGCGTCGCGGACCGCATCGGCCGCAAGCCGCTCATGCTCCTGGGCTTCCTGGGGCAGGCCATGTGCGCCGTGGCCTACGCGTTCGTCGTCACCGTGCCCGCGTATTTCGAGGTCACGATCCTCTACGCCATCGCCGTCTCCGCGTGGGGCCCCTCCGCGCGCGCCATGGTCGCGGACGTGACGCCCGAGGACCGCCGCGGCCGCGCCTACGGCCTCCTCTACCTTGCCAACAACCTGGGCCTCTCGGTGGGGCTCCTCGTGGGCGCCATCCTCGTGGCGTTCCTGCCCTACCGCTCGCTCTTCTTCGCCGAGGCCGCGGGCGCGGCGGCCTACCTCGTGGTGGTCGCCCTCGCCGTGGAGGAGAGCCACGCCCGCGCGCCCGGCGCGAAGGAGGAAGGCGGGCTCGCGCGCCTGCGCCACCACGTGCGCGACCTCTCGACGCCGCTGCGCGACCGGCGCTTCCTCGCCGTGCTCCTCGTGGCCACGCTGGGCGGCATCGGCTGGAGCCAGTTCTACAGCACCTACGCGCCGTTCATGAAGGACGTCCTCTCCGCGACCGCCATGGGCATCGGCGTGGTCGTCGCCATCAACACCGTCATGGTGGTGGCGCTCCAGGTGCCGCTCTCCGCCTGGGCCGACCGGCGCTCGCGCACGCGCGTGCTGCTCCTGGGCAACGCGCTCCTGGCCGCCAGCCTGCTCCTCAACTGGGCCGCCGTCGGCCGGCCGCCCCTCCTCGCCTACGGCATCGTCGCGGCGGGCGTCGTCGTCATGACCGTGGGCGAGATCGTGAACGCGGGCATGGGGCCCTCGCTGGCCGCAGGCATGGCGGGCGGCCCCACGAGCTACGGCAAGTACCTGGCCGCCATGGACCTCACGTGGAGCGTGTCCAGCGGCGTGGGCGCGGTCATCGGCGGCGTGTTCTTCGACGCGCACGCGACCGCCTGGCTCTGGCCCACGGTGGCGGCTGTGGTCCTGCTGAGCCTCGCCGGGTGGTGGTGGCTGGGGCGCGTCCTGCCCGTCGCCATCGACCACCCCGCGCGCGTCACGGGCCCGGAGGGTCCAGGGGAGGAGCTGGCGACGGAGCGCGCGGCGCCTCGCTGATCGGGCCGAAGACGCGGCGCAGCATAAGCAGGGCGCGGGCCCGCGCGCGCTCGCGCGCCGCCAGGACGACCAGCGTCAGCCCCAGCGCCGCCGCGGTGACGAGGGCCGAGAACGCCGTCGCGGCAGGGTCCGTGTCCACGTAGCCCCCCAGGATGAGGAAGAAGAGCGCGCCCAGGTTGTTCGCGGCGTGGATCGCGCTGGAGAGGAGCGTCGTCGCCCAGCGGACGCGCGCGTCGGGAAGGGGCTCCAGGATGCCGTAGACCGCCATGGAGAGCCCCGCGGTGGCGAGGTGGAACGCCACGCGCAGCTCCCAGAAGAGGGCCGGCTCGTCGGCGTACGTCAGGAAGTGCTCCAGCACGCCGAAGGCCGCCCCCGACGCCCACGCGAAGGGCATGCGCAGCCACGTCGCGCGGATGCCCAGGAGCGCGACGAGGGCCAGGGCGAGGCCCAGCTTCGCCATCTCCTCGAAGAGCGGCGCGCCCACGACGAGCTGCCGCAGGACGCCGTGCTGGAACAGGATGCCCGCCCAGCCGACGAGGAAGAGGACGGCGCCGAACGCCAGGGGGTTGGCGGGCGCGCGCTCGAAGAACGTGGCCTGGCGGGGGGCGGGCCGCGCGCCGGGCGGCGGCCAGGGCAACGGGCCTCCCTGAGGCGCATCCACGAGGGCCACCATGAAGGGGCCCCCAGATAGTGCTTGCCACCTCCTACGCTTCGCCTTACGTCCCAACTCCACCATAAGGCCCCCCGGGCACCGGCGCCCCATGCGACGGATGGCCCCCCTCGCCGCCGCCCTGCTCGTGCTTGCCTCCTTGTCGGCTTCGCAAGGGGCCGCCGTGGCGCCCCAGGGCGCGGCCTCGAGCTGGACCGAGCCGCTCACCATCACGAGCGCAAGCGCGCACCCCGCGAAGACGTTCGAGGCGTTCGACACCGCGAGCCTCAACCTCTACGACTTCAACGGCGACGGCCAGCTGGAGATCGTCAGCAACAACGACAACAACCGCGCCTACGTCCTCGACAGCCGCACGGGCGGCGTGCTCGCGGAGCTTCCCACGAGCCACCCCGGCGGCGAGACGTGGCCCGTGCGCGACATCAACCCCATCGCCGTCGGGAACCTCATGGGCGACGGCGTCCCCTGCATGGTGGTCCCCAGCGACGCGGCCATGCTCGCCGCGTGGTGCTACTCCGCCGCGAACTCCACGCCCACGAGCTTCGCCTTCGACAAGAAGTGGGAGGTGAGCATCGACGCGTCGCGCTACGAGCCCGGCTTCAAGGACGCGCACCCGTGGCTCTACTACCCCAACGGGACCATCCAGTCGCAATACAGCGTCGGCAGCGACGGCGACGCCTTCATGGCCGACGTGGACGGCTCGGGCTGCAAGTACGTCTTCGCCGAGACGGACGGCTGGCCCGGCCAGCTCGCATTCGACTGCCATGGCAACTACAAGTGGTCCAAGTCGTACTACGACGGCAACGCGGGCGCGGTCGTCGTCGACATCGACCAGAACGGCAGGAAGGACGCCTGCTTCGCCTCCGACGCGGGCGAGATCGCCTGCTACGACGCGAAGACCGGCGCCCAGAAGTGGGTCTTCCGCGCGCGCGAGCACGGCGCGTACCCCGGCAGCGTGCCCCTGGCGCCCACCTTCGCGGACGTGTACGGGAACGGCGGGCTCTACACCTTCTTCGGCGCGCGCAACGCGGTCTACAACGCGACGTACCCATACCCGCCCAGCAGCAAGGACCCGACGTACGACCGCAACTGGATGAACGAGACGCACGCCGTGTGGTATCTCCTCGACCCCCACGGCAACATGGTGTGGAACGTGAGCTACGACTGGATGAACCCCGTCCAGTACAACCACCCCGCGGCCATCGACGTGAACGGCGACGGCGTGCTGGACTTCGTGGCGCTGGACTGGAACACCATCGGCCACAAGCCGGGCAACTGGGAGCCCACGAGCCGCAGCAGCAACCTCTTCGCGCTGGACGGGCGCGACGGCAGCGTGCTCTGGCGCACGAGCGTGCCCATCTACTGGAGCAACAAGGACTTCGTCATCGCCGACGGCAACGGCGACGGCAAGATGGACGTCCTCTGCCCCGAGCCCAAGCTGGGCTACGACGGGATCGGCGTCTTCGACCTCGCCACCGGGAAGGAGACGGGCTGGTTCCCGCTCACCGACGGCTGGGGCGAGACGCGCGGCCCGGTCGCGGGCGACCTCTACGGCGACGGCCACCTCTACCTCGTCGTCCCCGCGGCCCACCAGCTCTCGCAGCCCAACTACCGCAGCCTCGACGTGGGCTATCGCGAAGGCGAGCTGCACGTCATCGACACGGGCCAGGCGTGGAGCGCGAAGTTCAGCGCCAACTTCCTCCTCAGCGACGACCACGTCGCGACGCCCCACGGCAGCGGCGGCTCCGGCCCCTCGCGGCCCGGCGCGCCCCAGGGGGCCGTCGCCAGCGCGGACGCCACCGGCGCGGTCACGCTGACGTGGAGCCCGCCCGCCAGCAACGGCGGCGCGGCGGTGCTCTCCTACCGCGTGTACCGCGACGGGCAGCCGGCGGGCAACGCCACCGCGACGGTGTGGACCGACGCGAGCCCCTCGCCCGGCGTCCACGCGTACACCGTGACGGCGGTCAACTCCGCGGGCGAGGGTCCCGCCTCCGATCCCGCCAGCGCGGACGTGCCGCAGCCCTCGACGCCGCCCTCGTCCACCACGCCGCCCTCCTCGACGACCCCGCCGACGCCGGGCACGACGACGACCCCGCCCTCCACGACGCGCGCGCCCTCGACGACCACGCCGCGCGGGACGCAGACGCCCTCCGAGGCGACCTCGCCCGCGAGCCCCGTGCCGTTCCCGGGCGTCGCCGCGCTGGTCCTCGCGGGCGCGGGCGCCGCGCTCGTGGCGCGGCGCCGCCGGTGAGGCTCCGCGGGGTTCATGCCCTCGCCGGGGGCTCGCGCCCCCGATGCCCCTCCCCGAGCGGCGCGCGCTCCTCGTGGACGACGACGGCACGTTCCGCGCCGTCGTGAACAGCGCGCTGACGCGGCGCGGGTGGCGCGTGGACGAAGCTGCAACGGCCGCCGATGCGGACGAACTGCTCGCGCAGCGCCGCTACGAGGTCATCGTGCTGGACTTCTCGCTGCCCGACCGCGACGGCGTCGCGTGCCTGGAGCGGTGGCGCGAGAGCCGCGTGGGCACCCCCGTCCTCGCGCTCACCGGCGCGGGCACGGACGCGGTGTACGAGGCGCTCGTGCTCGCGGGCGCGCACGACGTCATCGCCAAGGAGGGGCTCGACGCGACGAAGCTCCTCGCCGCCATCGAGGCGACGGGCGGACCCCCCGGCTACCCCGAGGAGGAATTGCCGCCCGTCCCCGCCCGCGCGCCCGCGGAGCCTGGCCCCTTCGAGCGCAGACGGCACGACGGGCAGCGCGCGCTCGTCGTGGACGACACCGACGTCGCGCGCGCGTTCGTGCGCCGCACGCTCCAGGCCGACGGGTGGACCGTGGTCGAGGCGCCCAGCGCCGAAGCCGCGCTGGAGACGGACCTCGCCTCCTTCGACCTGCTCATCGTGGACTACCTCCTCCCCGACCTGGACGGCGCCGCGTTCCTGGACGAGGCCACCGCACTGGGCGCGCGCGGCGCGGTGCTGGCCCTCACCGCGCACGGCAGCGACGCCGTCGCGCTGGAGCTCGTCGCCGCGGGCGCCGACGCGCTGCTCTCCAAGGAGGGCCTCGACGCAGAGCGGCTGCGCGCGTCGGTGGAGGAGGCCATGGCGGGGGTTTCAGGGGGCGAAGACCCCTGACGTGAAAGAACTGTTCCAGCAGACGATCAAGACGTCAGGGGGGCGAGCCCCCCTGAAACCCCCCATTTTGGCCGCGCTGCGGCGCGGCCGAACGACTCTTCTCTAACAAAAAGCACTACCCGCGCATCTCCGCCCCGATCTCCCGAAGCTCCCCGTCGCGCAGCGTGGGCGTCTTCCCCCGGAAGAGCGCGTGCACGGGGCCGATGCCGTCCGTCTCCGCGCGGGGCACGAGGTGGACGTGCACGTGCATGACCTCCTGGCCCGCGGCGCGGCCGTCGTTGACCGCGATGGTGATCCCCGCCGCGCCCAGGGCCCGCGACTGGCGGCGCGCGACGTGCTGCGCGAGGTCCATGACGGCGGCCGCGTCCTCGGGCGTCATGTCGGAGAAGCGCTCGTGGTGCCGCTTGGGCACGACGAGGACGTGCCCGCGCTGGAGGGGGCGGATGTCCAGGAACGCGAAGGCGCGCTCGTTCTCCAGGACCTTCTCCGAGGGGATCTCGCCGGCCGCGATGCGGCAGAAGAGGCAGCTCATCGGGGGCCGAGGCGCCACGCCCGGTTTGGCCGTATCGGCCCCCAGGCCCGTCCTTTGGAGGTGGACGCGCGCTTAAATAATGCCCCGGGGAGAGGGCGGCAGGAATGCGCCCGGAGGCTCGTGCCGTCCTCGACCAGGAGGAGCGCGACACCTTGGGCACCCTCCTCCCCTGGATCGGGGGCGGCTTCCTCCTCGCGGCGGTGGAGCAGGCGGCGACCCGCGCGGGCTCCCTTCCGGTCATCCTCACGCTGGCCGCTGGGGCGCTCGCCTCCTTCGCCGCGCTGCGCGCGGTGCGCTCGGACCGTCTCCCCTCGCGCTGGAGCCACCCCGTCGCGGCCGCGGTCATGGCCATCGGGCTCGCCGCGACGACGCTGGACTACCCCGACGCGCCCGCGGGCATCGGCTTCACCTCGTTCCTGCTGGTCATCCTCTGCACGGCCGCCATCCTGGTGTCGCCGCCGTGGGTCATGGCCTTCTCCGCCGCGACGCTCCTCGCGTGGCTCGGCTCCGCCGCCGCGTTCCGCGACGGGCCCATCCCCTCCACCGCGCTGCTCATCATGGTCCTGGCCGTCGTCGTCGCCGGGTGCCTCACGTTCGTGCGGAGCCGCTCCGCGCTGCGCCACGACGCGCTCCGCCGCGCGGCCTCCGCCAGCGAAGAACGATATCGAGCGCTCGTCGAAGGGCTCCCCGTGGGCGTCTACCGCACGAGCCCCGAGGGGCGCGTCCTCGACGCCAACGGCACCGCGGCGCGCCTCATGGGCATCGGCACGCGCGAGGAATTGCTGCGCACGCCCGTGGAGCGGCTCTATCGCGACCCGCGCCGCCGCGCCGAGTGGATGGCGCGCCTGGAGCGCGAGGGCGAGGTGCGCGGCGAGGAGATCGAGGGGCTTCGCACCGACGGCGGCGTGCGCTGGCTGCGCGACAGCGCGCGGGCCGTGCGCGGGTCCGACGGCCGCACCGTCTGGTACGACGGCGTCGTGGAGGACATCACCGAGCAGAAGCGCGCCCAGCAGGACCTGGAGGAGACGCGCCGCCAGGTGATCGCCAGCGAGAAGCTCAGCACGCTGGGCACGCTGGTCGCGGGCGTCGCGCACGAGATCAACAACCCCCTCACCTACATGCGCGGCAACAGCGAGCTGGTCCTCATGTCGCTCCAGGAGGCGCTCGCCGACCCCGCGCTCCCGCCTCGCCTGCGCGCCTCGCTCCAGGAGGCCGCGGGCCTGGAGGAGGCCGTGCTGCGGGGCGCCGACCGCGTCGCGCACGTCGCGCAGAGCCTCCGCAAGGTCGCCCGCCGCCCCTCCGCCCTGCGGCAGAGCGAGAGCATCAACGCCATCGTCGAGAGCGTCGTCACCGTGGCGCTCTCGCGCGTGAAGGACGAGCGCGAGGTGATGGTGGACCTCCACGCGCGCTCGCCCGTGGTGGTCGACGCCGACGAGATCTCGCAGGTGCTCCTCAACCTCGTGCTCAACGCCGTGGACGCCATGGAGGGCAGCCCCGCGGGGCGCCTCGCCATCCGCACCTTCGAGGAGGGCCCCTGGGTCGTCGTCGAGGTGGAGGACGAGGGCCGCGGCATCCCCTCCGGGGAGGCGGCGAAGATCTTCACGCCCTTCCACACCACCAAGCCCGAAGGCACGGGGCTGGGTCTCTCCGTCTCCCTGGGCATCGTGGAGAGCCACGGCGGGTCGCTCACGTTCCGCTCGCAGGAGGGGCGCGGCGCCACGTTCCGCATGGCGCTGCCCGCGGGCGGGGCCCGTGTTACTGGGCCGGCCCTGTCCGGCGCCTGACTCGCGCTGGCGCGCGAGTGCAGGAGCCCGGATTCGAACCGGGGAACCTCTTCAGGACACGATCTTAAGTCGCGCCTCGTTGGCCGGGCTTGAGTACTCCTGCGGGATGCACGATGGAGGGTGCCCGGCATGAAGCCGCGTGGCGCGCGGGAGGGGCCTCGTTCTGGCCCAAGAAATCGTCAAATAGGGGTTCTGCATTCGAGGGTTGCCACCCTTCCTGAGGGGGGCTCGCATCCGCGGGTGTAGTATAGCCTGGCTAGTACACAACGTTGCCAACGTTGCTGCTCGAGTTCAAATCTCGACACCCGCACTTCTCTTCTCTGTGGCGTGGGGCCACGCCTTGATTCCTGCCACCAGCAGCCAGAAGGCCGCCGTGCTGGCGTTCACCGCGACGAACCCCCACTCGCCGATCTCCGCGCTGCGCAGGCCCAGGAGCGCGATGCCCCCGGCGTTCAAGGCCACGAACCCCCACGTGAGGTCGTCGGCGCGGCGCGTCCGCACGAGGCGGGCCGCCTGGGGGAGGGTCGCGGCCACAAGGAGCGCCGCGCCCGCGTAGGCCCACCAGGCGCTCACGCGGCGGCCTCCAGGGCGAGGCCCGCGACGATGGGCTCGATCTCGCGCCAGCGGCGCACGCGCAGCGGGTTCCTCTTGCTGGGCACGTCGCGGTTGTAGGGGTGGTCCATGAGGAGGGCCAGGCCGCCGTCGGCCGCCGCCATGAGGACGTTGTGCGGCGCGTCGTCGACGAGCACGTCGTAGCCCGTCTTGAGGCGCGCGCCCATGACGACCTCGTCCACGCGGATGCCGTTGCGGGCGAGGAACGCCTCGGTGGTGGCGCGGGCTCCGGGCTCGCGCGCCGTGACGACGCTGACCTGGTGCCCCTGCGCGCGCCAGGAGGCGATCACGTCGGCCGCGTCGGGGTCGCGCGCGTCGCAGTCGTGCAGCACGGGGTCCTGGTCGATGCGCTCCAGGACCGTCTTCACGGCGTTCCAGCTCAGGTTGCGCTCGCGGACGGCGCGGTACTGGAAGAAGTCCCAGTGGCGCAGCCCCTCCGCGGCCAGGTCGATGCCGTGCGCGTCGCGGAAGCCGCGCAGGAGGTAGGGGATGTGGTCGAAGAGGACTCCGTCGAAGTCCACCGCGATGCGCAGGTTGGGGCGGGGGGGCCGGCCCGCAGGTCCGGCCGTCTTGACCGCGACCTCCAGGGTCGGGTCCATGGTTCGGTTCATCATCGCCCCAGCTTTGTCGTCCGGAGCCTATGGAGCATCGCGTTGGATTCTCCGTAGGTCTATGGAGAAGGAGTCCCGCGGAAGCCCGCGGGCGTTCGGAAGACCTTGGTGGAGAGCAAACCCGGCGGCTCCGTCTGTTGGGAGGCTGTAGAACGGAGGCTGTTGGGAGGCTTGGAGGCTTGTCGGAAGCCGCCGGGTTCTCCATCCCTCCAGGGGGCGCCGGCGGGCATGGTACGATGCTTGTCAGGATCGACCAGACAACTTCTCCCCAGGGGCGGCCCGGGCGTGGACCACGAACCGGCACGCCTCCTGCCCCGTGCTCTGGCAGGACAACTCGGCGCCCAGGGCGTTCCCGCCGTGGAGCCGGGCGACGCACCCCTCCAGGAAGCCCAAGGCGATGTGGCACGTGGGGACCCCGGCCCCGGGCGTCATCTCCAGGAGGTCCCGCCCCCGGATGGAGTAGCGGTCCCCTTCGCCGCTCTCCACCTCCAGGGCGCCGATCCCCAGGGAGCCGAAGAAGTCCAGGCACCCCTTGATCGTCTCCTCGGACGTCTCGCCCGCGAGGCTGCGGCCCAGGTCGCGGCGGATCGCGGTGCTCGTCGAGGGCCGGTCCGAGATGTCGCGCAGGATGTGGCGCACGACGCGGCGGCTCACCTGGTCCTTGCGCGTGAGGTCCTCCGCGGCCTTGCGCGCGGAGATGTCGAAGATGTGCGTCACGTAGTAGAGGGTCCTCTTCTGGTCGTCCAGGATGGGGCTGCTGTTGACGTGCGCCCACACGGTGGCGCCGTCCTTGCGCCGGTAGCGGCGCTCGAAGCGCACGGAGTCCGTCGCGCTGGCGCTGATGAACTGGCGGCCCAGCGCGACGAGGGCCTCCAGGTCCTCCGGGTGCGTGACCTCGCGGTAGGTGAGCTTGAGCATCTCCTCCTCGTTGTAACCCAGGAGGTCGCAGAGCGCCTGGTTCACGCGCTGGAAGCGCCCCTGGGTGTCGTAGATGGCCATGCCCGTCGCGGCGTCGCTGAAGGCGCGGCGGAAGCGCTCCTCGGTCTCCCGCAGCGCGGCCTCGCTGGCCCTTCGCGAGGTGACGTCGCGCACGACGCTCACGTAGCGCCCCGGCACGTCGCCCGCGGCGGGGCGCAGGCCGATCTCGATGGGGACGCGCGTGCCGTCAGGGCGCACGATGGTCGTCTCGTAGAAGAGGGGCACGTCCTCGCCCCGGCCGCGGCGCATCTCGCGCTCGTAGATCGCCTGGCGATCCTCGGGGACGACGATGTCGAGGAGGCTGGCCAACCCCTGGACCTCCTCGCGCGTGCGGCCCACGATGCGGCAGTACGCGTCGTTGGCGTACACGACGCGCGTGCGGTCGACGACGAGGATGCCTTCGCCCAGGTCGCTCTGCGCCGCGAAGACGATGCGATGGAGGTCGTGCTCGTCGAGAGGCGAGGACGGCGGCGCCACCATGCACCCTGCTTTGTCCGGACGGGCCTTAAAGCGGTCGCTGGAGAGCTTGGCGGTGGAGAATGAATCCCGGCGACCCACAGGAGGCTGTGAGAGAACGGAGGCTGTTGGGAGGCTTGGAGGCTTGCGGGAGCCGCCGGGAACGAACCCTCTGTCTCCGTCCCGCACCAAGATGGGATGTTTGTCAGCCGTTGGCAGACGAGGGCGCCTTCAGGGGGATGCCGCCCGTCTGCTTGCTGTAGCCGGGGTGGCTGATGCTGTCCCCCAGGGCCACGGCGTAGACGACGTGCACGTAGCCCTGCGCGTCCACGGCGGCCTCGAAGAAGTCGCCCAGGCGGCGGTCGCCCGCGGGGGAGGGGTCGGCCTGGCACGTCGTGCCGTTCTGGCAGATGTGCCCCTGGAAGATGGGCTTGGGCGTGACCTGCGTGGCCGACACCTGCGCCGTGTCGTTCATGGCATCGAGGACGGTGGCCTCGTAGACGAACCAGTCGCCCGTCGCGTTGGCAGGGCCGCCCGTGGCGTTGGTGCCGTACCAGAGCACCGCGACGCGGCCCGCGTCGCCCGCCACGACCCAGGGCCACACGTTGGTGCCGGTGAGGCCGCCGGCCTTGGCGAGGTTGATGGGGTGGCTCCAGGTCTTGCCCAGGTCGCGGGTGCCCGCGACGTAGATGCCGTCCGCCGCGGCCCACGTGACGTAGACGTTGCCCGCGGCGTCCAGGGCGGGGAGCGACATGCCGCGGCTCTCGGCCTTGGCGCCGGGGACCAGGCGCGGCTCGAAGTGCGCGCCGTCGTCCGTGCTCACCGCCATGCCGGTGGGGCAGCCCACGAGGATCGTCTTGGGCTGGGGCACGACGAACTGCTGCTCGCAGGGGGGCTGGCCCACGACGCTCCAGGTGATGCCGCCGTCGGTGGACTTGAGGATCTGCTCGCCGTTCTGGAAGTAGTTGCCCTCGAAGTAGACGTCCGTGCCCTGCGCCGCGAGCCAGTTGCGGTCGATGGGCCCGCCGCCGAAGGACGCCGCCACGTCGTTGCCCATGAGCCACGTCTGGCCGTCGTCGTCGCTCCACGAGACGGACGCGCTGGCGAGCCCTTCGAGGTCGGTGAAGTAGATGCGCCCGTTCTTGTCGATGGCGAAGTCGGGGTCGCTGACGCCCTGGCCGATGCCGCGGGGGCCCACGCCGTTGGCGCCGGGGAGGCCCACGGGGGCGAAGGTGGTGCCGTTGTCGGTGCTGCGCCACATGTAGCTCTGCCCCGTGGCGGGCTCGACGAGGTTGGGCGAGGGCGGGTAGCGCGTGTGCGTCCAGCCCGGGTGCGCGCCCACGAGGATGGTCCCCTTGGGCGTGATGGCGATGACGGGCTCTCCGCCCGCGCGCACGGTGTCCAGGAGCTTCGTCGCGGCGAAGACGGGCTTCGTGAGGTCCGGGAGCGAGGCCGAGGCCTGCTTGACGTCCGCGGGGGTCTGCGAGACGCAGCCCGCGACGGCGGCGCCCACGAGCACGAGAGCGACCGCGAGGATGGAGTGGCGCGACAAAGCCTTCCCTCAGGGGTCCGAGCCCGGCGGGCGGCCTAAAGCGTTTCCTGTGCGGGCGTTGTCAGCGCGGCTCGGGCTCTTCCCAGCCTTCGCGCTTCAGGCGCAGGCGCTCGGCGTCAAGCACGAGGGCCCGCAGCAGCACCTCCAGGCGCTCGCGGAGGCCGTCGCTCTCCAGGCCCAGGTGGCCGAAATCGCCGGGGCGGAAGACCAGCTCTCGCGCTCCGAGGCTCGCGCCGTGCGCGCGCAGATGCCTCCGGGCGGCCGCGACCACGGCGCGCGCCTCGGCGTCGGACTCTCCGTGGGAGAACCCCAGCGCGGCCGCGGCGCGGTCCTTGAGATCGGGGAGAGCGGCGTCGCGCGGGTCCTTCCCCTCCTCCACGAGGAGGACGAGGAAGTCCGCCTCCGCGGGGGGCGCGCCCGTCTCGGCGCGCAGCGCGCGCAGCATGCCCGAGCACTCCTTCGCGAGGGCGGCCATGCTCACGGCGTGGCGATGCCCGGCGAGGACGAACGCGCCGCGCGCCACCGGCTCCTCCATGCGGTCCGCAGCGCGGGGGGTCCGCTTGAGCCTATCCGGTGATGCGCGACCCGACGAGCCACTCGGTGGCCCGCGTGGCGTCGCCCGCGACCTCGCGGCCCGGCGCGCCCGCGCGCATGCGCGTGAGCCGCCCCACGGGGGCGAACCCGGCCTCCGAGAGCGCGCCCACCAGGGGGCTCTCCTCCGGCGCCAGCGCCACCAGGGGCCACCCCGCAGCGAGCGCCGCCGCGTCGGAGAGGAGCGCGCGGGCGGACTCCAGGTCGCCTTCGCGCGTGACCAGGGGCCCCAGGTGATAGCCCCGGCGCGAGCGGCGCAGGAAGGCGTAGCCGTGGACGTCGCCCCCGCCGCGCACGACGCGCGCGCCCTCGGGGTAGTCCTGCATGAGCGCGTAGAGGAACTCCTTGCGCCCGTAGCCCACCGCCGCGGCGTCCAGCGCGCCCAGGTCCAGGAAGTCGCCCGGGCCGAGCCGCTCCGTGCGCGTCGCCGCGCCGCTCCCCGCGCCCGCGGGCCGCTCCAGGACCAGCGTGCTGCGGAGGGCGTGGAACCCCATGCGGGCGAGGATCGCGCGCTCCTCCTCCGTGGCCTCGGCCTCCAGGAGGCTCGCGCCGCCGCGCTGAAGGCCTTCGATGGCGTGCGCCAGGAGCGCGATGGCGAGGCCGTCCGCGCCGCCGGGCGCGAGCACCGGGCCCAGGAAGCCGTGCTCGAAGTAGCGGATTGCCGTGATGGCGCCCGCGAGCGAGCCCTGCTGGCGCAGCACGAAGCCGCGCGCGCCTTCCAGGGCGAGGAAGCGCGCGTACTCCTCGCGGTGGACGTTGCGCCCCTGCGCGTGCGCGAAGGCGAGCAGGTCGGCCAGGTCCCCCTCCGCCATGGGGCGAAGCTCCAGCGCGTCCTCGGCGTTCACGTGTCGCCGAGGCCGGCCTCTTGACATAAGGCTTCGTCCCCCTTGGCGGAGACGCTCCATCCGGACTCGCCGCGGCGCGCGAGCCCCAGGCGCGCGAGCCCTTCGAGCAGGCCCCCCGCCGTGCCGCGGGGCACGCCCAGGGCGCGCGCCAGCGCGGCGGGCGTCGCCGCGCCCCCGCGCAGCGCATGGAGCGCGCGCACGACGCGCGGGGCCGGCGCGGGCTCGCGCGTGTCGCCGGGGAGGAACCAGAGCCGCCCGCGCCCCTGGGGGAGCGGCTGGAGCCAGCCGGCCCGCGCGAGCACGCGCAGGTGGTGCGTCATCGTCTTCGGGTCGACGCCGTTCACGCGCGCCAGCTCCGCGACCGTGAGGCCGGGGCGCTCGCGCACGCAGCGCACGATGGCGCGCCGCAGCCCGTGATCGAGCACGCGCGCGTCGTCAAGCCGGGTGTACAGGACGAGGAATGCCGAGATCAACTGCCGTTGCCTCCTTCAGCCGACGGCTTGCCCGCGTCGCCCCGCGCAGACGGGGCAGCACGTTGTAACTCACCCGGGTGATAACGGTTTTCCCCCAGGGATGGACGCGTCGCGGAGCGTCGTGACAAGCGGGGCAGAGCTTGGGACCCGCGAGGCCCACGCGCCTCCCCATGGACATCCGGCAGCGCATCCACCGTTACCTCGCGAAGACGCCCGGCGCCAGCACGCGCATGGTCGCCCAGCACCTGGGCGTCGACCCGTCGACCGCGGACTACCACCTGCGCCGGCTCCGCCGCGCGGCGCGCGTGACGCTGGACGCGACCGGGCGCGAGCGCGCCTGGTTCAACGTCGGCTGCGACCTCTGCCCCGTGCTCCGGCGCGCCGCGCCCGCGTTCCGCCGGCCCGGCGTCGCCGCCGTCGCGGCCGCGCTCCAGGAGACGCCCAGCACCATCGGCATGCTCGCCGACGCGACGCGGCTGCCCCGCGGCGAGGCGCGCTGGGCCTTCGAGGTGCTCCGGCGCATCGGCCTCGCGCAGCGCTCGCCCACGGGGCGCGCCATGCTCGCCCCGGGCGCCGCGACGTGCGTCGCCAAGGCGCGCGCGGGCGCGACGTGCCCGGAGTGGGGGAGTGCGAGCCCTCCCGCGGGTTTCAGGGGGCGAAGCCCCCTGAGGCTTTGATCGCGGGGGGAGAAGACGGGACGTCAGGGGGCTTCGCCCCCTGAACCCCCCGCCGATGGCCGCCGTTACTTCCGGCTCGTGTTGGTGACCTTCCGGATCACCAGCTGCAGCGGATCGAAGTAGCGGTCCGCCACGCGCTCCTTCATCGGGATGATGCCGTTGTCGGTGATGTGGATGTGCTCGGGGCACACCTCGGTGCAGCACTTGGTGATGTTGCAATACCCGACGCCGGCCTCGCGACGCAGGAGCGGCACGCGGTCCGCGGCGTCCGCGGGGTGCATCTCCAGGGAGGCGATGCGGATGGTGAAGCGCGGGCCGTAGAAGCCGCCGTCCTTCGTGGGATCAAGCGCCTTGCCCTGGTCGCGCAGCACGTGGCACACGTCCTGGCAGAGGAAGCACTCGATGCACTTCCGGAACTCCTGGGAGCGGTCCACGTCGACCTGCTTCATGTTGAACTCGCCCTTCGCCTTCTCCTCCGCCGTCATCTCGCGGGGCGTGAAGGGCTGGATCGCCTCGTTGACGCGGTAGTTCCACGACACGTCGGTGACGAGGTCCTTCTTGCGCGGGAAGGTCTTCACGGGCTCCACGACGATGGGGCCCTCGGGAAGCTCCTCGATGCGCGTCATGCACATGAGGCGCGGCACGCCGTTGATCTCCGCGCTGCACGAGCCGCACTTGCCCGCCTTGCAGTTCCAGCGGCACGCCAGCGAGGGGTCCTCGGTGGCCTGGACCTTGTGGATGGCGTCGAGGACGACGTTGCCCTCCTCGACCTCCACCTGGAAGTCCTCCATGGTGGAGGCGCCCTCGGGCCCCAAGCCGCGCCGGACGCGCAGGTGGACGAGGCTCTTCTTGGACGCCTGGATGACGACGGGGCCCTTCTGGCTCGTGAGCTGCTGGACCGTGATATCGACCTTGGGCGCGTCGGCCATTCAGGCCACCCCCTTCGTGCTGATCTCCTCGGCCTTGCTATCGACGATCTTCTGGAGCTCGGCGGGGATGGGCGGGATCATCTCGACGGCCATCTCCATCCGGCCGTTGACGTTGCGGGCGACCACGTTGCGGCCGCTCCACTCCTTCTCGTTGGTCTCGATGAAGTCGCCGCGCGTGTGGCCGCCGCGGCTCTCCTCGCGCAGGAGCGCGCTGCGGCACGAGGCCTCGCAGGCGATGACCATGAACTGGAGGTCCATGGCGACGTGCCAGCCCGGGTTGAACGCGGTGCCTCCGGGAGCCTTGCACGCCGCGGCGCGCTTCTTGATCGCCTGAAGCTCCTCGATGGCCTCGGCAAGCTCGCCCTTGAAGCGGACCATGCCGGCCTTGTTCTGCATGACGACCTGGAGGTCCTCCCAGACCTTGTAGGGGTTCTCTCCGGGCGTGCCATCGACGAACGACAGGAAGTGGTCGACCGCGGCGTCGACCTCTGCGTCGTTGACGGGCGCGGCGGGGGCGGACGCGGCGAACTCCGCGGCGTGCAGCCCGGCGCGGCGGCCGAAGACGAGGAGGTCGGTGAGGGAGTTGCCGCCGAGACGGTTGGCGCCGTGCAGGCCCGCGGCGGCCTCGCCGGCCGCGAAGAGGCCCTTGACCTTGGGGGTCATCTGCGTCTCGGGGTCCACGCGGATGCCGCCCATGGTGTAGTGCATCGTGGGGCCCACCTCCATGGGCACCTTGGTGATGTCGACGTTGGCCAGCTCCTTGAACTGGTGGTACATCGAGGGGAGCTTGCGCCTGACGTACTCGGGGTCGCGCCAGGAGATGTCGAGATAGACGCCGCCGCGGGGCGTGCCGCGTCCGCTCTTGACCTCGGCCATGATGGCGCGCGCGACGATGTCGCGGGGGAGAAGCTCGGGGGGGCGGCGCGCCTTGGCCTGGGCCGCGGCGATGGTCCCCGCCTTGAGGTCGACCTGCTGCTGGACCCAGAGGTCAGCCTCCTCCTCGGTCTCCGCGTACTCGCCCTTGTAGAGGTCGGGCACGTAGCGGAACATGAAGCGCTCGCCGTTGGTGTTGGTGAGCTTGCCGCCCTCGCCGCGCACGCCCTCGGTGACGAGGATGCCGCGCACGCTGGGGGGCCAGACCATGCCCGTGGGGTGGAACTGGATGAACTCCATGTCCTGGAGGTCCGCGCCGGCCTGCCACGCCAGCGCGTAGCCGTCGCCGGTGTATTCCCACGAGTTGCTCGTGACCTGGAACGCCTTGCCGAAGCCGCCCGTGGCGAGCACGACGGCCTTGGCCTTGAAGAGGTGGAACGCGCCGGTGTCGCGCTCGTAGGCGAGGCAGCCCACGACGCGGTCGCCGCTCTTGAACAGCCGGACGACGGTGGTCTCCATGAACACCGAGAGCCCGGAGTGGACGCCCTTGTCCTGGAGGGTGCGGATGATCTCCAGGCCCGTGCGGTCGCCCACGTGGGCGAGGCGGGGGTAGGTGTGGCCGCCGAAGGCGCGCTGGCCGATCCAGCCGTCCCGGGTGCGGTCGAAGACGGCGCCCCACTGCTCCAATTCGCGGACGCGGTCGGGCGCCTCCTTGGCGTGAAGCTCGGCCATGCGCCACGAGTTCACGTAGCGACCGCCCTTCATCGTGTCGCGGAAGTGGACCTTCCAGTTGTCGCGCGAGTCGACGTTGCCCATGGCCGCCGCGGCGCCGCCCTCGGCCATCACGGTGTGGGCCTTGCCCAGGAGGCTCTTGCAGAGGACCGCGGTCTTGCGGCCGGCGCGCGCCGACTCGATGGCCGCGCGCAGGCCGGCGCCGCCGGCTCCGACGACGACCACGTCGAACTCGTGGACCGCGTAGCGAGGCTTCGCCATTACAGGGGCACCCCCATGGACTTGAGGGCCGCCGCGATGCCGAACTTGTCCTCCATCACGACGTAGCGGATGTAGACGTCCACGCCCCAGACGGTGGTGAGCGAGAGCCAGGCCCACAGGGCGTGGCGGTTGTTGAGCATGGTCACGCGCGTCCAGAGCTTGTAGCGCGTCTGCGCGACGGGGTCGCAGGTGAAGCAGTCCAGCTTGCCGCCCACGAGGTGGCGGAAGCTGTGGCAGCCGAACGTGTACGCCATGAGGAAGGCGACGTTCACGAGCATGAGCGCGCTGCCCAGGCCGAAGTAGAGGCCGTGGGGCGTGACGACGCTGCGGATGGCGTCGTAGGCGAGGAAGAGCGTGATGAGGATCGCCGCGTAGAGGAACCAGCGGTGGACGTTCTGGAGAATGAGCAGGCCGCGCTCGCCCTTGTAGCCGAAGCCCTTGGTGGCGGGCACGGCGCAGCCGGCGGGGCGCCCGGTGAAGGCGCGGTAGTAGCTCTTGCGGTAGTAGTAGCAGGTGAACCGGAAGAGGGCGGGGAAGGGGAGGATGATGAACGCCGGGCTGCGGAGCACCGACGCCACGAAGGGGTGGATGGAGTAGAGGAACGTCGGCACGAGGAACGTGAGGTTCGGCGTGCCCAGGGGCGAGAGGTAGTAGTAGCCGTTCTGGACGCCGCTGTCGGCGAAGTAGAACGAGGGCGCGTCCGCGAAGCGGCCCGGGAAGAGGGCGGGCTCCAGCACGCGGTAGGTCGCGTACACGACGAAGCCAAGGTACACGACGACCGTGAAGGCGGGGAACGCCCACCACGCGTCGCGGCGATGGGTCAGCGGCTCGCTCGTGGGCGAGGACGTGGCAGTGGCCAGTGCGACTCCTCCGGAGAACGCGCGGCCACCGGGGCAGGGTGATTTAAGAGTTTTCTATGAAGAGGAAGGGCGGCGCGCCGACGCGCGCCGCGAGGGGCCCTACGGGCACGGGTCCGTGAAGCAGTAGATGGGGATGATGCAGTCGCCCGAGGAGCCGATGAGGCAGGCGCGGGCGTCCGCGAAGCCCACGGGGGCGAGGACGTCGGCGCCGGGGATCACCGCGGCGACGCCGGAGAGGGCGATGCCGAGGGCAAGGACGAGGAGCAGGGTGGTCGTGGTGCGCAAGAGGTGGTGCCTCCGGCCCTGGAGGCGCGGGCCGGGGGATAGCGCCTTCGGCCGCGCACCTGGTGCGGAGGTGGATGGGTTCAGGCGGGGCGGTACTTGCTCGCGCAGCCGACGCTGAGGTCTCGCGCGACGAGGTGCGCGCCGGCGGCGTCCGAGACGACGTAGCCGGTGACGACGACGTTCTTCCCCTCGATGGTGCCGCCCGCCTCCTGGTCGGGGAGGGGCTTCTGCGGGTCCCACTGCACGGGGAGGCGCGCGTGGCCGTCCTCGATGACGAACGTGATGGGCGCCCCGGTGCGGTTGACGCTCCCCTCGACCACGGTGGCCTTGAGCTGGAGGTCCTTCCCCGCGAAGGCCGCGGGGTTCGCCACCACGTCGCCCACGCCCTGGTAGCCCTCGGGGCGGCTCCCGGCGTAGGCCAGCGCGCCGCCGGCCACGACGAGAAGGAGGAGGAGCCCCACCTTGGCGCCCTGGTGCACGCCCGCGACTCGGCCCGGGAGGAGATGAGCCTTGTGGGGGCGACGTCATGGGGTTGGCATGCGCCACGCGCCCCGGATCGCGCTCTCCCTCCTCCTCGTCCTGGCGGGTGCCCTGGTGGCCCTCTTCTTCGGGCTCCTCTTCCTCGTCGCGGACTGCTCCGCGGGCTGCGGCCAAAGGGGGGAGCGCGCGCCCCTCTACGCCCTCGTGGGCGCGGGCCTGGGGCTCGCGGTCGCGGGCGCGCGTCTGGGCGCCGGCCTGCGCGCCGCGGCGGGGGCGGGGCTCCTCGTGGCCGGGCTCGTCGCGCTCGCGGCCTCGGCGTGGGCGCTCGCGCAGGGCGAGGGCGGCTGGGTGTGGGCGTCCCTCGCCGGCGGGCTGCTCGCCTCGGGCGCGGGCGCGTGGACGCTGCGCCGCTTGCGGTCTGGCCCCCCGTCAATCTTATAGAGGCGCGCCCCGCTGGCGGCGGCCGTTGGTGCGTCCCCGTGAAGCTCCTCTTCCTGCACAGCGACTTCATTGAGTTCGAGGCGAAGAAGCCGGCCCTCCGGAGCCCGCCTCCGCTCACTGACGCCGAGAAGCAGGCGCGCGTCGAGGACGCCCTCGTCGTCATGTACAGCGTCGAGAAGGTCGACGAGGACAAGATCGACGGCGCGGTCGCCGCCGCGCTGGCCAACCTCAAGGACGTCGCGGGCCAGGTCAAGGCCGAGAGGGTCGTCCTCTACCCCTACGCGCACCTCAGCAGCAGCCTCGCGGCGCCCGCCAAGGCGCAGCTTGCGGGCGAGAAGCTGAAGAAGGCCGCGACGGAGGCGGGCTACCAGGTCACGTCCGCGCCCTTCGGCTGGTACAAGATGTTCAACGTGAAGGTCAAGGGGCACCCCCTCTCGGAGCTTTCGCGCAGCATCGGCGCCGAGGAGGTCAAGGCGGTCGAGGCCGCCAAGGCCGAAGGCAAGGAGGACGCCCGCGAGTCCGAGGCGCTCAAGAAGGAGAAGAAGCTCGTCTCCAACTGGTACGTCCTCACGCCCCAGGGCGAGCTGACGCTGGCGAAGGACTTCGACTTCTCTCCCTACCCCGAGCTTGCGGCGTTCCACAAGCACGAGACGCAGGGCACGCGCGCCGCAGGCCAGGAGCCCCCCCACGTCCGCATGATGAAGGAGATGGAGCTCGTCGACTACGAGCCCGGCTCCGACCCGGGCAACTTCCGCTGGTACCCCAAGGGCTCCTTGGTGAAGCGCCTGCTGGAGACGCACGTCTCGGACATCGTCGCGGACGCCGGCGGCATGCGCGTCGAGACGCCCATCATGTACGACTACGAGCACCCGGCGCTCTCGAAGTACCTCAACCGCTTCCCCGCGCGCCAGTACGTGCTCAAGTCCGAGGACAAGGAGTACTTCCTGAGGTTCGCGGCCTGCTTCGGCCAGTACCTCATCATGCACGACACGACGATGAGCTACCGCCACCTGCCCATGCGCGTGTACGAGCTGACGCACTACTCGTTCCGCCGCGAGCAGACCGGCGAGCTCTCCGGCCTGAGGCGCCTGCGCACGTTCACCATGCCCGACATGCACACCGTCGTGGCGGACATGGAGCAGGCCAAGGCCGAGTTCCTCAACCACTTCAAGCTCAGCATGCAGTGGATGGACGACATCAACGTCCCCTACAACGCGGGCGTGCGCTTCGTCCGGTCGTTCTTCGAGGAGAACCGCGAGTTCGCCGTGAACCTCGCGAAGCTCCTCGGCCGCCCCATCCTCATCGAGATGTGGGACGAGCGCTTCTTCTACTTCGTCATGAAGTTCGAGTTCAACGTCGTCGATACGCAGGGCAAGGCCGCCGCGCTCAGCACGGTGCAGATCGACGTCGAGAACGGCGAGCGCTTCGGCATCCAGTACGTGGACGAGGCCGGGCAGCGCAAGCACCCCCTCATCCTGCACACCTCCCTCTCGGGCTCCATCGACCGCAACGTGTACGCACTGCTGGAGACCGAGGCGCGCCGCATCGCTCAGGGGCAGAAGGGCATGCTCCCCTTCTGGCTCTCCCCCACGCAGGTGCGCTTCCTGCCCGTCTCCGACGCCTACGTCCCCGCCTGCCTGGAGATGGCGCAGAAGCTCTCTTTCCTGGGCTTCCGCGTCGACGTGGACGACCGCGACCAGGGTGTGGGCCGCAAGATCCGCGACGCCGAGAAGGACTGGGTCCCCCTCACCATCGTGTACGGCGAGAAGGAGGCCGCCGCGGGCAAGCTCCCCGTGCGCATGCGCACCGGAGAGAGCAAGGAGGTCAGCTTCGACGAGCTGGCCCACCTCGCCCGCGACATGCAGGGGCACCGCCCCCACGCGAAGCTCCCCATCCCCGCGAAGCTGAGCCTGCGGCCCATCTTCCACGGGTGAAGGGGCGCTCAGCACACCGTGGCGAGCCCCGCGCCCGTCGTGGGCGACGCCAGGCCGATGCAGCCCGTGGGCAGCCCGGCGCCGGTGGGGGTCCCCGGGATGGGCTGCCCCGCGACGGAGCCGCCCAGGCTCGCGGTGTCCACGGCGAGCGTCGCGCTGCCGTCGTTCGCCACGGTGGCGTTGACGCCCGTCACGCCCGCGGGGACGCCGAACGTCTGGGGCGCCGTGAGGGGCGTGCCCGACGCGATGCACAGGGGCGTCACGGAGGCGCTGTTGTTGCCCACGGTCGCGACGTTGCCGTTCCCGTTGCCTCCCGAGTTCGGGTAGTAGTAGAAGCCCTGGCCGGCGTTGTTGAAGTAGAAGCAGCAGCCGGCGGACTCGCGGTCGCTGTGCGCCGGGGCGAAGAGGGGCTTGGAGTACGTCATGGTCTCACGCGCGGCCCCCAGCGGGCGCGGGCGGCTTGACACTATTCGAGGTGGATTGTGAATTCCGCTGACGCAAGAGAGAAAGGTGGACCTGGCGATGCGCGCCCATGGACGGCAAGGTCGTCGTCATCACGGGCGCCAGCAGCGGCATCGGCGCGGAGCTTGCGCGCCAGCTTGCGGCGAAGGGGGACAGGCTCGTCCTCGCGGCGCGCACGAAGGACAAGCTCGACGCGGTCGTGCGCGAGTGCGGGCCCTCGGCGCTGGCGGTCGCGGCGGACGTGACGAAGCGCGCGGACGTGGAGCGCGTCCGCGACGAGGCCATCCGCCGCTTCGGGCGCGTCGACGCCTGGGTGAACAACGCCGGGCAGGGCATCAACAAGCCCGTGCTCGCGCTCACCGACGAGGACCTGGACGCGATGATCGACGCGAACCTCCGCAGCGCGCTCTACGGCATGCAGGCCATCGTGCCGCACTTCCAGGCGCGGGGGGCGGGGCACCTGGTGAACGTGAGCAGCTTCCTGGGGCGCGTCCCCTTGGCGCCGTACCGCTCGGCGTACAACGCGGCGAAGGCGGGCCTCAACGCGCTCACCGCCAACCTGCGCATGGACCTGCGCGAGGGCTGGCCGGGCATCCACGTCTCGCTGGTCATGCCGGGCATCGTCGCCACGGACTTCCCCACGAGCGTCCGCGGCGGAGGAGGCGAGCCCTGGACGCCGGGCCAGCGCGTCGGGCCCCAGGTCGTGCAGAGCGCCGAGGAGGTCGCGCACATGATGGCGGACCTGATCGATCGCCCCCAGCCGGAGATGTACACGAACCCGTCGTCCCACGAGACCGCGCTGCGCTACTTCGGCGACGTCGCGGCGTTCGAGGCGCGGATGCGCGGCGGCGCCCCGGCAGGCTCATCCGGCGGGGCCCCGGTGTCCTCGCGAGCCCCGTGATCGTCGTCGACGAGCAGGTCGTCATCGAGCGCGCCCCCGAGGACGTGTTCCGCTTCCTGGCGGAGGGGTTCTTCGACCACGTGCGCGAGTTCAACCCGGCCGCCGTCGAGGCCGTGAAGACCTCCGAGGGGCCGATGCAGAAGGGCGCGCGCGGCCGCGAGGCGCAGGTCATCCAGGGCAAGCGCCGCGAGCGCGAGGTCGTCGTCGAGGAGTGGGAGCCGCCCGCGCTCTTCGCGCTGCGCAACGCCGCGCCGACGCCCCTGGAGCGCCACTACCTCTCCCGCTGGCGCTTCCTCCCCGTGGAGGGGGGCACGCGCGTCG
Source organism: Pseudomonadota bacterium (assembly GCA_021325135.1). GTDB lineage: Archaea > Thermoplasmatota > SW-10-69-26 > JACQPN01 > JAJPHT01 > JAJPHT01. The sequence continues at coordinate 46,171 of JAJPHT010000006.1, read as the reverse complement.
AGCAGCACTTCGAGCTGGAATGGAGCATGCTCGCCTTCCGCCTGTTCCGCCCGTTCATCCGCCGCGTGATCGCGCGGGACATCCGCGCCGCGCAGCAGCGCATCAAGGCGCTCGTCGAGGCCAGCGTGCCCTCCCGCGGCGCGCCCTAGATCGTCTGCCCGCTGGGGAAGTCCACCTGGTTGGGGCGGTTGGAGTAGCCGATGTACTCCTTGGGCCCGAAGCCAGCCATGTGGCTCACGAGGATCGGGAAGCAGCAGGTGTTCCGCAGCGTGTTGTACTCCTGCGCCTTGTCGTTGTAGCGCAGCTTCTCGGCCGCGATCTTGTTCTGCGAGTTGGTGACCTCGTCCTGGAGGTTGACGAAGAGCTGGTCGGCCTTGAGGTTGGGGTACGCTTCGGCGCGGTTCCCCACGAGGGCCACGAGGTTCGCGAACTGCTGCGTGTAGTTGTCGCGCACGCTGAGGTTCCCGGTGGTCGCCGTGGGCAGGCCGCTGCGCAGCGCGGCGACCTGCGTCTGGATGTCCTTCTCGTTCTGCATGTACTTCTCCGTGAGGTTCTGCAGGACGGGGATCAGCGCGAAGTTGCGCTGGTAGATGACGTCCACGTTCTTGGCCTGCGCGTCGACGGCCACGCTCTGCGCGTTGAGGTTGTTGTAGGCCGCGACGCCGGCTCCGACGGTGCCCAGCGCAAGCAGCGCGATGGCCGCGAGCACGCCCAGCGCGACGTAGGTTCCCTTCACCATGCTCTCGCCCTCCCATTCCACGTCCGGCTATCAGAATCCTCCGGAACTCCGCGCTCAGAACCCACCCGATCCGCCCCCTCCGCCCGAGCGGCCTCCGCCGAACCCTCCGCCGCCGAACCCCCCTCCCCCGAACCCGCCGCCGCCCCCGCCGCCGCGGCGCATGAGGTCGCGGATGAACATGCCCGCCACGGCGCCCTGCCAGGCCGCGGAGGAGCCCGTCTGGTAGCCCCAGCCCCGCGCGCCGTGCGCTCCCGCCGCCAGCGCGCGCAGGAGGCCGATCCCCACGAAGACCACCACGACCCAGAACCACCACGGGGGCTGGAACTCCGAGGCGTCCGGCGCGGGCGCGGGGTAGTGGCCGTCCACGTAGCTGTCGTTCATCGTCTCCAGGAGGTACGCGGCGCCGTCCAGGAGCGCGTAGCTCTTGGCCCACGCCTCGTCCTGGCCGGCGTCCAGCGCGCGCGCCTTGGCGTCCTGCATGAGGCGGATGGCGTTGTTGGCCACGTGGGCGTTGATGGTGCCTTCGAGCCCGTAGCCCACCTCGACGCGGAGCGCGCTGGACTTCCCCGAGAGGTTGTAGTGGTCGACGTAGAGCAGGAGGATGCCGTCGTTCGTCTCCTTGGAGCCGATGCCCCACGTCTCGAAGAGGTGGAGCGCGTAGAACTCCAGGCTCTCGTCCCCCGTGTCCGGCACGGCGGCCAGGACGAAGTGCGCGCTGGTGTTCGCGTAGATCTCGCACGCCGCGCCCTCGATGGCGGAGGCGTGCTCCGCGTCCATGACGCCCACGAAGTCGTACACGAAGCGCCGGTCGTACTGCGCGATGCAGCGGCTGTCGAAGTAGCGCGGCGCCTTCTGCGGGTCCGGGTACGACGCGGCGGCCGCGAAGGGGGGCGCCAGGAGGAGCGCGAGGACGAGGAGGGCGGCGGCGCGCAAGGGATCACGTGAAGAGGTTGAACACGCCCAGGAGCAGGAGGCCCAGCCCCAGGGCCGCGTCGCTCCACGAGGAGGACGCGACGCCCGCCCACAGGAGGGGCACCGAGAGCCCCACGAGGACGAGGGTGATCGCGAGGTTGAGCAGCGCCTTCAGCCGCGGGGGGAGCTGGTTCGAGAGGCGCTGCATCGCGTCGAGCATCGCGCCAAAATGCCGGCGCCCGGCGCTTAAGGGTTCTGAGGTTGGCGCGCCCCCTCGTCGTCGCCCGGGCGCCGGGGTTCTCCGGGGTGAGAAGCAGGTCGCAGGGGGCCGTCCGGGGGCGCGCACGGGCAGCGCGGAGGCGCCGCGGACCGTGACCGGGAATGCGCAGGCGGAGGAGGTCCAAAGGAGCGCGTTGGCGAACGGCGCTCCCGGACGGCCCAGTCCCCCAGGGGCCCGCCCACGCCTCTTGATGGCGTCCGCCCGCAACCGGGAGGCTGCATGAGCGCGACCGCACCGCCTCACCGCCAGCCTCAGCTCTTTCGACAGACGCGCCAGGTCCTCGCGATCCTGGCCGGCCTGCTCCTCGTGGCCTCCGCCGCGGTGGCAGGCGTCCTCGTCACGTACGACACGGCCTCCTCCTCGTCCCTCGCCATCAAGGCGCCGCCCATCCAGTGGGCCGCCGGCGCGGACGCGAGCAGCACGGGGTTCGTGCCGTCGTGGTCCCTCTCGTCGAACCACACCTACTTCACCGTGACGCTCAACTCGGTCCCCGAGGCCAACGTCACGTGGCAGAACCTCACGACGCTCACCAACACGGACACGCAGGCGTGGACCGTCTCGGTGGGCGGGCCCGATCTGTCGAGCTACACGAAGGTCGTCACGTTCCGCCTGGAGTTCTACAACCCGGGCGGCACCGTCGCCGCGCTGAACCTCTCGGCGGGCCAGACGAGCGCGAGCCTGGGCAGCATGGCCGCGGGCGCCTCGCTCTCGGTGCGCGTCATCGCGCAGCTCGCCAGCAACGCCGGCACGCAGGACCTCCCCAGCCCCGTGCGGCTGAGCCTGTCGATCTCGTGAGGGCGCCACGATGACGCTGCATCTCGTCGAGATCGCGATGAAGTCCGCCACGTTCATGGGCGTGGTCGTGAGCGCCGTCGTCCTCATGGGCGGGCACCGCGTCAAGCGGCCCCTCCTCGTGGGCGCCGCAGGGGTCGTCCTCATGGTCCTCAACGCGCGGCTCAACGCATGGGGCGTGCTGCTGGACGCCGCCTACCTGGGCCTCGCCGCGCGCGTCGCGTGGCGCGCGCTCGCGCGCCGGGAGACGACGTTCACGCTCGTCGCCGCGCGCGCCGCCTGAGGCCCGCCCATGCGACGCCTGGCGCTCCTGGGGGCGCTCGTCCTGGCCGCGCAGCCCGCGCTGGCCTCGACGGTCCTCCACCTCAGCGGCAGCGACAGCCTTGCCGCCCTCGCGGCGCCGGCCCCGCCCCTCGCGCTCTCCCGCGCGGCGGGCGGCACGGCGACCATCGGGGCCAACGCGACCAGCAGCACGGACAGCGTGAGCGGCGGCGTCGGCGTGGCGACGACGCTCAACAGCACCGCGGTGAGGAACAACGCCGCGACCGACGTGCAGGTCCGCCTCGTCTACCGCACGCAGACGGGCGGCGCCGCCAGCCAGTGCGCGCGCTGCGACCTCCAGATCAAGAACGGCACCGCGACCACCACCGAGATCACCGAGACGGGCGTCGCGCCCGCATCCGGCACGGCTGGCCCCTGGGTCACCCTCAAGTCGGGCCAGTCGTGCTGGGTGCTGGCACTCGCCCAGGCCAACATCGTCGCGGACACGCAGGTGAACGTCCTCTACGCGCTGGAGCTCCAGCCGCTCCCCGCCACGGGCTCCCCCATCGACGTGAAGTACGTCGACATGGAGATGCGCTACACGGTGTGAGGGCAGGGGTCCGGCCCCTTGCCCGCCCGCGGGCGCCTCCTACGCGGGCCCCACGACGCGGCCGATCTCCTCGGGCGTCACCTCGCCCTCGTGCTGGTAGGCGACCTTCCCCGTGGGGTCGACGATGACCAGCGTGGGGATGCCCAGGCCGATGCTGCGGCCCACGCGCCCGTCGAAGTCGAAGGCGTGCGGCCACGTCGCGTTGTGCTCCTGGGCGAACTGGTCCAATTCCGCGGAGGACTCCGTGGGGTCCACGTCGATGGAGAGGATCGCGACGCGGTCGCCATACGTCCGCTGCACCGCCTGGAGGTGGCCCACCTCGACGCGGCAGGGCGCGCACCACGTCGCCATGAGGTCCAGCACGACGTAGCGGCCCAGCCACGTCGACTCGTTGACGCGCTGCCCCTCGCTCGTCACCAGGGAGAAGGAGGGGACGGGCTTGCCCACGAGGGCGCTGCCGCCCCCCTGGCCCAGGCACCCCGAGGCCAGGAGAAGGCATGCAAGGAGCAGAGGGGCCCCGCGCATGCGGCGGCCAAGGCGGCGCCCCCTCTTGACGCTTTGGCGCGCTGCGTCGCTCCGGCGCGCCCGTGGGGCTCAAAGTCCCCGCGGCGCGAGCAGGGGCCGATGCGGGCGCTGCAAGCCCTTGAGGACCTGGCGAACGAGCGCTTCGACGCCTATCTCGCCCTCCTGCCTGGCGGGGCGCCTCCGCACCGCGTCGAGTTCTCGCGCCGCATCACCACGAGCTGGGCGCTCATCTACTACCGGCGCCACCTGGTGCGCCTCTCGCCCTACCTGTTCCTTCTGGACCCCGCCGACCTGCCGCGCGGCACGCACTGGCGCGAGCTTGACGCGACGCTGCGCCACGAGGCGGTCCACGCGAACCTCTACGCGCGCCGCGGCGAGACGGGCCACTCGGCCGAGTTCCACCGCCGGCTCGCGCGCCTGGGCGTCGAGGCCAACGGCGAGCGCGACCTGGGCCCCGAGAACGCCGCGTTCCGCTTCGTCTACGCCTGCCGCCAGTGCGACCAGCGCTGGCGCCGCCGCCACCCGCTGCGCGGCAACTGGTCGTGCGGCGCGTGCGCGCCGGGCCGCTACGACCCCGCGTGCCGCATGGAGCTTCGCGAGGAGCTTGGCGCGCCGTGGGCGAGGCTCGCGGACCGCGCGGCCCTCGTGGAATGCGCCCTCGCCGAGGCGCAGCGCACGCCGCTCCGGGAGCCGCTGCCGACGCTGCGCGCGTGAGCCGAAAGCTCAAGGCCGCAAGGCCGCTTGCCCGCGCGATGCGCCGCTTCGTCGTCGTGGGCCACAAGGCCGCCTCGGCCCCCGGCTTCTCGCTGAAGGACCTCGCGGGCACGGGGGGCCGCCTCGACATCCTCGCGCGCTGCGTCGGCGCCGCCATGCTCGTGAGCCACGGCCTGAGGCCCGACGTGGAGCTTGTCACGATGCACCTGGGGCCCCCCTCGCCGCCCAAGGCGGTGCGCTTCGACTCGTCGCGCCTTCAGCACGCGAACCCCGACGAGCGCTCCAGCGCGCTGCTGCTGGAGAAGGCGCTGGGCACCGGCACCACGGGGCCGGTCTGGCAGCCCTCGACGCCCGGCGTCAGCGTCGCGGCCATCGGCCTGGAGGAGCTGCTCGACGGGCTGCGCGAGCCGCTGGTCCTCCTGGACGAGTCGGGCGAGGACGTCGCGGGCGCCGCGCTCCCCGCCAGCGCGACGTACGTGCTGGGCGACCACCTGGGCTTCACGCCCGAGGAGGAGGCGATGCTGCGCGCCCGGGCCGCCGCGCGCGTGAGCCTCGGCCCCGTCTCGCTCCAGGCCGACCAGTGCATCACCGTCCTCCACAACCACCTCGACCGCCGCTGACAGGCAGCCAAGCGCGGGCGGCGGAGGGGCCGCGAGACATCTCGCGTGTATATGCATGGTCACGTCGCAGGTCCATTGTGGCCAAGCTTCGGCTCGCCGGCATCCGGAAGGCCTTCGATGGGAAGGTCGTCCTCGAGGACGTCTCCATCGACGTCCCCAGCGGCGAGATCGTCGCGGTGATCGGCCCCAGCGGGTGCGGCAAGACGACGCTCTTCCGGTGCATCCTGGGCGAGCTTCGGCCCGAAGGGGGCAGCGTCGTCGTGGACGACCTCGACGTCACGCGCGTCCCGCAGGAGAAGCGCGGCGTGGGCATCGTGTACCAGGGCTACGCGCTCTTTCCGCACATGAGCGTGCGCGACAACGTCGCCTATGGCCTGCGCATGCGGCGCGCGCCGCGGCGCGAGGCGGACGAGAAGGTCTCCGAGATGCTCGACCTCGTGCAGCTGCGCCACCGCGCCGACGCGTACCCGGGGACCCTCAGCGGCGGCGAGAAGCAGCGCGTGGCGCTGGCCCGCGCGCTGGCCGTGAACCCGCGCCTGCTGCTCCTGGACGAGGCCTTCACCGCGCTCGACGCCACGACGCGCTCGCAGGTCGTCCAGGAGGTGCGCGCCATCATCAAGCGCCTGGGCGTCACGACGCTCCTCATCACCCACGACCAGGAGGAGGCGTTCCTCTTCAGCCGGCGCGTGCTGGTGCTTAACGAGGGGCGCGTCGTGACCTTCGACGAGCCCGAGCGCGTGATGCGGCACAGCCACCCGTTCGTGCAGGACTTCGTGAAGATGTGCCTGATCCACGAGGCGAAGGTCGAGACGTACGCGTCCGGCACCATGTTCGTGACCGCCGAGGGAGGCGCCCAGATCCCCATCCAGATCCCCGGCGTGGCGCCCGGCGACGTGGTGCACGTGATGGTGAAGAAGGGCCCGACCCAGAGCATCGAGGTGTGGCCCACCGATGCGGACTAGCCTCCCCGTCGTCCTGCTCGTCATCCTCTTCGCGGGCGCCGCGCTCGCCACGGCCGACCTGCGCCGCGCCGAGCAGGTGACCATCGTCGTCTACACGACGCCCGCCCTCAAGGACCTCCTGGAGAAGGACGTCATCCCGAGATATCAGAACGCGACCGGCGAGCGCGTGGAGCCCGTCTACGTCGCGGCGGGCGAGGAGTACAACCGCCTGCGCCTCAGCGGCGCCTCGCCCGAAGCCGACGTGTTCCTCCACGCCAGCCCGCTCTACCTGGAGAAGGGGTACTCCGAGGGGCACTTCCTCCCCGTGAACCTCTCGGGCGCGCAGGGGATCGACGCCACGTTCCAGGGCGCGCCCGTGGACGGGGGCCGCGCCTGGTACGCCTTCGCGTGGAGCCCGCTCCTGGAGGTCTACTCGCCGCGCCTGGGGCAGGCGCCGGACCTCGCGACTGCCGACGTGAAGTTCGGCCTCGCGCACCCGCTCCTCTCCAACAACGGCGTCTACAACGTCCTCTTCTACGAGACGCTGGACCCCGCCGCGGGGAGGTTCGCCCTCGCGCGGACGGCGGTGCAGCCCACGGACTCGCGCAGCACCATCAACGGCATCGCGGACGGGAGCTTCGACCTGACCCTGGGCTACGAGGCCGTGACGCTCCTCTACCAGGCCAAGGGCGCGAAGGTCGCGACTGCGCTGCCCATCCTCCACGGCGAGCCGCGCCTCGTGCCCGTCCTCTTCAGCGCGGCGCTGGTCGCGCACCACCACAACCGCGACGCGGAGCGCTTCATCGCGTTCCTCTTCACCCACGAGACGCAGTCGCGCCTCGGCAAGTCCTACTTCCGCTCCGTGGAGCCCGGCTTCCCGGCCCCCGCGGGCGGAGCGAACCTGACGGGCCTCGCGCCCGTGACCTACGACTGGTCCCAGTGGCGGGACCTCGAAGCGAAGCTCCCCGACTACGAGGTGCAGACGTGACCATCGCGACCGGAGACGAGAGGCCCATCCGCGTGCGGCACGCGGGCGAGACGGTGGAGCGCGCGGCGTGGACGCTGGTGGTCTGGCTCCTCTTCGCGCTCTTCATCCTGGGCCCCCTGCTCACCGTGCTGGCGTTCAGCCTCACGTCCAACGTCTTCCAAGGCGTCAGGCCCACGACGCTCCAGCACTACGTGGACCTCTTCAGCAACGCGCAGCTCTACCAGCCCCTCGTGCGGAGCTTCGAGGTCGCGCTCATCGTCGTCGCGATCCAGCTCGTCTTCGGCACGCTCATCGCGTACTCCACGGTGCGCGGCAAGATCTTCGGCGCGCGCACGCTGGACGCCATGAGCAACATCACCATCGCGCTGCCCAGCGTCGTCGTGGGCCTCGCCCTCCTGGCGTTCTACGGCCCCTTCGGCCCCATCAGCGCGGTGGCGGGCGCGATCTTCGGGAACCCCCTGACGCTCACGTGGACGCTCTGGATCCTCGTCTTCGCGCACGTCCTGGAGACGTTCCCCTACATGGTGCGCAGCGTGACGGCGGGCCTCCAACGCATGGACCCCACGCTGGAGAGCGCGGCGCGCAGCCTGGGAGGCAGCAAGTGGCAGGTGTTCCGCACCATCACGCTGCCCCAGCTTCGCCCGAGCCTCGTGGCGGGCAGCGTGCTGGTCCTCTCGCGCAGCATCGCCGAGTTCGGCGCCACCATCATCGTCGTGAGCGCGGTCCTGCGCACGGCGCCCGTGAAGATCTACAGCGAGGCCGAGTCGGGGAGCATCGAGCTTGCGGCCGCGTACAGCGTGGTGCTCATGCTGGTGAGCTTCACGACCTACCTGCTCATGAGCCGGTGGCTGCTGAAGGGGGAGACGGACGCGGGCCGCGCCTAGGGGGAGGCCAGCGCCGGCCCGAGGCTTCCGAAGATGTGGTGCGCCGCGTCCGCCGCGAGGTTGTACGCCACGGCGGGGAAGAGGCCCAGGAGCACCGTGCCGGCGGCGGCGACGAACACCGCGATGGCCGCGCTGGGCGCGACCTGCATGCGGCGGCCCTCGCCCTCCTCGATGTACATGACGCGGATGACGCGCCAGTAGTAGACGAGGCTGATGGCGGAGGTGAGGATGCCCACGATGGCCAGCGCGAGGTAGAGCGTGACGTAGACGCCGGAGGTGCCGGTGGCCGTGGCCGCGCTGATGGCGCTGCTGAAGAGGACGAACTTGCTGGCGAAGCCCGCGAGGGGCGGGATGCCGGCGAAGCTCAGCATGAAGAGCGTCATGCAGAGGGCGACGAAGGGCGCCTTGCGGCCCATGCCACGCCAGTCGGACAGCTCCTCGCCGACGCCCCACGTGGCCACGGCGGCCAGCGCGAGGAAGGCGCCGGCCTTCATGAACGCGTAGGTGACGATGTGGAAGAGGCCGCCGGAGAGCGCGTACTCCGTGCCGATGGCGAGCGCCATGAGGATGTAGCCCGCCTGCGCGATGCTGCTGTACGCGAGCATGCGCTTGATGTTGGTCTGCTGGAGGGCGGCGACGTTGCCCACGATCATGGTCGCGATGGCGATGACGCCCACCATGATGTCCCAGTTGGCCTTGACGGCGAAGAGGCCCAGGAGGAAGACCTTGAAGAGCGCGGCGAAGCCCATCTGCTTGCCGCCCGCGGCGACGAAGCCGGAGACGGTGTCGGGCGCGCCCTCGTAGACGTCCACCGCGTAGTTGTGGAAGGGGACGAGGGCGATCTTGTAGCCGAAGCCCGCGAGGAGCAGGCCCCGCGCGAAGGCGCCCAGGACGAACTTGCCCTGGAGAAGCTGCTGGCCGATGGTGGTCGTGTGGGCGACGCCGGAGGCGTCGCGGACGCTCAGGAGGTTGCCCCACAGGCTCGCCAGCGCGCTGAAGCTCGTGCTGTGCGTCAGCGCATACACCATGGATATGCCGAAGATGGCGAGGCTGCTGCTGATGGAGCCGATGAGGAAGTACTTCATCGCGGCCTCGCTGCTGTCGAGGCGGCGCTTGAAGAAGCCCGCGAGGGCGTAGGTGCAGAAGCTCGACAGCTCCAGGCCCACGAAGAGCGTGATGAGGTCGGTGCTCGCGGCCACGACCATCATGCCCACGGTGGAGAGGAGCACGAGGCTGTAGTACTCGCCCTGGTGGCGGCTGCTGATGTAGCGCGGGCTCGCCAGGACGACCATCGCGGCGACCGCGAGGAAGACGAGGTCGAAGAGGACGACGAAGGGCGTCATCTCCAGGACGGAGAACGACGGGACGGCGGGCAGGCTGGGCCCGACGCGGGGGAGGAAGGAGAGGCCGGGGAGGCCCGTGACCATGCCCACGGTGAGGACGCCCGAGGCGAGGACGCCCACGAGGGCGATGCCGGCGAGGAGGCCGGGGCGCGCGCGGAAGGCGCCGATGAGCGGCAGCAGGGCGCCGACGCCCGTCATCACGAAGAGGGGCAGGATCGCGGCGTAGTCCGGGGTGATCATCTTACGCACCCCCCACGGCGGCGAGGATGGAGCGCACGGGCGCGTCCAGGATCTCGGTGAGGAACTTGGGCCACACGCCGTAGGCCAGCGTGAAGAGGAAGAGCACGACCAGCGAGGTCAGCTCGAACCAGTGCGTGTCGTAGGCGTGGTGGTAGTCCACCTCGGGGCGCTCGACGAAGGGCCCGAAGAGCGCGCGCTGCGCGGCCCAGAGGTAGTACGCGGCGCTCACGATGAGGTAGAGCAGCGGGATGAAGACGAGCCAGCCGAAGGCGTCCCACGTGCCGCTGTAGACGAGGAACTCCGCGACGAAGGCCGCGAGGCCCGGGAGGCCCAGGCCCGCCATGCTGAAGACGACGATCCAGAAGGAGGTGCGCGGCAGCTTGTCCGCGAGGCCGCCCATGAGCGGGATGTCGCGCGTGCCCAGGTTGTGGGCGAGGATGCCGCAGAGCATGAAGAGCGCGGGGCTGATGAAGCCGTGCGCGAGCATCATGAAGTTGGCTCCGACGAGGCCCAGGGGGTTGCCCGTGTAGACCGACGCCGCGATGCCCAGGAGCACGAGGCCCATGGTGCCGATGGAGGAGTACGCCACGAGGCGCTTGTAGTCGCGCTGCGCGAGGCAGATGATGGCCGCGTAGACCATGCTGAGCACCGCGATGACGAACATCAGCGGCACGGCCCACTTGGCGCCCAGGGGCGTGAAGGGGAGCGCGATGCGGATGAGGCCATAGGCGCCCAGCTTCAGGAGCACGCCGGCCAGGATGACCGAGCCGGAGGTGGGCGCCTCGACGTGCGCGTCGGGGAGCCACGTGTGCAGGGGCACCACGGGGAACTTCGTCGCGAAGCCGATGAAGAGCGCCAGGAAGACGACGCGCTGGAGCGCGAGCCCCATGCCGGCGCCCGCGGCCTGGATGGCCTCGAAGCCGAAGCTGTGGTGGCCGTTGACCAGCGGCGTCTGGAAGTAGAGCGCCGCGAAGCCCAGCAGCATGATCAGCGAGGCGACGAACGTGTAGGCGAAGAACTTGATCGCGGCGTAGCGCCGGCGGGGGCCGCCCCAGATGCCGATGAGGAACGCCATCGGGATGAGCGTCAGCTCCCAGAAGACGTAGAATAGGAACAGGTCCAGCGCGGCGAAGACGCCCATCACGGCGACGTTGATGAGCAGCAGCATGCCGTAGAAGCGGTTGGGCGCCTTGCTCTCGTCCCACGCGAAGACGATGCCCAGCGTGACGAGGAGCGCCGTGAGGAAGAACATGGGCGCGCTGATGCCGTCGAGGCCCAGGATGACGTGGATGCCCAGGCTGGGGATCCAGTCGTGGCACTCGTGGAACGAGTAGCCGGCGCCGCTGGCCGAGCCGTCCGCGCAGGCGGTGCCCGCAGGCGCGGTGAGGCCGCCGACGCCCATGATGGCGGCGAGCGCGTAGGCGGAGAGGACGAGGGGGACGAGGCTCGCGACGAGCGCCATCCACTTGGCGATCTTCTGCGTGCGGCCGGCGAAGACGACGAGGCCCGCGCCCAGGGCGCTGAGGACCAGCGTCGCGGAGATGAGCGGGAAGGCCACTCAGATCCCTCCGGGGAAGATGACGCCGAAGAGGCTGCGGATGCGGGCCCAGAGGTCGGGAAGCTGCGGCACGTAGATCACGACGAGGACGATGAGGATGAAGCCGAAGAGCATCGTGAGGGCGTAGTCCTGCACGTTGCCGGTGTTCCAGCGCCGGATGCGGCCCGAGGCGCGGTCGTTCACGGTCGCGATGCCGTTGACCGCGCCGTCGATGACCTCCTGGTCGAAGTCGTTCTCCGACTCCGCCTGGCGGAGGACCCACTTGCCGAAGACGGTGTCGTAGAGCTGGTCGATGTAGTAGCGCTTCTGCCAGACGCGCTCGATGCCCTGCGCCTCGCTGTCGGTCTTGATGTTCGCCACGGCGCGGCCCGGGCCCCAGAGGGCCCACGCGATGCCGATGCCGGCGACCGCCGCCGCGATGGAGAGGTAGGTCGTCCACTCGCCGAAGGGCGCGACGAGGGCCGACGCGAAGCCCGCGGGGCCCTGCTCGACCTCGGCGTTGACGCCGGAGGCCTGCACGGTGGCGTCGCTGGCGTGGATGAGGTGGCCGAACGCGCCGCCCGCGAAGGCGACGGCGATGAAGCCGCCCAGGATGGCGAAGGCGCCCAGAATGATCAGGGGCAGGCTCATGGTCCAGTTCCCGTCGTGGGGGCCGGCGTGGTGGCCGTGGTCCTCGCCGTGCTCCTCGTGGGTGTCGTGCGCGTGCGCCATGGAGGCGGGGCCCGCGGGGCCGCTGTGGGGCCCGTGAGCGTGGGGCGCCTCGTGGACGTGCTCCACGTGCGCGTGGGCGTGCGCGGAGCCCGCCGGGATGGGGGGCACGTAGTCGGGCGGGACGCTCCACGTCTCGCCGCGGCTGCGCTTGAAGTCGGCCCACCACTGGGGGCCGCGGTGCTCGCCCTCGAAGGTGAGGAAGTAGAGGCGGAACATGTAGTAGGCCGTCATGATCGCCGTGAGCACGCCCGCGGCGAAGAGGACGAGGTAGATCCACGCGCCCGAGGCCTTCCACGCCTCGTAGACCGCGGCCAGGAGCGCATCCTTGGAGTAGAAGCCCGAGAAGGGCGGGATGCCCGCGATGCTGATGCAGCCCATGAGCATGGCGAACCACGTGATGGGCATCATCTTGCGAAGGCCGCCCATCTGGCGCATGTCGTAGTGGTTCTCCGTCCCGTGGAACCCGTGGCCCACGGCGCCGGCGCTGAGGAAGAGGCCGGCCTTGAAGAACGCGTGGCTGAAGAGGTGGAAGATCGCGACCGTGAGGCCGGTGAGGGCCACCGCCGCGATGGCGCCCGCCTCGTTCCCCTTGGCCCAGAAGAGGGCGCCCGCGACGCCCAGGCCCAGGAACATGTAGCCAAGCTGCGAGAGCGTGGAGTACGCCAGCACGCGCTTGAGGTCCCAGTTGGTCATGGCGAGGCTCGCGGCGAAGAGCGCCGTGAAGCCGCCCACGATCGCCACCGCGATGAGGAGCTGCGGCGTGAGGACGAAGAGGGGGTAGCTGCGCGCGACGAGGTAGACGCCGGCCTTGACCATGGTGGCCGCGTGGATGAGCGCGGAGACGGTGGTGGGGCCCTCCATGGCGTCGGGAAGCCACGTGTGCAGGGGGAACTGGGCCGACTTGCCCACCGCGCCCACGAAGACGCAGGAGTTCGCGAGGAGCAGCACGTTGCGGTCGACGCCGGGCGCGCCGCGGGCGGCCGCCGCGAAGAGCTCGTTGAAGTTGAGCGTGTGGAACGAGGCGAACAGGATGCCCAGGCCCACGAGGAAGAACGCGTCGCCGACGCGCGTCGTGAGGAACGCCTTCTTGGCGGCGCTCGCCGCGCTGGGTTTGTGGTACCAGTACCCGATGAGCAGGTACGAGCAGAGGCCCATGATCTCCCAGAAGACGAAGAGCATGAGGTAGTTGCTCGACACCACGAGGCCGAGCATGCCGGTGATGAAGAGCGTCAGCTCCGCGAAGTAGCGGCGGCGGCCCGTGCCCTCGTCGTGCATGTAGCCCGTCGAGTAGAGCGCGATGAGCGTCACGAGGATGCCCACCGTGAAGAGCATGAAGATGGTGAGCGGGTCGACGTAGAGGCCCATGTCGACGTGATAGCTTCCGACCTTCATCCACTCGAACTGCTTGAGGTAGGGCGCGTCCCAGCCGACGGGGTTGACCTTGAGGCCCTCGTAGAAGACGCCCAGCGAGATGGCGCCCGCGAGCGCGACGAGGATGACGGCGACCCAGCCGCCCTTCTCCATGGAGGAGGGCATGCGGAGGCCGAAGAGGGCGACGATGACCGCGGCGAGGGCGGGAAGGGCGGGGATGAGCCACGCGTAGTCGAGGAAGGCCAATCACGTCACCCCTGGAGCGTCTTGATCTGGTCGAGATCGATGGTGCGGCGCACGCGGAAGAGGTTCACGAAGATCGCGAGCCCCACGGTGGCCTCGGCGGCGGCGATGGCGATGACGAACAGCGCGTAGACGAAGCCCGTCGCCTGGCCGTACATGGCGCCGAAGGCGACGAAGTTGATGTTCGCCGCGTTGAGCATGATCTCGATGGACATGAGCAGGCGGATGCCGCTCTTCTGGGAGAGCACGCCGTAGAGGCCGACGCCGAACATGGCGGTGCTGAGGATGAAGTACCACGAGGTCTGGAGCGTGAGGTCCACCATTCAGTCCGCCTCCATCTCGCGCATGGCGATGACGACGCCGGCGACCAGCGCCGCGAGGAGGAGGACGCTGAGCACCTCGAAGGGCACGAGGAGCGGCCCGTTGGGGTCGAAGATGCCGTCGGTCATGGCGTTGATGTTCTCCTCGGTGGCGGGCGCGGGGGTCCAGAAGGACCACAGGTAGCCGCTGATGGCGAGGATGAGGGTGAAGAGGAGCGCGGTGGCCCACTTGAGGTCCGTCTTCGTCTCCTTCCAGGACTTCGCGCGCCTCGCGGCCTTGTCGTCGGGCGTCGGCGCGGCCTGCGTCTCGGGGTCGCTCACGGCTTGGCCTCCTTGCTGCGGTCGGTCTGGTCGGTGCCGTACTCGTTGTCCGCGAGGCTCACGCCGTAGAGCGTCGTGGGCTTGCGCAGGGGGCGGCGCGGGTTGGTGGTGTCAAGGTCCTTGTAGGGGCCGACGCCGCCGAAGGTGGGGACCGCCTTCTGGATCTCCTGCACGGACTCGATCTGCACGCCGGGGGGCAGGTAGACCTCGTCGAGGAAGTCGATCTTCTCCTCGGGGACCGTGAGCATCACGGTGAAGAGGATCAGCGTGATGACGGCGCCGACGTACACGAGGATCTGGATGGTGGCCAGGAACTCGGCGCCCAGCGTGATGAACACGCCCGCGACGCCCACCATCATGCTGGCGAGCCAGACGGCCGCGTGGACCAGCTCCTTCGCCACGAGGACCATGACGGCGCTGAGGAGGACCCACGCGGCGATGGCCAGGAACGCGATCTCGATGAGCATGCGTCTCGTCTCCACTCAGGGGATCTTGCTCGCTCCGCCCTTCTGGGCGCGCTCCAGGTCCACCTGGCCCTGGTCCTTGGAAATCTCGTACGAGTCGTAGTCGAAGAGGCTCCGGTCGTACATGCTGACGGGGAACTCCTTCTCCAGGCGGATGGCGTCCGTGGGGCACGCCTCCTCGCAGAGGCCGCAGTACATGCAGCTGATGACGTCGATGCGCGGGAAGATCGCGCGCTTGTTCTTGGGGTGGTGGTAGTCCACCGCCTCCATCTGGCAGGTCGCGTTGGGGCACACCAGCGAGCAGGTGGTGCAGCCGACGCACAGGTCCATGTAGACCTTGATGCGGCCGCGGTAGTTCTCGGGGACGTCGCGGAACTCCTCGGGGTACTCCACGGTCACGGGCTTCTTGAAGAACGCGTTGAGCGTCTCCTTGAATCCCTTCGCCATGCCGACGACCGGAATGCGGGTGATATCAAGCACCTCCGAGGTAGTAGACGAAGCCCGCGGTGACCACGAGGTTGAGGAGCGCCAGCGGGAAGAGGACCTTCCAGCCCAGGGTGAGGAACTGGTCGGGCCGCAGGCGGGGCAGCGTGAACCAGGTCAGGAGCACCATGCTCGTGAGGATCACGGTCTTCGCGAGGAAGACGACGACGCCCAGGAGGGGCAGCCAGTCGATGTTGAACGCGACGGCGCTCGTGACGAAGGGCACGCTCCAGCCTCCGAAGAAGAGGATGACCTCCAGCATCGCGATGAAGACGACGCCGAAGAAGACGTTGAGCTGGAACATGCCGAACTTCATGCCGCCGTACTCGGTGAACCAGCCCGCGATCAGCTCGGACTCGGACTCGCCGAGGTCCGTGGGGACGACGCCGGCCTTGGCCAGCGCGCACACGAAGAAGATGAACGCGCCCACGGGCTGGAGGAAGACGAACCAGAGGGGCTGCTGGTGGCCCACGATGTCCTGCGTGGAGAGAGAGCCCGCGAGGATGACGACGCTCACGGCCGCGAGCACCATGGGGATCTCGTAGGAGACGTCCAGGGAGGCCGCGCGCACGGCGCCGTAGGTCGCGTACTTGTTGTTGCTGCCCCAGCCCGCGACCAATTCGCCGATGGGCGAGATGGCGGAGACGGCGATGATGAAGAGGAAGCCGAAGCGCAGGTCGCTGAGGAGCACGCCCTCGCCGAAGGGGAGGGGCGCCATCGCGATCATGATGGGGAGGAGGACGAGGTAGGGCGCGATGCGGTAGGCCCACTTGTCGGCCTGCGCGGGGCGCACCTCCTCCTTGGCGACCATCTTCACGCCGTCGGCGAGGAACTGGAGCAGCCCGAAGGGGCCCACGCGGTTGGGGCCGACGCGCGTCTGCACGCGGGCCATGAACTTCCGCATGATGTAGCTCATGAGGCCGCCCACGGCCATGACGAAGTTGAGCAGGAGGAACGCGATGACGAACCACGCGATGAGCCGCGCCGCGACGTGGCCCGTGTAGGGCTCCAGGAGGTTGGTGATGGCGTCGGGAAGGAGGAAAGCCATGGCGTCTCACCGGTCCATGTCGCCCAGCACGATGTCGATGCTCCCCAGGCCCACGATGAGGTCGGGGATCTTCTGGCCGCGCACCATCTCGTTCAGCGGCATGAGGTTGTGCAGCGTGGGCGCCCGCCACTTGAAGCGGTAGGGGCGGTTGGTGCCGTCGCTCACGATGTAGCAGCCGTACTCGCCGCGCGCGCCCTCGACGGCCGCGTACACCTCGCCCGCGGGGGGCTTGACGCGGTGCTGGCGCGGGCCCTCGCCGATCTCCGGGCTGATGTAGTCGCCCTCCGAGGGGATCTGGGCGATCATCTGCTCCAGCATGTTCAGCGATTCCGTCATCTCGCCGAAGCGGCACATGAAGCGCGCGTAGGCGTCGCCCTCCTTGCGCGTGATGACGTTCCACTTGATCTTCTGGTAGACGGGGTTGAACGGCTCGTCGCGGCGCAGGTCCCAGTCGAGGCCGCTGCCGCGCGCCATGGGGCCGCTGCACCCGTAGTTCTTCGCCATCTCCTTGGTGAGGGGGCCGACGCCCACGGTGCGGAGCTTGACGATGTCGTTGTCCAGGAGGAGGTTGTCGAACTCCTGGAGGCGCGTCCGCATGTAGCGGATGTAGCGGCTGCACTCCTCGAGCCAGCCGGGGGGCAGGTCGTTCTTAACGCCGCCGATGCGGAACCAGTTGTACGTGAGGCGGGCGCCCGAGAGGCGCTCCAGGAGCGCGATGGCGCCCTCGCGGTCGCGCACGGCCCACCAGAAGACCGTCATGGCGCCCATGTCCAGGGCGAAGGCGCCCAGCCAGAGCAGGTGCGACGCGATGCGCTGGACCTCGGTGGTGAGGGCGCGGATGTACTGCGCGCGCTCGGGGATCTGCGCGCTGACGCCCATGAGCGTCTCGACGCTGTGGCAGAGCGCGTAGTTGTTGTGCATGGCCGCCAGGTAGTCCAGGCGGTCCGTCATGGGGATGGCCTGGAGGTAGCTGCCGTCCTCGAAGAGCTTCTCGACGCCGCGGTGGAGGTAGCCCAGCACGGGCTCCACGTCGCGGATGATCTCGCCTTCGAGCATGACCTTCAGGCGCAGCACGCCGTGGGTGGCCGGGTGCTGGGGGCCGATGTTGATCATGACGAGGCGCTGGCCGTGGGCCCCGTGGGTGGGCGTGTGCGGCGCGCGCACGGGGGGGACTGGCGTTACCATCCGTCCTCACTCCTGAAGCTCACGATGTCGTTGCCCTTCTCGTCGAGGCCCACGAACTGCTCGGTCTTGAGGTCGTAGTCCTTGCGCAGGGGGTGGCCGACCCAGCCCTCGGGCAGCATCAGGCGCACCATGTACGGGTGGCCCAGGAAGCGGATGCCCAGGAGGTCGTACACCTCGCGCTCCAGCCAGTCGGCGCCCTTGAACACCGACGAGACGCTGGGCAGCGCGGGCAGGTCCATGCCCTCCGCGGGCTGGCGGGGGACCTTGGCCTTGAGCGCGATGTGGCGGTGCCCCTCGTGGGAGGTCAGGTTGTAGACCACTTCGAGGTGCGTGGGCGGGTAGTCCGTGCCCGCGAGGTCGCGAAGCTGGTCGAAGCCCATCTCCATCTGGAGGTAGCGCACGACGTCCAGGATGCGCTCGGGCTTCACCGTCGCGTAGGGGATCTGCGTCTGCATGCCCCACGCGTCGATGGCTGGGCCCAACGAGCTGCGGCTCGTCGGCCCCTCGCCTTTCGGCTCGGTCTTGCCGAACTTGCCGTCAAGCTCCTTGGCCCAGGCGAAGGTGAGCGCCTTCTGCGCGGCCAATTCCTCGGGGGTGGGTCCCTTGGGCTTCTCGGGCTCGGCGGGCTTGCCCGCGGCGGCCTGCGCGCGGACGGCCTGGCTCTTGGCCTTGGCCAGCGCGATCTTCTCATCCTTGGAGAGCGAGGCCGGGTCGCGCGCGGCGAGGGCCTGGATCTCCGGGGGGAGCGACTTGATGATGTCGTCCATGCCGGCGGCGGCCGCAGGTGCGGCCGCACCGGCGGGGGCGGGCGCGGCCGCGACGCCGCTGCCCTTGAACGGGATGGGCTCGCCCTTGCCCTTCTTGAAGTTGTAGCGGGCGATGGCGGCCTTCTGGTTCTTGGTGAGCTTCGACTTGTCCGTCTCGTTGAGCTTCACCAGCTCGGCCATCTCGGCCTCGGTGTAGTCCTCGACGCTGCCGCTGTCGGGAAGGGCCACTCAGGCCACCTTCCGCGTGAGGTACTTCTCCAGGCCGGGGCTGATGCGCGGGTCGGCGCGGATCTTCTCCTGGAGGCGGATGAGGCCCTCCAGCAGCATCTCGGGGCGCGGAGGGCAGCCCGGGACGTACACGTCCACGGGGATGACCTTGTCCACGCCAAGCACGGTGGAGTAGGAGTTCTGGTAGGGGCCGCCGCAGGTGGCGCACGCGCCCATGGCGATGGCCCACTTGGGCTCGGGCATCTGGTCCCAGAGCTTCTTCACGCGGGGCGCCATCTTCTTCGTGAGCGTGCCGGGCACGATCATGAGGTCCGCCTGGCGGGGCGAGGAGCGGAACACCTCGCTGCCGAAGCGCGCGATATCATAATGGGAGCCGATGGTGGCGAACATCTCCATCGCGCAGCACGCGAGGCCGAAGCCCAGGGGCCAGAGCGAGTTGGAGCGCCCCCACTTGAGGAGCTTGTCCACCTGGGTGAGGATGATGTTGGGGTCCTTGTCCGGGGCCACGTCGGTGTCCCCGATCTGCGTGATCAGCTTTGCCACTCCAGCGCCCCCTTCTTCCAGGCGTAGGCCCAGCCCAGGAGGACGAGGCCGACGAAGATGGCCATCTCCACGAGGCCCGCGGCGCCCAGCTTCGCGAAGCGCAGCGCCCACGGGATCAGGAAGACGGCCTCGATGTCGATGACGAGGAACACGATGACGTACAGGTAGTACTGCACGTCGATGGGCCCGCGGGCGTTGCCCACCGGCACCTCGCCCGACTCGTAGGTGGAGAGGAAGCCTGCGGTGGGACGGCGCGGGGCGACCAGCTTCGTGAGCATGAGCGTCACGAAGATGATGACGAAGCCCAGCGCGGCCAACATGAGGATGGGAACGTACTTCCCGAGTGTCGCTTCCGCCACGACAGGCGCGCTCCAGAGGGTAGGGCCCTCGCGGCGCCGATGCGACAAGCGGTATAAGACCATTCCGTTGGTACGTGATCCTCTCGGGACGCCGCGTTTCGCCCGCGTTTTCCTGGGTTGCCGGTCCGGCCGTGAGGTTGGCTCTCCGTCCTTGGTGGGGTCGCTGGTGTTCTCCTTCTTGTCACGTCTGGACGCGACGACGCCACGACGCCACGACGCGACGATTGGGAAACAAAGGTTCCTCGTTCGTCGCGTCGTGGCGCCGTGGCGTCGTGGCGTTGCGTGGTGACCAGGAAGAGAACGCCGCCGGACCCAGAAGCGAGGGCGGATCAGACGGAGATGCCGGTCATCCCGCGGAACGCCTGCTCGGCGCGCGCCATGTCCGTGAGGCGCGGGTCCAGCACGAGGGCCTCGGCCAGGTGCGCGGCGCTCTCGGCGGGGCGGCGCTGGCGGGCCAGCAGGCGCGCGTAGTAGTAGAGCGCCTCCGCGTTGGCGGGGGCGAGGCCCAGCGTCGTCTCGTACTGCCTCCGCGCCTCCTCCCCGCGGCCCGTCTCCTCCAAGCAGAGCGCCAGGTCCAGGTGGAGGAGCGCGTCCTGCGGGCGGCGCGCGAGGGCGCGGGCCAGCGGAGCCAGCGCGTCCGCGAAGCGGCGCTCCTCCATGGCGAGGAGCGCGGCGGCGGTGTCGTCCGCGGCGCGGCGGGCGCGGCGCGAGAGCCCGAAGGTCACGCCCGCGATGGCGACGAGCACGAGGGCGGCCAAGGCGAGGAGCGGGGCGGAGGCGCCCTCGGCCACGGGCGCCAGCGGGGAGGGCGCGCGGGCGGACTCCAGCCGCAGGGCCGACCCGCCCGCCGGCGCCAGGTCCAGGGAGGAGCTTCCCTGGTAGCGCCCTTCGCCCTCCGCGGCCGCCAGCGGCGCGAGCCCCGGCGCTGCGAGGGGCGCGTCGCCCCCTTGCAGCGAGAGGATGCCGTTGAAGTCGACGTGCCCCTGCGAGGCGAAGAGCGCGGCCTCGCCTGGGGCGTGGAGCGTGAGAACGGCGTCCACCAGGGTCACGCGCTGCTGCTCGTCGCGCCCCTGCGTCACGCCCGCGACGCTGGCGCTCTCGAAGCGGCCCGTGCGCTCGACGGCCGAGCCCTGCGCGGTCGTGACGGCGTAGTCCACGTCGTAGAGGACCAGGAGGAGCGTGCCCCGCAGCTCGAAGTCGCCGCCCGAGGAGGTGAGGTTCACGAAGCGACCGGGCATGGACTCGTCGACGTAGAGGTGCGTCGTCTGCGAGGTGCGCACGTCGGAGGCGCCGAACTCGGCGAAGGAGGGGTCCTGGATGCCCACCGCGACGAGGCGCGACCCGGTGGAGGTGACGCCCGAGAAGGGCGCGCCCAGCGAGCGCGCCAGCATGGCGCCCCCGTCGCGCGCCTCCAGGCCGTGGAGCTCCCCGGGACCGTAGGCCTGGGAGGCCTGCTCGACGCGGCCGTAGCTCGTGGACTTGATCGCGTCGATGCGGGTGAAGTTCGCGCCGTCGCGCTCGACGACGATCTCCTTGGCGGTGGCGCTCCACGAGAGGCCCCGCCCGTCGGCGATGGCGAAGAGCGCGTCCGCCGCGCCCGTGGCGCGCGAGGAGCCCACGATCTGGAGCGAGGCCGCCTTGGCGGCCGACGCGGAGGGAGCGAGCAGGATGAGGGCGACGGCGAAGCCCAGCCAAGCCCAAGCGCGGCTCATCAGCACCTCCCTTCCCAGCCTCGGCGGAGAAGGCTTCACCACCGGAGGGCCCCGTCTTAATCCTAGCGTCGTCCCTCCCTGTCAGAGGGAACGTTTATCCTGGCCTCCAGGCGTTGCGCGTCCCGAAGGGGGGCCCATGAGGACCGTTCTCGGCCTGGCCGTCGCGCTCGCGCTCCTCAGCGCGCCCCTCGCCTCGGGGGGCCGCGTCGAGGTGCAGGGCCCCACGGGCGTCATGATCTACCGCGCCGGGGACGGCCACGCGCTGCTCGCCTGGCTGCCCAGCCCCGGCGCCACGCACTACACCGTGGACCGCGGCACGGACCCCGACAGGATGGTGCGCGTCCAGGAGGGTCCCGAGCCCGCGTACTACGACCCCGCTGACGTCCCCGCCGGCGTGACGGTCTATTACACCATCAGCGCGGTGGACGCGTCGGGGCACGTCCAGGCCACCCACGTCGACACCCGATCCGAGGGGGACTGCGTCTCCGTCGCGGGGAACCTCGCCGTCTCGGTCACGGCCTCCAACTGCCTGACCCTCGTCCGCGGGCTGTAACTGCCTTGGTTGCAGACCGGCAACACTTTTGACCCGGGTCGCGCGTGCGACGCCCATGGAGTTGGGGCTCGACGCGACGAGCCAGGCCAAGGTCCCCCTGCGCATGCAGATGTACGACTACGTGCAGCGCAACCCGGCGGCCCACATCCTGGAGATGGCGGAGCGGTTCCAGCTCACCCACCCCACGGTCATGTACCACCTCAGCCTCCTGGAGGACGAGGGGTACGTGCTCTCGACGCTGTGGGGCAAACGCCGCGTCCACTTCGACACGCAGGGGCACTTCACCCTCTGGGAGCGCGAGATCCTCGCCATCCTCGCCCTGCAGGAGGCGCGCTCCATCCTGGAGCACGTCGCCACGCACCCGGGCACCTTCCCCCGCGAGATCGCCCGCGAATTGGGCATCTCCGAGACGACGGTGAAGCGCTACGTGCCCGAGCTTCTCCGGCTCTACGTGCTCACCGAGGAGGAGGGCAGCTTCCGCCGCCGCCTGTGGCTCGCGCCCTCCTTCCGCCGCCGCGCCTCGGGCCTCCTGGCGAAGCTCCCCGCCGACGCGCGCCCCATCGCGCACCTCCAGGCGCTGGTGGCGGCCGAAGGGTAGCCCCCTTTCAGGGGCGGTCGGGGACCGCGCAGGCCGGCCCGCTGGAGCAGGTGGGATCGACGGACGCCTCGGCCGTGACGTCGCAGAAGACCCAGAAGTCGGCCAGGATGCGGCTGGGCACGACGCGGCTGGCGTCGGAGGTGCACGTGAACGACGGGCTGCCCGCGCCGCGCACGACGCTGCTCGTGCCGGGGTCGTTGGTGGGGAAGGTCAGCTCCTTGCTCACCGACAGGTCCGTGCACGCGGCCGTGACGGTCAGCGAGCCGTCGGCCAGCTGCGTCTGGAGCCCGCCCACGTCCAGGTGGACGTGGTAGCCGCCAGCCTGGACGGACGTGCAGAGGGTCTTGGTCGCGGAGGGATCGCACGTCACGGTCACCACGGGCTGGGAGCCAGAGATGATGGTGCCCTGGGCGGGCGTGCAGGTCCAGCCGGACCCTCCCGCGACGTAGATATCATAGTGGTCCGAGTCCAAGATCGTCGGGAGGCCCGGGGGCCAGTGGTGGATCGTCACGTGAGCGGCGGAGGGGACGGTCGCCTGCGCGCCGTGCGCCGGCGTGAGGGCCGCGAGGAGGGTCGCAAGGAGGAGGCAGGAGAGGATGGAGCGCGTCCACGTTCGGGGGAGCAAAATAACACCCGCACGTCGCAGCCCGGCGACGGGGCTTGTCCCTTGTGGAGGGAAGCTGTGAAGGCTGGCGCTGATATCAACACCCTTCCACCAGGGAGGTGATGGGCCCTCGGCCCCGGGTCACACCAGCGCGAGCCCGCGCTCCAGGTCGCGCTTGAGGTCGTCGACGTCCTCCAAGCCGACAGAGAGGCGCAGCAGCCCGTCGGTGACGCCGCTCCTCTCGCGCTGCTCCTTGGGGATGGAGCCGTGGGTCATGCTCACGGGGTGGCAGATGAGGCTCTCCACCGCGCCGAGGCTCTCGGCCAGCGTCCAGATCTTGGGGCCCTTGAGGAAGCGCACCGCGCCGGCCTTGCCCCCCTTGACCTCGAAGCTGAGCATGCCGCCGCCCAGGCGCATCTGGCGCTGCGCGAGCTTCGCCTGCGGGTGCTCCTCGAGCCACGGGTAGTTGACCAGCGTGACCTTGGGGTGCGAGGCGAGGAAGCTCGCGATCTCCAGCGCGCTCTCGCTGTGGCGCTCCATGCGCACGGCCAGCGTCTTGATGCCGCGCAGCACGAGGTAGCTGTCGAAGGGGCCGAGCACGCCGCCGGCCGCGTTCTGGAGGAACTTGAGCCGGTCGCCCACCTCGGGGTCCTTGGCGACGGCGACGCCCGCGATCACGTCGCTGTGGCCACCAAGATACTTCGTCGCCGAGTGCCAGACGACGTCAGCGCCCAGCTTGAGGGGCTGCTGGAGGTAGGGCGTCGCGAACGTGTTGTCCACGACGAGGAGCGCGTCGTGCGCGCCGGTGATCTTCGCGAGGCGCTCCAGGTCCAGGAGCTTGAGGTTGGGGTTGGTGGGCGTCTCGGCCAGGAGCATCTTCGTGTTCCTGCGCCACGCCTTCTCGACGTTGGCCGGGTCGGACGCGTCGACGTAGGTCGCCTCCACGCCGAAGCGCTGCGCGATCTGGTTGAAGTAGCGCACCGTGCCGCCGTAGGCGTTCTCCTCCAGCACGACGTGGTCGCCCTTCTCCAGCAGCATGCCGATGGTGGTGAGCGTGGCGAGGCCGCTGGCGAAGGCGAGCCCGCGCGCGCCCTCCTCCAGGCTCGCGATGCACGTCTCCAGCGCCTGCCGCGTGGGGTTGCCGCTGCGCGAGTACTCGAACCCCTTGTGCCCGCCCAGGCCGTCCTGCGCGTAGGTGGTGGTGAGGTGGATGGGCGTGACGACCGCGTTGGTGGCGGCGTCGGGCGCCTGCCCCGCGTGGATGGCCCGCGTCTCGAAGCCCTCCTGGGGCTCGGCGGACTTGCGGGCGGCTCGCTTCGCGGGGGCCTTCTTGGCGGGCATGGAGGCGCCAGGAGGGCGGGGGCGCATGAGCGTTTGCGCTGCGGCCGGCGACGATTCGTCTCCCGCAACCCTGATGCGCCCAAGCCCGCTGGCCAGGCCGATGCGCCACGATCCCGTCGTCGTCACGCACTACACGGACCCGTGGAGCGTGTGGTGCTGGGCTTTGGAGCCCCAGCTGCTGCGCCTCAAGGAGCGCCACGGCGAGGGGATCGACTTCCGCGTGAAGCTGGGCGCCATCGTCGAGTCGCCCGTGGGCCCCGAGTTCCCCCGCGAGGAGATCCGCCGCATGTTCAGCGCCGCGCGGCGCGCCAGCGGCATGCCCCTGGACCCCGACATCGTGCTGAAGCCGTGGCCCGGCACCACCGTGCGCGCGGGCATCGCCGCCAAGGCCGCCGCCCTCGTCTCGCCCGAGGCGTTCCCGCGCTACCTGCGCGCGCTGCGCGAGGCCTCCCTCATGGACGGCCGCAACATCGAGGCCCTGGAGGTGCAGGAGGAGATCGCCAAGGCCTGCGGCGTCGACGCGCAGGGCTTCCGCGAGGCGATGGAGACCGACGAGGCCACCCGGGAATTCTACGGCGACCAGGCCGAGGGGCGCCTCAAGGGCGTCACCGGCTTCCCCACCGTCGTCTTCCGCAACGCGCGCGGCGTCGAGGTCGCGCTCTCCGGCTTCCAGCCCACCGAGGCGTTCGAGGCCGCGCTCACGCGCATCAGCGGCGCGCGCTGGGTCGACGCCCCCGCGCCCGACCCCGTGGACCTCGTGCGCCGCCACGGCCGCCTCGCCACGGCGGAGATCGCCGAGGCGTGCGACTGGCTGGAGGACGTGGCCACCGAGAAATTGCTATCCCTGGAGACGGAGGGGAAGCTGCGCCACGAGGAGCGGTGCGGGGCGCTGATGTGGATGGCCAGCTAGGCTAGGAACGCCGTGAAACGGCGCCGCCTCGCGACAAAACGCGGAGCACCATCGTGCGTTCGACGTCGACAGGCTCCACCTGCGCCGGCTTGCGCTCGCGTCACCCAAGGAAGCCAAGGGCGTGGAAGAGGGCGGGGTAGGTGGCGAGGAATGCCCACAGGAAGGTGTTGAGGCCCATCCCGAAGGCGCTCAGGAGGTGGAACGCGACGCCGCTGGCCACTACGAGGACCGCCCACGGCAGGGGGAGGAGCAGGACCAGGACGAAGGAGCATTCCCACACGATGATGCCCCGCGCGAGGAATCGGCTCGTCCTGGGTCGGGCTTGGAGAAAACGCGCCACGGACCTGTTGCCGTACATGTCGGTGCCGGCGATGCCCGGGAGCGCCGCGCCGCTCCTCCAGGACGAGGAGGTCGCCTTCGCGATGCCCGCCGTGGCGTAGGAGACGACGGCCTGGAGCGCGACGAAGGCGAGGGCAACGCTCCAGGCGAAGCGAGCGCCCATCATGGCGGCGAGGCCGGCGATGGCGAGGGAGACGAGCACGAGGGTGATCATCTGGTCAGCCCCGTCGGCCCCCTGGGGCACGCGGAGAAAGGAGATCATCCAGACCAAGGCCAGGGCGCCCAGCAGGAGGACGTGCGGCCAGCCCGGGGGCACGCCCACGAGGAGCGCAAGGGCGAGCAGGAGGCGGACGCCGAGGAGGACGAGCACGCGCGGATAGCTGCAGCAGGCGTCCATGATCCAGGAGAGGGGGCCGTGGACAAACCATGCGTGGCGAAGGCGCGCCACCTCCCACCCCAGGAGGCCTTCGTCGCTCAGGACGCGAGGCTGGGCCAGGAGCTCCGCGGTGCAAACGATCACCGCGACGGCGATGAGGCGTTCCACGGCGCCGACCGCCACCTGGGGGTCCGAGAAGGGGTTCAGAGCCCATGCACCTCGGAGACCATCATGACGTCCGGCTCTTGGGTGGAGATCATCCCGTGGGAGCGCATGATCATGAACTGCGTTCCCACCACCGCTTCTGGGCGACCCAGGCTGGAGACGTGCTGCAGAAGAGAGAGGTAGGCCATGGAGACCTGGAGGGTGTCGGGCGCCTCGCGGATCTCCCGGGCCAAGGCGGCGGTCAGGTCGAAGAGCGCCTTCTTGCGCCTCCGGGCCGGGTTCCACACGGCATGCCACCAGCGGTACGACTCGCTCTGGCGCAGCTCCGTCCACTCCGTGAAGCTGCCATCAAGGAGCCGATCGCGGTAGAGGAGGTGGTAATCCCCGGTGTTGGGGTGGGGCGCGAAGAAGTTCCACTCGGGGATCAGGCCAAGGAAGTCCCACGTGCGCAGGTAGGACGATGCCCTGCCCGGGACCTGGCAGAGGATGGTGAGGAGAAGCCAGGAGCCGAAGAGGGCCACGACCATGGCGTCCAAGAGAGCGCCAGGCGTGGACTTCACCTCTGGACCTGGGAGAAGGCTTCCCGGCGCAGCCGGAGCAGCTCGCGAGCCGTCGCGGCGGGGCCCAGCTTCTTGATGCGATCGGCCGCGATGGCGGGTGGGCGCACCAGGGGCCCGCCGCGCATGCCCGGATGGCAGCCGGTGGTGGTGACGGCGACCACGCCCAGGACGACGACCGCGACGACGGCGATGGCGGTGACGCCCCAGCAGTCCGCGGCCTTCCCCACGTTGAGGCCAAGCTGGCTTGCCGGGACGCGGCGCAAGGCCGCCTTCTCGGCCGGCGTCAGGGGAGGCGCTCGCGCCAGGACGATCGCGTCCAACGCGTCCTTGGCCCCGTCCTTCACGTGCTCGACGAGGGTGAACCCCTCCTTCGCCAGGCGTCCTCCATTGTAGGGAAGGGGAACCACGCAGGCGTGGAGACCCTCGTCCACGAAGAGCGACGTCGCCAGCGTGAGGCCGCCGTACTGGATCGAGGCGAAGACGGGCTGGCGCTTCAGGAGCTCCACGGCATCGGCGAGCGCCATGGGGCGCCGCTCGCGGAAGGGCGAGAAGACCTTTCGCGCCACGCCGGCGTCGCTCCCGTTACGGGCCTTCGCCGCGGCCCGGATCTCCTTGAGGACGGGGGAGCCCTTCTTGGCGATGAACACCATGGCGCTTCCGGGCACGGCCAGGGGGCCTTCGTGGTCGCCCTCCCAGTCGTACTCCACCACGGGGATCTTGCGAAACCTGATCGCGCGCGCCTCCACCTCCAAAGCCGCCGGCGCCACGACGTCGATCTCGCCCAATCCTACCCGCCCTGCCTCTGGCTCGCGCACGTTCCACAACTCCCCGGCGTCGCCCGCAAGGCAACGGCCGGCGGCGCGAAGAAGCGCCCAAACCAGATTATACTCACCCACGACCCAGCGTTGAGCCATCTCCCGAGCCCAGAGACGCGTTGAATCGTGTTCCCTTCTTGTTCTCGCTTTTTCCACCTTGCCGCTTCCACCCCGTTCCCATCCATGCAACGCGATCGCTGCGCCTTCTGAAACAGAAACTTGTAAGCTCGCACGGAAGGTCGTGGCGTCCGTGGACTGGCTGGAATTCCTGTCAACGATTCTGGCGACGCTGGCATGGCCCGCCTTTGCCCTCCTGGTGCTCTTGGCCTTCCACGAGCCCCTCCGCGCGCTCATTCCCCGCCTGCAGAGCGTCAAGGGCCCCAACGGGTGGGAGGCCGTCTTCGCCGCCCTCAAGTCCGCCAGTCCAGATGCCGGCGATGGCGGCGGTCCATCCCCGCCCCCCGCGCCAGGGTCCACCCGCCAGACGATCTTGGCGCTCAAGGAACCCAAGACGGTCCCCACGGCCGACTTGCACCTCGCCGCCCTCAACCCCACGCTCGCCATCCAATCCGGCTGGACGCAGGTCTCGCAGGGCCTGGCGAAGAGGACCCCGAAGGCCCGCGCCAAGCCGAAGGACATGGTGGAGGCGTCGCACGGGGCCAAGGCCATGCCGGCCGAGCTCCTCGTGCACCTCCGGCTTCTGGAGATCATCCACGAAGCGGTCGAGAAGGGCGAGCTCGCGCCAACCCCCACCCAGGCGGCCGAATACCTGGAGGCCGCCCAGCGAGCCCAAGAGGCCCTCCAACGCCTGGGAGGCGACTAGATGGCACCCAGGATCCTCCTGGTCAGCCTGGCCATCCTTGCGCCCCTCTCGGTCTTCTCCCTGGTCTGGGGCACCCTCGAATCCTTCCACCCTGGCCTGGCCCTTCCCGCGTGCAGGGACGGAGACGCCACGACCACGACTACGACGACCAACACGACCACGAACGCCACCGAGACGGTCACCGAGACCACCAACACGACCACGGCGACTCCATCCTGCGTCTTCCAGCCGGGCCCCGGAGGACCCTTGGCCCTTGCCGCAGGCGCCGGCGGCATCACCCTCTGCCTCGCAGTCCCCCTTGCCTTCATCGCAGCAAGGGTAAGCAAACCGAAATCGTGAGGGGCCGTCGCCGGCGAGCCCTTTGCGCCTGTCAATCCCGGGGCGTCATCGACGCGCTGCGCGCGGACGACGCCCAAGCAAGCGCGCCGCCGCGTCGTGCTCCACCGCATGGCGCTTTCCCTCGCTCGTCGCGCGCATCCGCGGCTTGTCGTCGAGGCCCGAGCGGGGGACGCGCCCGCGGGTCAGCGCCGCATCCTCAGGTTCCGCATCTTCTCGCGCTCCGCGCGCTTCTTCTCCTTGGCGCGGACCTCGCGCTTGGTGGGCCCCCCGGAGAGGCGGAAGCCGCGGCGCATGGTGAGGTACCACCAGACGATGACGAACCCCAGCCCCACGACGGTGAAGCCCACGTTGAGCCAGACGCCCACCGGGCCCTGGACGACGTAGAGCGCGGCGAGGCCCAAGGCGTAGAGCACGAAGCCCGCCACCATGCCCACGAAGAGCGTGCGCAGCAGGCCGTCGTCGGCGGGGGTCTTGGTCTTCGCGGGGGCGCCCACGCGGGGCGCGACGCCGGGCCGGGGCTTGAAGCCTGGGGGCCTCAGGGCAGCACGGGCAGGGGCACGATGGGGACCATGGAGCAGATCACGGGGCCCGCGAGGACGTCGCAGTCGGCGTGGACGACGCCCTGCGCCGCGAGGACGACCGCGTAGAGGTCCTGGATGAGCTGCCCGATGGGCAGGTCCGGGGGAAGGGGCTGGAGGACCCGGATGATCGCGTTCGCGGTGTCGACGACGACCACCTGCTCCGCGTTGGCCGTCCCCGTGGCCTGGTTTTTGACGGCGTTGGCGGTGGAGATGCCCTGGTTCGCGGCGGCGAAGCCTGCGTCGCGGGCCTCCAGGCTGGTCGCCCATGCGGCGTTCTCGATCTCAAGGACGAGGATCGTGGGCACGTTGGCCGCGCTCTCCACGGACTCCTGGACGGCGCACGCCGGCTCGTCCAGCGGGCCCAGGTCCACGGGCGGGCACGACACGATGACCGGGGGCAGGCTGTAGACGGGGTTCTCCCGGGGGAGCGGGTCCTGCGCCGGGGGCACGTCGGGGGTCGAGAGCGGCTCGGGCTGAAGGGGGCCGTCGCTCGCGGCGACGGAGCTGGGCAGGAGCAGGGTCAGGCTGAACGCTAGGACGAGGGCACAACGGCTCATGGTGAAGCCTCCTCAAGGCCGGAGCGCCCTGCGCGAGCAAAAAGGCGCGCCCGGCTCAATCGGGCATCGGGGGGACGTCGTAGCGGGGAATGAGGTCGCAGGTCGAGCCGCCGCCGCTGTCCACGCACGCCTGGTGGGCGCCGTCCTGCGCCGCGCCCGCGGTCGTGGCGGCGAAATCATGGACCGCCGTGGCGACGAGGACGCCTTGCACGACGATGCTGAAGGCCACGTCGAGGCCGACGTTGACGAGGGCGTCGGCGGGGACCTGCGCGGCGTTCGCGGTGGAGAGGGCGGCGTCCTTCACGGAGTTCGTCGCCGCGACGCCGCCGTTGGCCAGCGCGATCGCGGTCGCCGCGTCGTGCCGCGCCTCCGCGTAGGCGAGGGCGGCGGCGCCGTTCGCGCCCGCCACCTCGCCATCCAGCGCGGGGGGCAGGGGCGAGTAGACGAGGCAGACGACGACGTCCACGGTGTCAGGCTCCGCGGGCGGGCACGCGACGAGGACGGGGACCGGGTCGTTCACCGTGGGCAGGGAGTCGGGCAGCGGGAGCGGCAGCTCCACGGGGGGAACGTCGTCCGCGGCCAGCGGGATGGGCTCGGCGTGGCGCGCGGTGACGTGGATGGCGGCAGCGCCTGGCGTGAGCAGGAGCAGCGCGATCGCTAGGGGGATGGCGGGGGTTCGCACGGTCTGAAGCCTCCGGGGCGCCTCAACGCGCTCCGCGCCTGAATACCTGCGCCCGCGAGCGGCCGCGGGCCAAAGCATTTTGCGGCGCCGCCCCGCTGCGCGCCCATGAAGTACCACGAGACCATCCTGGGCGCCATCGGCAACACGCCCCTCGTGCGGCTCAACCGGCTCAACGAGGGGCTCAGGCCGCTCGTGCTCGTGAAGTGCGAGTTCATGAACCCGGGGGGCAGCGTGAAGGACCGCATCGGGCCCGCGATGATCGAGGCCGCGGAGAGGAGCGGCCAGCTCAAGCCCGGAGGCACCATCGTGGAGGGCACCTCGGGCAACACGGGCGTCGGCCTCGCCATGGCGGCCGCGATCAAAGGCTATCGCACGGTCTTCACCATGGGCGACAAGCAGAGCCGCGAGAAGCAGCTCGTGCTGAAGGCCTTCGGAGCCCGCGTCGTGGTCTGCCCCACCGCGGTGGCGCCCGACGACCCGCAGTCGTACTACAGCGTCGCGCGGCGCATCACGCGGGAGACGCCCAACGCGGTGTATCCCAACCAGTACGACAACCAGGCGAACCCCGAGGTCCACTACCGCACGACGGGTCCCGAGATCTGGCGCGACACCGACGGCAAGGTCACGCACTACTTCGTCGCCACCGGCACGGGCGGCACCATCTCGGGCACGGCGAAGTTCCTCAAGGAGAAGAACCCCAAGGTGAAGGTCATTGCCATCGACCCCGAGGGCTCCATCCTCAAGGAGTACAAGGAGACGGGCGAGTACCACCCCGAGCACGCGCACTCCTACAAGGTCGAAGGGTTCGGCGAAGATATCATTCCCAAGGCGACGTGGTTCGACTACATCGACGAGTTCGTGAAGGTCACCGACAAGGAGAGCTTCGACACCGCCCGCGCGCTGGCGCGCCGCGAGGGCATCTTCGCGGGCGGCAGCGCGGGCAGCGCCGTCGCGGGCGCGCTGAAGTACATCCGCGCGAAGGACCTCGGCCCCGAGGCGGTCTGCGTCATCATCCTGGCGGACTCGGGCTCGCGCTACGTGACCAAGCTCTTCAGCGACGAGTGGATGGAGGAGAACGGCTTCCTGGAGGCCGCCGACAGCGTGGGCCGCCTGCTGGACGCCAAGAAGGGGCCCGACCGCCTCGTGTCCGTGAGCCGCGCCGAGACGCTGCGCCGCGCGCTGGACACCATGGCGCACGAGGGCCTCTCGCAGCTTCCCGTCCTCGACGAGAACGGCCAGCCCATCGGGAGCCTCCGCGAGGAGGTCGCCACGGCCCGCGCGCTCTCGCGCCCGGAGTGTCTCAACGAGCCCGTGAGCGGCCTCATGGAGGCGGGCTTCCCCGTGGTCGAGTCCACGGCGCCCGTGAGCGGCGCGGTGTCCCACCTCAAGGACCACGCCGCGGTGCTCGTGCGCCGCGACGGGCGCGTCGTGGGCATCCTGTCGCGCTACGACGTGCTCAGCCATCTGGCCCGTCGCTGAACTGCGGCGCGGCCAGCAGCAGCCCCACGGTCCCCACGAGGAGCGCGAGGAGCGCGGAGAGCCGGTCCGCCGAGAGCGTCGCGACGAGGGCCAGGAAGTACGTGGCGCCCGCCACCTGGAGCCCCAGGCGCAGCCCCGCGGCGCGGGGGCGCTCCGGCCGCGCGGCCCATGCGACGGCGGACGAGCCCGCCAGGACCCACCCCGCCAGGATGAGGAGCGACTGCCACAGCGGCAGGCGCGTGAGGTCCAGGAGGACGTTGAGCCCGCGCAGCGCGCCCTGGGCCAGGAGGCCGCCGCCCAGGAGCGCGAGGCCGCGGGGGGAGGGGAAGCGCGCCGCCCCCGCCGTGGCGACGATCGCGGCCGCGACGCTGAAGGAGTTCACGAGCACGTACAGGCCGCCGCGGTCGCCGCCCGTCGCCGTGAAGAGGAGCGCCATGGCCGCGACCATCGCGAGGCCGGCCACGGCCAGGGGGCGCTCCACCACGCGCGGGCGACGCCCGGCCGCCGCTTGAGCCTTGGCAGGATTCAGTGCCGTATCGAGATGCTTCATAACCTCCGCGCGGGCTGTTCGGGCCGAGGGAGTGCGAGATGAGCCTGGTCCCCCGGAAGAACGTCCTTGCCCTGACGCTGCTGGCGACAGGGTTCGTCCTGGCCATGGTGGGCGTCGGCGCCTCGCTGGGCCTCCGCGCGCCGGAATCGACCCCCGTCCCCGCGGCGCAGCAGGACGCGAAGCAGGCCGTCTCCCCCGGCGGCATCGTCGCGGACGCCACCCTGGACCTCAAGGTCGCGACCCTCCACGAGGCGCCCACGCTGCACCTCGACCCCGCGCAGGCCCACGGCGTGGCGCTCCCCGGCGCCTCGGCCGACCGGCGCGTCAACCTCCCCTCCACGGGCCTCCCCGTGGGCCTCGACGCGAGCCTCGCGCTGGGCACCGGCCGCGAGGCCTCCCGGGAGGCGGCCCCCGCGGGCGCGGTCGCCACCTCCTCCGTCGCGGAGTCCCCCGTGCTCCTCCAAGGCGCCACCGCCGCGCTGGCCGCGGCCGCCTTCGCCGGCGCCGGGCTCCTCGCCTACTTCGGAGCCGGGATCAAGAAGGTCCTCTGGCTCCCGGTGGTGACCCTGTACGCCAAGGTCAGCCGCGCCGAGGTGTTCCAGAACGAGGTGCGCGAGCGCATCTTCCAGGCCATCCGCGCGAACCCCGGCGCCTCCGCCAGCGACCTCGCCCACGCCGCGGGCGTCGCCTGGGGCACCACCATCTACCACCTGGACGTGCTGGAGCAGACGCGCATGGTCACCTCGCTGCGCGAGGGGCGCCACCGCCGCTACTTCGAGAACGGCGCGCAGCTTGCCGCCACCAAGGAGACCGTCGCCATCCTCTGCAACCCCGTCACGGCCCAGGTGGCCCAGCGCGTGAAGGCGACCCCGGGCCTCACGCAGAAGGACCTCGCCCAGGCCACCGGCCTCACGCCCCAGGCGCTCCACTGGCACCTGGTGCGCCTGGTGAGATCGGGCGTCGTCCGCAAGCAGCGCGAGGGGCGCGTCGTGCGGCACTTCTCGGGCTGACAAACGCCCCTCCGGACTCTTTATGATCCCGCCTGGGGGCTTCGACGTGCTCCCATGCGCGCCCGTCTCGCCTTCGCCCTCCTCCTCGTCGCGGCGCTGCCCGCCCTCCCCGCCGGCGCGCTGGGCCCCGCGCCCGCCGCGACCGTGGAGCTTTCGGCCGCGTCCTCGGAGGGCGCGCTCGCGGTGGACGTCACGGCGCGGGCGGGCCCCGCGGACGTCCAGGTCGTCGTGAGCCACGTCGATCCGCTGGCGGGGCCCGTCGTCGACCGCGTCGTGCCGGTGGACGTGGATGCGAACACGACGGCGCGGCTGGTCCTCGACGACGTGCGCCCCGGCGTCGCGCTCAACGTCTCCGTCGCCCGCGCCGACGCGCCGGTGCCGCCCCTGTCGGACGTCGTGCGGCTCCCCGTCCTCACCGACGCGCTCAACGCCTCGCTCTTCGAGAACGTCACCGCCCTCGTCGCGCCGCGGCAGGACGGAGCGCCCCACCGCTTCGCGACGCACCCGGTCTTCGGCTCCCCCACGCTGGGGCGCCTCGTCGTGCAGCCCGGGGGCCTCGTGGGCGTCGTCTACGAGCGGCTCATCGAAGGCACGAGCTACGACCTGCTCTACCGCGCCTCCCTCGACGGGGGCCGCTCGTTCGGCGAGCCCGCGCTGGTCGCCCACGGCGTCGACCACAACTCGGTCTCGGTCGCCACGGGAGCCGGCGACGCCACGATATCATTCCACAAGGTGGCGCCCCCTGGCGTGGAGTACGGCGCGGAGCCCACCCGTTTCGTCACCATCGACGCCCTCACCGGCAAGGCGCTGCGCTCGGGCGCGCTGCCGGAGGACCTCTACGGCGGGTCCTCCGTCGCGCTTCCGGACGGCGTCGTGGTGCTGGCGGGCCTCCCCTACCCGCGCGACGCCACCGGCCCCGGCTTCGACCAGCCGCTCCCCCTGCGCGTGCGCGCCATCCTCCCCAACGGATCGGTGGGCCCCGCGGTGGACGTGCCGCGCGCCCAGCGGGGCGACGCGCTGGAGGGCGCGCGCCTGGCGGCCTCGCCCACGGGGGAGGTGGCCCTGGCGTGGGTCGACGCGGACGCCAACGGCACGGAGGAGTGGCGCATGGCGCGCTCGCAGGACGGCGGGCGCAGCTTCGGCGCGGCGCGCGCCGTCGCCGGGCTGGGGGGCCCCGAGCGCGCGGTCTTCGGCGCCATGGCGCTGGACGCGCTGGGCGTCGTCCACCTCGCCTACGACCTCCACCACGTGGACAGGCCCTCGGAGGACCCCCGCATCGGGGAGTTCGAGAACGACACGTCGTACTACGCGCGCGTGCTCCCCTCCGGCGCGACCGAGGTGACGCCCCTCAACGGGCTCTACGACGCGGCGGCCCTCGTGCCCCAGTCCCGCCGGTCGGGCAGCGTCATCATGGCCGTGAGCGGGCCGCGCGTCGCGCTCATGTGGGACGACGTGCGCCCCTTCTGGGACGCGGACCGGCCCGCCGCCACCTTCGTCGTGGAGTCGCTGGACGGCGGCAGGACGTTCGGGGCGCCATACTCCGCCTGGGACGCGCGCGGCTCCATGATCGGCTTCCTCATGGAGATGGGCATGCTCCCTGGCGGCCGCCCCCTTGCGCTGGCGCACGCCTCCGGCTCGGACGGAGGGGACGCGCTCTCCACCGTCCCGCTCTTCGACCCCTGGGGCGACCAGGCCTCGGGCCTCGTGACCCTCGCGACGGGCGCCGCCCCCGGAGAGGTCGCCCCCGGCGCCGTGCTCGCTCCTCTCCCCGCGCCGCCGGGGACCCCCGACCTGCCGGGAAGCGCGCCCGTCGTCCCCTCCCTGCCCACCCTCTCCCTCCCGGGGGCGCCGGCCCCGAGGACCCCGGCGCCAGCCGCCACGCCAGAAGGGGGCGCCGCGCAGGGCGTCCGCGCCCCCGCGCTCGCCGTCGCGGCCCCCGCGCTGGGCCTGGCGATCCTCCTGGGCGCCGCCGCGGCCGCGGGCTTCGGCCGCTACGGGCTTGGCCTCGCGACCGCCGCGCTCTCCTCGCGCCTCACCCGGCCTGACGTCCTGCGCAGCGACCTGCGCGCGGGCATCCACGCCTACGTCACGGAGCACCCGGGCCAGCGCTACGAGGAGATCCGCCGCGCGCTGGGCCTCTCCAACGGGGCCCTCGCGCACCACCTCCGCGTGCTGGAGCGGGAAGGGTACGTCGTCGCGCAGACGTCGTGGGGGGCCCGGCGCTACCGCGCCAGCGGCTCGCCCGCGCCCCCGCCCGCGCGGGCCGTGCCCGACGACGCGCTCGCCTTCCTGCGGCGCTCCCCTGGCGCCACGGCCGCGGACGTCGCGCGGGGGCTCCGCATGAGCCGCCAGCTCGCGCGCTACCACCTCCTGGGGCTGGAGCGCTCCGGCCACCTCCGGTCCCGCAGGGAGGGCCGGGTCCCGCGCTATTACGTCGTCTCCCCCGGAGGCGCGTCGTTCGAGCGCGTCCGGCCGTGAAGGCGGCGCGGCTCCGTATCCACAATCCTCATCACCCGGCTGCCGGCTCCGCGCCCGATGGCCCCTCGCGGCCCGGCGCTCGTCGCCGTCGTCCTGCTGCTCGCCGTGCCGCTCTCGGGATGCACCGGCATCACGACCGCATCCACCAACGGGTACGGCGAGGGCGCCTGGACGCTGCACATGATCCAGGCCGACGCGCTCCACAACGCGGGCCTCACGGGCAAGGGCGTCAACGTCGCCATCATCGACACGGGCATCGACCTCTCCCACGACGAGTTCCGCGGCGTGCAGATCCAGTGGGCCGACCTCGTGAACGGCCGCACCAAGGCCTACGACGACAACGGCCACGGCAGCCACGTCGCGGGCATCGTCGCCGCGCAGGGCACGTGGAAGACCATCTTCAACGGCTACCGCCTCAAGGGCGTGGCGCCCGACGTGTCGCTCATCGTCATCAAGGCCATCGACGCGTCGGGCCACGGCGACGAGAGCCGCGTCGCGCAGGGCGTGACCACCGCCGTCTCCGCGGGCGCCAACGTCATCATCCTCTCCCTGGGCGGCGACACGCGGCCCATCTTCGGCACCTACACCGAGAACGCGGTGCGGCAGGCCATCTCGCAGGGCGTCTTCGTCGTCGCGGCCGCGGGCAACGTGGACAAGGACTCCGGCGAGACCTCCTGCACCGTCACGAGCCCCGCCAACGTGCCGGGCGTCATCGCCGTGGGCGCCGTCGCGCGCAACGAGACCATCGCGCCCTTCTCGTGCCACGGCACCGGCACCAGCGGCGGAGGGGGCACGCTCCCCGGCGGCGTGCGCAACCCGCAGCCGGGCACGCCCTCGCAGGACCCCGACAAGAAGCCCGAGGTCGTGGCGCCCGGCGTCGACATCACCAGCGCGTGGAAGGACGGCGGCTACGCCATCGCGCAGGGCACCTCGCAGGCCGCGCCCATGTTGGGCGGCATCCTGGCGGACGTGCTCCAGAAGCGCCCCGACCTGAAGAACCGCGACTCGGCCACGGTGGAGATGGTGAAGACCGCGCTCACGACCTCCTCCAAGAAGATCGGCGCGCTCTCCGGCCAGGCGGGCCCTTCCCACGACGACTTCTACGGCTACGGCCTCGTGCAGGGGGACGCGCTCCTGCGGGCCCTCTCGTGATATCATGCGCCTCGCGTGGCGCGTCGACGCGCAGGGCATCGAGGTCGCGCTGCGCGAGGGCGGGGCCGTGGGCGAGGCGCGCGCGGCCCTTCAGCCCCCCGAGACGCCCGTGAGCGCGGAGGCGCTGCTGCGCTGGGCGGCGGGCGAGCTGGCGGACACGCCCCCTGGGGAGTGGCGCGCGTGGCTCGACCACCTGCACGCGGACATCTGCGGGAACCCGTGCGCGGTGGGCGCCCTCGACGCCGCCGTGCGCGCGCTGGCGGCCGACCTCTCGCTAGAATAGGGAGCGCAGCGCGGCGCGCGCGAGGGAGGGCAGCGCCTTCGGGTTGCGCGCGAGCCCGCGCGCGGGCGCCTCCAGCGCGATGCGGCGCCGGTCCCACGGCGTGAGGAGGCGGTCCACCTCGGCGTCGGGCAGCCGCGCGAGGCGGTCCGTGGCCCAGCGCAGGAGGAGATAGCCCGCCAGGTGGCGGCGCTTCCAGGCGCGCTCGTAGTCCCGCGGCTGCGCCCGCCCCCGCGCCACCGCCGCCGCGACGCGCCCCGCCAGGACGCCCGCGCCCAGGCCGATCTCCAGGCCGCCCTGCCCGCCCGCGCCGCCGGCCACGAGGACGCCGGGCGCCGAGAGCCGGCCGGGGAGCGTGTAGACGGGATCGGGCGCGACGCCCGCGAAGCGCGCCTCGTCCGCCACCGACGCGGGCCAGCCGCGCAGGCGCGCGTCCAGGGCCAGCGCGGCGCGGGCGCGCGCCTCGGCGTCGGCCGGCGAGCCGCGGTAGAAGGTCCAGTGCGTCCAGCGGTCGCCCTCCAGGGGATTCAGCTGCGAGCGGCCGCCCAGGGCGTGCGAGCCCAGCGTCAGCGTGACGCGCTCCTCCCGCGCGGCGCCCTCGCGCTCGAACGCAAGCTGCGCGCCCCACGCCAGGTCTCCCGGGCTGCGCTGCGTCGCGAGCAGGCCCGCGGCCAGCGTGCGCGCGCCGTCCGCGAAGACGATGACCTTCGGCCGCACGACGAGGCCTTGCGCGATGAGCGTGCGCTCCGGCCCCAGCGCGAGGCCCGCGACGCCCGTCTCCACGCGCGCGCCGCGGCGCTGCGCCTCGGCGGCAAGCTCCTCGTCGAAGCGGCCGCGATCCAGGATCGAGAGGGGCGCCTCCACCTCCAGGCAGGCGCCCGAGGGCGAGCGCACGGCGAGGCCGCGGTGCCGGCGCCGCACCGCATCGGGCGATGGGCGGATGGGCGCCTCCCAGAGGAGGTCGAACGCCAGGCTGGCGGGCGCGGGCGGCTCGCCGATGCGGGCGCGCCCCTCCAGGAGCAGCACGTCTGCCCCTTCGCCGGCAGCCGCCCACGAGGCCGCGAGCCCCGCGGCGCTGGCGCCCACGACCGCCACGTCTGGCGTCCGTTCCACGCGCGGTCCACGTCGGCCTGCCGCATGAAGGCTACAACTCCCCCGGGTAAGTCCGTGCGTGCTTTAGAGCGCCCACCCAAGGCGTGCTGCATGCAGACCCCGGCTCTCGAGCCCCGCCTCCTCGTCACCAGCGACAAGG
Source organism: Pseudomonadota bacterium (assembly GCA_021325135.1). Taxonomy (GTDB): domain Archaea; phylum Thermoplasmatota; class SW-10-69-26; order JACQPN01; family JAJPHT01; genus JAJPHT01. The sequence goes on along the minus strand of JAJPHT010000006.1, from coordinate 7,565 downwards.
GCCGCGACGGCCTCTACGCCTGGGCGGGCCGCGCGCTCTCCTCCAGCGAGGCGCTCGTCGTCGTGAAGGACATCGTGGGCGTCCACCGCGAGATGCGCACGACGCCCAAGGACCCGCGCGCCCGCCTCGTCGCCACCGAGCCGCCCGCGGTCCTTCGCGGCGGCCTCACCTGCCTCACGTCGTACTACGTCGTCCCCGCCGACGCGCTCGACGGCGTCGAGACGCACCTGGAAGGGGGCAAGGTGTCGCACGCCTACGAGGTCGTCCTGCGGATCGCGCGCCTCGGGCGCCGCGAGGCGAGGCAGCCCATCGCGGCGTGAGTTCCCAAACCTTATCCCACGCGCCCCGCCCTCGCGAGCCCATGACGCAACGCGGCGGCGCGATCCTCCTTCTCCTCGTGGCGGCCCTCCTTTCTGGATGCACCCTGGGCGCGCGCCCGGTGTCCCTCTCCGGCGTCGCGCCCGCGGGCGACGGCGCGATCCACCTGGAGGCGGGGCAGGGGCTCGTGGTCACGCCCTCGCCGGAGAACCACACGCTGGCCATCGCCCTGGCGCCCGTCGCGCAGACGCAAGTGCTCCAGGCCTGCGCGGGCGCGTGCCGCAACCTCACCGTGAACCCGGGCGCCGTCATCGCGGATGGCGACTTCGTGGGGCTGGGCAACCTCTCCCTCATCGCGTCCAGCGCCGCCGTCGATCCCGCGCTCAACTTCTACGAGCCCGGCCTCGCCGCCGTCCACGCGCTGCGCTGGAGCCAGGTGGCCCGCGCCTTCGAGGTGGAGGGAGACCTCCTCGCGGGCGGCAACGTCACCGCGACGCGCTTCCTGGGCACGCGCACGCTCCTCGTGACCTCCACTGGCGTCCCGTTCACCGTGAGCACCGCGCCCACCGAGGGCGCCGAGGTCACCGTCTTCGCCCGCGGCAGCGCCTCCCTCCAGAACGGCACGGCCCGGGTCGACCTCCCGCAGCCCTTCCAGGCCCTGGAGGACGTGGGCAACATGACTGTCCAGGTGACGCTCACCAGCGACGGGCCCGCGCTCTACGTCGCCGAGAAGGCGCGCGACCACGTCACCGTCCGCGCGACGGGCGGCTCCACGGCCGACGCCACCTTCGACTGGCTCGTCCAGGCCCCGCGCAAGGGCGGCGCGGGCTTCGTGGTGTAACCCCCGGGAGCGGGATTCCGCACGGGAACGGCCGACCAGAATCGGCAGCGGGAAAGGGGGAATCCCGGACGCTGACAAAACGTCACCAATGAGTTCAGGATGGGTCAGCGCTTCCCAGCGGCTGGAGGCTTCGCCCCCGTGCGCACCATCCTTGCCACCCTGATCCTGCTCGCCGTCCCCCTGGCCGCCGCCAATGGGCCCGGCGCCGATGTCCAGACCTTCACCCAGGACTCGTCCTGCAACGGCTCGTCCTGGTACACCTCCTACTCCTACTGGGGCCCCAGCGTCCCCCCGCCCGTCCCCGTGCCGACGAACGGCACCAACGACACCAACGGGACCACGCCGCCGCCCCCGCCCCCGTCCCCCTCGGACTACTCCTACGGCGGGTACGGCTACGCCTACCAGCATTCGCAGTCCTGCCGCGCTGAGGCCGACACCCTCGACGCGCAGGCCAGCGACGGCGCCGGCTCCCTGGCGTCCGCGACCGTCTACCAGCGCAACTCGACCAACGACTCCTCCGGCTCCAGCTACGACTCCTCGTGGTACCACGACTCGTACTTCAACTCGGGGTCCGACACCTACCAGGGCGCGTACCAGTACAACCGCGCCAGCAGCCAGGGCGCCGAGGTCGACGCGCTGGGCGCCAGCGCCGGCCAGGTCGAAGGGTGCTCCGACACCTTCTCCGGCCAGGGCCACAGCCAGAGCTCCTGGAGCAGCTACAACGACGGCAACGGCACGTCCAGCTCCTGGCAGGACGGCCGGTCCGCCTGGCAGGGCTCCTCCTCCGACGAGTGCGGCAACCACGTCTTCGCCGGCCTCGACGGCCACGGCGTCCGCGCGGGCGAGATCAACAGCTGCACGGCCTCCTTCTCCAACGAGACGACGTACGACACCTACTCGGGCACCGACTCCTGGTCGTACGGGTCCAACGACGGCACGAGGAGCAGCGACTGCCGCTCCGGCGCCGACGCGACCGCCGAGGGCGAGGGCGTCTTCGCCGGCCGCGAGGACGCGTGCCGCTCCCAGAGCAGCTCGCAGTCCTCCACGACCGGCTCGGGCAACGAGACCACGTCAGGCTCCTCGTCCTCGTTCGACTCCTCCCACTGCTTCCACGGCTACGTGGTGGAAGGCCCCAACGGGACGCGCCTGAGCGTGGGCAACGAGACGCAGCAGTCCTGCAGCGCGCAGGGCGGCGCCCCCTCCTGCTACGGCTACAGCAACCAGGGCGTCGCCTGGACCTGGGCCGCGAGCCCCGTGGGCGCCCTCCAGCAGATCGACGTGGGCTCCCCCGTGCCCCTCGACGTGCTCTCCTGAGCGCGTCTCCGCCGCGTCGCGCGTGGACGTTTTTCCGCGCGACGCGGCCCCCCGTTTTCCCCGAGAGATTTTCGCCTCACGCGGGTCCCGGCATAGCTACATATACCCCCTCCTCCTTGTGCGGCGCGAGCCCCATGCAGTACGCCGAGGCGCTTCGCGAGGTCAAGAAGGCCGAAGCCGAGGTGCGCGACCTCAAGGCCGATGCCCAGAAGCAGGCCGTGCAGATCCTCCGCGACGCGGAGCGCCAGGCCAACCAGCTTCTTGAGCAGGCCCGCAAGCAGGCCGACGAGGCGTACTCCAACGCGGTCGAGGTCGCCAGGGTTTCCGCCGAGAAGGCGCGCGTCCAGCGCCTCGCCGCCGGCGAGAAGGACGCGGCCGCCGTGCGCGCCCGCGCCCAGGGGCCCGACTTCAAGGCGGCGCTGGATGCGCTCCTGGCCAACGTCGAGAGGCACGTCGCTGGGAAGTGAGGCCCCATGCTCAAGCCCGAAGCCATGGAGCGCGTGCTCATCGTCGCCGCGAAGGCGCAGCAGCCCCGCGTCATCGAGACGCTCCACGGGCTCCGCGCGGCGCACTTCGTCGACTTCACCGAGTCCAAGTCCGCGGACCTCGCCGAGTTCCGCCTGGGCCGCCCCCTCCCCGAGGCCGGCCCGGCCTCCGAGCGCCTCGTGCGCGTCCGCGCGCTCCTGCGCCACCTCTCGCTGGAGGGCAAGCTCCCCGACCGCGCGCTCCCCGTGCGCGACGTGGAGGCCCGCCTCGACTCGCAGCTTGACCAGATCGAGGCCGCCGTGAGCCGCGCCCACGAGGGGCGCGAGTCCCTCCGCACCGCGCTCCAGGAGAGCCGCGAGCTGGAGACCAAGCTTCAGCCCCTCGCGTCGCTCCCGCTGCGCCTGGAGGACTACCGCGGCTACGACACGCTCACGGTCTTCGTCGGCCGCGCCGAGGAGGGCTTCGAGATGGAGGTCGTCCGCGCGGCGCCCGACTCGCAGGTCGTCCGCGGCGAGGGCTCCGTCTTCGCCCTCTTCGTCCCCTCCGCGCAGGCCTCCGCCGTGCAGGAGATCCTCTACCGCCACGGCTTCGCCGAGGTCGAGGTCCCCGCCGGCACGGGCGCCCCCGCCGAGCGCCTCGCCTCGCTGGAGTCCGAGCGCGCCGCCCTCGCGCAGCGCCTCGCCCAGGCCGACGCCGAATTGGCCCGCCTCGCGGCCGAGCACAAGGACTTCCTCCTTGCCGCCGAGGAGCACCTCGCCATCCTCGTGGAGAAGGCCGAGGCGCCCCTCTCCTTCGGCTCCACCGAGAACGCCTTCGTCGTCGACGCCTGGGTCCCCGCCTCCGCCCGCGCGAAGGTGGAGCAGGCCGTCATGCAGGCCACGGGCGGCAACGTCTACTTCGCTGACCTCCCCGTGGAGGACGACCACCACGGGCACGGCCACCACGACGCCGGCGCGGACGCCATGACGGACGCCCCCGCGGCGCCCCCCAAGAGCGTGCCCCCGACGAAGTACAAGAACGCCCGTGCGTTCCGCCCCTTCGAGGGCTTCACCAACCTCTTCTCCACGCCCCGCTATGACGAGGCGGACCCCACCGCCATCCTGGCGCTCTTCTTCCCGCTCTTCTTCGGCTTCATGATCGGCGACCTGGGCCTGGGCATCGTCATGGCCCTCCTGGGCTGGCTCATGGTCACGAAGCTCAAGCGCGTCGAGCTCATGAAGGAGCTTGGCGTCGCGTTCATCGTCGCCGGCGTCATCGCCATGGTGTTCGGCGGCGTCGTGTTCCAGGACGCCTTCGGCATCCCGCTCACGCACAACGACCGCATGCTGGAGGAGGCCAAGATCGACGTCGCCACCGCCACCTGCGGCGACGTGTACGACAAGGTCCACGAGGCGACGTGGACCTGCCTCATGTCGGCCAGCCGCCAGACGAGCCTCGCCTCGCTGCCGCACCTGGAGCCCATCATCCACAAGGTCAACGACGTGCACACGATGCTCGTCATCTCGCTCGTCGCCGCGGGCATCCACCTCCTCATCGGCCTGCTCATCGGCATCCGCAACGAGATGGGCCACGGCGCCAAGCACCTGGCCGCCAAGATCGGCTTCCTCGTCCTGCTGATCGCGTTCTACCCCGCCGTGCTGGCGCTCCTCTCCGCCCTGCCCCCCTTCCTCACCGCGGGCCAGGCGTACACGATCGCGGGCGTCGGCTTCGTCGTGGGCGCCATCATCCTGGGCTGGGCCGAAGGCGCCGCGGGGGTCCTCGAGATCCCCTCGATGCTCAGCAACATCCTGTCCTACCTGCGTCTGGGCGCGGTCGCCATCGCCAAGGGCGCCATGGCCGTCGCGTTCAACAACCTCACGCTGGTGAGCATCGGCCTCTCCGCGGGCGCGGGCATCCCGCTGCTCATCGTGGCCTTCCTGCTCTTCCTCGTGATCCAGGCGCTCCTGTTCGTGCTGGGCGTGCTCAGCGCGGGCATCCAGGCCATCCGTCTCAACTTCGTGGAGTTCTTCACGAAGTTCTTCAAGGGCGGCGGCCAGCCGTTCAAGCCCTTCGGCCGCGAGCGGCAGGTCACCACCCCCGCGAACTCCCCTTCGTCCCCCTAGTCCCGTAGCATCATGGAGAGATTTGGAATGAACAAGACGCTCGTCATCGTCGGCCTCGCCCTCGTCGTCCTCGGCCTTGCTCCCACCGTCGGCGCCCAGGCCGCCGGCGCTCCCGACAACACCTACACCCAGGGCGGCTGGATCGCCATCGGCGCCGGCCTCGCGGTCGGTCTCGCCGGCCTCGGCACCGGCATCGCGCAGTCCCAGATCGGCGCCGCCGCCGTGGGCGCCACCGCCGAGGACGCCGGCTTCCTCGGCCGCGCGCTGCTCTTCATCGCCATCCCCGAGACCGTGGTCATCTTCGGTCTCCTGATCGCCTTCCTGCTCCTGGGCAAGATCGCCTGAGGAAGGAAGCGAGAGAACCGAACGAGGAGAGATTCCCCATGGGCCTCGACAAGGTCGTTGACAACATCCGCTCCGAGGGCCGCAACGCCTCGCAGTCCACGGTGGCCACCGCCCGCAAGGAGGCGGACGCCATCCTCGCCGACGCGAAGCGCCAGGCCGACGAGATCCGCGCGAAGCGCGCCGCCGAGGCGCAGGCCGCCGCGGACTCCCTCGTCAAGCGCGAGTCCGCGAACGCCGACCTCGAGGCCCGCCGCCTCCGCCTCGCCGCGGAGCGCGAGCTCGTCTCGTCGCTGCGCACGGAGCTTGAGCAGCGCCTCATGGCGCTGCCCGAGCCCAAGCGCGAGGCCCACATCAAGGCCCTCGTGGCGCGCGCGAACCAGCCCAACGGGAAGATCTGGGTCGCGAAGCAGGACGAGAAGCTCGCGCAGAAGCTCGGCCTCAAGGTCGCCGGCACGTTCGAAGGGCTGGGCGGCGTCGTGGTGGAGGCCGCCGACGGCGCCACGCGCGAGAACCTGCGCTACGAGACGCTCCTCGACGAGATCTGGAACGGCTCCACCAACGAGATCGCGAAGCTCCTGAAGGCGTGAGATCACCATGGCGTCGCGTCTCTTCGGCAAGCTTGGCATGGGCGGCGGCGGGAACTACGCCTACGTCAACGCGCGCGTCCGCGCGAAGAAGGCCGCGCTGCTGCCCCCCGAGGAGTACCCCAAGCTCCTGGCCCGCGACGCCAGCGAGATCGCCCGCCACCTCCAGGAGGGCACGTACAAGGCCGAGATCGACGAGCTTGCCGCCCGCTACCGCGGCGCGGAGCTCGTCGAGCGCGCGACCCGCCTCAAGCTGGGCCGCGCGTACTCGCAGATCCTGGGCTTCGCCACGGGCGAGCTCCAGCTCATGATCGCGCAGTACCTCGCCCGCTACGACGCGTACAACGTCAAGACGATCCTGCGCGGCAAGTTCGCCGGCGCGCGCCCCGAGGAGATCCTCGCCGAGACGATCCCCACGGGCTCGCTGGCGCCCCGCCTCGAGGAGCTTTGCCGCCTGGACTCCATCGAGGCCGTCGTGGAGGCGCTCTCCGGGACCCCCTGGGGCAAGGTGCTCCAGGCGCAGACCGAGGGCCGCCAGGTGTCGAACCTCGTCGCCGTGGAGAACGCGCTGGACCGCGCCTACTACGAGTCGCTGGTCAAGAGCATCCCCGCCAACGGCGCCGCGAACCGCGCGTTCCTCGACTGGGCGCGCAACGAGATCGACGTGGTCAACCTCAAGACGCTCTTCCGCCTGCGCTTCGCGGGCGTCTCCGACTGGGAGCCCTACTTCCTGGGGGAGGGCCGCGAGGTCGGCCGCGACACCGCGCAGCGCATTGTGCGCGGCAGCGACGACGAGGTCCTCCAGGAGATCAGCGGCCTGAGCGTCGGCGCGCACGTCGCGGACGCGGCGCGCGCCTCCCTCGCGCAGGGCAACGTGAACCCCATCGCGACCGCGCTGGACAAGGAGCTGATCCGCGACGCGAGCGACTTCAGCCATAGGGCGCCCCTCTCCGTGCTCCCCGTGGTCGACTTCATCCTGAGAAAGAAGATCGAGGCCGACAACCTGCGCGCCATCGCGTATGGCAAGCAGACGGGCCTCCCCCAGTCCACCATCGAGGAGCTGCTGAACCTATGAGCAAGGAGATCGGCGTCATCGGAAGCCCCGACTTCGTCCTCGGGTTCAACCTCGCGGGCGTCCGCCGCACGTTCCCCGTCGCGGACGGCCACGAGTTCGCCAAGGTCCTCGACGGCATCCTCCACAAGGGGGACAACCTCGGCATCCTCATCGTCCAGGGCCCCGACATGGACGCCCTCCCTCCGCTCCTTCGCAAGAAGGCCTCGGAAAGCCTGGAGCCGGTCATCGTCGCCATGGGCGAGGGCGCCGGCCAGGACGACCTCCGCGAGAAGGTCAAGCGCGCCATCGGCATCGACATCGTGAAGTGACGCTCATCAAGGTGATATCATGGCCCAAGCCACCGCGACCCAAACCCACAGCAAGACCGGCGGAAGCATCTACCGCATCGCCGGTCCCGTCGTGACCGCCACGGGCATCAAGGCCCGCATGTACGACGTCGTCTTCGTGGGCAACGAGAAGCTCATGGGCGAGGTCATCGAGATCGCCGGCGACAAGACCAT